>CAYZTL010000001.1:0-251728 GCA_964481465.1 uncultured Anaerolineales bacterium
ATAGATGCGCTCCGGGACAAAAAAGCCAAAAAAATCACCGGAACGATCACTTTATACCTGCCCACATCCCTGCTCGATAAAAAAAAAGCTCCTCGTGAAGAGGAGCTCAGACAAAAAATTTATGTCTATGTGTGGTGCCCCCACGGGGACTCGAACCCCGGTCTTAGCCTTGAGAGGGCTATGTCCTGGGCCGCTAGACGATGGGGGCATAGCGGCGATTATTCTATCATGCAGGGCAGGGTTCGTCAATGAGGGGGGGTCGCCCCGATGGCTTTCCCTCGCTGTTCTCTCTCCATCATCCAAAATACATTCCACCATAAATTTATCATCCCCTGCGGCATCCATACGAAAATTTCTACTCTTGAAAAGGGGACCATCCCGTGCTAAAAATGACTGCAAGACACAGTTTAAATCCATGTGGTTTAACGAACCTATTTACAGCGAGGAAATATGGAATACCAGGTGACGGCCAAACAAGAGAATTCCAGCAAGTGTTTCGTGTGTGGATTCAATAACCCCTTCGGTCTGCACGCTTCTTTTTATGAACTTGACAACGGGGAGCTCTTGGGGATTTTCAAACCCGGCGAGGAACACCAGGGATATCCCGGACGCCTGCACGGGGGCATCGCTTCCACCATCCTGGATGAAACCATCGGCCGGGCCATCATGATCGAACACAATCAGATATGGGGAGTGACATTGGAGATCAACGTCCGCTATCGAAGGCCCGTCCCTTTGAATAAAAAGATCCGGGTCCTGGGCCGGATCGATAAAGACACCCACCGCGGTTTCCAGGGCAGCGGGGAAATCCTTCTCGAAAGCGGGCAGGTCGCAGTGGAAGCGCAGGGGAAGTATCTCAAGATGCCCTTCGAGCAAATCACGGAAGCGGAAGCGCAGGAATTGGAATGGAAGGTAACCCCAACCGACCAGGACCCAGAGGTGATCGAGCTTGAAAGGGATCAACCCTGAAATCCCCTCCCTGGAAAAGGCAAGCTGAACAAAAAAACGCTGCCAAGAACGGCAGCCTTTTCCTTCCCAGTTCATCCGGAATCCAACCTACTCCCTTCCCAGCTGCTCCATCTCCTCTTCATCCAGGAGCTGCTGCAATTTCGCCATCCGGGGATCGATTTCCTCCCGGTGGTGTCCACAGTCCTCTTCGTTGAGATTCGCGCCGCAGACCGGGCAAAGGCCTTTGCAATCCTCTGAGCAGACATGCCTGATGGGGATATCCAGCAGCGCATACTCCCGAATGAGGGGTTCCAGGTTGATGTACCCATCGGGCGGCAAGAGCTGTTCCTTGAAGTCATCCTCCTCATCCTCCGAGGGGGAAAAGGAATAGATCTCCGTGAAATGGATATCCAGGGTCTGTTGGTAGGATTCCAAACAGCGCGTGCACTCCAATTCCGTCTCTGCAGTGAGCTTCCCTTTCGCTGCCACCCCATCATCGGTGACGGAGACAGTGATCGTCCCTTCCAGATCCCGGAGGTCAAAATGGGGATCAAAATGCAAGGAACGAAATTGGAAATCAAATGTGCGATACGTCCCTGGAGACTGCTTCGCTAAGTGGCTGACATCCAGCCGAAAAGGGTCGTTTTGTTTTAATGTCATGATTTTTGGGGGATTTCTACTTGTATTTCAATTATTGTAACACGGAGCGGGCGAATGGAAAGAGAGAATACGGATTATTACATAATTCTAAGATTTACTCCCCTGCAAGCGTAATGATCTCACCTTCACTATAGCACATGGATATGGGAATGACAAAAGTTGGAATCCACCCATTAGAGAAAGGCAGAAGGCGAAATACCTCATGATGGAACGCCCTGTTTCGTCGGTTTCTCACCCTCAGGAAAGACGATGGACTTGACAAATCACCCATCCCCATATAGACTAAAGGAAATCCTTTGACCAGGGGAAAGTTGGCTGAAGATGAACATTACCCTCACCTTGATGTGGATGGCTGTGATGATGGCTATGGTCATGATGCCTATGGCCATGATGCGCCTTGCCGCCAAACGGACAGCCGCCAGGGTCAGGAAGAGGATGTGACTTCCACACTAAGGTGATGAACCAGGCTGTCCATTTGGACAGCTTTTTTTATTTTGGGACTTATTTGAGAAACATGCAGAGGAGAAGAAGATGACTAAAAACATACTCGTTGCGGTGGCTTGGCCTTACGCCAGCGCGGACATCCATGTAGGGAATGTCACGGGTTCCTATCTTCCCGCTGACATCTATGCCCGTTATCACCGTTTGGCGGGCAACCGGGTCCTGATGGTCTCCGGCTCGGATTCCCACGGAACCCCCATCACCGTCCGCGCAGACGAACAAGGCAAAGCACCCGAAAAAGTTTACAAAGAATATCACGAAAAATTTTTAGATCTCTTTCAACAGTTGGGTTTGAGCTATGATCTCTTCACCAGCACGCACACCCAGAATCACTTCCATGTGTCGCAAACCATATTCACTGCCTTGCGGGAAAACGGTCACCTCTACCGGGAAACCCAGAAGCAGTGGTATTCCCCGGAACAAGACCGCTTCTTGCCCGACCGTTACGTGGAAGGGATTTGCTATATCTGCGGATACGAAAGCGCCCGAGGGGACCAGTGCGATCAATGCGGAAACTTACTGGAAGCCAACCGTTTGATCGACCCGCGCTCCAAGATGGACGGCTCTACCCCCGAACTCCGGGAAACGGAACACTTTTACCTTGATTTGGGCGCCCTGCAGCCCGAGATCGTTGCCTTCTTGAAAGCGCGGGAGGATTATTGGCGGCCCAATGTCATCCGCCAATCCCTGGGCCAAATCCAGAGCGAGGGTTTGCGCGGGCGCCCGATCACGCGGGATTTGAAATGGGGCATCCCCGTTCCCGTGGAGGGATGGGAAGATAAGCGCCTTTATGTGTGGTTCGAAGCTGTGATCGGTTACCTTTCCGCGTCCATCGAATGGGCCAAGCTCTACGCTGACGATCCGGACGCCTGGCATGCCTGGTGGTATGAGGGTGACAGCCGCACCTATTATTTCATCGGCAAAGACAACATCCCCTTCCATGCTGTGATCTGGCCAGCGGAACTGGCCGGTGTGGGTGAGACGTTCGGAGAACTTTTCGACGGCACACAAGGGAAAACGCTAACCCTGCCCTACGATGTCCCCGCCAATGAGTTCCTGAATATGGAAGGCAAGAAGATCTCAGGCAGCCGGGGATGGGTGATCGATGCTCTGGATTTCCTGTTCCGCTACGATCCTGATCCGCTGCGCTATTACCTGACTGCGATCATGCCCGAAACCAGGGACAGCGATTGGAATTGGCACGAGTTCATCGCCCGCAACAACAACGAACTGGTTGCCACCTGGGGCAACCTTGCCAACCGGGTGCTCTCTTTCGCTCACAAATATTGGGAGGGGATCGTGCCCAGTCCTGGCGAACTTCGCCCCGCGGATAAAGAGATCATGCAGACAATCAAAAATGGATTTGAAACGGTGGGCGAAGCATATGACAAAGTCAAACTCCGCGCTGCTTTGAATGAAGCCATGAGCCTGGCAGCAGAGGTCAACAAATACCTCGATGACCAAGCGCCCTGGTTTGAGATCAAGGAGGACAAGAAAGCGGCGGGGACGACGATCTTCACAGCTTTGAGGGCGATCGATTCCGTGAAGATCCTGCTGGCGCCGGTCCTACCCTTCAGCAGCGAAAAGCTGCACCGGTTGCTGGGGTACGAAGAG
Source organism: uncultured Anaerolineales bacterium (assembly GCA_964481465.1). Classification (GTDB taxonomy): domain Bacteria; phylum Chloroflexota; class Anaerolineae; order Anaerolineales; family UBA11858; genus B10-G9. Next base: position 3,724 of record CAYZTL010000001.1, read on the forward strand.
CCCCTCTTTGGGGACCAGGAAGTGGAAACGATCCAGGATGAGTTAAGCGAGCATCAGGTGCTTCTCTATCATCCGGAATCTGCCAGCGGAAGCTGGGAACCAAGCCAACTGCCGGTGGGAAGGAAACTGCAAACGCCAGAACCCCTTTTCGACAAGCTCGAGGAAGAGCTTGCCGAGGAAGAAATCCGTCGTTTGGAAAGTTAATCGGACTGTACCCCCTGTTAAAAACAAACCTCCGAGGTCTTGAAGACCCCGGAGGTTTTACTCTTTATGTCATTCCGCAGGGTTCAACACCCGACCGAAGAAAAGCACAGCACCGGTCTCCTGATCGCGGATGAGGAAGAAGAAGGGACGATCCACCGTCAACTCCACGGGAGATCCGGGTATGGCCGATTCCGTCATCACCACCGCTGTGGCGGCAGCGGCTTCCGTGCCTTCTTCATCCACGCTGACGAAGGCTTTGTGGAAGACATCGGAGATATACAGGTCTTTGGATCCGGTCATCCCGGAAAAATCAGCCTCACCGGTCATGGCAGCGGGCATGCCCATCTTCACCAGGTCTTCTGCCAAACTCAGCTCAGACTCGAACTCATATTTTGGAAAGGTAAAAGATACCGCCTTGCTTTCCAGGTTCCCCAAGATTTCTTTCATCTTTACCAGGCTCAATTCTTCCTCAAAATTCTGAAACGCGCCTTGATCGGGAACCAGGACCAGCATGGACACTTTGTTCCCCACATAGGGGAGCTCCACCGCCTGATAATCACTCCCATCCCGGTACCGGAAACGCTGCGGTGAACCATAACTCATCATGGGGACGGTGACTGTATCACCATCGAGGGTGTGGAATTCCCCATCCTGGGTGCGTTCTTCGGGAAATTTCTCCGACCAGGACGCGTTGAAGTAAATGGCATTGGTCAGCACCAGACGTGTGGCCGCCCCCACCCCACCTTTGGGAATCAAATCTTCAATCTTCCCTTCGGTCTTTTCATACACCCACTGGTTGATCGTCTGGCGCGCCTCCTCAGCTTTCTCCAAGAAGTTCACCAGGCGCATCCCCCCGCCATAGTACTTGGCCACCGTGTCCAGGAAATCCTGCTCAAAATGGTAATCCTTCTGACCCCAAAGAGCATTGGCGATGTTGAGCTGGAAAGGGTCCCCGCTGTCTTCAGGGAGTTCTTCCTCTCCACGGCTGGCAAGGATTTGGTCTAAGGTGTTAAAGGCGGGATGCAGCTGATCGGGGGGCAAATGTAATGGAGGGTTTCTGCCATTTGATCCGCGGTCTCCCCCCGCGCACCGGCATAGGTCATCGCCAAGGCTACGGAAATGCTGTACGGCGAATAGAAGAGGTTCTCCTCTTTTGAGCTCACCTGATGATATAAATCCAGCGCGAAGGCCATATTCCCATCGGTGAGCACGGAGATATCCTCATCCGGCACCTCAACTGCTGAAGCCCTTTTTTGATCCGAACTGACCACTTCCACATCCCCGGGTCCGGTAGGTGCCTGAGGGCTGATGCCGCAGCCTACCAAAGGAAGGAGGATGCTGAAGATGAGCAGCAGCCTCCCGATCCAATGCAAATAAGGTTGGTCTTTCATGGGTTGTCTCTCCTTCTCATGTTCTATTTTCCATCACTTTAATGACGAAAGAAAGGGTCCATTTGTTCCCCGGAGGGGGAAGCAAATACGCCTCCTGAGGACATGGAACGGCTCGAGAAGAACCCTCCTAAAAAAAAGTTACTGACGAAATTGGATCACCGTCACCCCATCGCCCCCTTCGTTGGCAGCCCCTGCCTGGAAACTTTCTACATGGGGATGACTCTGCAGCTCCTGACGCACCGCGGACCGCAGCCGTCCTGTACCGATCCCGTGAATGACCCGCACATAAGGCAATCCAGACAAATAAGCTCTATCCAGGTAATATTCCAAGTTCGTCAAGGCTTCATCCACACGCTGACCCCGGAGGTCAATTTCCGTTCCCGGGGATTCCACATCCTTCGGTTTCCTAACCGTGGATTGGGGCTCTTTCTCCTCCGGGATCCCCTCCCCAGTGGGTTCCAAATCCCCCACATCCGCCCGGACGCGCATATTTCCCACCTGAACTTCAGCGTTTTCTCCATCGATGGACTCTACGATACCTTTCTGGTCCAAGGTGCGAATGTAAACTCGGCTGCCCACCAGAATCGGTCCCTGCTTTTGGGGTTGGGAAATCTCCGGTCTGCGGCGTGGTGCAGGCTGGGATAGTTCCTGATCCACCTCCAGAATCTTGTCTTCGATTTCCTCCAATTCCTGGGCAGGTTTTTCACCTTGATCCAGCTTTTCCTTGATTTCCCCCACTTCCCTGCGGAGTCCTTCCACCTCTTCTCGCGCGCTCCGGCGAGCTTCCTCGAGGGCGCGCTGGCGTTCCGTCTCGATATCCTCCAAACGCTCCGCGAGCTCCGCCCTCATCGCTTTCGCTTCTTGATGGGCTTTCTCAGCAGCTTTCCGGACCTCCTCAGCCATCCTGCGCTGGCGGTGGATTTCATCCAACAAATCATCCGCCTTGACATCTGCAGGGTTTAATGTCTTCCGCGCCTTGGAAATGATCTCCTTTGAGAGGCCCAACCGGCTGGCGATGGCCAAGGCATTGGAGCGCCCGGGCAGGCCCACCGTGAGATGGTAGGTCGGTTCCAAGGTTTCCAGGTCAAACTCAACCGCGGCGTTGACCACGCCGGGAGTGGTGTGGGCATAGGCTTTCAGCTCCGGGTGGTGGGTGGTGACCAAAGTAGTGATCCCCCGATCCAGGAGATAGGTCATCAGCGCCCGGCCCAGGGCGGCCCCCTCCTGGGGATCTGTACCCGCCCCCAATTCATCCAGGATGACCAGGGAGCGCGGGTTCGCTTTCTCCAGGATGTCAATGATGTTGGTGATGTGAGAAGAAAAGGTGGACAGCGATTGTTCAATGGACTGTTCATCCCCAATGTCGGCAAAGACATCGTCAAAGAGACTGAGTTCCGAACCGGACGCAGCCGGAATATGCAGCCCCGACTGGGCCATACAGGCCAGAAGGCCGACCGTCTTCAAGGTCACAGTCTTCCCGCCCGTGTTCGGCCCGGTGATGATCAGGGCGTAGGTTTGATCATCCAGGGAGATATCGATGGGCACCACCTCGTCTTCGGGAAGGAGTGGGTGCCGGGCACCGTACAAGCGCAGGACCACGCCCGGGTGGACCCCTTCCTTCTCCTCGGGGAAAAGATACAGCTTCGGCCGATGGGCATCCAGTGCCTGAGCGTACCGGCCCCGGGCCAGCGCTAGGTCGAAGAAAGCCAGTGTGTCCACCATCTCTATTAATGTTGGCCCCCTCTCCCCCACTTTCTTGGACAGCGCTGACAGAACTCGGCGTTCTTCATTGCGCTCGTCCAGCTTCAACTGCCGGTGGCGATTGTTCTCCTCCACCAAACGTTCAGGTTCAAGAAATAACGTAGCGCCGGAAGCGGATTTATCATGCACGATCCCCCGCACTTTTCCTTTGGCATCCGCCCGGATGGGGATCACATACCGGCCGTCGCGCTGGGTGAATATCGGTTCCTGTAAATACTTTGCGATCCGGGAATTGTTGACCATCCTGCTCATCCGGTCCCGCAGGCGGTCGTGCTGGATCCGTAATTCGCGGCGGATGTGTGCCAGGTCCTCCGACGCCGAATCCAGGATCTCCCCCTCATCCGAGATGGCTTTGGAGATGGCATCCACCAGCCCTGTTGAAGACGGCAGGCGAGAGGAAATCTCGCTCAAATGCGGGTATTCATCTACAGTGTCATCCACAAACCGCTTTAAATCGCGGGCAGCGATCAAAGTATATTTGACCCGGGTGAGATGCTCCGGCTCCAAGAGGATGCCCCGCACCGCATCCTCGACGATGGGGCGAAGGTCCCTTGCCCCTCCCACCGTGACACCCGGGTGCAGGGAAAGCAGGCGCACCGCCTCTTCCGTTTCCGTTTGCAGGCGATCCACCTCTTCAAAGTCCACCCTGGGATGCAGGTTCAGCGCCCACTCCCGGGAGACACTGAAATGGCAGTGATCCGCCAGCTGGTCGAGGATCTTATGAAATTCAAGGGTTTCCAGCGCTTTACGATTCATCGAGGACAGTGTACCACAATCAAAACCTTTGAAAAGCCAGGAATCAAGACCCAGCCAGGGGAATCGATTCGCACTCTAAACCCCTGCCCAAGGACCAGAACAGGAGGGTCCCCATCCCCCATATTCCCCTGATTGTTTGATATAAAGGGACTTCATGGGACATTCCTGAAGGCCTACAAAGCCAGGGATGATAAATATCCCTGGCTGGGAACCCATTTGTTGGCTATAATCTTTCCGATATCACAGGCAACTCGACCGCTAGCGTCTTTCGAAAGGGCAACATGGCCAGACCCATCTGGTTTGTCAATCTCTTGAAATGGCTTTATCCCAGCCGGCGCACCTTCGCCAAAATGACCCATCTCCCGGTGATCGGGCAGGTGGTGGACTTCTTCTTGTTCCGGGATGACAGGATCATCTACCTGCCTCAGGACCATACCGTAGCAATTCACGCTGACATCGAGGAAGGGTCCAGCATGGTCCTGCCCTCGCAGGTGGTGGACTATTTCATCGAACAAGCCTCTCACCATTGGATCATGGACTTCTGCATCTGCCGGGAAGGGAACGGCTGCCGCGACTACCCCCACGATATGGGCTGCATCTTTTTAGGGGAAAGCGTGACCAAGATCAACTCGAGTATGGGCCGAAGGGTGACCAAAGAGGAAGCGCTGCAGCATGCCCAACGCTGTCGAGAAGCGGGGCTGGTGCACACCATCGGGCGCAGCCGCCTGGATGCCGCCTGGTTAGGGGCTTTTCCCAGCCAGAAGTTGATGACCATCTGCAACTGCTGCCCATGCTGCTGCCTGTGGGGCCTCGCTCCCCATTTAGCCCCCACCATCGGAGATAAGATCACCAAGATGCCCGGGGTGCAGGTTTTTGTTAGCGAGCGCTGTACGGGCTGCGGAGAATGCCTTGACGACATCTGCGCCATGGAGGCTTTGGAATGGAAGGATGGCAAGATCTTCATTAACGGCGCCTGCCGGGGCTGCGGCCGCTGTGTGGAAATCTGCCCCCAAGAGGCCATTAACTTGACGATCCCTGGCACAAATTCCCTGCAGGAGACCATTACTCGGATTTCCCCCTTAGTAGACTTAGCATGAAAGCCGGGGAAGAAATCGTCGATCCCACGGGATTAAGGGACTAACTTCTAAACGAATCCTCCGGTTTCCAGGCTGGGGCGCAGAGAGCTAGAAAGAGCAAATCCTCCTCCCCGTGATTGAAAATCTGGTGCGATTCCCCCGCTTCAATCAAACATGCATCTCCCGGATGCATGCTGAATTCCTTTCCCTCAATCTCCATCTCCCCCTGACCCTGGAGAATATAATAGGTTTCTTCTAATTCCTGGTGGTAATGCCGTTCAGAGGACTTGCCAGGGGGGATAACCACCTCCGCAAGGCTGTGGCTCTCGACTCCGCCCTCTCCCTCTTCCCGCCCGATGAGTCCGTAAATCACCTCCCCGGTCGGCGTCTGAATCGGTTCTCCGCTCTCATCCCGGTTGGTGACTTTCATGGATTCCACTCCCGCGTATTTACAAACTTTCCACCCACTTTTGGGTTGATCAAGATATACAGCAAGTTTTCTAATAGAGGGATTATTGGGCCTTTAAAATATGGGTGACAATGGTCGCCCCGCTGCCGCCGATATTCTGGGCCATGCCAATGTCCACGCCATCTATTTGGGCAGGCCCCGCTTCGCCCCGCAGCTGCTGGACGAGCTCCACGATCTGGTACATGCCCGTGGCCCCCACAGGGTGGCCGCGCGCTTTCAAGCCCCCCATGGTGGCAATCGGGATCCTCCCATCCGGCTGGATCTCCCCCTCCAGCGCCAACCGCGGTCCCTGACCCCGCTCTGCAAAACCGCAGGCTTCCAAAGACAGCGCAGACATAATCGAAAACGCGTCATGGACTTCAAAAAGGTCAATCTCATCGGGATTCACACCCGCCTGCCGGTAAGCGCCTTTGGCCGAGTTTTCCGCTGCAGACAGCCACAGCGGGTCGGAGCGATCGTGCACAGCCACTGAATCCGTGGCCACCGAGGAGCCTTCGACCATGACCAGCGGCTTTCCCCGCTCATTACCAATCGACTCAGCCGGGACGAGCAGCGCTGCAGCAGCCCCGTCTCCAATCGGCGAGGCGTCCATCAAATTGATGGGATCGCAGATCATGCGCGCGTTTTTGTAGATTTCCTCCGTGATCGGCTCTTGAAATCGAGCAAAAGGGTTGTTGGCTCCGTTGGCATGCGCGTTGACTGAGAAAGGGGCAAAATCCGCATGTTTCCAGCCATACTCGTACAGATAACGACGCATAATCAGGGCATTCAAGCCCACAAAGGTCACCCCGTGCACCGTTTCCCAATTGGCGCTGGCAGCCGTTGCCAATGCGGCGGTCGTTTCGCTGGTGGAGACATCGGTCATTTTCTCCAGGCCGACAGCAAGCACGCTGTCCACCATCCCCGAGCCGACAGCCATCAACCCCGCCCGCAAGGCAAGGGCGCCAGAACCGCAGGCCGCTTCCACGGTCATCGCTTCAATCCCCCGCATGCCGATCCAATCCGAAATCAAGGCGCCCAGCTGGGTCTGCTTGTCGATCTGGCTGGCAAGCATGTTGCCCACATAGAGGGCTTCTACCCGATCCCTTTGGGCGTCGTTCAAGGCGTTGAACACCGCCTTACCCGCTAAATCAACCAGGGTCTTATCCCAGTGTTCATCTACCCGCACCTGACCGATTCCCAATATCGCGACCTTACGCATAAACCGTTACCCGTTCTTCATAACCCAAAAACACACCCAATCTGTACACAAGACAGATGAGCGAACAATTATCTCGTTTCCATTATATTATGTTCACATCCCCTCTCAAAAGCTATCAGTTTCAAGAAAAGGCCATCAAGAGACAATATCCCCGCCTCACACCAACATGGCCAGGATATTGGCGAGGACGACCACTCCGATGAGACCCCATACCAGCCCCTCTCCCCCATTCCCGATCACGAAGTAAAGGCCGGCGCTGGGGAGGATCATGGCCAGGAAAGCGGTTACATGCACCGGGAAGGGATGTTCTCGTACCTTTTCTGTAAAGTCTCTCATCGGATCAGCACTCCTCCAATCGTCAAGGCGCTTATCACGGCGAGTAACAAGCTAATGTAAAGAAGCATTTTGCGCATCACTTCCCCTTCTCGGCCAGCCATCCCCGCTGTGCTCGCCCCCACGATGACCTTAGTGGGCGCGATCACGGACCCCAAGGCAGCCCCGGAGGTTTGGGCGGCCAGGATGATGGGGATGGAAACCCCCAATAAATCCGCAGTGCGCATCTGTAAGGCGGCGAAGACCAGGTTCGAGTTGGTGTTGCTACCCGTCATAAAAGCCCCTAAGGCCCCCATCCACGGCGCGAGCAAGGGATAGGCCCGGCCGATGGTGGTGGACACCCCCCGGGCCAGGGCATCGGTCATCCCGGCATGCTGCATGATCACCGCCATCAAAACCATCGAGGAAATCCCCACGCTGGAGGTGATCACCCGCTGCACAGTCCCTCCCAGGATCCGCGACAGGGCGCCCTCTTCATACCAGCCGGCCTGGCGGAAAATCAGATAGGACAAAAGGGACGAAGTAAAGAGGATCATCCCTGCATGGCGGAGGAGATAGATCTTCCGACCCGGGCCGGCAGGAATGTTGAAACCAAGGGCCGTTTCAGTCCCCGGGAAGTCCCACCCCAACACGAACCCCCCCAGCGCCTCCTGGACCTGGGGGATGAGCTGCACGCAAAGAGTTAATAAAATCAGGATCCCGTATCCGGAGAGGGCAACCACCAATCTCCCCCACTGGACATCCCCATCCTGTTCTCCCTGCCCCCGGAACTGCCGGGCGAGGGGAAAACCGACCAGCAATCCCACCATCCCCCCGATGAACCCTCCGATATTCCACAAACCGCCCGTGGCCGCCAGATACTGGCCGGCCCCCATCGCGCCCCCCATGACCACGATAGGCACAAATAAACGCCGCACGGCCCTCCAACCCCCGGCAGCGTGAGCCACCATGAAGCCCACACCTAACCCGGCAGCGCCTAGAAACAGAGCAGCCGGGGAGGCTAATACATCCCAGGTCAAACCGGTCGCGGCCATCAAGGCGTTAAACGAGGAGCCCAAGGACCCAAAAGTCACCGCCCAGGCGTGACCGAGGGAGGGGACGACCACGGCGGTCAAGGCCGGGAACCCCAACCCCGCCAGGATGGGAGCGATCACGGCCACAGGGACGCCGAATCCCCCCACCCCTTGTAAAAAGGAAGCGAACGCCCAGCCGATGACTAGGGCCTGCATGCCCCGGTCGGCGGTGAGATGGGGGAGGGCTTGACCGAGGATTCGGACCGCGCCGGCCTCATCCACCACACGGAAAAGCAAGAAAGCAGTCCAGATGATGAGCAGCACATCCACGATCAGGAAGACCGCTTTGGCGTGCGCGTAAGCCAGCACCTCCGGCCCCGCCCTGAAAAATAAAAGGGCGATTAAGAAGGCGCTCAGGTAGCCCGCTCCGCCTGCCCTGGACGCCCCCCACTGGAACCCGACCATCAGAAAGAGGATCAAGGCAATAGGTATGATCGCTAAGGAGAACATGATCATGGTCAATTATTCCCTGGTAGAGGTATACACCCAGACGAAAAACACGCCCAGGGCTAAGACGGGCAAAAGCAGCAACCCTTCTTCCGGACCGAACGGCCCTCCGGTCCAAAGGGCAGGGCCCGTCTCTTGATGAAGGATCAACCCTAGCCCTCGCAGCCCATCAACCTTGAATCCAAAGATATTTCCCCCAAAAAATTTCCACCCAAAATGGAGGCCCATCGGGAGCCATAAACGCCGGGAAGAGATCAGGGCATAGCCATAAAAAAGACCCATCAAGAACGAAGCAACCAGGGCATTCCAAGAGAAATTGGATATGAAGAAGTGGAACCCCGCAAAAACAAGAGTGGATATCCCCACCGCCCAATAGACATTCAGTCCATCGCGTAAATTCCTCAGCCAATACCCTCGAAATAGCAGTTCTTCCTGCCAGGCTGTTGCCAGGAAAACAAACAGGAATATGAACCAGAAGAGGGCGAATAGTTTCGGGATGTCGGCGTCCCAAGCAAAGCCTTGGATATCCAGCCAGCCCACAGCCCAGAAGATGAGAAACAAAAAGCCCGCCATTAAAAAGGAAATACCCAGACCTATCGCAAAATCGCGCCCTGCTTTGATATCCAGGAATAACCCCAGGCTCCGGAAAGAGCGATCGTCGATGATCCTCCGGGCCGCAAAAACTGAACCTGTGATCCCTATCAGATAGATACCCCTGGAGATATAAAAGTTATAATTCACCAGGCTGGGATAATTGGAATACAGGTAATAACGGATGATAAATTGCACCCCGAAGATGAAAAATCCCAAGGTCAGGGACTGCAGTAATAAGCGCCAGCCCACCCTCAGCCGCCTCTCCTCCGGCGTAAAGAGGAAGATCTCAAGGGTGGATCTTTCTCGTTCGGTCTGAGGATGCGTAAGTGTTTCTCCATTATGGGAAGGCTCTTCAACCATGTGTGGACTCCTTATCCTCTGATGATTTACCTCTGACAGGACACTGTGCCTATTTTAACACGGGTGAACTTTAATGAAGGTGATTTTCTTCCTCCCTGAGGGACATGGATAGGAACCTTCCTCCCAGGAAACGAACTCCGGAGAATGACGCCGGCGAGGGAAGGCAGACACCCTCCTTCTCCAAAATATGGATTTCATCCTCTCTTGGCGTGAAAAATGATAGGTACCGGAATGGGACGGATAGACTAGAATAGGGTAGGAAGATCCGCCATTACCAAGGACCGAGAGATGGATCCTGTTATTTTCGACAAGATACCTTTTACGCCATCCTATCAGGAAATCGCCGAAGCCATGCGCGTCAGAAAGGGCAGCACGCATGCAGCTGATCTGGAAAGGCTGCTTAAAGAGGCAAGACAAATCGCCCGTCCCAAAGCCATGTATAAAGTAGCCTCCATCGACGAAAAAGGGGAAGAGCATGTCGTCATTGAAGGGATCCCTTTTCACAGCCGCATCTTGCGGGTGAACCTCGACTCCCTTCACCGGGTTTTTCCCTACATCGTCACCTGCGGAAGGGAGCTTGATGAATGGAAATCGTCTCAAGAGGACCCCATCCTAAACTATTACGCCTCGGCAATCAACGAAGAAGCCCTGCGGAGCGCCAGGGATCATTTGCAAGCCCATCTAATTGAGCTCTATCAAATCGGCGATTCATCCTACATGAGCCCCGGATCCCTGGAAGATTGGCCCATTACCGAACAGAGATCTTTATTTGATTTGCTGGGAGATCCCGAAAAGGCAATCGGCGTTAAACTCAATCCCAGCCTGATGATGATTCCCAGTCAAACCGTCTCCGGGATCCGTTTCTCCTCCCAAGAAGGATTCCAAAATTGCCAGCTTTGCCCCATGGAAAATTGTCCCCACCGCTCAGCGCCCTACGATGAGAACCTCTATGTGGAAAAATTCAACCAGGAATCCAGGGGATGACATCAGGGAAGCAGAGGAACACCCCTCTATTACCCCCCTTAAAGATCAACCCACAGTTCATCTAGGGAGCGAATGCAGGAAGTCCTGGACGTGGTCATACACCCGGTGCGGGGCTTCCAGAGGCGCAAGGTGGCCTGTCTCGGAAAGGTTCACAAAGGTCAAATTAGAAAGCCGCCCCTCCATCCTTCGCACCACACTCATAACCAAGGTATCGGTCTCTTCCCCCCTGATCAAAAGCACAGGCAGCGCACAATTCCCCAACGAAGACCAGATATGGCGATCAGCCATCCCCCCAGTCTGGTAGATCTTCACCTCCCATTCCGGCGGGTAGGCTAACTCGACTTTCCCGTCCGGGCGAGGGCGCGCCAACCCCTGGACATAATCGCGAAGCACTTCATCCGGGATGCGCCGAAAAACCCTCTTCTCCCGGTAGTTATCATACATGGCCCTTTCACTGGCAAAGACGCGCTTTCTCTTTAACGTCCGCCCGATCAAAGGGTGAATTTGCATCAATAAACCCACCCCGGAGAGCATGCGAAAAGCAGCCCTCAACCAGAAAGGAAAGATCACCGGTTCGATGAGCACCAACGCCTGAAACAGCTCTGGGGACTTTAATGCAGCCATCAAGGTCACCGTCCCGCCAAGGGAGTGCCCCACCCCGACCGCTCTGTCAAGGTTCTCCCCGCTGCCATTCCCCCTCTCCCCTCTCACCCGCTCGGATCTCAAAAAATGGAGCAAATCCTCCCGGAACGGCGTCCAATCCTCCACCTCATCAGGGTCGCTGTGGAGCCACAGCGGACGAAGGTAAGAAGCCCTCACCTGGTATTCCGAAGAGAAGAGGGACAGGAAGGCCCGGTACGCTTCTGGAGGGTACCCATTGGCATGCAAGAAATGAAGCAGAGGGCCCTGATCACCAAAGCGCAGGGGAGAGGGGATCATTCCTCGCTCTCTCCTTTCCCATTTTCCCCCAGGATTTTCCGCAAAGTTTGAAAGCGTTTTGAACGGGGCGAATGGGATCCGCCTAACCTTTGGAGCAAAAAACTGAAGGCGATGAAACCCACACCTCCCAGGCAAAAGTAGTAACGATCAAAACCAAAGGACGGCAAAACCGCGAAAATGACCATCAACAATAACCCGGAAAGCAAGCAGAAATTCGCTAACTTTTTCATCCGTATCGATCCAAATCAGAGAGAGGGGGTAGAGGGATGGAGCGGGGATTCACTCCATGAAATCTTCCAATTTATAAGATACATTCGGGCTGCGGAGTTTCCGCAAAGCGGTCGCTTCAATTTGCCGGATCCTCTCTCGGGTGACATCGAAATACGCTCCCACCTCTTCCAGGGTGTGCATCTTCCCATCCATGAGACCAAATCTCAGCTCTAAGACCTGGCGTTCCCGTACGGTGAGATCTTCCAACGCGCTCTGGAGCTGCTCGCGCATCATCTCCTGCGCGGTGGCTTCAATGGGTGAAGGCGCCTCCTGGTCTTCAATGAAATCCTCCAGCTGGTTGTCATCTTCATCGCCAATCGGTCGATCCAGCGACATGGGGTCCTCGGCTGCCCGCATGTAACGGTGGACTTTGCTCGTCGCCTCGCGCCATTTGCGAAGCACACCGGCGGGGATGGATGTCCCCTCCTCCAGATGTCTGTGGATGACCTTTTTGTCCTCCGGGTCCAGATAATCGGTTTCTAAAGCAATTTCCTTATACGTGGGCTCATGTTCCAGCTCTTGAGTCAAACGGCGCCGGATGCGCAGCAAATGGGTCACCGTCTCGAAGACGTGGACGGGGATGCGGATGGTCCGGGCTTGATCCGCGATCGATCGGCTGACCGATTGACGGATCCACCAGGTCGCATATGTGCTGAATTTAAACCCCCGGGTGGGATCAAACTTGGAGACCGCCCTTAACAACCCGACATTCCCTTCCTGGATGAGATCGAGGAAGGAGTTTCCCCTGCCAATGTAGTGCTTGGCAACGCTGACCACCAGCTTGAGATTGCGACGGATGAGGGCTTGATAGGCCTCATAATACCGGCTCCACATGTCCTCAATCTCGATTTGCAAGGCCTCCTCCGGAGGAAGCCGCCGGGTCACTTCCTTCAGGGAAGGCAGCTCCCCCATTTCCTGGTAAGTGTCTTTGATCCATGTACTGATCTCTTCGGGGAAGGCATAAAAGGCGACGAAAACATAGAACACTTCACGGGCCACGCTGCCCCATTCTTTGTTCTCCCCCCACAACCCATTATCCAGGTAGCAGCGTGTATAGGATGGAGGGTCCAATTCCCAAGTTTCTCGCAGGGTCTGCGCCTCTTCGATTAACGCAATCCAATCAGGACAATCGAGCTGGAAGCGCTTCACGTCCTCCCTGACCCTCCGCCAATTGACAACCAATTCATCATACATGGCGCGAAAGATGTCCGTCGGACGAGGGTGGAGGGAGTCGATAAATGAATGCTCCCTCTTCAAACGATCCATGCGCCGCGTGGAAAGCAGCCGCGCTCCCAGCCAGAACTCTTGATGCACATTGAGAAGATCAATCGTCCCAATGTCATTAAGATACATTTGGACGGGATCATCCCGCAGTGCGGCTTTTATTTTCGCCCCTTCCAAGTCTTTCTGCTGTCGTCCTTTCGGCATCCGGGTTGCCTCATCTCTAAGGTAGGGAACAGAGTAAGAACGCAGTGGCTCATTACATACCACACTGAACTGTACTATGTCATGGGTATTCCTGTAAAGCAGCTGTTCGACTGGTATAGCGGTTCATGGCTTCATCAATTTTCTTTCGCTCAGCGACATTCTGGATCATCGCTTCTCGGTACTGCGACGCCTTTAGGTCACCGTTCTCTTGAGTCGTTTCCATAAGATATCGTAAATGAGAATTCCGATTTAACAACTGCCTTTTGCGCAAACTCAAGAGAGCCCGCATCAGATCTTCAAGGACTTTATCAGCGCGGGGATTGAGATCTGTGCAGTTGGCGAGCAGTTCTTGGGCGACTTCGAACAAGTCCCCTTCCAGATGGTCCATCACATAAGATTTGGGTTCCCTCTCGTTTTGCCGCAAAGCCTCTTTGATGGTCCTGATCATGATTTGGAAATTCGTGTTTTGGAAATCCTTTTCACTGCAGCGCTTCAAACCCGCTTTTCCCAATTGGCGGTCCACCCGGTAGAGCAGCTCCGGATCATGAAGCAGGATCCCCACACAATGCGCTTCGTAAAGATCGCCTTTACGGTGGGGTACGCTCTCCTCCCGCCTCGTTTCTTGACCGCGGGAAGGAGGACCGGGGCGATAGCTGGGGGTGGTGCGACGGGTGCGAGTGGAGCGTTGGGGAAGGAAGCCCAGCAGGGTTCGTTCATCAACCTCCAACATCCGGGCCAGGCGCTGCTGGTAGGTATCTCGTTCGATCGCGCTGGGCACATCCTCAATTAATGGCAAAACCTGGGAGGCTACCTCATTTTTGACTTTGGGGTCGTCCAAATCCCGGCCGTGAGCCAGCGTCTCCATGACATGGATGACAATGGGCTGAGCTTTGCCGATGATCTCGGACCACATGTCAGGGTCCTGATTGACGACATCGTCCGGATCCATCCCCGCGGGGAGCGTAGCCACGCGCAAGTCCGCCCGCAAACGGGCCTCGCGATGGAGCAATCCTCGGGCGTCAAAGACGATATCCTGGGTGCGGTCGAGCGATTCCCGGGCGACTTCTAATCCCCGTAAAGTGGCTTTAACGCCAGCAGCGTCCGAATCCATGGCCAGGACAATCCGTTTCGTGTACCGCTTTACTTTCCGGAGATGGTCATCCGTCAAAGCGGTGCCCATGGTGGCCACCACATTGTGATGCCCGTGCTGATGGGGAAGAATCACCCCCATGTACCCCTCTACGATCACCACTTCATCCTCCGCACGGATCGCTTTCCGGGCCTGATCCAGCCCGTAAAGCAATCTCTTTTTGTCAAAAAGAGGGGTTTGCGGTGAATTTAAATATTTTGGCACGTCCTCCGGATCCAAGACCCGGGCTCCGAAGCCCGTCATCCGACCTTTGCGGTCCCGAATGGGAAACATCACTCGATGACGAAAGCGATCGTAAACGCCTCCGGTGTCCCGCTCTGAGACCAGACCCGCGTCCAGTAGTTCATCCTCAGCGTAGCCTTTGGATTGGAAATATTCCCCGGCCGCTTCCCAAGACTCGGGCGCGTAACCCAGACCAAATTTCTCAATCGTCTCATCCTGGATTCCGCGCTCATATAAATATGTCAGGGCTTCTTTTCCGGCTTGCGTTTGATACAAATTATGGCGGTAAAAAATCACCGCATCTTCCAGCAAAACCCGCAGCCGTTCGTATTCTTCCTTCTTTTCTTTTTCTTGAGGAGTAAGGGGCTTGAGGGTCACCCCTGCCCGCTGCGCCAGGTACTGCAGGGCTTCCTGGAAATCCCACCCTTCCTTTTTCATGACGAAATTAAAAATGTCTCCCCCGTCGTCACATTCGCCAAAGCAATGCCAGGTTTGAGTATCAGGAAATACCGCAAAAGCAGGGGTATTCACGTTGTGGTGGAAGGGACAGAATCCGGTGTAATTTTTCCCCGAATGACGCAGCTCTACGCTTTCAGATATCAGGTCGACGATATCAATGCGGTCTTTGATCTCATCCGTAACGCTCATAGCCAACCACCAATGAATACCGAGAAGAGCCATCTACCGAGAATGCAAAATCGATTATACCAGCGGAAGGGAAATATTGACCGGCTTTCTTGAGAAAAGACCGATCAAAACGCTCAGCTTTACCTAAAATATCATCCCAAGGAAATCGAAAATCGGGGCCAAGTCAACCACTCACTGAATACACAGGTGAGAATCCCCTGACCCGCCAATGAGGATGCCCTGCGCGATACCGGGCTTTTCACAAGTAAGGACCTCGTTCAAATACTTCATTCTCCGATCTCTGTTTACGAACATTCACTCACCTCCCTCTATATAATCTAGATCATAACAATCTGCTTATAGTTTATTGTCATATGTTGGGATGCGTACTCTCCCATGAGGTCATCTTTTTTCAGATTCTCAGGTAAAAACGAAAAAAGCCCCGAAGGATCCCTCCAGCGGGGCTTTTCTGAAATCGTTTTTTGTGTTACTTGAGCTCACGATTTATCGGACCAGATCGTAAATTAAGCCGGGGCCTTTGTTTTCCGTCACGGGCTCCCAGGAGTAAGCTTTTTCCTCCCTAATACAAAAACCCCGCCTCGCCCAGGGCTTCTATCTTCCTCTTCAGCGACATGCTTGTCGGGACGATGTGGCCAATGGGTTTCCCTCTTTTTGTGATTAGGATCCCCCCCCGCTCCACCTGACTGGGCTCTGCTCATGTGGCGACGGACAGCGGCGGCAAAATGTAAATTAATGAATTCAACTTAACCAGCAACAATCGCAAATCCGGGGGGAGGTGAGCTTTTACAATCTGATTTTCTAATATGCACTATATATTCATTAGCACCCTTTTTTTTCATTTTTCTCCTAGATAACAGCAGTTTTCCATTTGTGCTTTCTCTCCAACTACTGGAATCTATACCATGTATGTCGAGAATGAAGCTCTTCCGCGTCCTTGAATGTGAATGTAAGAATCATCCCCACTGCCACAACTGCAGTTGTTGTACCAAAAAGCAAGGGGTAAGAAGTTGTTTCTAAGAGCCACCCACCCAAGATAGGAGCCAGAATCTGAATCCCCCTGATGGAATTGCTTAATCCTATATAAAGGGGGCGTCGATTCTTTGGGGCAATTTCTAGTAAATAATTGGAAAATCCTAACATCCAAGAGGAGTATACAAAGCCCAGAGTCACGTAAACAAAGGGATATAACTTAGCTAAAAAGGAATTGCCCATAAGATGAGCTATACATGCAAAGAGTGGTCCTGCTATTGAAAATAATCCTCCCGCCCAAATGACAATTCGTGGCCCCCAACGATCACTGACCGCGCCAAATATTATTCCACCCGCAGCTTTCGCCAGCGTTTGTGCAGCCACAAACCCTCCAACAATAGACATGGGGAGGTGTAACTTATCAACTGCATGTCCGACGTAAAAGGGAGTGGATAAACTAATCATTCCGACAAGTAGACGAGCTACAGTCCACCGTCTAAATAGGGCATCTTCTCTTAAAGGGGTCAACCAATCATTGCTTTTGTGCTTATGATCAGTTTCTTTATCAATTTTTGATTCTAGAGGTTCACGGACAGAAGCTAAGGCTATAGTAGAGGGAATTAAGACTATAGCGGCCAGACTAAAAATTAAGACGTAATTTTTAGGAAATGGGAGGTTGGGGTTTCCTAATATTGAGGCTATTATTGCGCCTGCACCAAGCCCGGCCAATCCACTGATCAGTTGGGCTGTGCCTAACAGTCGCCCTCTCTGCTTCATGGGAACAGCTTTGGCCAAAATGTCGAACCAAGCCACAGAAGTAATGCTGTCGCTGAGGGAGAAGAGCCCTAAGAGAATAAAGAAAAATACTAATATGGCCACGGGGTACTCTCCCAATCCAGCCCACAGAGCGAGAGCCAACCCAACAAATACAAGGCGACCCCACATACCACTCAATAAATAAGGTTTTTTCCGGGATTTGCCAGTTATTTGGCATGCAATCACTACTTGAGGCAAAAGCCAAAACCCATCGTAAACAGTCCCAATTAACCCAATTACCAGAGATGAATTCGTGAATTGCCTTACAAATGCTGGCAAAACACTATTTGGGTCAAAAAAAGAAAGTGCAGTCCAGAAGCAGACAGCGTCTGTCAAGAAAGCAACATAGTTCCAACGATAATGAGATGGGAGATTAGTTTGGTTTTTGTTGGCCATTAATTGAGTTTGGGAGTTGTGAGTTAATGTCTATACGTAACCGCATTGTGTATTATGGAAAAAATGGAGATATGTATCAAGTGGCTTAAACGGGGACAACGAAATCCAATACAGAATAATTAATTGGACAATATACCTTCAAATTCGGCCCTTTTGAAAAATTAGGGGAAATCAATAAAGGATTAGCCCACGACGAAAACAATCAAAGCTATTTCCACATTATTCAGAAATATATTTTCCTTGTATGAAAAACCCATGATTAAGGAATATCCTATTACAGGTGATGAGGGAAATATTCTATACCATAATATATGCATTACGAGATCTCGGGGGGTCATTCGGGTGAAGGACCCCACGGATAAAGCATCAGCGAGCTCTGACGATACTTCAGTGAAACAAAAATGAACAGTATAACAACCCTGAAAAATATCTTTCGATTATGGTTAGATATTAACCTTCAGTCTAAAAACCTTATCCTACGCTAACAATCCAACCTTCCTATTGAACTCCCTGATCAGTTCATCCATATCCGGCACCTGCTGGTGGTAGGTATCCCAATAACTACCTTCATACCACTGCTGGTTGAGTTCCTCCACATCTTTCCCCTGCTGCTCGATCCAGGTGAAGTATTTCAAGTTGTGTACCCGGCGGCAATCCTCATAGGTGAGTTCCTGCAGGTAATTGGGCGTGATCCCTTCCAGGTAGCGGGCATGGTGGCGGGCTGCGTCCATTTCATCATATTTCCCGTATTCCTCATGCATCTCCTTCAGCCTACTCTGGTAAAGTTCCATGGAGTCGGTGAAGACGGTGAGGACGATATCATTGGATCCCAACTCATAATATTTGGCGAACTTGATGGACATGATGGTATTGGCAATGCTTGAGAAACCCAGCAAATCCAGCTGATTTACAGTTTCCTCCGGGACGCCTTGTTTGACAAGGTACTCACGGCCGGCGGGCTCATTGAAGAGGCGGGAGAGATTGGTCACCGCGTTGTCATCAATGCCCATCACCATATCCGTGTTCTTGACGTTATGGATCCAGGGCACGTGCTTGTCCCCGATGCCTTCGATGCGGTGGGCGCCAAAGCCATTTTCCAGCAGTGTCGGGCACTGCAGGGCTTCGCCGGCCGCGATCTTGCTGCCGGGGAAGAGCTCCTTCATGTAGTCCCCGCAGCCCAACGTGCCGGCGGAGCCGGTGGTCAGGGCCACCCCGCGGTAGCGATCATTCGGCCCCATCTCCTGCTGCAACACCTCTTCCATGGCATGACCGGTGACGTCGTAGTGCCACAGGTGGTTGCCAAACTCGTCAAATTGGTTGAAGACAAACACATCGTCCCGCGTTTCTCTCAATTCCCAGACCTTGTCATAGATTTCCTTGACGTTGGATTCCGTGCCCGGAGTGGCGATCACTTCACCCGCCACTTTGGCCAGCCAGTCAAAACGTTCCTGGCTCATCCCTTCAGGCAGGATCGCGATCGATTCACAGGCCAGCAGGGAAGCATCATACGCCCCACCCCGGCAGTAGTTTCCGGTGGAAGGCCAAACCGCTTCATGGAACGTAGGGTCAAACTGTCCCGTCACCAGGCGGGGCACCAGGCAGCCAAAGGTAGCACCCACTTTATGCGAACCGGTTGGGAACCATTTTCCAACCAGAGCGATGATGCGGGCGTCAACCCCCGTCAAGCTTTTGGGAAGTTCCATGTAATTTACACCACCAAAGCCACCGCCGGTTTCCACGGGGTCGTTTTTCCAGGTGATGCGGAACAAGTTCCTGGGGGTAATGTCCCACAAACCAATATCCTTTATTTCTTCCTTTATTTTGTTGGGGATGGTCTCTGGGTTTTTCATCTGCTCAAAGGTAGGGATGATAATATTCCGCTCCCGAGCCCGTTCCACCGTTCGTCCCAGTTGTTTTTCATTAATCGTTAGATCAATCATGTTCTCCTATTCCCTTATTAAAACGCAAGAACAGCCTTCTCCTCCCCACCTAAGTTCTGGATCACATAGGGTCTGATTTAAAAAGACCCAATTTAAAAGTTCCCGTGCTAACATTCATGCTCAGGCATAAAAAGGTTTTGGAGAATTCCTCTCTAATTATTAGAGAGAAGGGCTTCCCCACAGACAAAGATAACCATCATTAGGCCTAGCATAATCAAACACGCCCGGCAAATCCGGAAAGCCACACCTGGCAAATTACACAACCACCGGTGATTATGGAAACAAGAAAATATACGGCAAAATCACCTCAAAACCATTTATACTGCGGTATTTCAGCTAATTCAACGTGATTTTAGTAATAATTTATATAATTTTATGATATTTTCATAATCGGCAGACAAGTCCGATTTCCTCTATGTGCTTCCAGGGATGATGTTCCCGATTCATCTGTTACCCAACTGGTTCCCGACTTGATCTGGGACGAAGGACACCTCCAACTTCCCTTATGTGCTGGTATACTGATCTGTAGAAAACTGTTGATTTACCTGGCTGTTGGTGCGAGTTGATAACCTTGGGTACGTAGTTAAAAGCGGCCCGGTAACAAACTGGAAGTGTTCAACACTGGTCTTCGCTACAGATTTGTACTATTCACCTTGTCATATGAGATGGGATGAACCATGCAACCATTAGATGAACTTGATCTCGCTATCCTGGCTGAACTGGAACACAATGCCAGAATCATGGTCACCGAACTGGCAAGGCGACTCGACAGCCCCACTTCCACGATCCGCGATCGAATACAAAGACTCGAAGATGAGGGAGTGATCAATGGATATACCGCGATCATTAATCCTGAAAAACTTGGCCTGGGCATCAAAGCTGTCATTAAAGTAAAGCGGGCCAAAAACATCTCGCTGGAGAACTCTCTTTACGAACCCTCAAAACTGCTTGCAGTGACCAGGGTACAAGCGCTGACTGGTGACACAGATGAACTCATTACCGTTTATGCCCGTGATGTGGAAGATCTTAAAGACATTATTTACAATAGAATAGGATCGCTTCCAGGTTTGTCCTGGTTGAGCACCGGAATTGTTTTGGACGAGATCAGCTCCCCCCTGACCCGCCGCTTCCGCACCAAGCCAGACAGCGAAGAACAAAAAAATTCATAGAGAGACTACAGCTGTAACTTTCTGCAAAGAAAGGGTTGACTTTTCACCCATGTATCCGCCCATTGCATTCCATTGGGTGCTGTGCGGTTCAAAGCAGATTGGTTTTTTAACGTTTTGGAT
The DNA here is from genome assembly GCA_964481465.1 of uncultured Anaerolineales bacterium. Taxonomy (GTDB): domain Bacteria; phylum Chloroflexota; class Anaerolineae; order Anaerolineales; family UBA11858; genus B10-G9. Next base: position 24,440 of record CAYZTL010000001.1, read on the forward strand.
TGTCGTGGTATTAGTACCTGCTATCGTCTCCCGCCTCCTCCTAAACCTGACCGGATACTTTAAGTCAGACTACTCAATATCCCCTCAAGACACTACCATATATTATAATTACGGCGGATTGATTACACATCTAATAAATATTACTTCCCATTAGAAGGAGTATTAATTAAATGAGGCCCGACAAAGTTCACAAGACTATCTCCAAGAGCATGCTCGCGAATGGTAAACCGATAGTTTTCGATCTGGAGAAATCTCACGATATTTTTTTGGTAGACGCCATCTCTGGTAGGGAGTATATCGATTTTTTCACATTTTACGCCAGTAATCCCCTCGGTTACAACCACCCCAAACTTAAAAAGCCATCTTTTCTAAATAAGTTAACTCAATCAGCCATTCACAAACCATCAAATAGTGATATCTACACCACCCTTATGGCTGAATTTGTCGACAAATTCAGGAAAATTGCTATGCCTGAATCAATGCCCCATCTCTTTTTAGTCAGCGGAGGGGCGCTCGCAGTAGAAAACGCATTAAAGGCCGCCTTTGACTGGAAAGTACGGAAAAATGTTACCCAGGTCAACGAACATAGTGGCTCAGATAATGAGCCGGGTTTTTATCAAGGACTGGGTTCTAAGGTTATCCACCTGAGGGATGCTTTTCATGGGCGGTCGGGCTATACACTTTCAATCACAAACACTGATGACCCCCGGAAGCACATGTATTTTCCAAAATTTGACTGGCCACGTATAGTTAACCCCAAATTAAATTTCCCCGTCACCGATCAGGTTCTAGAACAAGTTAAAAAAACAGAAGAGATCGCTTATGCTCAAATAGATACAGTAGTAAACCAATATAAAGGCGATATCGCAGCGTTGATACTTGAGCCTATCCAAAGCGAAGGTGGTGATAACTATTTCCGGCTTGAGTTTTTCCAAGAATTACGCAGGTTAGCTAATAAGCATGAGTTTCTTCTGATATATGATGAGATACAGACCGGGATGGGTGTTACTGGAAAAATGTGGGCTTACGAACATTATGATGTAGAACCAGACATCATGGCGTTCGGAAAGAAATCCCATGTCTGTGGGATAATAGCAGGGAGTCGAATTGACGAAGTTCAGAACAATGTGTTCGAGGAACCCAGCCGCATCAGTTCAACCTTTGGCGGAAATTTAGTGGATATGGTTCGCTGCACCAGAGTTTTGGAAATCATCAAAGAAGATAACCTTCTTGAAAATGCTGGGCGCGTTGGAAGAAAAATGTTAGAAGGCTTGCGAGATATTTCCTCGGAATCGGGAAATGTCATCAGCAACGTGCGAGGAAAGGGGTTGCTGCTTGCCATTGATCTTCCCAATCAGGAAATACGTAATGTGATGCTTGAACGTCTTTTCGAAAACGGTCTGCTAGCGATTAAATCGGGTCACCGTTCAATTCGTTTCAGAGGCGTTTTAGATACCCCAGAGGATATCGTTGATAAAGCTCTTGAGGTTGTCGCCAATTCTATTCCAGTTGGATAACAAATAATTGGCATTCAACCTATTATGAGAGACCACCAAGCTTTTCTCCTACGGGGGGTAATTCAGATACTACCTTCTCCGAAAACAAGAGGTAAAAACAGCTTAGCTACTTACCTGAATTGTACACCCAAAAGTATAACGCCATGACCACCTCAATTGTATTCCTGTAATTAAATCGCAGTTTACAATTCTATCCTCTCATTATCCTCACTTTCCACCCGCAGAAAATTTTTCATTCTCCAGGATACTATGGCTGAGGATCTGGAATGCTTTATTGATCTGCTTTTCATGGATGATCAATGGGGGCATCAGGATAATCGACTTTTCCGTTTGGGCAATATCCACAAGTAAACCCTTTTCCAAACAGCTTAAAGAGATGCGTTTCGCCAAGGACTCGTTGCCGTACTCATTCTCGGGGAAATCAATTCCCCAGACCAATCCTTTTCCATGGACATCCGTAACAAGTGCATTATCTGTTGCCAGGCGATATACATTCGAACGCATAAGTTCTTCCTTCGTTAGTAGTTTGTCAAACAGGTCCTCTTCAAGCATTCGCAATGTCTCCCTTGCAGACACACAAGCTAATGACACATTTGGATCATCTGGAGTCCTGTTTGTATCGACTGATTTATCGTGAATTAATAAAGCCATGACCATACCAGCACTTCCCCCTTCTGCGAGAATTATGATTTCAGGCTTAACAATCCAATTTCTGTTAGCAAAAAACGTGCCGGTCCTCCCAAATGCGGTTCTTGTTTCATTACAAATCAGCAGTATACCAAATTCTTCAGCGATGAGCTTTAATCTGACATAGAACGCCCGCGGAGGGGACGCGCATCCAGCTTCTATCATAATTGGTTCATACTACCGCGGCTACTTTTTCAAACACCTCGCTGAAATTTGTGTTGCCTGCAACAAGGCCTGCTGGCGTTTTCCCATTTACTGCAAAGATAAACTTGTCCAGCGTAGTAAAGGATACATTATTCAAACCTTTGTACCGATTTTTATTTCCTTCAATTACTAAAACCTCCTCACGTTTTGTAACGTCTCTAGAAATATCTATCGCACTTTTTAGTGCCCTGGTTCGTGAAGAGAACACTATTCCCTTCCTGTCATAGCAGTCAGGTGCGTAATTTAATATTTCATTCATACACTTGCCTTTTGCTGTATTCATCCAAGAATCGCGAGGATAACGCATCAACAGGTTCGCTTCACTAAATACAGCTTTCTTGATATCTTCATTATTAAAACCTGTCACTGCCTCACTGGCGCAAGCCATATCAAGGAATTTATTCCCATCTACATCCCGGATGATCGCCCCTGCTGCTTTTTCGATGACAAAGGGAAACGGTTCGGATTCCCAACTTTTCATGTGCTGAGACAGAATGTCTTTGCTCTTCGGGCCTGGAACAGATGTTTTTATATCGGGCATTTCCTGATGCAGTAAACGACTCATCTTATTTCACACCGTCTGTCGTAGAGAAAATTGCCTTAAATGTTAAATAAAGAAAGCACTCAAACCCCAAGACGCTCATTTTATGTCATGGGCTATCGATACCCGATTAACGCTGTTTACAGCATCTGTCTACCAATAGATTGCCTATTTTCCCAGTCAATTACCCCTCTCGAAATGATAGTGTTGTGTGTATGCGTTGCTGAATGAATATGAGGGACTCCTCATCCTATGAAAATAGAAAATTAGATTTCACAGGATGAGGAGTTTGATTTTAATGATTCTAGTCTACCGGACTAGATTCTGTTTCTCAATGAAATCATTCAAGACTATCTCGAGATCTGGTTTACCGATCTCCTGCAACCGGTAGTGAACCCTTGTTGCAGGCACATTAATATCGATGATGCGTCCCAGGTCAATAGGCGTGCCAATGACAACCGCCTCGCACGCTGTATTGTTGATTGTGGTTTCAAGATCTTTCAGCATCTGATCGCCATACCCCATAGCGGGTAATAGAGTACCAATGTCCGGATAGGTCTCAAACGTCTCAGTTAAACCACCTACTGTATAGGGTCTTGGATCAACAAGTTCTGCTGCGTTGAATTTTCGAGCCGCAACCACTCCAGCGCCAATGTCCATCTCCCCGTGAGTAAGGGTTGGGCCGTCTTCAACCACAAGCACCTTTTTTCCGCTGATGATCTCAGGGTTTTCAACATCGATCACCGAAGCAGCTTCGACAACGGTAGCATCCGGGTTTACTTTCCTGATATTCTTCCTAACGGTATTAACATCTGATATACCTGCAGTATCCATTTTGTTGATAATCACTACATCTGCGATCCGCAATGTAACCTCACCAGGGTAATACCGCAGCTCATGACCTGCTCGAAGGGGGTCGACCACAGTCACCTGCAGATCAGGGAAATAGAATGGAGGTTCATTGTTCCCCCCATCCCAGACAATGACATCGCATCCATCGGGGTCATCTTCAGCCGCCCTCAGTATAGCTTCATAATCTACTCCAGAGTAGATCACATTTCCGCGGACGATATGCGGTTCATACTCCTCCATTTCTTCAACTGTGCAGTTGTGCTTATCCAGATCTGAGAGGTCTGCATACCGCTGGACTTTTTGAGCGGCTAAATCTCCATAAGGCATGGGGTGCCTTATGGCCACAACTTTCAACCCTTTTTCCATGAGGATTTCAATAATCTTCCTCGATGTTTGGCTCTTTCCTGAACCTGTTCTAACCGCTCCTACACCAATGACGGGTTTGGAACTCTTGAGCATAGTATCATTGGGACCCAGTAAAACTAAGCTTGCACCAGCAGCTTGCACAATAGCCCCAACAGACATGACGTGTTGATATGAAACATCGCTGTACGAGAAAGCACAATCGTCTACATCTAGCTCTTTGATAAGCTTTGGGAGATCTCTTTCCGGGTAAATTCGTATACCTTCCGGATAAAGATCACCTGCTAATTCAGGAGGGTACTTTCTTCCTTCTATTCCCGGTATCTGAGCTGCAGTAAAACCCACCACATTATAGGCATCGTTTTCTCGATAATAGGTATTAAAGTTGTGAAAATCTCTTCCAGCAGCGCCAATGATGATCACATTTCTTTTTTTCATTATAGTCTCCTCTTTTTGGACATTAAATGCCTAATGTTGCTACCATTACAGCCTTTATGGTATGTACTCGATTTTCCGCTTCATCAAATACGATGGAAGGTGCTGATTCAAATACTTCTTCAGTCACCTCCATAGCCTCCAACCCAAATTTGTGATAGATATCTTTCCCGATCTCTGTATCACGATTATGAAAAGCTGGCAGGCAGTGCATGAATTTTATATCTGGGTTTCCAGTCTTTTCCAACACTTCCAAGTTTACCTGATAGGGTTTTAATAACTCGATCCTTTTCTTCCAAACATCCTCAGGCTCCCCCATTGAAACCCAAACATCAGTGCACAAAAAATCACAGCCTTCGATACCCTTATCCAGATTAGCCGTAACTGATATTTTCGCGCCCGTTTCCTCAGCGATTTCCCGTGCCTGATTGACCAAGGCTTTATCTGGTTGAACACTCTCAGGGGCAACAGATCGAAAATCCATTCCCATTTTTGCTGCCCCTATCAATAGCGAATTGCCCATATTGTTACGAGCATCGCCAAGATATGCAAATTTGACCTCAGAGAGTGGCCTTTCACTATGTTCCATCATTGTCATCAGGTCAGCCAAAACCTGGGTTGGGTGGAACTCATTCGTCAAACCGTTCCATACAGGAACCCCAGCAAACTCGGCCAGCGTTTCTACTCTCTCCTGACCAAAACCCCGGTATTCAATTCCGTCGTACATCCTGCCTAATACCCGGGCCGTGTCCTTGATGGTCTCTTTTGTGCCCAATTGAGATCCAGTAGGCCCCAAGTATGTGGTGTGCGCACCCTGATCATATGCAGCTGTCTCAAAAGCACACCTTGTTCGGGTGGAGGCTTTCTCGAATATAAGGCCGATGTTCTTGCCTTTCAACAAAGGACGTTCTGTCCCTGCATATTTCGCTTTCTTCAAATCCTTGGAAAGCTCTAGCAAAAATTTTATTTCGTCAGGGGTAAAATCCAACAACTTCACGAAGCTTCTACATCGTAAATTACGGGACATGTCCTCCTCCTACAATTATCTAAAATTAAATGCAAAACTATGGCTTCCATTTCTTTCAATACATGCTTATATTCCGAATAATATTTCCGACACAACTCCTGTTAATCTATTTTGTGGCTAACTATTTCTTTCAGCCCAAATGTTGGAAAAGTGTCTTTCCCGCAACTTGGGATACCCATCAAGTCTATCCAATACTATGCTAAAATCCCTCAACCTGATGAGGGAAGTAATCCTCGCAATCGCCTTCCCGGTACACATCCGCCGTGCAGCAGTGCAGCCCACCACCAAAAGGCGACACATCATAAAACGGGACAGGAACAACGTCAAACCCATACGAATCCAACAACTCCATCACCGGTTTCTCGCTGGCCTCCACACAGACAGTGTCCGGACCCAGAGAGAGGGTGTTCATGTTCAACCACCAGCTGCAAAAATCATAGGGCTGCTTTTCCTCGAGTGTTGCCTCTGGCGCTTCCACTAGCTCCCAATCATTCTTCCTGAACCACTCAAATTCTCTCTCATCAAGCGGAGGCCGCGTGGGATTGATCAGTGCAAATCCCGGCCGCAGGGGTACGAGCGTTGAGTCCAAATGCCACGGCAGCAGTTCCCTGCGCCCCACCTTGTGGATGCGGTGGTTAGCAAAATGGCGGCGCAGCCAGTCAATCCCGGCATCATTCGTCACCATCGACTTCTGGACAATCAGGTCTTTCCCAAAACGGACAACATCTGCCGCATCAAATAAGGGCTCTTTCTCGGTGAGTATCCAGTCGCCCCGCTCCGCACGCTCAAACTTCTCCTCCTCTGTCATCGCATGCCATTCTTCCCACCAGTTTTCCTTATACGACTCTTCCGTCAATCGCGGCTTGGGCGCCGCTTCAAAGCGAAAATTCGGATCCTCCTTGAAGTATTGCTCAAACAAAGGACGATAACATATAAATTCAAACCAGCGGCTGCGGTAGGACATCGTGGCTTCTAGAATCTCATTGCCAACCGTGAGTAAGATGTCCCGCACAGGCGCACAGCCAAACATCGTTTCTTGCTCCCAGTCAGGCGTTGCTACTTTCTGGCTGAAATCAATCGGAGTAGGTCGGTCCACGCGAATACCCCGATCTTCAAGGAGTTTGGCGAAATTATCCAACTGTTCGTTCGCCCTGTCTACCATCTCCTGAGGGTAAGGACCATACTCCCCTAACGGGAAGCCGTCCTCCGGATAATCCCGCTGAATGGCAATTTCCGGCGCCTGGATCATCGTCCCGTCCGCGCGCCCCACAATCACATGCTTCAAGGGATCCCATTCGTTCCAGGAACTCACTTTCGTCTTTCTGGATTCTTCTTGTCCCATATTCATCCTCACTTATATATATAGCTGATCCTTCTCCACTTTAACGCTTGTCCGCAAAGGGTGGGTCCGATTCTTCTACCGGCAATAAAAATACCTGAGTACATGTATCTGCTCAGGTAAAAAGTTCAAACACATCCGTTGTTTTGGGCGGATATGGGGTTCCCCAAATATTCGGCTGATCGTCGTGGGATTTGGTACAATCAATCATAATCTGAGGGTGTTGCGAACAATGAATGTTATCCTTGCTTGTTCGGTAACGATAATACAGAATAGCTAATAAAGCGGGAAAATCGTCTCGTAACCATTTATACTGCGGAATATTTGCTAATTCAACGTGATTAATGTAATAAAATTCGCAGATTTATGTTATTCTCACAATCTTTGAGTGTGTGTTCGTCCAACCAAAAGCAATCGCCCCCTTCGACGCAGCTGCGCGTTAGCTGGCGAGGCAGGAGCGTTTCGCCAGCTTCTCAAGGCTGGCGCGCGCCACATCGTTTTTGGTGAGCACCTGATTGTATGTCAGCTTATCTAACAGGACGCGCTTGAGTTTCCCGGTCGAATTACAGACAACCCCTTGTTTCTCAGACATTCTATTGGTCCTCTGGTGCCCACCTCGGGACAATGCAATTGGCAGACTATTAGAGAGCCATCGCTTGCTCGGTTAATCGTTTCACATCATATCTTGGAGATTCTGGAGGTTAGCCGAGATAAGCTTGAGCGATTGCCATGTGTGCAGCAGTGCCCTTCAATAGTTGTTCAATCTCAATGTACTCGTCCACGATGTGAGCCAGGGCGCTTTGAGAGGGGCCGAAAATAATGGTTGGAAGCCCCATTTCTCCGGCGCTAGCACTTCCGTTGGTGCAGTAAGGCGCTGCAAGATAGGTCTCCGGCAATCCAATGGTACGCATACCAACCAGTGCTTTTTGGACAAGCTCTTCTTCACGTGGTGTAATCCATCCTGGGTGAAAATCTGCCATTCGCAACTGCTCGCCAGTGTAACAAGATAGGACTATGTCAGGGCATTCTACTGACACGCCCTCTATATCGTTCAAGGCTTCCTGCAGGCCCTCCAGCATACTGGTCTGAGTCTCGCCTGGACCGAGCCGTCGGTCGAAACGGACACGGCATCCGTCCGGCACGATTGTGTCACCGGGGTAGGGTGATGAGATGATTTCGATAAGTTCTGTGACACCAGGGCCAAGCACATCATCCTCTGGCAGAGGCATGGCACGCACGCTCTCGATCACCTCTATCATCTTGTATACCGCATTCAAACCCTTTTGAGGGGTGGAAGTGTGTGCAGCCCGCCCTTGCGTCTTAAGCGTGATACCCGCACGGCCTTTCTGGGCATATCCCAGAGTCAGGTTGGAGGGCTCACCGATGACTACCGCATCTGCTGGGTATTCGCGTAGGATGGCGCCCAGTGCAGCGCCTTCCCACCCTTCCTCGCCAACGCTGGCCGAAACGGTGATCGTCCCATCGAACGCTTCTCGTGAGAGGAAGGCAGCACCACAAATCATAGCTGCCAGTGGTCCTTTCATGTCTGTTGTGCCTCTGCCCCAGATGCGCCCTTCGGTCACATGTGCCTCAAAGGGAGGATGACGCCAGGAGTCGGGCTGGGTGGCCGCAACGATGTCAATGTGACCGTCAAAGTGGAGATTCTTGCCTGGCCCACTACCCCACCGCTTTCCTATCACACTGCCGTATTCATCGGTCCATATCTCGTCGTAGCCCAGCGTTTTCATCCAATGGGCGACCACCCTCCCAGCTTCTTCTTCCTGACCGGCTGGCGACTTGGCCTGGACCAACTCGCGCGTCAGTGCGACAACCTGTTCCTGTTGTGAACCTGTCAAATTCATGGTGTGCCTCTCTAATTTCCCAAAGATTGGATTGTTCATGCCATGCTCATAGAGGGAGGGATTGCTATCTGCCAGAGGTTGTTGTCCGTTTTCCCTTACCCGTTGACTGTTGGGTGTCGAGCATGGAGTCTAAGCTCTCGTCAGCGACAAAGATGTGGATACACATTGCGTCACGAGCGACTTGAGGGTCCCGTTTCTTGATTGCTGCCAGCAGTTCAAAGTGGTCAGGTAAGTCCCGCTGAGGATCGGAAAAAAAAGGACATTAATCTATTCATTTTCTCCGGAAACTGCTCCACTAATATCTATGCTTTCCATATAATTTCATAGGCAGTTTCACATAAAACGCAATTCCCGAAATGACACTTACACGTTATCGATGGGCTGGCAGCATTGGGACGAGAACGCCGACGCAGGTCTAAGGCTTCCGATCAGCCTCTTTTTCTAATACATAGCGATTCATCCACTCCAGAAGCGCCTCGTTCTGGGCTCGGCGTACAACCGGTGACCCTTCAATTGATCCTGCATGGGAACTATAGGGAAGACGCAGCATCTCAACAACACAATTGTTGTCTTTGAGAACAGCATAGAATTGTTCAGATTGTTCTGCGGGACATCGATAATCCTCTTCTGCCTGAATTAGCAATGTGGGTGTTTTACAACGATGCGCGTATGTGATCGGGGAGCACCGCCGGTAAACTCCTGGGATTTCATGCGGCAGCCCACCTAATTCCTCTGGAGTGCGTTGAACACCCTGATCGCTGACGCCGTATATAGTCACCCAGTTGGTAACTGGATTTTCCGGCACAGCAGCTTTAAAACGATCTGTTTGGCCAACTATCCAACAGGACATATACCCCCCATAGGAGAGCCCACAGCAGCCCAGGCGATCTGGATCAACAATACCTTTCTCGATGGTGAAATCGATACCCTTCATCAGGTCTTTATAATCAAGATTGCCGTAATCACCAATGATCGCTGAACTAAAATCGTCCCCATACCCAATTGATCCGCGATAATTAATGAACAGCACTGCGTATCCCGCACCAGCGAGCATGTGATGATCGAAGGAAAATATATACCCACAACTGGCGTGAGGCCCACCATGAATATAAAGAACTGCTGGGTAAGGAGCCTCGCTTGTGGGGGGTGTTAATACCCAACCTTCAACTTGAACCCCATCACTACCGGGAAATGATAATTTTTCAACCTCCGGGATTAGCCAATTACTCCTCAATTCGTCGTTGAGATGAGTAAGTTGTCGCTCGTTGGATCCATCCAATTCAGAAACAAAAAGATCCACTGGATTGTGGATAGTGCTGACAGCAAAAACCATCCGCCTGGGATCTATGCCAAGTGGCATACAGGTTCGCTCCCCTGAGATGACGGGATTCCATGTCTCTGGCCCTTCAAGGGCAACGCGGTAGATATGAAGCGCCCCCCCATCTTGGGCTGGAATATAAGCTGTCCTGCCCTCCTCGCCGATTAAAATCCTTGGTCTCAGCAATGAACCAAGAGGTAGATCGCCATCCAAATCTCCCCCCACAGGAAGCGAAAGACTCGATGTCCTGGAAACCGGTTCGCCTGCCTGTATATCAGTTACCCACAGATTCTCATTCGAGCCGTCAGGAAGCCCATGCGGGTTCCCTATGAATGCGATATGTTTGCTGTCTGGCATCCAAACAGCAGAAAAACCATAGCCCCAATCCTTTACAAGGTCAGTAACTTCCCCATCTAGATACACCACTCTTAGAATTGGGCGGACCCTAAAGGAAACCGGGGTCATCTCAGTCGTAAAGAGGATCTTATCTCCATCGGGTGACCAAACAGGCCTGCTGTTATAGGCCTCATCATGGGTCAGTCGCTTCGGCTTCCCCCCTTCGACAGAGATGATATATATATCCTGCCCATCCTCTTCCAGATATCCCATCCCATTAACCCGATATATATGGCGGGAAATGCGGTAAGGCTTTGTGCGGTCTTGGGCTTCAACAGCCGGACAGGCAGCGAAAGCGATATGCTCACCGTCTGGCGACCAAGCAGGACCGTCATTGACGCCCAGGGGCATATCTGTCAACGGCCATGACTCACCCCCATCCACAGCGATAAGGCGGATTTGTGGTTTATCCTCTCGGGTTGAAAGAAAAGCAATCAATTTGCCATCTGGTGACCAAGCTGGATTTGTATCCTGAGCTAATCCTGATGTAAGCTGATTTGAGATGCCCGTTTCAAGAGACAACAGCCAAATGGCAACTTTTTCCTTCTCACCTCCACCATCCATAGTGGAAATGGTATAGGCTATAGTCTTTCCATCAGGTGATAGCTGCCCGTCCTGAATGAAATTAAGTTTAAACAAATCCTCGGGTTGTACTGTCCGTAACGTTTGCTTCCCGTCCATGTCCTTCCTTGTGCAACAATCAAATCAAAAAAGCTTCAATGCCTTTCTCTACCAACACAAATCCTTTCTTATCGTGTAAACGTGCGGCAAAATTCGATACCTGAAAGATCTGCGCGGAATGCTTTGTTGTCAACGACGGCACCAAATCGGATTCGCTCTGGCAAGCGATCGTCTCTCCCAACCCGAAATAGTCCGTCCTCTAATTCAACTAACACATCTTCCTGTCCTGATGGGTGAACCAGCATAAGAGTACCCTTCCGAAGGATTACCCGGAGATTTGAATACCAGGGGTTATGAGTACGATAGTGCCCAAGAAAAGCTTCCCATCCTTCAGGATGATGGAAGCTTGTCGGACCACCGTATTGTTCGTTTGTGTACCAGTCCGGGCCATGGAAAGCTTCCACAACTTTTCCATCCTCGCGCCTGAAACGGAGAAGGAAAAGTTCGAAGTCCGGATGATTCACATAGAAACAATCCTGATCTCGCTGCTGAAGTTCAATGAGCTCCTCGTTATAGGAAAAGATCAGCCGATCCTCCTTAGATTTCAGTTCGAAAGACCGGGGGCTCACCTTTCGATCATTACGAGAGGTAATCTGAAAGGTTCCGACATAATCCTTAGCATTTTCAACCTTGTACTGGTCGATCAGGGGGATTTCGGGAAGAGTCTCCTGATTTAAATTGGCTCGCGCCAGCTCCAATGCGTATTTGATAATCTCTTCATCCGCATGGTCACCAGGAGCGTTCATAAGCACAACCGACCCCAATCCATCTTCCATATCGAGAAAAATGAAGGCATAATACCCAACCATCCCTCCTCCGTGATAAAAGCAGGTATGTCCATCTAATTCTCGAACCACAAGCCCATACCCGTAGAAAGAGTCCTTTCCCTCCCCTGCTGATTCTATTACTGGTGTCGTCATCAGATCAAAACTTTCTTCGGACAAGATACGCTCTTGTGGTCCCTTTCCACGATTCAACAGCATGCGCAAGTAGGTTGACATATCAGCAACCGTCGAGGCAAGACTGCCTGCGCCTTCTGCATGTTCTAACCATGTCGCAGGAGCCAGGGGGCGGCTGAGAGACAAAGGGCGATCATCATAATAAGCCTCATATCCAACAACCAGTCTGTCGCGCGTCTCGTTCTTGACGATAGGCTCAGTCGATGACATCTCCAAAGGATCGAGGATTCTTTCCTGAATGATATCCCCATAGGGCTGACCAAGTAGATCCTCAAGAATCACCCCAAGTGTTTTATAGCCTGAATTTGAATAATGGAAAAAAGTTCCGGGGGGAACAGCAGTCTCTGTCTTGCGTAAAGACCAAACCTCATAGTGCGGATCACCCGGAAAGTCAGGACCGGCGATGATTCCAGCAGTGTGGCTTAGAAGATGGTGTATCGTGATTGGCTCATAATCAGAATTTACAGAGAACCAAGGAAGGTATCGCGTTATGGGCTCATGAAGATCCAATAAACCTTCCTCCACCAGCTGCAAGATGGCAATGCTGGTAAAAGATTTCCCAATGGACCCAATCTCAAACAGCATCTCCGGTGAAAGAGGTGTTTCCGCTGCTAGATCAGAAAAACCATGGGTGGATTCATAAATCTGTTCCTCCCGATTGGTCACCGCCACAGCAACAGCAGGGATATTAAAAACCTTCCTATTCTGATCTATGAATTGGTCCAATCGGGTGTAAGACTCCTCTGAGTATGTCATTTAATGATCTCTCTTCTGCTTTAGCATGAGAATTGTGAGTTTAATTACTGTGTTCTTCCGCAATTTTCAAAAGTAAAGGGATTTCTACATTGCTGCCACTTACAACCACGGCTGCGTTGTTCCCCAACTTGTCCACTTTTTTTTGAAGAACAGCCGCAATACCCACCGCCCCGCCCCCTTCAACGACAAGATGATGTTGCTCCAGGGCAAAGATCATAGCTTCAGCAATCGCTTTTTCTGAGACCAAAACAACATCGTCAACGTACTCCTGGGTCATTCGGAAGGTATACTGGTTATTCTCACCGAGGCCCCCTGCCAATGCATGGGCAATGGTCTCTTCTTCTTCCATCTCTATCGGCTTGCCGGCTTTCAAGCTGTAATACATCACGGGGGCGCGTTCCATTGACACACCAATTACCTGGATATCTGGGTTGGCTGTCTTCAGGGCTAAAGCAATCCCACACAACAACCCGCCTCCTGCCAGAGGCACAATGGCTGTATCAATCTCGGGGAGGTCCTCCAGCAACTCCAAGCCGATGGTGCCTTGACCAGCAATGACATAAGGATCATCAAACGAGTCAATCATGGTCAGACCCTGCTCTTCCGCCAACTGCAAGGCACGATCCACAGATTCATCGTAGCTCTCACCATACACCTCGACGTGGGCACCGTGACGGCTGATTGCAGCTACCTTATTATCGGGAGACTTTGTGGATACACAGATCACGGCATTTACATTTAACCTATTTGCCATGTAAGCAACCGCTTTGCCATGATTACCGCTGGATCCGGTAACAACACCCCGAGCTCTTTCCTCCGGCGTGAGATTGAGCATCTTATTAGCAGCCCCGCGAACCTTAAACGAGCCTGTCTCCTGCAGATTCTCAAGTTTTAAGTGAACCGAACCGCAAGCACGATCCACCATCGTCGGAGAGTTGACAAGCGGGGTTCTCCGGATGATAGGTGTAATTTTCTTTCTCGCCTGGTATATATCGCGTAACGTCACATCTGGAACAGTCATTCACACCCTCACATAATGATGTCACAGAACTTTTCCGGGCAGGGCTCCACTGTGCTCGCCTTGATCAATCACTACCTCCCCATTAACGATGACATAAGGAATGCCCTCGGGGTACTGATGGGGAGCAGTGTAGGTTGCTGTGTCGGCAATCGTCAGGTCATCAAACAGAACCAGGTCGGCCCAAGCTCCTTCCCGGATCACCCCTCGGTCTTCCAGACCAAACCGCTCTGCGGTCATCAAAGTCATTTTATGTACTGCTTCTTCCAGTGACAGCACTTTTTCCTCACGCACATAATGTCCCAAAACCCGAGGGAAAGTACCATAGCATCTCGGATGTGGCTTGCTTTTAGACAATACACCGTAAGGGGCCAGTGCTTCCCCGTCGCTGGCTACAACAACTAAGGGGTGACTCAGCAATCTACGTACATTTTCTTCCAACTGCCCAAAACATACACACTCCACCTGTCCCTCGCTGATCACAATCAGGTCAAAGGCTGTTTCAAGCGGGTCTTTTTCCCAATCCGCCGCTATTTCCACGATAGTTTTACCCTGCACATCCGGGCGAGGTGGACAATCAGTGATCATGAGGTCAGACCAATCACGCATGCCACCGCGATTTTCCCACTCATCCCGATTCGCTTGCCAATCTTTTTTGAGTTGAACTCGTACTGCGGGATCAGCCAGTCTTTCTCCAACAGCTTTTCCTCCACCAGCTTGAGCCCAGTAAGGGAGAATGTAAGCAAGCCAACTCACACCAGCATCGTAGGGATACTGGTCACAACCTAACCTCAACCCCTTTGATGCCGCGTCTTCAAGCATGGTCACTAACTGATCCACGTCTCCCCAATTCCGGTAGCCCTCCAGTTTGATATGAGAAATCTGCACCCGGATCCCTGCTCGATCGCCGATTTCAACCGCTTCCGACACAGCCTCGAGAAGATGGTTTGTCTCACTGCGAATGTGAGAGGCATAGATGCCCCCATGGTTCGTAACCACTTTCGCCAAACCAATGACTTCTTCAGTTTTCGCGTAAAAGCCCGGGGGATAAAACAGGCCGGTGGACATACCACACGCTCCCTGCTCCATAGCCTGCTCTACGCGTTTCTCCATTTCGCTCTGCTGCTCAGGCGTAGGCTGCACATCGTCATACCCTAAAACCCCGCCTCGGATTGTGTTATGACCAACCAAGGGCACAACATGTACAGCTGTCCCTTTCTCTCGTAGCTTCTCCCTATATTCAGCCATCGTCGTCCAGGACACATCCACGCCAATGTCTTGGGCTGCTGCCCGTGCTTCGTGTTTTGCCGCACCGATCAATGGGGCTGGCGAATCCCCACAGTTACCAATAATTTCCGTAGTGACCCCCTGGCGAATCTTGCTCTCGGCGCGCGGTTCAACCAGCAAAGTCAAATCAGAATGCGTGTGTGGATCTATGAAACCAGGAGCTAATGTCAAACCGCTTGCGTCTATAGTTCGCCTGGATTCCTGTTCAATGTCCTGAGAGATTTTTTCAATGCGCTTAGCTACAACCGCAACATCGGCACTGAAAGCTTGTTTGCCAGTGCCGTCAATCACAGATGCGTTTTTTATTAGAAGATCTAACATATTTATCTTTTTATCTTTCCCAACTGAATTGCCCAGATCATTTGGTATTAATGATTACTCTTTCCAGCAACATCCGTAAAATGGTGTAATTCAAAATCAAGATATAAATCAGTGACGAAAAGTTGATTATACTTTTTTAGATTGCTTGCCCATTGTTTGCATCAACAAGTAAGCAGGCTGCCTGGTGCTGAACGCCAACGTTCTCCAAGGCCGGCTCGATTTGCGAGCATTTATCAACAGCTATTGGACAGCGTGGATGAAACCGGCAGCCTGAAGGTAAATCAATGGGATTAGGCGTTTCACCTTCGAGGATCGTTCTTTCTCGGCGGCGGCGAGGATTCGGGACCGGGATTACAGAAAGAAGCGCTTTAGTATAGGGATGTTTGGGATCTTCCAATACCTGATTGGTGGGTCCAACTTCCATGATTGAACCCAAATACATCACGGCAATCCGGTCGGTAAAGTATGCGGCAGTTGCCAGGTCATGGGTGATGTAAAGGATGGTGATCCCGTGCTCATTACGTAGTTTGAGCAACAAGTTGAGAATCTGAGCCCGAATAGAAACATCAAGCATGGAAACTGGCTCGTCTGCAATCAGCAACTCAGGATCCAGTACTAACGCACCCGCGATGACCACTCGCTGCCGCTGCCCTCCTGATAACTCTTCAGGATAGCGATCTAAAAAGGCATCCGGGGGTTCAAGTCCAGCATCCACCAACGCTGTCTTAACCTTGTTGACTTTTTCTTCGCGATTTCTAACCAGATTATGCACTACCAAAGGCTCGGCTACTGAATCAAACACCGTCTGGCGTGGATTAAGCGATTCGTACGGATCCTGGAAAATAATTTGTACCTGCCGTCGAAGCTTCAACCGGTCACCACTACTGACAAGTTCAGGGACATTTTGCTGTTTAAACAGAATATTTCCCTCTGTTGGCTCAACCAAGCCCAGCACATTCAATGCGATCGTGGTTTTTCCCGATCCCGACTCGCCAACTAAACCTAAAATTTCACCTTTGGCGAGGGATAAGCTAACCCCATCCACCGCACGAATATAGCGATCACTTCTACCAAGCAAAGTACCCACGATACCTTGGGATAATGGGAAATATGTCCGTAAATTATTGATTTGTAAAACTTTCTCATGTTGTGGTTGTGAGCTTTGATTCATAATTATTACTCAACCAGGTGACAGGCTACATAGTGGTCCGTGTCGACACGTTTCAGTTTTGGCGTCTTTTCGCTACAAATATCAATCTTGCGATGGCAGCGAGGTTCAAAACGACATCCCGTCGGCAACGTATCAAGTGAGGGCGGGAAGCCAGGAATTGTGGCTAAATCTGAGTTGGGTTTATCTATATCAGGAAAAGCTTCAAGGAGCCGCTGAGTATAGGGGTGTTGGGGGTCGTTATAGATAGTGTCTACACTCGCGTACTCTGCAGTTTTGCCACAGTACATTACCAACACTTCATCGCATACTTCGGCAACTACCCCTAAATTGTGGGTTACCATGATAATAGATAATCCCAAATCTTTCTGCAGATCCTGTAATAGATCAAGAATTTGAGCTTGGATCATGACATCAAGAGCAGTAGTCGGTTCATCGGTAATCAGAATATCAGGCGAGCAGGACAAGGCCATGGCGATCATCGCTCGTTGACGCATCCCGCCGCTGTATTGATGAGGGTACTGATTAGCTAAAGCGGGAGAGATTCCTACTCGCTCTAACAACTCCTGGACGCGATGTTCGGCAGATTTTCTGTCGGTGCGTTTTCCATGAAGCATAATCGATTCCGCAATTTGATCGCCAACCTTTCGCACAGGATTGAGAGCATTCATTGCTCCTTGGAACACGAGAGATATATCATTCCATCTATACTCTCGCATTTCTTGTTCAGAAATTTTCAAGAGATCGTTATCCTTATAACGAATTTCGCCTGATGTAATTCGCCCTTCGGCGGGAAGCAATCGCAACACACCAAGCATAGCCGTAGTTTTCCCACATCCACTTTCACCTACCAACCCCAGTATGCTTCCTTTCTTCAAGCTAAAACTTAAATCTTCTACCGCTTGCAGCTCGGTCTCATCATCAAGCAAATAACTGACAGAAAGATTCCGCACGCCTAATATCTCGTTTTCCTTTTCGGGTTCCTTTTTAGATTGTTCTCCGACAAATAGGGACAACATGCGGTTTGCATCAAAAAGATGGTGTGTCTCAAGCCTGGGGTTGACGATATCTTCAAGTGTTCTTCCCAACAGTACTAGTCCCATACTAACCCAGACGATAGCAAATCCCGGAGGTAGTAAAAACCACCAGGCCCTACGGCTGAGACCTCGCTCAAAGGCGAAATTGAGCATCATGCCCCAGCTTACTAATGTGGGGTCTCCAAGGCCAAGGAAGCTGAGGGAAGATTCAGCGATGATGGCGCCTGATATATCCAGTACAGACATTGTTAGAACAATAGGGATAACTTGTGGTAGCACATGTCGAAGAATAATGCGGAGATTACTTGCCCCGATCGCTCGTGCGCGTTCAACAAATTTGCGTTCCTTGATAGAAACCACTTGTGAGCGAACCAGCCGCGCAATGGATGTCCAACCAAGCAGGCCTATTACCAAAATGATTTTCCACAGCCCTCGCCCCCACAAAGAGATGATGACCAACATCAATGGCAGAGAGGGTATGACCATGAGGAAATCCACCACCCGCATTAACAAGTTTCCAATCTTGCCCCCATAATAACCAGACACCAAGCCAACAGTTGTGCCGAAAAACAATGACATAAAAGAGGCCATAAAGCCAACCATTAAAGAAACACGTGCACCATAGATTAACTGGCTTAATACGTCCTTACCTGCATCATCACGGCCAAGCAAATGCTCAGAATCAGGCGGAGCGAGAATGTCTCCTGGTTCTACATCGATCTGAACGTCGGGATCATAGGGTGCCAGCAAGGGGGCAAATATAGCAACAATTACCACAAATAGAAGCATCAATAACCCGAGTATGCCCATCGGCTTTTGTTGGAAGCCGCTCCATATTTCTTTCACTTGGTTCATAGCCACGTATTTCCTTATTCTGTCCTTACCCTGGGATCCAATATTGAATACAGAAGATCTGCCAGCAAATTAGCGGTGATAACGCTGACAGCCAAGAGAAGAAATATCCCCTGCATCATGGGATAATCCCGTTGAGTGACGGCATCATACATTAGCCGCCCTATGCCTGGCCAGGAGAAAACGGTCTCTACTTGGATCGCACCACCTACGATATAGCCTAAATTGAGGGCAACAATAGTCACCATGGGCAACATTGCGTTTTTCAATGCATGATCACGTAGAATTTGGAATGCATTCATACCTTTAGCCTTGGCGGTCAGGATGTAGTCTTCGCTTAGTACTTCCAAAACGCTAGAACGCATGATCATCACATATGAGCTGGTATATATAATGGCCATAGTAAGCGTAGGTAGAATCAGGTGTTCCCCAACATCAATCCAATATTCCCATCCATGTTCTGGTTTTAATCCTGGTGTGACCATTCCTCCTATGGGTAATTGTCCTCCCGCCAAGATGAGGAGAATAATTCCCAAGAAGAATGTGGGGAAAGCCCAAAAGAACAGTGACCAGAGTAAAATGGATGTATCTAACCGTGTGCCACGTCGCCAAGCGGCAATTAAACCCAGAACGACACCAAATATAAGTGCTAAGATTTCACCACCCGCCACCAGGAGGACAGTCCGGCCGACCCTTTCCTTTAATACTTCAGCGACATCTCGGCGGCTGCGATATGAAATACCTAAATTACCTTTCATTAATGCCCGGAAATAAGCGATAAATTGTGTATCGAATCCGCCCAGTATATTCCCATTTTTTAATTCATCAATATTTATCCATACAGGTTTATCCAGCCCAAAATCGGCCATGAGCTGTTCCCTAGCCTCTCTCGTCAAACGCGGGCTACGAGCTATTGACTTGACAGGATCGCCCGGGAGGATCCGGAAAAGAAAAAAATTAAAAATAATCACCACGATCAATGTAATTGCTCTGAATAAGACTTTACGGGCCAGATAGTTACTGCGTTGCATGGGCACCTCAAAAAACCCTGGTCAGCTCATTAGAGAAATGAGCTGACCAGGTGCGGAGATTTACTTTACGGGTTTGATGTATCGCACTAAGGTAGACTTCTTAAGAAGATCTCCCCCGGGTATCTCAGTGACAGTAAATCGATCAGAGCGATAAGCCTGTGCCAACTTCGGATAGAGCAGGTTGATATACGGGCGGTCCTCATAAAGTACCTCTTGAGCCTCCCATACCAACTCTTTACGTTCCTCTTTATCCGTCGTGCGGCCTTGCTCTCGGTAGATTTCGTCATACTCCTCATTACAGTATCCGGAGTCGCTGAGGTAATTCTCAACTGCTTTGCACGTGAAGCAATAGATAGCGAAATCAGGATCTGGATCCCATCCCCAACCCCATAAGATCAGGTCGAAGTCCCACGAGGGTTCTAGCAGATCGTAAAGTGCGTCATTATCCATCAGTGTGGGCGGAGCTGAGATTCCAATGGTAGCTAAATTATTGGAAATAACCTCCAGAACACGTGCTGAGCTACCTGTCTCATCAGAATATAGACGATATTCCATCGGGTTGCCATCGCTGTCTTCTCGTATTCCATCCCCATCGCTGTCCACATAGCCGGCTTCTTCGAGAAGGCGGTTCGCTTCATCGGGGTCATATGGAAGAGGATCAGTGTTGGGGCTGACCCATTCACCAAAGGCCGGAGGGAGGATGCTTCCAGCTACATCTCCATATCCCGCATAAGCGATATTGATGATCTCTTGCTTGTTGATGGCATAATCCATAGCTTTACGCACCACTGGGTCGTTGAGACTTTCTGGTTGAGTGCCGTCCGCGTGAGAGTTGATAACCAGATCGTCTAAACTGATCGTGTCCATGACAGCGACTTCTATATTCTCCTCTGCTTGAAGGGGTTCTATCGCCGTGAACGGGATTTCGTCGATCATATCAACTTCGCCAGCCCGAAGCGCTTGAACCATTGCATCCTCAGTTGCGTATTGCTGGATGATGATGCGATCAATCGGAGGTTTGCCACGGAAATAGTCCTCGAACGCTTCGATGATCATATACTCATCTTCCACATACTCCACAAGTTTATAGGGGCCGGTTCCGATGAGGGCGCGAGGGTCCTCAAACTCCACAATTTCATCTTTGGACATGCCTTCCCATACACTGCGGGGAAGGATCCAGGCGTAATGCAGCCGCGCTGTGGTCATAAGGGCTGTTGGCTCTGATACGGTGATCTGAACTGTAGTAGGATCCAGGGCAACAACCTCCTCGAATCCCTCCACGTAAAGCTCCAGCGGCCCAATATTTCCATCCATCAGGAAGTTTAGGCTCCAGGCGATATCCTCAGCTGTACAGGGTGTTCCGTCGTGAAAGGTCAACCCTTCATGTATATTGAACGTCCAAACCAACCCATCATCAGACACAGACCAATCTTTTGCCAGGCCAGGCTCAAAAGAGGTTAGCCCACTCCATTCAATCAATCCGTCGTAGAAGAGATAGCGAATATTGTAGGACTCCCACCCGGTGGCTGGATTCATCGCATCCCAAATTGTAGTGACACCAACTCGCATGGTAACCGGTTCGCTCGGGGTGGATTCTTCCTGTGTGGGTTCTTCCTGAGCAGGTTCAGTCGCTTGGGGTTCTTCCTCTGTGGGTTCTTCCATCTCCTCCACTGCAGTGGGTTCAACAGTCTCAGTCGAAGGTGTACACGCCGCTAAGACGATCAGGATTAATGTCAGGCAAGCAATTACAGTAACTAGCTTCGATCCTTTTGTCTTCATTTCTTTCTCCTCATTATTGATAGTTAAAGGGAAATTTGAACTTTATAAGGATAGTACAACTATTGTCATGCAGTACCTCCTTCCCCCAATATAAACTTCCTCCTTCTTCCTCTATTACAAACCTCCCCTCTGTTTATATAGAACACTATGCGTTCACGACCCAAGTTCTCGGAGAGCTATTTGCACAATATTTTCCACCAAATGGCTTGCTAATATCTCCCCTTTTTCAGGTGATGTGTAAGTTGCCTTGTAAAAAACACCTGATTTGGTCATGATTTCGTCTGGCGGCGGAAAGATGCTGTATTTAGGTACTCGTTCAGGCTGGTCATCCACTATCTTGTCCTCTCGAACACGTTCCGGTGCAAAGTATTGCATGAGTGCAGTCTCTGAAAGGGCAGCATGCTCCATCTCCCACCCCGGAAAACCGTATCAGAGAAAATCTCATCCAATACCATAGCCTGCAATTCCTCGTAAACCATCAACGCCAGGTTTTTTGGTATCACGACATCAACGTTCAATGGCAAATGAAGCCCATGTTGTTCTAGCGATCCCACTGGGAGAATAATAACTCTTCGACCAACTTCGTTCTGATATTCCTCCCAAGTCATATGTTCGATAAGCATTTCGTAGTTTCCTATCTGAATGTTTAATAAACTTCAACTCAAAAATACATAAACCAAGATCATAGATTTTGCATTCTGGAAACTACAACAAAGCTGAGGAGATCAGAATCCCTCAACCTGATGAGGGAAGTAATCCTCGCAATCGCCTTCCCGGTACACATCCGCCGTGCAGCAGTGCAGCCCACCACCAAAAGGCGACACATCATAAAACGGGACAGGAACAACGTCAAACCCATACGAATCCAACAACTCCATCACCGGTTTCTCGCTGGCCTCCACACAGACAGTGTCCGGACCCAGAGAGAGGGTGTTCATGTTCAACCACCAGCTGCAAAAATCATAGGGCTGCTTTTCCTCGAGTGTTGCCTCTGGCGCTTCCACTAGCTCCCAATCATTCTTCCTGAACCACTCAAATTCTCTCTCATCAAGCGGAGGCCGCGTGGGATTGATCAGTGCAAATCCCGGCCGCAGGGGTACGAGCGTTGAGTCCAAATGCCACGGCAGCAGTTCCCTGCGCCCCACCTTGTGGATGCGGTGGTTAGCAAAATGGCGGCGCAGCCAGTCAATCCCGGCATCATTCGTCACCATCGACTTCTGGACAATCAGGTCTTTCCCAAAACGGACAACATCTGCCGCATCAAATAAGGGCTCTTTCTCGGTGAGTATCCAGTCGCCCCGCTCCGCACGCTCAAACTTCTCCTCCTCTGTCATCGCATGCCATTCTTCCCACCAGTTTTCCTTATACGACTCTTCCGTCAATCGCGGCTTGGGCGCCGCTTCAAAGCGAAAATTCGGATCCTCCTTGAAGTATTGCTCAAACAAAGGACGATAACATATAAATTCAAACCAGCGGCTGCGGTAGGACATCGTGGCTTCTAGAATCTCATTGCCAACCGTGAGTAAGATGTCCCGCACAGGCGCACAGCCAAACATCGTTTCTTGCTCCCAGTCAGGCGTTGCTACTTTCTGGCTGAAATCAATCGGAGTAGGTCGGTCCACGCGAATACCCCGATCTTCAAGGAGTTTGGCGAAATTATCCAACTGTTCGTTCGCCCTGTCTACCATCTCCTGAGGGTAAGGACCATACTCCCCTAACGGGAAGCCGTCCTCCGGATAATCCCGCTGAATGGCAATTTCCGGCGCCTGGATCATCGTCCCGTCCGCGCGCCCCACAATCACATGCTTCAAGGGATCCCATTCGTTCCAGGAACTCACTTTCGTCTTTCTGGATTCTTCTTGTCCCATATTCATCCTCACTTATATATATAGCTGATCCTTCTCCACTTTAACGCTTGTCCGCAAAGGGTGGGTCCGATTCTTCTACCGGCAATAAAAATACCTGAGTACATGTATCTGCTCAGGTAAAAAGTTCAAACACATCCGTTGTTTTGGGCGGATATGGGGTTCCCCAAATATTCGGCTGATCGTCGTGGGATTTGGTACAATCAATCATAATCTGAGGGTGTTGCGAACAATGAATGTTATCCTTGCTTGTTCGGTAACGATAATACAGAATAGCAAATAAAGCGGGTAAATCGCCTCGTAACCATTTATACTGCGGAATATTTGCTATTTCAACGTGATTAATGTAATAAAATTCGCAGATTTATGTTATTCTCATGATTAATGGGTGCATGTCTCGTCAGTTTGGATTGCCCGGGACTCTCGTCCGGACACACCTGTTTTACCTGCGCCGTTCACTAAACCCCGCCAGTAAGACATCTCCAGCGTCCCGTCTGTGCTGATATACTTATTTGCGGGTGACTGTTGGTTTGGTCAACCTCTAACGCGATTGGATGACCTAAGACTGAGAGTATTCCGGGTTATTCACATATCTAGTGTATATAACAAACGTATCTACAAAGTAGTCTTGTTCTTCATACGCTCTTAGATCATAAAGGATGAAAAATGCGGCCATTAGATGAGCTCGATCTCGCTATCCTTGCTGAACTGGAAAACAATGCCAGAATCATGGTCACTGAACTGGCAAGGCGACTCGACAGCCCCACTTCCACGATCCGCGATCGTATTCAAAGGTTAGAAGAAGATGGAGTGATCAGCGGATACACCGCCATCATCAATCCTGAAAAACTCGGCCTGGGCATCAAGGCGGTCATTAAGGCCAAGCGGGCGGAAAATATCTCGCTGGAGAACTCTCTTTTCGAACCCTCAAGATTGCTTGCGGTTACAAAGGTGCAGGCCTTGACCGGGGACACGGATGAACTCATCACCGTTTATGCCCGCGATGTGGAGGATCTAAAGGATCTCATCTACAATAGAATAGGGTCGCTTCCAGGACTGTCCTGGTTGAGCACTGGCATCGTATTGGACGAAATCAGCTCACCGCTGACCCGCCGCTTCCTTTCCGAGACGAATAATGATGAGCCAGAAAGCTCGTAAGGGGTCTGTTCGGCGAGATCATAGGCAATAGTATTGCGTCAGTTCTTTTTGCCCCAACCAATTCATTTTGATGTGGCCTAAAATTAACCGTTCACGTTGATCTTCAAGATTCAGTGCTGAAGCACAAAGGGACTTGTGAAGATAAACAGCTCGGACAGTTAAAAAGCCTTTTGAGAAAGCTGCTATGGGCAATCTCTCTTTTAGATTTATGAGGTAGGTTCTGCAGACCGGTGATGGGGATTGACATCAAGAAGTTTAAATCCAAATTGAACCGCGGGCCCGATCAACAAAGAAAATACCATAGTCCCGACACCAACGGGGCCGCCGAATATCCACCCTACCATCAGAATCAGCGTTTCGAGCATGGCCCTTGAAAGCCGTACACTCCACCCTAAGCTGCGGTGAATGGCCAACATCAAGCTATCCCCAGGACCTGCTCCTGCATCCACGCTGATGTAAATTGCACTAGCTAGCCCCACCAGAGCAATCGATCCCAGTAACATCAGTACCCTTAAATGAAGTTGTTCCTCAACAGAAGGGATAATTTGAAGAAAGAAGTCCGTCCATGGACCAATAAAGAGCATATTACCCACTGTCCCCCAACCCACTTCTTCCCCCAAGAGTATGGCAGCGACCAAGGCAACCAATCCTGAGAAAATGATCATCGTCCCAGGTGACAAACCGGTTATATCCGCCAAAGCCACAGCGAGCACTTCCCAAGAACCCGTTCCCAATTTAGCTTGGATAATAAGAGCAATTCCACTGCCAAATAAGAAAAACCCTCCTTGTGCAATCATAAAATTTTTTGGAAAAGTATTCCAGTCTATCGATTTGAACATGGTCCGTATAATATCACAATCACAGGGAGGAAAATACATTTACAAAGAGAATCTCCCTTTGAATCTACCCATAATCATTCAGCGGAAAAATCCATACAGTCGATCACATGTTGCTTATCTTCTCGCCACTCTGATTTGTTCCACATATAGACATAAGAGGTCGTAGAAAGAAAGATGAGCCGAATCCTCCCCGGGATTTACCCAGTTTTCTTTCAGTTAGCTTATGTCTAAGTCAGCTACGCATTTTCTTTGTAAGCATTTCTTTTCTGAATAGATAATTTATTTTTGAAAGCGCTGCTAACAATCCCAATAATTAAGCCTAAAATCACAATAATTGGGCCTATCTTCTCTAAGAAGAATTCCATCACCGGGGCCCCATTTATCCTTGGTAGATAAATTGATAGTCCTGATATGATTAATATTCCCGTTAAAAACAATGCGGCCCCAAAGGCTTGTCCCATCTGTGTAATTTTCAGTTGATGTTCAATTTTCTTATTTCGTTTGGTCAAATGAGGACCCTTCTTTTGAATTTGACTTTTCTTCATATTTTAGCGATCTCTTTCCGATTGTAATAATTTCGCGCATTAGATATGTGTTCGAAATATGAGCGATCCATCTTGACTGTTCATTGGTATTGTAACCGACAAAAAGGAATACATTCTACAGCTAGCACCAGTTCTAGAATCCATAAATTACTCGGTTCCCTAATCCAATCTATGATATATACTGATCAGTATATATCCATAAACATGGCCTATAGGATATTGTGCTTTATAATTTTCATATATAGTTGAATACTCAAACTTCCCCTAACTTCCTATATTAAAAACATATCCCTTTCCCCTGATATTTCTCACCCAGTTTCTATCTTTAGAAAAGGCATCCAGTTTTTTACGCAGCCTGCTGATCATGGGTCGCAGGATTTCGGGCACCCTGCCCTCTTCCACCCCCTTTCCCTTTACTTCAACAATGAGTTCCTGGTGTGTCAGTACCCGGCCACGGTTCTCAAGGAAGGTGCTCAGGAGTCCTTCCCTCTCATATGGCTTGAGTAAGTAATCCACTGCCCCACTCCGTACAGCGGCTACCACTGACTCAAATGATCGCTCTTCGTCAGAATAACTAGCTGTGTTTGTGGATATCTGAGACCCACCTGGGCTATCACCTCCACCCCACTCATGTCGGGAAGATTGAGCTCCAGGATAATCAGTTTGTTATCTTGGAAATGCTGGTCTCAAGCATGCTGCAGCGCTGAAAGGGCGTAGGGGTCCGCGTCCGCAACTTACGTGACCCCATCTATGAGCATGATGTACTTTTTTTCTCCCAGTAAAGAAGCCACCGTTTCCCTTAATTCTCTCCAGCCGCTAAAGGTTGGCGCCTATGGTTCCTCCACGTGAGAAGTTTTGCATACAGCCGCCTTCGCTGTAACGCCGCTGTTGTTTTTTCCGCCGCCCAGTACGTGCATGGTACCCCACTTTGTTCCGCCCACCTACGAATCAGCGACGTCTGTAAATGAGGATGGAAACGTTTAGAAACCCTCCAGGCGGGACATATCCACCACCCCATCAGCGAGCGCGGCGATGCGCTGCAGCAAACCCAGCCGGTTTTGACGCAGTTCCTCCTCTTCCGCCATCACCAGCACCTCGTCGAAAAAGCGCGTGATCTCCGGGATGAGGGGTAAAAAAGCCTGGAGGAAGGCGTCCACATCCCCCACTGGCCTTTGCGCATCCTCCGCTTCGCGGAGCGCTCGATATAAATCCCGCTCTTCCTCCTCAACGAAGGCCTCAGGATCAACGCTGAATCGTTCCTGCAGATCCCGCGTGATGCGCACACAGCGGGCATAGCTGTCCAAAATATGATCCCAATCCTCCCGCTCCACCCATTCGCTTAATGCCTTCACGGCCCGAGACGCGCCGGCCGGGTTTTCCCCCTGCGCGGCGACCACGGCGTCCACTACATCGAAGGCATATCCCTCATCCCGCAGGGCGTTATGCAGCCGGTCCTTGATAAAGGCCAGACAATCAACCTTCGCTTCTTCGGAAATGGCGAGGGGGAGGTTCTGGGCTGCGGCCTCAATACCTTCTTTGAGATCAAAATCCAGATCCCAAACAATTAGATTCCCCACCAGCCCCAGCGCTGCTCTCCGCTGACCAAAGGGGTCTTTGCTGCCCGTGGGGACCACGCCGGCGGCAAACAACCCCACCAGGGTATCCAAACGGTCGGCGATGCTGAGGACCAGTCCCGGCTTCGTGGAGGGAGCCGGGTCGCCCGCGGAACGGGGCAAATAATGTTCCCGGATCGCCGTCGCCACCGCTTCCGTCTCGCCCGAATGGAGGGCATAATAATACCCCATCACACCCTGCAGCGACGTCATTTCCACCACCATCTGGGTGGCCAGGTCCGCTTTGCACAGCTCCGCTGCCCGGCGAGCGCTCTCCCGTTCGGCCCTGGTAAGCCCCATCTCCTCCGCCAGATCATCGACCAGGCTGCGGACCCGGTTCGTTTTCCCCCTCATGGACCCCAGATCCTCTTGAAAGGTGAGAAGCTCAAGGCTTGGGACATACTCCTCCAGGTTTTTTTCCATGTCCGCCCGGACGAAATACTCAGCATCAGAAAAGCGGGCGATGATCACATCCTCGTTCCCTTGGGTGACGAATTGATATTTTTCCCTCGCCCCTTTGTGAGGGGGTTTATTGGCCACGGTGATGAAATAAGGGATCAATTCCCCATCCTTTTCGACCGGGAAATAGCGTTGGTGCTCCTTCATCACCGAAATCAAAACCTCGCGGGGAAGGTCCAAATACTGAGGGTCGAACTCACCCCGCAGCGCCAAGGGCGCCTCCACCAAATGGGTGACCTCGGTGAGCAGTTCCGGATCGGAGGGGATTTCGCCGTCCACATCGGCGACCAAGGCCTGAATCTGGCTCATGATAGCGTCATTTCGCTTCTCTTGGTCAAGGATGATGCCTTGATCTTCCAAGACCTGGAAATATTCGGACGGGGATTGAACCAATATCCGCTTGGGGTCCAGGAAACGCAAGCCCCAGGTATATGGCTGGGAATCCACCCCTGCATAGGAGAAAGGCAAGAGGAGGTGGTCATGATAGGCGAGTAGCCAACGGATGGGACGGGAAAAGGAAACCTGGCTTTCATTCCAGCGCATGGTGAGTTCAAACCCGATCTCCGCGATCAGATCCGGCAGCGCTTCTGCCAGCACCTTCACAGCCGGACGACCCTGCTTTCGCTCCACGGCGACCACATATTTCCCTCCATCCATCTCCCGGACTTCCAGATCATCCACAGTGACCCCTTTTGAACGGGCAAATCCCTCTGCAGCCTGGGTGGGATACCCATCCTCATCATAGGCCCGGTCCGCGGGAGGCCCCTTGACCAATTGTTCCAGATCCGTTTGCCGGGGAGCGAGATCTTCGACGGTGACGACCAGGCGGCGAGGGGTAGCCATCACCTGGATCTCACCGTGCGGCAACCTCCGCTCGTCCAAATAGGCAGGGACAAGTTGTTCAAGCTGCCCCAGAGCATGGACAACGTCGCCGGGAGGGAGTTCCTCCGTCCCAATCTCCAATAAGAAGGGGGCTTCTTCCTGAGGCGCGTTCTCCACAGAGAAGGCGCTTTCCCGTCTCTCCCCTTCCCCTTCCGCTTCCCTCTCCTCCAGCCAGGGGAATTCCAGGGCCATTCGTTTTTCAATATACGCTTGGGCTACCTTCCTGGATAAATCACGCATGCGGTTGAAAAGCCCCTGCCGCTCTGTAACTCCCACCGCACCCCGCGTATCCAGCAAATTGAAGGTATGGGAACATTTCAGGACATAATCATGGGCGGGAAGGACTTGATTTTCCCGCAGACAACGTTTGGCTTCCGCTTCGTACCTGTCGTAAAGCTCTCGCAGTCGGTCCACATCCGCGAGCTCGAAGGCGTATTTACTGAATTCGCGCTCGCTCTGCAGTTGTATCCCGCCGTAAGAATGATCCTCATTCCAACGGATGTCCCGGAAATCTCGCACATGCTGCAAGGCCATGGCGATCCGTTCCAACCCATAAGTCAATTCCACAGAAATCGGATCGAGGTCCTGTCCGCCGGATTGTTGAAAATAGGTAAATTGGGTGATTTCCAAACCGTTTAACCACACCTCCCACCCTAAGCCCCAGGCACCCAATACAGGCGATTTCCAGTTGTCCTCCACAAAGCGGACATCGTGGATGCCTAGATCAATGCCCAGGGCTTCCAGAGAATTCAAGTACATCTCCTGGGGGTTTCCGGGATCAGGCTTGAGGATGACTTGATATTGGATGTGCTGGTAAAAACGGTTGGGGTTTTCCCCGTAGCGGCCATCATCGGGCCGGATGGAGGGCTCCACATACCCCACCCGCCATGGTTCAGGACCCAGCACGCGGAGAGATGTGGCAGGGTTCATCGTTCCTGCACCGACTTCTGTGTGATAGGGCTGCCAGATCAAACACCCCCGTTCAGACCAAAACTTCTCAAGCGTCATGATGATGGATTGAAAATCAAGCGCTTTACTCATAACCCTCCCCAAACATTCCCGACACTGATTGATCCCACTCCCACAAAGATATGGACGGGTGTCCCATCCAGCCCCTAATCCCCGGGATCCTGATTCCTTCAATGGGATGGATTCGGTCGTCTACGTTGAAAAATTATATCACGGGCTTTTTCAACTCCGGACATTGAAATCCTTGATCCCCCTCCTTAGAATTTGCCCTGTATTGGGGAGGTCAATTAGGAAAGCGTCCCAGAGGGGCAAGGTAGATGAATCAAACAAATGACAGGGCGAATGTGTGATTTCCAACCTGTTAAAAGAGAAAAAATTGATGTATAATCGCATCGACTCGGAAGCCACCCGCCTAAAACTATCCTACAAAAAGAGAGTGATTTATGACCAACACCTTTAACCAAAAACGATGGAGCCTTGAAGACCTTTTTCCAGGACACGACACCCCGGAATTTAAGCAAGCGCTGGAGGACCTCAAGTCCGACGTGGAAGCATTCCAGAAATACCGGGATGAACTGGAGGATGACATCTCTCGGGATACCTTCTTTGAGATCGTGAAAGCCCTGGAAGGGTTAACGGAAAAAGCCCAACGGATCTCCTCCTACGCCTTTTTATGGTTCACGGAAGACACCCAAAACCAGGCTGCCCAGGCGCTGCGGGCACAAATCGAGCAACTCATGGCCGATATGCACAACAAGACCCTGTTCTTTGAGTTGTGGTGGAAAAAGCTCGACCAGAAAAACGCGGATCGCTTGCAAAAGGATTCCGGTGATTACCACTACTGGTTGGAAGAGATGCGCCACTTCACGCCCTACACCCTTTCAGAACCTGAAGAGAAAGTGATCAATATCAAGGATGTGACCGGCTTCAACGCCCTGGTCACGCTCTACGACTCGCTCACCAACCGCTACACTTTCACCCTCGAAGTGGACGGGGAGGAGAAGGAACTTACGCGGGGAGAATTGATGGTTTACGTCCGCCACCATGATCCCAACCTGCGCGCAACGGCCTACCAGGAGCTTTACAGGGTTTACGGGGAAGACGGCCCCATCCTGGGACAGATTTACCAGACCATCGCCCGCGATTGGCGAAATGAAAATGTGGACCTGCGCAACTACGACAGTCCTATTTCGGTGCGCAACTTGAGAAACGATGTCCCCGATGAAGCAGTGGACACCTTGCTCGACGTCTGCGAAGCGAATGCCTCCCTATTTCAGCGCTTCTTCAAGTTGAAAGCGAAATGGCTGGATATGGATCGCATCCGCCGCTACGATGTCTACGCGCCGGTCGCCAAATCGGACAAGACCTACGAGTTTGATGAGGCTGTGGTGATGATCCTGGAATCCTTTGACGACTTTGAGCCCCGGATCGCTGAACTGGCCCAACAGGTGCTGGAAGAAGATCACGTGGACAGCGAGGTCCGCAAAGGCAAACAGAGCGGCGCCTTTTGCGCCTCGGTGACCCCGGACCTTTCCCCCTGGGTGAAGCTCAACTACCAGGGGCGGGCAGATGATGTGGCCACCATGGCCCACGAGTTGGGACACGCCATCCACGCCATGCTGGCCTCCGACCACAACGTGTTCACCTTCCACTCCAAACTGCCCTTGGCGGAAAACGCCTCCACATTTGGTGAGATGCTGCTGATCGATCGGCTCCTGAAGGAGGAGGAAGATCCCGCTGTGCGACGGGATATCCTCTTCCGCCAGATGGATGACGCCTACGCGACCATCATCCGCCAATCTTTCTTCGCCCTCTTTGAACGCGACGCGCACGAGATGATCAAAGAAGGCGCCATGGTGGATGAGATCGCCGATGCGTACATGGTAAACCTGGAAACACAGTTTGGGGATTCTCTGACCCTCAGCGAGGAATTCCGCTGGGAATGGGTCTCCATCCCCCACTTCTACCACTATCCTTTCTACGTCTATGCCTACGCTTTTGGCCAGCTTCTGGTGTTTTCCCTCTACCAGCGCTACCAAGAAGAAGGGGAAAGCTTCAAACCGGGTTATTTGAAGATCCTAGAAGCGGGCGGCTCCCAGGCGCCCGTGGAAATCCTTGCCGAGGCGGATATCGACATCACAGATGCCGATTTCTGGCAGGGTGGCTTCGACGTCCTCGAGCGCATGGTCAGTGAACTCGAAGCGCTGCCCATTGAGTAAGCACACGTTTAGGACCTGAAAAGGGGCTGTCCCACATTGACAGCCCCTTTTTGATTCGACCTGTTTCCACCCATTATGGTCCGATCCGGGGGATATAAAACGGATGCTAGCCCTCTCGAGAGCGGACCGGTTAATCCTCCACCTCGGGAAGTGGTAACTCCTCAGAGACCAGCGTCCATTCTTTGTCGTACTTGAATTGCCCAGAAAGGTCAGGATTCATGGACTCCGTGGCGCTCATCCCCCCTTGTTGAATGTGAAATTCCCGGGTGGTAAGGGAGGGAGGGTAGAAAGGGAGATAAGGTTGGGAGATATTGGGACAGTTCATTGCCCCATCATACCCGGCATCTGGATCAAGCACTTCACTGATCGTCAGGGTGATCACCCCATCCTGGCAGAACCCCTCTTCCAAAGAAATGACAGCGAACCCGCTGGAGGTGATGTCACATTTCCCATCATCCGTTTGCACGAACCCGGTATTCGTGATTGGGATAATACAATCCTCCATGGACACGTTGCCTTTATGGACTGTCAGGGAGCAGTTCGCCAGGGGCCCGGTCGATCCATCCACGCTCATTTGCTCCGCATCCCGGTTGGGACTGAAATTCCAGATGTGGTGAATGAACATGCTGATTTCCATCGCTTCTGCGGGGCAATGGGCCCACGCCGGGGGAATCTCCCCCTCCGATGCGGACTGACCTCCCCCTGCTGGATCTGAGACCGGATCTCCTTCTTTCCCACCCGTTCCCTGGTCTTCGCTTTCCTCCCCGGGGACTGACTCAGCCCCTTCTTCCACACCCGGAGACTCCGCAAGCACGCTGCAGGCACCGAAAATCAGGCTGAAGATCAAGAAGAGGAAAAAAGCATGAAAAAATGGCTTCCTGAGATGTAAAACTGAGTGAAACTTCATTGGAACCTCCCACCATCCTGTATACATTGTATGGTCTCATGGACGGATTTAATCCAGACCACCGACAGCATCCCAGATGGAACCATGCAGCCGCTGATAGGCCAGACCAAAAAGGCGGGCGCACTTTCCGTTATTTGAGACTATACAACAAATCATGGAATTTGTCAGCAGCCCAATCCCAGATTATGTTTGCAGTTCCACCACATCTTCATCTTCCAGGATGTGATCCCGGCTG
This sequence comes from uncultured Anaerolineales bacterium, assembly GCA_964481465.1. Taxonomy (GTDB): domain Bacteria; phylum Chloroflexota; class Anaerolineae; order Anaerolineales; family UBA11858; genus B10-G9. The sequence continues at coordinate 57,561 of CAYZTL010000001.1, forward strand.
ACCATTTGCCCTTCGAAGTCCGCACTTCTCCCCCAAATCCTGGCTGACTTCAAATTTTCCTCGAAATCCTTATGGACCTTGGACGCAAATTCAGCCACTGTGGCCCCTTTGCTGATCACAAAGGGAGCGTTAAAATCTGGTTCTTTCCCGGGCGGCTGAGAATAGACCCGGATCACGCCCAGGCGGTCGAAAACGGCTTGTTTGAGGGTTTCCAGGTTAAACCCGGTTTGTGTGGAAATGGGGATGGTGGGACAGGAATGGTCTTTCAGCTCCTGGAAGATCTGGTAATGCTCCTCATACTCTTCCCCATCGTATTTGTTGACCAAGACCAAGCAGGGGACGTAGAGGATATATCCCTCCTCTTCGATGTCCCCCTTCATGTATAGGGGCGCAATCCTGTTCTCCCGTAACGTTTCAAAGACATCGTTCAATTGGCCAACCGGGTCTGCCTGCAGGTCGATGAGCACCAGGATTAAGTCAGCCCGTCGAATGAGGTTCAGCAGCTCCGGATCGATGTATTCATCGCTTAAAGGAGGGGTGTCAACCAGTTGAACTTGAATGTTCTCGATGGGCATCATCCCCGGCGTCGGCCCCCACGTCGTAAAGGGTGCCGGGGAGACTTCCGGGGTGGCGTTGGTCACTGCGTTGAGCAAGGCGGATTTCCCCGCGTTTGGTGGGCCGATCACCGGGACCTGACCGGCCCCTTCTTTATCGATATGGTAGGCAGAGACATGCCGTTTGACCCCCCTTTTCGATCGGGCAGCGTCTTTAAGCTTGGATAATTTTTTTCTCAAATCCGCCCGTAAATGGTCCGTGCCTTTGTGTTTGGGGACAATGCTCAACATCTCTTCAAGATGGTTGACTTTTTCAGCCGGATCTGTGGCAGATCGAAACTTCTCTTCAGCTTTATAATAATCAGGGGGAAGATTTGTCGGCATAAATATCTACATTTCTAACTCACTTGGAACCATTTTACCGCAAAGTGTAACGATTTTTCCTTTAACCTATCTTTTTTATTAGGTAGAGGAAGTATGACACAGACTACAATCATAGTACACAGGCGTGAAAGGCTTCGAACATGAAATTGATGCTGGGTACAAGCAACCCGGGAAAAATCAGGGAGTTCCAAACCTTATTAGAGGAACTCGACATCGAACTTTATATCCCCGTCGATGAGAGCATAGAATTAGAAATCAAAGAAACCGGGGAAACATATCAAGAAAACGCGCTCATAAAAGCCAAGGCGTTTGCTAAAGCGGCGAATATGTGGGCTTTGGCTGACGACACAGGGTTAGAGGTAGATGCTCTCCAAGGAGCGCCGGGACTGCGATCCGCGCGCTATGCTCCCTCATCCGAGGCCACCGATGCGGACCGACGCAGGCATCTGCTGGAAAACCTCAAAGACAAACCCAAACCCTGGACCGCTCGCTTCCGCTGCGTGGTCGCGCTCGCCCATCCAGACGACATCTCTTTTACAGCGGAAGGGGTTTGTTCTGGACAAATTATTCCGGAAGAAAGAGGGGAACACGGTTTCGGCTACGACCCCATCTTTCTTGTCATGGCCAAAGGGTGGACGATGGCTGAACTGCTCTTAGAGGAAAAGAACAAAGTCAGCCACCGGGCAAAAGCGGTGCAAAACTTGATCCCGCATTTGCAGGAACTGGTCGCAGCGGAGTGAATGAAAACGCAAGCGGGTAAATGGACATGAGGGGAGTTCATCACCTCTGGCAGCGGATGAAAAGTTTTTCAATTTAAGATATGATATAGAGGCATTATCCTTATCCACGGCAACCAACGATGAACGCAAATACCCTCGAATTCATAATCATGGTCAGCGTGACCGGTATCACAGCTCTGATTATCGGTATCGGCGTAGGGTACCTCATCTTCTCAAATGATCAAAAGGGGGAAACTGTAAAAGCCAATTCCAAACCCACACCCCCGAAGGTAAAAATGAAGTCATCGACCAACATTCGGATGCGGAAGATGTATCAGCTGATCACGGATTTGACAACCACTCTTAATTATGAACGTGTCCTGGAAAAAAGCCTCGATGCCTCCTTTATCGCCTTAAACCTCGCTGATCATTCTACAGATCGGCTGGTAAGCGCCGTGCTGCTCTTCTCAGAAAACGACATGATGGAACCGCCTGAGCTGTATGTCGCCTACGGTCGCGGATTGCCTCGAACGGATTTGCAGAGAAAGACGCCGGGGATGGAAGGGGTGTTAGAAGCCGCCATCGAAAGCGGGGAATCCCAACTCACCAAAGAAGCGCCCAAAGACCCCGAACTGAGAGATTTTTTAGCCTTTCGAGCCTGTGAATCAGCCTTCGGCATACCGCTGCGGGCGGGTTTGGATACCTTCGGTGTCCTGCTTTTTGGACACCCGGACACTGAGTATTTCAACAAGGATTGCCAGGAGATCCTGAGCACGGTGGGCCACCAAGCTCAAATCGCCCTCCAAAACGCCCAACTTTTCCAGGAGCTGAAATCAGAAAAAGATCAGATCATCAAGGTCCAAGAAGAGGCCCGCCGCCGTCTGGCCCGGGCCCTGCATGATGGTCCCACGCAGACCGTAGCGGCCATCCCCATGCAGATCAGTCGAGCCCGGCATCTGCTTAACCGCGATGTGGATGCTGCTGCAGAAGCCCTCTACCAAACCGAAGACTTAGCGCGGCGGACCTCCAAACAAATCCGGCACATGCTCTTCACCCTCCGGCCCTTAATTCTGGAGTCAGAGGGATTGACCGCTGCCTTGGAATCCATGGCGGAGAAGACTCGGGAAACGTTCGGGCAGAACGTAAGTATCAAAACCGATCCTTCGTTGATGGACGAGCTGGACATGAACGCCAAAACGGTGATTTTCACGATCACCGAGGAGGCGGTCAACAACGCCAGAAAACACGCTAATGCGGATCATATCTGGATTCGACTCCAGCGTTTGCAGGAAGACCTGGCGCTGTTGGAAATCGAGGACGACGGCAAAGGGTTTGATGTCGAAGAGGTCACCGGGAGTTATGAGGACCGGGACAGTTTGGGAATGGCCAACATGCGCGAGCGTGCCGAATTGGTGGAAGGCGTCTTCCATATAAAATCTAGAATCGGGGAAGGGACGACCATCCAGGTGGTCCTCCCTTTGACCGATGACGCTGCGGATCGCCTGCGTTTGATCTGAGCCCAAGTTTTTTTCTCTCAACATACATTCCAAAAGCATGCCTTATCAAAACGGAACCTATTATTACGCCTATCACCCCCAGGACAAGGACAGGGTACCCCTGGTCTTGATCCACGGCGCGGGGGGTGATTACCTGCACTGGCCGGTCCAGATCCGCCGTCTGTCCGGATTCAGAGTCTACGCATTGGATTTGCCCGGGCATGGGAAATCAGAGGGACACGGCTTACAGCGTATCGAGGACTACACTGAAGCCCTTATCACCTTGATGAATGAGATGGAAATCCCCAAAGCGATTTTAATCGGCCATTCCATGGGAAGCGCCATCGCCCTCTGGCTGGCTATCCATCACCCCCGGCGGGCCTGGGGTTTGGGCCTGATTGGGGCTGGGTCCAGGCTGCCCGTCAATCCTACTTTACTGGAAGAGTCAGGATATACCTCCACATTTCCTGCTGCCGTAAACAAGATCATAAAATGGTCCTTCAGTCCCCACACGGACCGGAAGCTGATCGAGACGGCGAACGAGAGGATGCTGCAAACGCGTCCCTCCGTCCTCCACGGGGATTTTCTGGCTTGTGAAAAATTTAATGTCGAAGACCAAATCACGCAAATCAGCGCCCCTACCAAGATTCTCTGCGGGGGAGATGACAAAATGGTCCCCTACCGGTTATCCAAACAGTTGGCGGAGGGAATCCCGGGCGCTGATTTGGAGGTGATCCCAGAGGCCGGGCACATGCTGATGATCGAGAAGCCGGAGGAGCTGGTATCCAGGCTGCGGCCTTTTCTTGAAGAACTCTCCGTGGGGTGGTGAGGGGTTATAGGAGTATTGCATATTCAAGGGGGACTGGGTATAATGTTCCCACATGGGCGGTTAGCTCAGCTGGTAAGAGCGCTGCGTTGACATCGCAGAGGTCGTTGGTTCGAGTCCAATACCGCCCACTGTGTCGTAAACCTTCGGTTTACTTTCGAGAGAATGGGACAAACACCCATTCTTTTTTTTCTGTCATAAAACTGCGAAATTCTTCTAGGTAAGCTCTGCTGACACAAGAACGGAAAACCACCATTCTCTTTTCCATTTTGTAAACCTATGACTTGCTTCTAAGTCCACATAACCTGAACAAAGAATGGGAAGAGCGCCCATGCTTTAATTTCATTTCGAAACCCTTCAGGTAGCTCATAGGTCAGCTTAATTGACACGAAAACGAAGCCAAACCGCTCAACGGATATGTTGAACGGTTTTCTTGATACACATTACTGGTCAGAACAAGAAGCTTTATTTCGCTTTCCAGACCTCAAGCATCCACAGGTGGGCTTCCAGCCCATCCTTGACGTCATCCAAAAGGTTGGTCGTGGTCCGTTCTTCCGCGCTCTCTGTTTTTTCGATGACAGCCTGGAGGGATCCGACCAACGTCTCCATATCTTCAATCGTGCGCGTGACCATCTCCACAGGCGCGGGCATAGCGGGGTCCTCTTGGAGGGAAGTCGTCTCCAGCATATCCGCTAAGGTGTGGAGCAGAACCCCGTCAATGCCAACCACGCGTTCGGCCAATTCATCGACGACATCCCCAACCTCAACATAAATCTCCTCGAATTTTTCGTGGAGCTTGAAAAATTGGGGGCCTTTCACGTTCCAATGGTAGTGGCAAAGCTTCTGCTAGAAGACAGTAAAATCATCCGATTCAAATGAGTGTTTCATTGGGTTTTATGGAGTAATCCCAATCCATGGCAAGCAGCGCCGAGAAGGGCGACTTTGGGATTAAGGATGACATGGACCGGGATCTTAGAAAGCAGGTCGGAAAACCGCCCCTTGTTTATGAAAGACTCCAGGAACTGCTCCCCTTTCAAAAGGGGAAGGATGCGCGGGGGAATGCCGCCCCCCAAGTAGACCCCGCCGGTGGCCAACACTTTCAAGGCCAGGTTCCCCGCTTCTGCGCCCAGGATAGAAATGAAGATGTCCAACGTTATCGCGCAAATCTCACAGGTACGCTCTTCCGCCAAAGCGACATTGGCGATCACCGGGGTCGGGTCATCCGCCGCAGCCAGTTCCCGGGACAGCCATTCGGGCTCCACCGCGTGACCGTTATCTTTTACAAATTCGTAGATATTGGGAATGCCGATTCCGGAACAGACACGCTCATAGCTGACACGATCAAACTTCTCCTGTAAGTAGCGGAGCATGTCCAGCTGCATTGGAGTGGCGGGTCCGAAATCAACGTGCCCACCCTCTGAGGGGTAAGCTCGATAGCGGGAGCCGTTCCATGTTAAAAATGTTTCCCCCAGACCGGTCCCAGGGGCGATCACGGCCTTGTTCCCCTCCCGGACCTGTTTTCCCTCGTTAAGGGTATAGAGATCTTCCGACCCTAAAAAGGGCACAGCATGGGCAATCGCTTCCAGATCGTTGAGGAGCCTAACCGGGCGAATGTCTAGTTGATCTTCCAGCGTTCGGGCATCGATCACCCAGGGCAGGTTTGTGACTTCAACATGGCGATCCACGACCGGACCGGCCACCCCAAAACTGGCGCTCTCCAATGGATGATCAACCTCAGAGAGAAATTTGCGGACCAGGTCTCCCAGGTTGGCGTAGTCTCTGCTGGGAAAGGTAGCTTCTACCACGGGATCCCGCGGTCCCTTCTCCACCGAAAAAAGGGCCAAATTCGTTTTCGTCCCCCCCACATCGCCCGCCAGTAACATATCACACCTTCAACCTTTTTTATATACACTCGACAGGATGATGAGTTTGATTATATCAAGAGAGAGGATTTTAATTACCAACTCATCCAAGGTTCAACGGATTAAAAGGGCTGTGTTTTACCTTGACCAACGTGTGCCGCCCCAGATTGGCGTGCGAGGTCTCGTGATCTACACCGCCGCGCCAGGATACCTCAGCAGGTGGTGGGTGATGAACATCAATGCATTGGCCCCTTTCACAGTGATTTCCCTCCTTGGTTTGCTGTTGATCACCATCCTGCCCACCAGCGCTTTAGCCTGGATACTCATCCCCACTGTAATTAACGCTGCAGCAGCAGGGGAGGACTTTTCGATCCTGTATTGGATGGGGAAACAGCCTTCCGATGCCGTTTACGAAGATAACGGTGATATGCTGATAGACTACCAACCCATCACCTAATCCCTCCCTTGAAAATCAAGCCTCGGATACGTTTATCCCCCCGACTCCGGATCCAACCGATTTCCCCGCGCGGTCCCGCCTATGGTTAAGGCGGCGCCAATGATGACCAGATTCTTGATGATGTACTGCCCTTCCAACGTCAACCTGAAGGGGAATTGGGTCCATACCGCACTGGGCAAGAGCACCAGAGGTAAAAACGTGCCCGGCATTTGCAGGAAGAGCAAGATAATAGTCAGACGCGCGAATCGGCCGGAGAGCATCCCCAGGCCAATCAACACTTCCCAAGTCGCAAGCAGGGGGAGGAAGATATCCGGATTGATGAAAGTGATCGTCTTTCGCACCAGCTCCTCGGCAGGGCTCAGGCTCGGAAAAACCTTCAAAGCCCCAAACCAGACGAAGACGATCCCAATCGCGATCCGCGAGAAAGGGACCCCGATCCGGGCCATCACCTTGGTGATAAAGCGGTCCACACGGTCCAGCCGGGGGAATTTATTTAATATAGAAGGCATAGCAACCACCTTTTATTGAAATAATAAGTCATCACAAAAAACAGCTAAAAACAATATGGAGATCCTCGGTACATGACCATGAACCAAGGGGATATCCAAAGTGGAAGTCAGCACAGATGGTGGACCCTGGACAGAGGCCCAACTCCGAGCCCCTCTCTCGAAAACCACCTGGGTGATTTGGCGCTACCATTGGCCTTATCAGGAAGGAAACCGTACCTTCCGGGTCAGGTGCTATGACGGGAAGGGGGTTTTGCAGGTCACGGAAGACTCATCTCCTCGCCCGGATGGGGCAACGGGGGTGCACAGCGTTGATCAAAACATCCAGGAAACTTGACCCCGCACTCTACCGGTTGATCCCAGAATTAAGCGCCATTACCGCATAGGAAGGCCAATACGCTTTTTATCAGGGGGATATCCACGCAGCAACCCCCTCAGCGGGGACTGAGGAAGTTGTCAGGCAAGAACCACAGCCCACCGCAACTCCCTGCCCGAGCCCACTGAAGAGCCGACCCCCGAACCGACACCTGAACCGATGGACATCGTGGACACCGCAGTTCTCGACGGCCGATTTAAGACCCTGGTCGCCGCGGTGGAAGCCGCCGGACTGGTGGACGCCTTCAAAGCGGAAGGCCCGCTGACTGTCTTTGCCCCCACGGATGACGCCTTTGCTGCGCTCCCCCAAGGGGAGCTGGACGAGCTTCTGAACGACATCCCCGCTCTGACCGACATCCTCCTCTACCATGTGGTGTAAGGCAAGGTCATGGCCGAAGATATCGTCGAGCTCAATGAAACTGAAACCCTGCGTGATGAAAACGTCAGCATCTCCGTCATGGACAGGAATGTGAAGATCAACGACGCTGAGATGATCATCACCGATATCGAAACCGCCAACGGCGTGATCCACGTCATTGACGCAGTCTTAATTCCATAAAACACTTCTCTCCTCCTATAGTACGGAAAAAGTGGAGCGTTCTGCTCCACTTTTTCTGTTTAAGGCATAATCAGGAGGTCTTTTCCTTAACCCAAGATGAAAAACGATAAAAACCCTTTTACATTCTATTTACATAATATTAAGAATCATCCCTTACACTGTGTATGAAGATCAACGGATAAACCCATAAAAAAAATCCAACTGCCATCCAGCAGGAACAGGCGACAAAGGTTATATGAATAAACAATCAAGATTATCGGAAGTTTACAATAACAACGCACAAAGGATCCCCTTTGATGATCATTCTAAATTGATCTTCTTCAGCGATGTCCATCGGGGGGATAACAGCTGGGCGGACGAATTTGCCCGCAACCAGGCTATTTACACCTACGCCCTTGAATATTATTTCGGGAAGGATTTCACGTATATCGAGGTTGGAGACGGGGACGAGTTGATTAAAAATATCGGATACAGGAGCATCCGCATCGCCCACGGTCCGATTTTCCGCTTACTGAAGAGATTTTACGCCGAAGGGCGATTTCATTACATCCACGGCAATCACGACATCCCATATAAAATCAAAGAGAATGTCAGAAACGCACTATTCAAATATTACAATCTGAAAACCAATCAGGTTGAACCTTTGTTCCCGGGCATTGAAGTCCATGAAGGTTTGGTGCTGGAGCACCAAGAGACAGGGGAGGACCTCTTTGTCACCCACGGACACCAGGGGGAGTTAATCCATGACCAGTATTGGCAGCTCAGCCGCTGGTTATTGCGCTATCTGTGGCGCCCTTTGCAGATGCTCGGTCTCCACAACCCCATCCGGGTCTCCCGTAATCCGGAGAGAAAACGGGACATAGAAAAGGAACTTGTCAATTGGGTCATAGAAAACAAACAGCCTTTGCTGTGCGGCCACACCCATGATGCTCATTTTCCCGAGACGAATGAAGCGCCCTATTTCAATGCCGGCAGCTGCGTCTACCCGCGATGGATCACAGGGATTGAAATAGACAACGGGGAAATCATGCTCATCCGCTGGCGGGTAAAACCAGGCCGGGATGGGGCGATGGTCATCCATCGCGAAGTGATCGGTGGCCCAGGAAAGATCAGTGATTACCTGAAAAAAAACGATTACGAACAGGTTAAACCCGAAGAAGTCTTGGCGCCAGAAAAAGAAGCTGCGGAAGCGCTTTCCTTCTGAGGATATCCCATTGAGAAACATGATATTCATGCTTGCCCGGCGGGGCAAGCGGAAAACGCCTGCCTCCCCTAAACCCATTTAGCGCAGGTAAGCGATCGACATCCCCCCGTCCACAGTCAGCGCAGCCCCGTTGATCTTTCGGCTGCGCGGGCTGCACAGGAAGAGGATCGCCTCCGCCACATCCTCCGGGGTGATGGAGACATTCATCGCGTTCCGCTTCCGGTAATACTCATAGATGTCTTCAAACGGCACCTCATGGCGCTGGGCGCTTTTCCGCAGCTCCTCTTCGGAGAGGATGTTCGTGCCCCGGATCACCGCGTCGGGCAGGACGGTGTTGGTGCGGATGCCGTGAGGTCCTCCTTCCTCAGCCAAACACCTCGCCAGGTGCTGGACCGCAGCTTTCGCCGAGGCGTAGGCGCTGGCCCCAGGGCTGGCCGCGACCGCGTTTTTACTGGAGGTAAATACCAAACGGCCGGGGATGTCCCGCTCAAGCCAATGTCGAAAGGCCCCCCGGGCCGTTAAAAAACTCCCTGTGGCCAGGACATCGAACATCTCCCGCCAGAGCGACAGAGGGGTTTCATGAATGGGGGCCACCCGCATGGAGCCGGCGTTGGCGATCACAATCTGGATCCCACCGAAGAGGTCGACCGCCTGCTGAAAAGCATCTTTAACCTGCTCTTCTTGGGTGACATCGCATACCATCGGAAGCATGCGGTCTTCCCCCGTTCGCTCCCGAACCAGGCGTCTGGTCTCCTCCAGATCACCTTCCGTGCGGGCAATACCTGCCACGGAAGCCCCCTCTCGCGCGAGGCGGATGGTCGTGGCCCGGCCGATGCCGGACGACGCCCCCGTCAAGAAAACCACCTCTCCTGCCAATTCCCCCTCACCTTGATTCTTTTCAAACAAATCCTGTGTATTATCGCTTCGCTCTCCCATTTTTCTCCTACCTCACACAATGAATATGGATTCCCTCTCCACCATTGTAAATGAAGACAGGGATCGATGGATACGACGGAGAATGGACTCTCCTCTTTTATGTCCTCCAGGGCTTGCACTGGTCAAAAAAAGAAAAACCATACGCACCATCAATAGTGGTTATCATCATCGGCTTTATGGTCATCACAGGATATCTTTGGACACCTCTGTAACAGCCCTACGACACAGACACGAGATGGAATAGGGATAACAACAGTCAGGAAACAACACCTAATCAAGAAAAGACTAGGACCAGATTTGATAAATTCACGGTATAGCAGCTTGATAAAATACATCTACAAATCCAGGAACTATTTCCCTACTTATTCCGTCTTTAGTGAGATAATGGTCACATACGGTACACTCTGCCGTAAGGAGTTGAAAATGAAGAAAAGGACAACTTTGGTAATGATCTTGCTATCCGCCTTCATCCTGCTCACAGCCTGCGGGAGTCAGCCGCTAGAACCCACTAACACCCCCCAGCCGACAGCGGAGGAAGGGAAAGAGGGTGAGGAATCCAGCGCCAGCATGGCCAATCCGGCTTCCGTGTACTGCCAGGAATTGGGGTACGAACTGGAAATGCGCGAGACCGAGGAAGGGACGATCGGCGTCTGCATCTTCCCGGATGGGGAAGAATGCGAAGAGTGGGATTTTCTGTCCGGACGCTGTGGTCAGGAATATTCCTTCTGCGTCCAAGAAGGGTACACCCTTAAAGGCACAGGGGGCAATATCGCAAAATGTGTCTTCCCGGACGGATCTTCCTGTCCTGAATACGATTTCTTGACCGGAGACTGCCAGCCATAGATTCTGAACCCAAGGGAAGGCGAGGGGGAATAATCCGGATCTGCCGGCTTGAAGCTGTGGTACGATCCAAAATAGAAAGGGCTGCCGCAAAGCGGTCTGGAAAAAAGTAGGGGGGCCGTAAGCCCTTTTTGTGGGCCATATCCTTACCCGGTACCATCATTTGTCACAGGAGAGAAAACCATGGCTAATTCTCAATCCGCTAAAAAACAGAACACCCTCCGGATTATAGAATCCGCCCAACGCCTGGATATTGAGTTGAACGAAGCCGAAGCGCAGGAGTGGTTGCAGGCCATCAGCGCCTCCCAGGAAGGGGAGGAGATCGTCTTTGACAGGGGTAGCGGCGTCTTCGGGCACAAAGTCAGCATGCTGGATTTCAGCGATAAGGATTTGGCCCATTTCCGGAAGCTGGGCGCGCTAGTCGAATTTGAAGACATCCCCGGTAAAGTGGAAACGGCCCTGGCGCTTTCGGGGTCCGCCGCCCAATCCAAAATCCAGACCTATCCCGGCGATGCGGATTATTTCGAGCGCCTGAACATCCTCGCTGACAGCCACGAAGAGGCCTGCCGGACTCTGGCCAAGCTGATTCGCGAGAAAGCCCTGCAAACCCTCACCGGCCCAACCTACCAGCTCATGGAGATCCATTTTGGATCCTATCCCCATGATGTGATCATTGATGGGCGGCAGCACCAGCAGGGGAGCTCCATCTCCTGGACGCCCGAGCAGTTGGAGGTGGGCGAAATCCAAGCCCAAACGCTGGCTGGGGAGGAGGTCACCTTGAAATGGGAAGATGTCGCCCAGGATCCGGGCTGGTGCAAGCTGGACTGGGTGGTCGCAGACCCGGTTCGAAACGAGCTGGTGAATGCCAGCAATATGCTGGATGTGACCTGGGAAGCCCCGGACGGATCCATCACGCCCTTGGACGGCTTCCTCGACCCCTACTTTCAAGAGGTTTACTTGCAGGAAGAATCTGCACCCATCTTCGAAAAGCTGTCCCAACATGTATCCGCCAACGCCCTCGATCAATACGTGGACCAATTGGAAAAGGAAATCAACAAATATCTCAACAAGGATATCAATTACGGCAAGGCGGCCAAGCGGATGTACAACATCTTCCGCCTTAACGGCCGCTACCAAGAAGCAGCCCTGATCCGGGAGCTCTTCGACGAACCGGCTTCCATGCTCTACCAAGTCTGGTCCCTGATCCGCACCATGGATGAGAGCAGCCACCCGGATTCCAGCATCTCCATCGAGCGCGTCCAAAGCCAGGCCGACCGCTTGATCATGGCGGTGATCAACGCCCTGGAAGGGGAGGAGGAGTCGATCGTCGTCCGCCACCTGCTGCGGCTGCGGGACGCCCTGGAGGACCAAAAAGCGGGGCAAGCCCTCACAAATGAAGTGGAAACCGCCCGGGATGAGGTGATCAACATCGTCAACAACTTCTTCTATGAAAAACTGACCACGGTCCCCGAAATCAAAGTTTACATGGAGGCTTTTTCCAAAGGGACCGGGGCGAGGGAGGGGAGCTGACAGGGGAGATCCAACCCTCTCCCACCCCGGGAGAGGTCTGAACGGATTTGAACCCAGGATTTACCTTGCGTCCCAGCCCTGCATACCGGATATCATTAACAAAACGCTAACACGAAAGCCTTGCATTTCCAAGAAAAGGGGCTATAATGTACCCAACTTGAATAGGATAGCGTTGAACGGGACGAGTAGCGGTCCCCGGCTCTGACAGAGAGGGAAGGTCATCGGTTGAGAACCTTCTCCAGAGGCAAACCGTGAAAACCCCCCGTGAGCAGACACCGGAACCCTGGCAAAGGAAGTATGGTGGATCGTTTGGCCCCGTTATCGGCCCAAAGAGATACCCTGAGTCTCAGGGTAAATCTGGGTGGAACCGCGAGCTTACTCTTGCCCCAGCTGGGCAGGAGTTTTTTTTAATTTTGGAGGTGTAGGATGGCCCACAAAGAGCACGGAAATGGGAACGGATACGAAGATTCGAAACTGTACCGCATCCGGCATTCAGCTGCGCACGTCATGGCCCAAGCGGTCATGGACATGTTTCCGGAAGGGGAAGCCAAAATCGCCATCGGCCCGCCCATCGATGACGGGTTCTATTATGATTTCGATTTACCGCGACCGCTGACCCCGGAGGATCTGGAGAAAATCGAAGAGAAAATGCGCGAGACGTTGTCCGAGGATCACGAGTTTAAACGCAGGGAGCTGTCCGCGGAGGAAGCGCGGGAGATCTTCGAGGATCAACCCTATAAACAGGAATTGATCGACGGCCTGGAATCGGGCGGCGTGGACGAGCATGGCAAGCCGCTGGACGGTAAACCCGTCATCTCCATCTACAAACACGATGACTTCGTGGACCTCTGCCGCGGCCCGCACGTGAAAAGCACCAAAGAGATCGACCCTGAGGCAGTCAAGCTGCTCAATGTGGCCGGCGCCTACTGGCGCGGCGATGAGCACAACCCCATGCTGCAGCGCATTTACGGCACAGCTTGGGAAAGCCATGAAGCCCTGGAAAACTATCTTGACAAATTGGAAGAGGCCAAGCGCCGGGATCACCGCAAGTTAGGCAAGGACCTCGACCTGTACAGCACCTCAGCGGAGGTGGGCAGCGGGCTGGTGCTCTGGCACCCCAAAGGCGCCATAATCCGCCACCTGGCGGAGGAATATTGTAAGGACGAGCACCTGGCTCATGGGTATGAGCTGGTCTACTCCCCCCACATCGGTAAGAAGAGTCTGTGGGAGACGAGTGGGCACCTGACATGGTACGACGAGAACATGTACTCCCCCATCGAAATCGATGAGGAGGAATACTTTCTGAAGCCCATGAATTGCCCCTTTCACATCATGATCTACAAAAATGATCTCCACAGCTACCGGGATCTGCCACTGCGCTGGGCGGAATGGGGCACGGTGTACCGCTACGAGCGCAGTGGCGTGCTGCACGGATTGATGCGGGTGCGCGGCTTCACCCAGGACGACGCGCACATCTTCTGCAGCCCCGAACAGATGCCCGAGGAGATCGACCGCGTCTTGAATTTCTGCCTGCACATTTTGCGCGGCTTCGGCATCCGGGACTTCCACGCCTACCTGGCGACCCGGGATCCTGAAAAATCGGCCGGGGAAAAGGAACGCTGGGACGACGCCACGGAAGCGCTCCGGGCGGCATTGGATCGTGCCGAGCTCGATTACGAAATCGACGAAGGGGGAGCCGCATTCTACGGGCCGAAGATCGACCTGAAGATGATCGACGCCCTGGAGCGGGAGTGGCAGCTGAGCACGATCCAGTTTGACTTCAACCTCCCGGACCGGTTCGATTTGGTCTACATCGGGGAAGATGGAGACCAGCACCGCCCCTACATGATTCACCGCGCGCTGCTGGGTTCCATGGAGCGCTTTGTCGGCGTCCTCATCGAGCACTACAGCGGGGACTTCCCGCTCTGGCTCGCCCCGGTCCAGGCGGTGATGATCCCCATCACCGATCGCAACCTCCCCTATGTGCATGAGGTCGCAGAGCGGCTTCACGCGCGAGGCATCCGCGTGGAAGTGGATGACAGCAGCGACCGGATGGGCGCGAAAATCCGCGACGCCGAGAAGGGTAAAATCCCCTACATGCTGGTGGTCGGAGACCGGGAGGAAGAGGCCGGTACGGTGGCGCCCCGCTTGCGAACCGGAGAGCAGCTGGACCCCATGAGCGTGGAGGACCTGCTCGACCGCATGTTAGACGAGATCGAACGCCACGCTTAATCGGTTTTCGCTCGGCGAATAGTGACCTTCTCAGAGCACCCAAAAACGGGTGCTCTGAGTTTCGCTGAAATGGGGGTAGAGTCCTCCTCCCTCAAGCCAAAATACATTAATCCACTCTCCCTGTCCTCCCACCATGTTGACGATCCTCCCCTCTCTATGGTATGATCGAAATCTAAGAAAGCAAGCTATAGAAAAGGAGAGAGAAAATAGCAGACACCAACTACAGAGCGAATGAACACATTCGGGCAAAAAAGGTTCGTGTGATTGATTTCGAAGGTGAGAACCGAGGTGTTCACCCCATCGAAAAAGCTCTGGCAACAGCTCGGAAGCATGACTTGGACCTCGTCGAAGTCGCACCTAACGCAGACCCTCCTGTTTGTAAGGTGATGGATTTGGGGAAATTCCTTTACGAACAAGAGAAGAAACGTCAGAAAGCGAAAAAATCCCAAAAAACTATCGAGGTCAAAGAAATTCGCTTGCGTCCCAAGACCACCGAGCATCATCGAAATTTCAAAGTTAGGGACGCACGAAGGTGGTTGAAGGAAAATAAAAAGGTCAATGTCCGCATCCAATTCCGGGGCCGGGAGATCCATTATCCGGAAATTGCCCTGGACATCATGAGGGGAATCGCTGAAGAACTGAGTGATGTTGGAGAAGTGGAGCAGAGACCTTCCCGTGAGGGTCATTCCATGCTCATGGTCTTGGCTCCCAAAAAGGATTAACCCTTCCCATCCAAGAGCATTTGTCCATCAGGACCGTCCGCTGTGGTGGTAAAAGGAGATCCAACCACACTCCATCGCTCTGTGTCAGAACGCTGGAACTTTACAAAGAGAGTATTCGTAGAATTAGCGCATCCGCTGTGTGCAAACAACAGGTGCCGTGGAAAACGGTAACCGGCGCGCAGGGGCTGCAGGAGAGTGAAATCATGGCACGTGTAAGAACTGGTACGAAACGCAGAAAACGACATAAGAAGGTCATCAAGATGGCCAAAGGTAAATACGGCACGCGCAGCCGCCTTTTCAAGCGCGCGAACGAAGCCATGCTGAAGAGCCTTTGGTATGAATACCGCGACCGCCGGACCCGGAAACGGGATTTGCGCCGCTTGTGGATCACGCGCATCAACGCCGCCTCGCGACAAAATGGACTTCCCTACAGCCGCTTGATCTACGGGCTTAAAGAAGCCAATATCGACCTGAACAGGAAAATGCTGGCCGATTTAGCGGTCCGCCATCCCGAAGCGTTCTCCGAAATTGTGGAGCGCGCCAAATCAGCCATCGAGAATTGAACGCAGAACATCTAAAAGAGAGAAGAAAGGACTTCGCAGTTGATGGCGAAGTTCTTTTCAGTTAATGCTACAATCGAACCTGGAGGCAGACCATGAGTGAAATCCTGCGCCAAAGAGAGATCTCTTCGAAACTCACCCTCCAGCTCGTTCAGGGCGACATCACCCGCCAGGATGTGGACGCGGTCGTCAACGCGGCCAACAAACAGCTGCAGCACGGCGGGGGTGTGGCCGCGGCGATCGCCCGGGCTGGTGGGTCCCAGATCCAGGCGGAGAGCAAGCGCTGGATCGAGGAGCACGGACCGGTGAGTCACGCCAATCCCGCCTTCACCTCCGGAGGGAAGATGCCCTGCCAGTATGTCATCCATGCGGTAGGGCCCCGCTGGGGATCCGGGAATGAAGATGACAAACTCGAGGAAGCCGTCCTGGGTTCGCTTCGTTTAGCAGATGACCTCGACCTGCAATCGGTGGCCTTCCCGGCCATCTCCACCGGCATCTTCGGTTTTCCAAAAAAACGAGCGGCGAAAGTGATCTTGCTCGCCGTTGAGACATACTCTTCTCAACATCCCGAGTCTGGATTGAACGAGATCCGCATTGTGCTTTATGACGATCCCACCGCGCAGGCATTCAGCCAAGTCTGGGGCCAACACAAGCCATGATCACCTCCCCGCAAAACCCCACCGTTAAACGCATCCGCCACCTGCAGGAACGGTCCAAAGCCCGGGAGGAAGAAGGTGCGTTTGTCATCGAAGGCCTCCGGCTGGTGGAAGAGGCCCTCCATCACGCGTGGACTCCGGAATTGGTCCTCTTCACCGATGACATTGACCAACGCGGTTGGGACGTGATCAACGGCTTCCGCGGCCAGGGGGTGTCTACCCAACAGGTCTCTCCAGAGGTGATGGCTGCCGCCAGCGACACCCAAACCCCCCAGGGATTACTGGCTGTGCTGCCCCTCAAAGGCCAACCCCAACCGCGAAAGGTGGATTTTGCCTTGCTGGCTGATCAGATCCGGGATCCCGGAAACCTGGGGACGCTGCTCCGCACCGCTTTAGCCGCCGGGGTAGACGTCGTCTTTCTGACCCCGGGCACCGTGGACCCTCACTCCCCTAAAGTGGTCCGGGCCGGAATGGGGGCCCATTTTCAACTCCCTATCACAAAAAGTTCTTGGGAGGAGATCGAGGAGGAACTCAAGGGGCTGACCGTATACGTCGCAGACGTGGAGAAGGGGATCCCTTATACTAAAGCTGATCTAAAACGTCCCTTGGCTTTGATCGTCGGCAATGAAGCGAGGGGACCCGGAAAACGCGCCTGGGCAATGGCTGATCAACCCCTGCACATCCCCATGCCGGGGGACGCGGAATCCCTCAACGCAGCCATCGCCGGGGCCATATTGATCTTCGAAGTGGTTCGCCAAAGAAATGTGCCATAACCTCCGCTAAACGATGGGAACGGCATCTGGCGCATCCAGGGAGCCGATTAAAACATTAAGCATGAGTGTAAGTAAATCTTTACCTCTGAATACAATCATCACCGGGGATGCGGTGGAGGTCATGAACGCCCTCCCCGCGGGATCAATTGACCTCGTCTTCGCCGACCCGCCCTACAATTTGCAGTTAAAGGACGAGTTGTGGCGGCCCGATCTGAGCAAAGTCGACGCCGTGGATGATGAATGGGATCAATTCGAAAATTTCAAAGCTTACGACCGCTTCTCTCAAGCCTGGCTGGCCGCCGCCAAACGGGTGCTCAGCGAGGAGGGAAGTTTATGGGTCATCGGCTCCTACCACAACATACACCGGGTGGGAAAAATCCTCCAGGACCTCGGCTTCTGGATCCTGAATGAGGTGGTCTGGATCAAGACCAATCCCATGCCCAACTTCCACGGCGTGCGTTTTACAAACGCCCACGAAACCCTGATCTGGGCCAAAAAATCCGAGGAGAGCCGCTACACATTTAACTACCACGCCATGAAATCCTTCAACCAAGGCAAGCAAATGCGCAGCGATTGGACCCTCCCCATCTGCAAAGGCAAGGAACGGGTGCGGATCGAGGGAGAGACGGTCCACTCCACGCAGAAACCGGAGGCCCTGCTTTACCGCGTCCTGGTCTCATCCACAAACCCGGGTGATATCGTACTCGACCCCTTCTTCGGTACAGGGACCACCGGTGTAGTGGCCAAACGACTGCACCGCCCCTGGATCGGGATCGAGAGAAACCCCACTTATGTAGAAGTCGCCCGAGAGAGGATAGAGGGCGTAGAGCCCGAACCGTATCAGGAAGGGACCTTCGACATCCGCGACAAAAAACGCCTCGCTCCCCGGGTCCCCTTCTCCCACCTCCTGGAACAGGGATATCTCAAACCGGGACAAAGGCTCTATTTCCGGAAAAACACAGCCCAAGCCGCGACCCTCAAACCCAACGGCAAATTACGCTACGGGGATTATGAAGGATCCATCCACCAAACAGCGAGATACATTCAGAACGGGAGCCCTATCAACGGTTGGGATCACTGGTATTATAAAAATGAGGAGGGAGAGATGGTGGTCATCGATCACTTGCGGGAACGCGTCCGGGAAATGATGGATAAGTGAGAGATACACAGTCTCCCCCTGACAACCTGTTTATCAGACCCACACCCGCGAGGGCCTATCTAAAAAATGAACATCCGATCGATCACTTACTTTGACAACCCCCAACTTCCCCTCAATGAATCCGTATTGGATCGGGCAGGGAAATTCATCGCCCAGGCAAAACCCGCTTTTGAAGATGCTGGCTACAAGGTCCAGACGGCGCGATTCGCCACACCCCCCTTCCCCACCTTCCTCCCATCTCTGGAAAAGGAGGAGTTCATTTCCTACGCGCAAACTCTGGAGACAGCCGCTGCCCAGCGGGGATTCGATTACCTCTCCCTTGGGCCGGCCCTCCCTTCCTACCCTGAGAGCTACTCCCTTGTCCCCGACGTGATCCGAGAAACGGAGAACGTGTTCCTGTCCGGGTCACTGACCGCTCCCGAAAAAGGGGTTTCCCTGGCGGCGGTGCGGGCCTGCGGAGAGATCATTCACACCCTCGCCCCTCTGGATGCAAACGGTTTCGCCAACCTCTACTTTGCTGCCCTGGGAAACGTGCCTCCCGGTGCCCCTTTTTTCCCGGCCGCTTACCACCACCCGGGCCCTCCGGGATTCAGCCTAGCCATGGAAGGCGCGGACCTCGCCCTGGAAGCGTTTCAGCATGCGGAGGACCTGCAGGAAGCGCGTGAAAACCTCATCCGGGCTTTAGAAGCGCACAGCCAAACACTCACCACACAAGCAGCAGACCTTGAGAGAGAATTTGAAGTTAAGTTCCAGGGCATCGATTACTCCCTGGCTCCTTTCCCCGAAGAAGGACGATCCCTGGGTGAAGCTTTGGAAAGCCTTGGCATCAAAACCCTGGGAAACCACGGGTCCTTGGCTGCCGCTGCCTTCTTGGCGGACAGCATCGATCGGGCCCAC
Source organism: uncultured Anaerolineales bacterium (assembly GCA_964481465.1). Classification (GTDB taxonomy): domain Bacteria; phylum Chloroflexota; class Anaerolineae; order Anaerolineales; family UBA11858; genus B10-G9. The sequence goes on from CAYZTL010000001.1 coordinate 76,808, forward strand.
TTCCCCCGCACGGGATTCAGCGGTTTGATGATCCCGGTTCTGGAGGATATCGTCTTGGCTGCCCGCGCTGAAGAGGGGCCCTTGACGGTCAAAGATCTCCTCCTCTACTCCGCCGTGTGCGGAACCGGGTTGGACACCGTCCCCCTGCCGGGAGATCTCTCTCCCGGACAGATCAGCCCTGTGCTGCTGGACATCGCTACTCTTTCCCTGCGGCTTGATAAACCCCTAACCGCCCGTTTGATGCCCATCCCCGGGAAAAAAGCCGGGGAAGCCACCGCATTTGAGTTTCCTTACTTCGCTAACAGCAGGATCATGGCCTTAGAAGCCAAAGAGCTGACCAACTTGATGGGCGGGGAAGGGTATCTCGAAATCCAACCCGATAATCCCTGACCATTCCAAACACCCCCTTTCTGGTCTGGTGGGTTTCTCCCTCTCCAACTCGAATCTACAGTTCTCTTACCGCCCCTCTGAGGTAATCCAAACGGGCCTGGGGAAGCCCGGGTAGGGCGTCCAAGGCGTAGAAGGGGCTATCCCCTTCAATGACCAAAGAGGAACTGACATTCCCGTGCAGAACCGCTTCCAAGGGATCATATGTCCGCCGGTATCCAGCCAGAAATCCCCCGCAAAACGCGTCCCCCGCTCCGGTAGGATTATGCAATCGAGCCGGATAGGCCGGGATCTCCCACCGCCTCCCGCTGCCCGTCTCATACAACAGCTGCCCTTGTTCTCCCCGTTTGATGACCACGATCTGACACCCACAATGCCCTACCTCTGCAGCCATCTTCCACAGATCCACTTCCACTCCCCGGAAGATCCCGCGCAAATCTTCCTCTGTGGGCAAGAACGCTGTCAACCCGGTAACCAGCCCGGGTAAATCGCCATAATACGTAGGCTCCATGTACACCGAAGCCGGATCCAGGGTGACGGTGCTGAATCCCATCTGCCGAAAAACGGCCGGCAGGAGATTGTGGGTGTGGTAATCAAGAGGACAAAGATGCGCGTTGGTCGCCGTCCGATAGCTGTCCGGGAGATCGTCTTTCCGCAAAGAGATTTCCCCCATTCTCATCCGAGATCCCACATGTGATGTATCAGGATCATAATCCAGCAGCGCTTTAGGCAACGGCTGTCCAATGCGCGCGAAATGGGGCATTGGGTTATCCTCCACCCGGGTCACTTTATCGATGTAGGTATAAAATTTCCTGAGATCAATGGCTTGGGGGAGGATGCTGACCCCCTCTACGTTAATACGGCGGCGGACGAACTCTTCCAACCAGGGCTGGGGATAATCCTCGCCCACCCGGGCAAAGATGCCCGGCGGTGGATCGTTTTCCCAAACTAAGTAACCGACTGCAGCGTAAAGCGCATTTCCCCCCGGGATATCTATAACAGGCCGGTCATCAGCGGTAAGAAAAAACTCGTGGCGTAAGGCTCCCGCGAAGATCACGTTTGGCGGGGGCAGATCTTTGGGATTCATCTTACACAAATGCGTTCAGGGAAATCACTTCCCGATTTGCGACACCTGGCGCATAAGAGAAAGGATCGATCCGCCCAGTTTCAGTCCATCCCGAGCCGAAAAACGAATTACATCCTCTTCTTCTAAACGGCTGGTAAGCATAAACCCCGCTCCAGCTCCTGTCAGGGCGCCAATCAAGGCACCCAGGAGGATGATTCTGGTTTGATTTGTCTCTCTGATTTGAATTTCTTTGTTCTCTGTCATACCTCACCTTTTATGTCAAAACGCTCCAACCAAAACGAGTGAACTATCCCCCCTTTCCAAAGACGGATTTCAAGCCAGCCCAAAGGCTCTTGACGCGCAAAATCGGCTCGACCGTCTTCGTAGAAAAGGTCACCACCCCATCATGCACATGTTCTAAAAAAGCCTTCACACGGCGCATGCCTTTGGGTAAGATGTGCAGGAGACGGGATAGCCCGTAAATGAGCACGACTAAGAGGGCCAAGGGCAAGAGGGAAAAGAGCATGGCAGGTATGATTAGGATCACGGCTGAGATATCCGCGAAGCGGCTCACATCCGCTCCCTCCGCCGCCCCGACCGCAGCCCAGATCCCCAAACCCAAGATGACGATGCTGCCCATGACAATAGGGAAGGTAACCTGCCAGAAGGCCCCTTTATGATAGGTCTTATTGTTTTCACCCATGATGTTGATATTGTAGCATGTTTTTCAGGGCTATTATTTACCGCATAAAAACGCATCCGCTTCCTGGCTCCACTCCCTCTCCCTTCAGACCCCGGCAACCCATGTTATACTGAACGGAGATACCTGGGAGATTGGATTGGGGCTCCAAAAGTCCGGGAAGTGACCGTTGGACCCGGAAGTCGTTCTTCCGGCGAACTTTGATGAGTAAACGAATATATAAGCAGGAGAGACACCCATGATCGAAGTAGCCATAATGTTAGAAGGGCAAAACGGGCTGACCTGGCCGCGCTGGAAACGCCTGGTCAAAGCTGTAGAGGAATTGGGTTTTGCCGGTTTGTATCGATCCGACCACTACACCAACGCCAACCCGCCGGATAAGGCCTCCTTGGAATTATGGACATCATTGACTTGGTTGGCAGACCATACCAGCCGAATCGAGTTTGGACCATTGGTTTCCCCGGTCTCCTTCCGCCATCCGACCATGACAGCCCGGATGGCAGCCGCTGTGGATGACCTCTCCGGCGAGAGGTTGATCCTGGGGATTGGCGCCGGGTGGCAGGAACGGGAACACCACAAATTCGGTCATGATTTACTGGATGTGCCCGAACGATTTGACCGCTTTGAGGAAGGTGTGGAGGTCATCTCCCGGTTATTGCGGAGCGAGGAACCTTCCACTTTTGAAGGGGAATATTTCCAAATAAGGGAGGCCCAGCTGCTGCCCAGACCCCAACGGGAAGGGGGGCCTCCGATATTGATCGGCGGCAACGGGCCCAAGCGCACGCTGCCCATCGCGGCCCGCTTCTCGGATGAGTGGAATGCGGTGTACATCCCTCCCGAAAAATTCAAGGAGCTGAACAACCGGCTGGATGCCCTTCTGGAAGGCAAGGGCCGCGAAAGGGAAGACGTCCGGCGCTCGTTAATGACCGGCTGCATTTACGGTGAAAGTGAAAAGGAAGTGACCTCTAAAATAAGAGACCGTACAGATGGAGAGTCCTCCACTGCGGAGCTTCGTGAGCGAGGTTTGGTGGTCGGCACGGCGGATCAGATCGTGGATCAATTAGGGCATCTCGCTGATGTCGGCGTCCAACGCGTGATGCTGCAGTGGCTTGATCTGGACGACCTGGACGGACTGCAATCCCTGGCGGAAGGCGTGCTGCCCCAAGTCTGAAATCGAGCCCGCAATACCGAGGATTATCTCAGAAGATGGCGAAAATCCCTCTTCTATGCCTCTCCTCATTGAACCCTAATCAGCACCTTCCATATTCCATATCTTTGGCTTGAGATTTTAATTGGTTGCCTGCTTTAATTGTCGCTGCACCCGATGACTTTGTCGTTAGATAATCAGGAGTTTTTGCATGAATCGAAGAGATACATTGGATCACATCCGGAAACACCCGGAGGTTTCCGCCCTCATCATCGGGGCGGGTATCAACGGAATCGGCACTTTCCGGGATTTGGCACTCCAAGGGGTAGACTGCCTGATCGTCGATCGGGGAGATTTCTGCTCCGGCGCCAGCATGGCTTCCTCTCACATGCTGCACGGCGGCATCCGCTATCTGGAAAACGGCGAATTCCGTCTGGTCCGGGAAGCGCTCCATGAGCGCAACAACCTGCTCCGGAATGCACCGCACCTCACCTATCCCCTCCCCACAACCATTCCCATCTTCAAGTGGTTTTCCGGCCTGTTCAACGCGCCCTTGAAGTTCATCGGTTTGCTGGATCAACCCGCCGAACGGGGAGCGATCATCATCAAGGTGGGGCTGATGCTTTATGACGCTTACGTGCGTGGGGACAGCCCCATGCCGGAACATCACTTCCTGAACCGGGAAGAGGCCCTGGAAAAATGGCCTCAGCTCAACCCTGAAATCCGTTTCGCCGCCACCTATTACGACGGCGGCATGCCCTCCCCGGAACGATTGGCAATGGAAATACTGCAGGATGGGGCAGCCGAGGGGGATCAAGCCCATGCGCTCAATTACGCCAGCGCTGTAAGTGCGAAAAACGGGACGATAACACTCGAGGACCAAATCAGCGGCGAAGCGCTGGCCGTCCGGCCTCAGATCGTGGTCAATGCCGGCGGGCCCTGGATCGATTTTATTAACCAAAAGGTCGACGGGGATACCCATTTCATCGGCGGCACCAAAGGCTCTCACCTGATCATCGATCACCCCGGGTTGAGGAAAGCGATCGGGGACCATGAATTTTTCTTCGAATACTTCGATGGCCGGATCGTGTTAATTTTTCCTTATCGGGAGCATGTCCTGTTGGGGACAACGGACATTCGCATTGAAAACCCTGACCAGGCCCAATGCACGGAGGAGGAGATCGACTACATCCTGGGCATGGTGCCCCGCGTCTTCCCCAATCTTGATGTCACCCGGGAGCACATCATCTTCCAGTTTTCCGGCGTGCGTCCTCTCCCCCCTGCAAAGGGCGCCACCGGACAGATCAGCCGCGACCATTCCATTGAGATCGTGGAAAAAAACCCGTCCTACCCCTGGCCCATCCTCAGCCTGGTGGGCGGAAAATGGACCAGCTACCGTGCTCTCTCCGAAGAGACGACCGATGAGGTGCTCCACCGAGTGGGTAAATCCCGCCAAGCGAGCACTGAACGTATCCCCATCGGGGGCGGTCGGGACTACCCGGAGGGAGAAGAAAGGCAGGCGGCCTGGATCGAAGATGTGACCCAAAAAACGGAGGTAACCGAAGATCGGGTCCGGGTCCTCTTCGAGCGCTATGGAACCCGGGCTGAGGAGATCGCATCTTACCTTGCCCAAGGGCAAGACCGCCCCTTGGAACACCATCCTGGATACACCCAACGGGAGATCGCTTTCCTGGTGGAAAACGAGATGGTCACCCATTTGGATGACATCCCCCTCCGCCGCTCCCTGATGGCCTGGATGGGCGAACTCACACCGGAACTTATAGAGGAATTGGCGGAAATCACCGCCCAGCAGCTGGGCTGGTCCCGGGAAAAGATAGAAGAGGAAATCGAACGGACCCTGGACATCCTCTCTCAAGACCACGGGGTGACCTTTTGATAGTTCCTTCTTCTAAACATCCCTCGCTGATCTCTATGACCACCATGTACTTCAGGGAACGCACCAACCGGTTGTTTGAGGTGCTGAGGAAGAATGATTTACAATCCAGGTAGACGATTCATTTCCACCCTCCCGTAAATGTTGAGATGGTTTGATCCATTCCCCGTATCTTTCCGGCTCCCCTCTCCTAAGATCGTTTATTAAGAATGAAAACCAGCCCTTCTTAATCCCCAAAGAGAAAACCTGACATAAGCAACATGATTTTCAATCCATTTAACCGATCCCTTGTAGAAAATAAGTGTGAGCTGTGTGAAGAAACCTTCCTTCTGATCTCATCCCACCTAGGGGTATGTGTGAGTTGCATCCGCCAACGCCCTGATAAAGCCCAGGCGCACATTCAATCCGCCTATAGGGAGGTGCGCCGAGAATTCGACCAGCCTTTGCGACCCTCGCGCACAGAAGGCGGTGTGACCTGTCCCTTGTGCGTCAATGAATGCCAGATGGGAGAGGGGGAAGTCGGGTTCTGCGGTTTGAGGACGGTCCAGGAGGGACGATTGGTTCACATCGCGGGCACGCCCCCGCGCGGCTTGCTGCACTGGTACCACGATCAGCTGCCTACCAACTGCGTGGGCATGTGGACCTGCGGGGGACAGGGCCAACGCGGAAAGCATAATCTGGCCGTCTTCTACAGCAGCTGCACGGTGAACTGCCTGTTCTGCCAGAACTGGCACTATCGAGACATGCTGCCCGACCGGTCCGTAATCAGAGATGGCGTTCCAGAATCTCCCCCAAAAAGAACTATCAGCGCCGGTGAACTGGCGGGCGCCGCGAACGAGCGCACATTTTGCGTGTGCTATTTCGGGGGTGACCCCACCTCACAAATGCCTCACGCGTTGGCCGCATCAAAGGAGTTAGCAAAGCGGGGAGTGAGGGTATGTTGGGAGACCAACGGCACAGCGAACCCAAAATTGATGCGGAGAGCGGTTGAGTATTCCTTCCAGACCGGGGGGTTGGTGAAATTCGATCTCAAAGCCTATGACGAAACCTTACATACCGCCCTGACGGGAGTTTCCAACCAGCGCACATTGGAAAATTTCGCCCACGCGGCGGGGCGATTTTCCGAGCGACCCCAGCTCCCTTTGGTGATGGCCAGCACGCTGCTGGTGCCGGGCTACGTGGACCCCAAGGAAGTGGAGCAGATTGCGGCCTTCATCGCCAGCCTCGACGTGAATATCCCCTACGCCTTATTGGGATTCGGCCCCTCCTTTTACATGTCTGATCTGCCCCCTACCTCCGTCAGACATGCGGAGGAAGCGGCCGCCGCAGCCCGGGCTGCGGGGTTGAAAAACGTCCGCATCGGAAACCGGCACCTGCTCTCGCGCGCTTATTAGGCTCTATGAAACGGAGTCCAACCCCCGGTCATTCTCAGTAACTTAAAACCGCACCATATAGTTAATGGGTTTATCCCCAATAGGGCCTTTTTGATGGGTAACCGAACAGTATCTAAAACCCATTGGCTGGTTTTTATGATCGCCATTCCTGAGCACCTTAGGAGAATTCCATAATGACAGAACAACACTCATCTCATTCGTTTGGTTTCGCAACCCGCCAAATCCACACCGGTTATGAACCCGATCCGACCACCGGGTCCAGCGCTGTGCCCATCTACCAGACCTCCTCGTACACCTTTGAGAGCACGGAACATGCCGCGCGTTTGTTTTCCCACGAGGAGGAAGGCAACATTTACACCCGGAACATGAACCCCCCCAGTGATGTCTTGGAACGGCGCATGGCGAATTTAGAGGGGGGATCAGGGCGCTGGCTGCCAGCTCCGGGCATGTCGCGCAGGCCATGGTCGTCCTTACCCTGTGCAGCGCCGGGGACCATATCGTGGCCGCCTCCACCCTTTACGGGGGGACGATCAGCCAGCTGGCCTACACCTTCCCCCGCCTGGGTATCGAAACCACCTTTGTCGATCCGGGCGACCAAGGGCTAATCTATGCAGAGTTGGAGGAGGAAGCCTTCATCACCAAGGCCCGGTCTCAGATCCTGCGCGACCTGGGCGCCTGCCAAGCCCCTTTCAATGCCTGGTTAACTATCCTAGGGATAGAAACCCTCAGCCTGCGCATGGACCGCCACGTGCACAACACCCAGTTGGTAGCCGAATTCTTGGAAGGCCACCCAGCAGTGGAGTGGGTTTCCTACCCCGGTTTGCAAAGCCACCCCGATCATGAGAAAGCCCAGAAGTATCTGCCCAAGGGGCCGGGCGGGATTCTGGGGTTTGGGATTGCCGGCGGAAGGGAGGCGGGGGAGCGGTTCATCAATACCAAAAGTGCAGGCCCCCCTCCCGTGCGCAACCCGGAAGATGAAGAGGGAAATAGGGTCAATCCCTTTTTCCCGTCAATAACTGGCGCCAACGTTTCCAGCCATCGCGGAGACGGAATGCCCGGGCCCGGATGGTGCCTACAATGCCATAGGGTAAGAAAATGACGATGAGCATGAATATAATGCCGTAGACGAGGGTCCACATCGAACCGAACCATCGTTCTAACCAATACCCCAACAATCGGATGATCGTGGCCCCTAAAATAGGGCCAATGAGCGTTCCCACGCCACCGATGATCGTCATCGCCAACGCGTCAATGGTGTGAAATGAACTTAGGACTGTAGGCGTGACGCTTACATTGTAGAGGGCATAAAGAGCGCCGGCCAGGGCAGCAAAAACCCCTGCTACGACGAACGCGAAGAGTTTGTACCATATGGTGCGATAGCCGATGACATTGGCCCGCTTCTCATTATCGCGAATGGCGATCATCACCCGCCCCGGGGGGGAATTCACGATGCGCCTGGCAGCCAGAAAAATGAGGACGAAAAGGATCAAGCCCAGGTAATAGAATCGAGTTCGGTGATCGGCGGCATTGAGGTAGGGGGGAATGGGAAAGCCGTGCAAACCGTCATCCGCGCCCGTGTATAGACGGAAGTCCCCGGCCTCGGCCAAGATATAGAACATTTCTGCAAAGGCCAGGGTCACCATGGCCAGGTAAACCCCTTTGACCCGTAAAGAGAGAAGACCGAAGATCAAACTTTGCAGGAAGGCAATGGCCAGCACAGCGAGCAAAATCCATCCGATAGCCCAAGAGAAGGTCTTACCAGTGAGGATGGCAACCACATAGGCCCCTGTACCAAAGAACATGGCATGTCCGAAAGAAAGAATTCCGGTAAAGCCCAGAAGCAAGTCGTAACTTGTGGCGAAAATGCCCCAAATGAACATCTGAATGAGCATGCCTTGCCAAAATTTTGCATATCCACTGTCAGCGCGCTGCATCAACCCTACGATCAGCCCCCTGTCCCCTTCCACAGCTGCTGGATCTCCAATGACAATCCCCGCCAAGAATGGGAAAAACAGCAGTATCCCCAAAACCAGCCCGTACGGCCACCAATTCGACCAAAAACGTTTCTGCGTTCCGGTAGTCCTTTTGGGCATAGCGTTATTCCTTCTTTCCGAAAATACCTTGAGGACGGAGCAGTAAAACGATGGCCATCACCAACACCGTGGATGCTTTGGCAATGGCAGGGCTGCCATAAAATTTACTCTCCATGAAAGGGAGGGCGAGACCGGCAGCGACAAAGTGATTTCCAAAAGCCCGGGCTATACCCAATAACAAAGTCCCCACAGCAGCCCCGGAATAACTGCCCATCCCCCCAATGACCACGGCAATAAAAGCATGTAAAAGGAAAGTGGAACCCATGGCTGGATACACTCCCAGGAAAGGGGCAGCAATGACGCCACCCAAGGCTGCCAGGCCCGATCCAAGGGCAAAGACAAAGGTGAATACCTGGCGGACGTTAATCCCCAAAGCTTGAACCATATCGCTGTCCTGCACTCCCGCGCGGATGATCATCCCTACCCGTGAGCGCTGCAACAACAGCTTGACTCCCAGGAAAACCACCACGCCGATAAAAATGATAAACAGGCGATAGGTCGGAAAAGCACGGCCCAAGATGTCAATGGATCGGCAGTGCTCACTGAACCAGGTGACCAGCGTCTCTGACCGACAACTGCCAGTAAACCATGTGGGGGGGATCATGGGAGGGTGACCCTCCTCCCCCCACACACCTTCGATGACGTCCGTGAGGGTGATCATCAAGCCTAACGTGAGCACAAGTTGGGTAACGGGATTGCCGTAAAAGGGTCGGATAAGAATGACTTCAATGGCGCTGCCTATCAAGGCACCAGCCAGCGCGCCAAACAGCATCGCCAGCGGAAAGCGCAGGTTGGCATGGAGGTTTAAGACGAACTTCTCTCCTGAATTTCGCACTTCCAGGAGGAAGAAACCTAACGCCAAACACCCGACCACGATCAACATCACCTGCCACAGCGGGCGCCGGCCTTTCTCCAGGTGAGTTTCGCGGGGGGCAAGGGTCAGCCCAAAGGGGAGCCCGGCCATAAAAAGCAGCAGGGTACGTTGAACCATCAACCCCAATGGCTCTTGGGCCTCAGCGGTGGGAACAGCTCCCCCCACAGCGGTGACGCTGAAGGCATTCAGGGCTCGGATAGGGAAGTTGCGTAAGCTGAAGAACGTTAATAACAAGCTGATCCCCAGCAGAAACCACCACACTAACCCCTGGATGGTAGGTGCTCTCACTCTGCGCCAAAAGTATACACCTAAATGTTGACCCAAAGCTGCGGCAGCGACCAGAGCCAAAAGAAATGGCAGAGTATTGAACAGTAATCGTGGGTTGGAGTACGTTGACAATCCCACATAGGCACCGAGTACCAAAATGGCGCCATGGGCGAAGTTCAGGACGTCCATCAACCCGAAGATCAGGGAAAGGCCGGAGGCTATCAGGAAGTAGATGGCTGCCAGGGTTATCCCGGATAATAGTACCGAGACCCAGACTTTGGGCTCCAACCCTTGTGACAAGCCAGCAACCAGCAGGACCGTAACCAGCACGGTAACCAGCAGGGCTTGATTTCGGTTCCAAAATTTGATCATCACGACTTCCTTGAGTCAGGTCACTCCCAGATATCGCTGGATGGTTGCCTGGTCAGCGATCAACTCCTCCATTTGCCCGCTGGCAACCGACTGTCCCGACTCTATGATTAGATAGCGATCAGCCAGTTGGCTGGCCATGACAAAATTTTGTTCAACCAGCAGGACTGTGGTCTGCTCCGAAAGCTTTCGGACTGCCTTTATGACCTCTTCGATTAACACCGGAGCCAACCCTTCGCTGGGTTCATCAATCAGCAACAAGGAATTTTTAGGGACCAAAGCCCGGGCGATGGCCAGCATTTGTTGTTGGCCGCCAGAGAGGTTGGCCCCCGGCAATTTGATCAGCCGCTTCAAATCAGGGAAGATGTCAAAGATGAAATCCGCTCGCGCTTCGAAATCACCCTTTTGTCGTTCAGCAATCCGTAAATTTTCTTCCACCGTCAAATCGTTGAAAACTGCCCGGCGTTCAGGGACATAGCCAATCCCCTTTCGAGCGATTTGATGGGACATCAACCCTTGAATCTCCTCCCCATGGAAGAGCACTTTCCCTTGACTGGGCGGGGTCATCCCCAAAATGGATTTCAAAGTGGTGGTCTTCCCGGCCCCATTTCTGCCCAATAAAACGGTGATGCTGCCCTGCAAAACCTCCAAGGAAACACCTTCCAGAATGTGGAATTGACCGATGAATGTGTGAATATCTTTAACTTCTAAAATTTTGTCCATGTTGTCTCAGGGTGAAGTGAGGTCGCCATATAAGCCCCCAAGGTAAGCGGACTGCACAGTTTCGTCTTCAGCAATTTGTCGAGGAGTGCCTTCTGCCAGCACCTCACCGCGATGCATGACCGTTATCCAGTCAGAGACATCCATCACTAAATCCATCTTGTGCTCTACGAGAAGGATGGTCTTCTCTCCTGACTCCTTGATGTTTTCAATGACTTCCATCAACAGGGGGATCTCTTCCCGGGCCATCCCCGCGGTGGGCTCATCCAAAAGTAACAACACCGGATCAGGGGCCAAGGTAAGGGCTAATTCCAGCTTACGCTGACTGCCGTGGGGCAGGACCCGGGCCGGAAGGTGCGTTTCTTCCTCCAGACCCACTTGGGAGACGATTTCCAAAGCGCGATGCTCATAATCGAGAAAATGACGATAATGGCGCCAAAATTTCAAATTGTCCTCACCTAAGGCTTGGACTGCCAGGCGGACATTTTCCAGTACAGTGAGGTTGGGGAAGAGATTGGTAATCTGAAAGGAACGCCCAATCCCCAAGTGGACGATGCGACTCGCAGGGAGGTGGGTGATATCCCGCCCCCTGAAGAACACCTTCCCCCCTGAAGGTCTCAAGTTTCCGGACATCAGGTTAAAAAGGGTTGTTTTTCCGGCACCGTTGGGACCAATAATGGAGTGAAGAGTATGTTCTTTGACCTGAATATTGACGCCGGCAACCGCCACCAAACCCCCGAATTCTTTTCGTAATTGGCGCGTTTCAAGGATCGTTTCACCTGCCATTGGATCTCCAATCAGAAATAGACACAATCTGCGGAAGGTTCTTATTCCGCAAATTTAATTGTACTCTGACATGCCCACACGCAGGCCGGTCACCTGGAGTCAAAACCCGACCTGCGTGCATGGTTGTTGCGAAGGCTACTCTTCAGGGCAGCGATCCGCATATTCTTCCGGCAGCTGACAGGGAGGTGCTGTCTCTTCAGGCGGGAAGTCTTTGATAAGCTCGACGAACTTCAGATCGGGGTCAATGACATTATCCACCCGTACGAAATATAGGTTTTGCAAAGCAACATGGTCGTATGGCCGAATGAGCACTTTCCCTTTGGGGCCGTCGAAGGAGAAATTATCTTCATATACAGCTCGCAAAGCATCCGCGTTGGTGTCCCCTTCTGTGGCTTCCAACCCTTCCACGGTCATAATCGCTGCCATCATCCCCCCAGCTGCCCACAAATCGGGCGGCGTCCCGTACTCTTCTCTGTGACGCTGGACTAACCAGTCGTTGATTTCCGTGTCCGGCAGGGTGTAATGGTAAACCTGGACGCCAACGGATCCCACAGCATCAGCGTACCCAGCTGCCAGGGTCTGGTTGTCGCCCACCCCTGTGCCGACCACCATTTCGTCAAAAACACCCAATTGGCTCATTTGCTGGAAAAGGGGAGCAAAACCTGCCCCTGCCCAGGTGATGATCAACACATCGGCGCCGGATTCTAAGACCTGGTTGATATAGGGTGTGAAATCTGTGGTGTCAATGGGGGCAAAAATCGTACCGCATTCTTCGGCGTTGTCTTTGAGCACAAACTCTCCGCCACCCTCTTTGATCACAGGGTAGAAGGAACAAGCTGAACCGTATCCGAAGGCATAATCAGGAGCGATCTGCACGAAAGTGTCGCCCATCTCCAGCAGCCCGGCACCCATCACCATGGCATCTTGATAACTTGTTCGGCTGGTGCGGAAGGTGTTGGGGCTGAAGTTTGCCCCGGTGATCTGGGGAGCAGCCGCTGGCTCAGCGATGAAGATGACGTCATTTTCCTCGGCAACGGGGCTGACCGCTAAGGCCACACCTGAACTGATATTGCCAACCAGAATGTCAGCCCCTTCGGCCTCGATCAACTCACGAGCTTGGGAGACACCGGTCTCAGGATCACTGCCATTGTCCTTTTCAATGACCTCAAGGGGACGGCCTGCCACTTCCATAGTGCCGCCAGTGGCGTATTCCAATCCCAGGTAAAACCCTTGCGTCTGGCTGGGTCCATAAATGGCCAGCGCTCCGGATTTATCCGTCATTAAGCCAATGACGATTGGTTCAGGTGCTGGGGTGGGCTCTTCCTCAACTTCCTCGGTAGGTTCCTTTTCCTCAACCTCTTCGGTCGGGGGAACCGTCTTTGTCGGTTCTGGGGTGGGTTTGGGGGCACAGGCGCTGAGCACCAGTGAGGCCACCATCAGGGACGTAAGCACCAAAGTAAACAAATGTTTGGTTTTCATAGCTATCTCCTCCAATGTGTATGTGGGGATATAAACCTATTCTTCTGTATAGCACACAGCGGTTACGCTTGAGTTACAGGTCACCTCCTCTTACTATCTCACCTATTTTTGTTTGGCTAAAAACCCCAGGATGATGGAATTGAAAACCTGCGGGCATTCCCAGCAGGTAGCGTGTCCGGCGTCAGGCACGATGTGAAGCTCTGAATGGGAAAGGGCACGTTGTAAGATGCGGGCGTACTCCACCCCCTTGAGAATATCCCGCTCCCCCACAATGAGACATGCCGGTGCGTCGATCGCAGAAAGTCGTTCTGTGAAATCGACCTCCAAGAAGCATTCACAAAGTCGGAGCACAGCCTGAAAGTCCAATTGAGCGTAGCGCTCTTTGGCATCCTCCATCAGTTCTGGGTTTTTTCGTATAAATTGCGGAGAAAAATTCCAGGGAATTGTGACCCTGAAAAAAGCCCCAGGGTCTCCCGAACGCAGGCCTTCCATCCACCCCTCGATGACGATGCGCAGCTCGTCCCCCACCTCGCTGACTGTGTCAGCGAGGATCAGGCTCTCGGTTTTCTCAGGATATTCCAAGGCAAAGGCTTGGGCTACCTCCCCTCCGTAAGAGATGCCGGCGATGTGGGCCCTGGGAACCGCCAGGGAACGCAAGAGAGCTGCCAAGTCCTCAGCGTGCATTGCCATCGTATACGGCCCAGCAGGGTGGTCCGATTGCCCTTGGCCCCGGCAATCATACTGCAATACCCGGTAATGTCTGGAAAGGGCTTTCGTCTGGAAGGCCCAACTGGTTGCTGCATTCATGATGATGCCATTGTTGAGCACCAAAACGGGGGCAGATTCAGGCCCATGGAATTCGTAATACAGGGCAGTGTCGTTCACAGGGATTTTTGGCATGGTTCACCTCTCATCGTTCTTCCAGGTCATTCACCCACACCAGCGCTTCTCCGTCGACAGCTGTTTCTCCACCATTTTTTGTAACGGTTGTGCGTAAATTAACAAGATCTTTCTCCGGGCGTAAACGGATGACTTTAACCCTGGCGGCCAGCGGCTCATTGGACCGGACCGGGGCATAAAAATGAAACCGCTGTTTGAGCCAATTCGTTCCCCGGCCCGGAAGGTGGGTGCCCAGCAGGTCGGAAATCATCCCCCCCAACAGGGGACCGAGGATAAAGGGTTGGCGTTGAGAAGGCTGTTGGCTCTCCTTGGAGATCAATTGCCAATATGCCCTCACATCTGTCTCAGAAAAGGTTCTCCCGGCCGCAGCGCTGTCGCCCAACTTTAACCCGCGATGGGATTGGATGACACCTTCGTACACCGGCGGCTGGTAGGCAGAGGGGCTGAAGTCCACCACTGAGCCGGGCAGCCAAACCAGCGTTTTCCCTTCGCAGCCTATCTCTCCCGAAGGGCGAGTGAGTTCACCTTTAATCTCCGCGGTCTCTGGGGAGGGTTTCTTGCAGACCGCCACCTGGATGGTGACCTCCTCCCCCGCGTAGGTTGGGGTGGGGAATTTCAAGGATTGCGTGAGCTGGGCCCACCCTGGCCTGGAGATGAGCGTATCCACAGCCAGATAGAGCAGGCTGTACAGCAACATACCATGGGCAACAGTGGCCCCGAACTTCGTCCGCGCTGCGAAGTGAGGGTCGACATGGATAGGATTGTTATCCCCGGAAAGGGCAGCAAAACGGTCGAAGTCCTTTTGGGTGAGTGTTCTTTTCAAGGTAAGGTTTTGGCCAACTTTCAACATTTGGATAACGGGGCGAATTTTCCCTCAGCGTTAGATGGTTGGGGGTCAATGCGGGGCACGCATCCATTCTTGATCCGGCAGCGTGCGGGGGATGATCCCCATGGAAGAGAACAGTTCACCGATTACCATACTGCTCGCGCAGCTTTCGTTTCAACACCTTGCCAGCGGCGTTGCGGGGGAGCTGCTCAACAAGAGTCACCGATTTGGGAATTTTGAACTTGGCCAACTTCCCCTCACAAAATTGGATCAACCCCTCTTCGGTGAGCGTGTGGCCCTCTTTGACCACAATGAGGGCTTTGCCGACCTCTTGCCACGTAGGGTGGGGGACACCAATCACAGCTGCTTCGGCGACGGCGGGATGGTCGTAAATCACCTTCTCCACCTCGGCGGGATAGACGTTTTCCCCGCCGGAGATATACATATCCTTCCAGCGGTCAACAATGTAATAAAAACCTTCCTCGTCGTATTTGGCTGCATCCCCGGAATGTAACCAGCCCTCGACGATGGCCTCCGAAGTTTCCTGAGGGCGATCCCAATATCCATTGATAACGTTCCCTCCCCGGATGCACAATTCGCCCACCTCCTGAGGGCCGAGCAGATTTCCTTCCCGATCCTGAATACAGACATCGGTGTGCAGGACGGGTTTTCCAACCGAGCCAGCTTTTCTGAGGGCATCCTCCTTGGTGATTAGGAAGACGGAAGGGCCAGTTTCAGTCATCCCAAACCCTTGTTGGATGGTGATCCCTTTCTGAGCATATCGACGTATCAGCGCAGGAGGCAATGCAGACCCCCCGCTGGCCCAACTCTTGACGCTAGACAGGTCCGCTGACTCGAAATCCGGGCATTCCTCAAGCATCAGGTAGATGGAAGGAACCAGTAAAAAGACCGTCACCTCCCATTCCTCAATGAGCTGGAGGAATTTTTCCGGGTCAAAAGAACGCATGACCACCACCGTACCCCCAGCATGGAACGTCGGGCATGCGTAGAGCCCCAAGCCTCCGATGTGGAAGGTAGGCAGGACATTGATGTTCACGTCTTGGGAATGAAGATCAATGGCCTGACCGATACCTACAGCGTTGTAAAAGAAATTCCCATAAGTTACTTGCGCTCCTTTCGGACGCCCTGTGGTCCCCGAGGTGTAAATGATGGCCCAAATGTCATCGTAGGTCAGGTCTGGCAGTGCCACTCCATCCGGGTTCCCCGCAGCCAGAGCAGCCTTATAATCATTCTCCTCTTGGGGAGCGCCCTCGCCCAACAGTAGATACCAATCAGGGGAAATCTTTTCGCGCAAACCCTCCACGGTTTTGGCGAACTCGGGCTCGTATATTAATAACCGCGGCTTGCAGTCTTGGAGAATGTACTCCAATTCCGGAGGTGCCAGCCGCCAATTCAAGGTGTTGAGGATGATGCCCGTTTTTCCACAGGCAAACAACACCTCGTAATACTCAGAGCTGTTTTTGGCGAGGATGGAGATCCGCTCTCCGCGCTGGAGCCCCACGGTCTGGGTGAGAAAGCTGGCCAAACGATTGGCCCGCTGATTAAACTCCGCGTAGGTGAAGCGGCGGCCAGTGTGAGCGTCGAACAATGCCAGTTTATCCGGCGTACGTTCGGCATGACGTTTAATCCAATCGAAATGATACATAACATGCTCCTTCTTGGTGAGGACATCTCCTGTTTCTGCGCCTATGGGGAAGCCCTTTTCGTGGTTTTTAAGGAATGACCCATGGGGGGATGGTGATCGTAACGGTCGTTCACTTGAGGTGCCATCTGGATTTTAGCTGTTCCTTTAATTCTCTTTTCAGCACTTTGCCAGCCCCAGAGATAGGGAGCTCATCCATAAAAACGACCTGTTTAGGCACTTTAAAAGGGGCCAGCCGGTTGTTAAGAAAGGTGATCAGCTCCTCACCGCTCACCTCTTCGCCAGGCTTTCTTACCACGCAGGCAACGCCTGCTTCGCCCCATTTGGGATCCGGGATGCCCACCACGGCGCACATGTGCACACTGGGATGTTCATAAAGCTCCTTTTCAATCTCAGCGGGATACACATTCTCGCCCCCTGAGATGTACATATCCTTTAACCGATCGACAATGAAGAAGTACCCGTCTTGGTCGAACTTTGCCAGGTCGCCAGTGTGGAAGAAACCGCACTCATCAATGGCTTGATGGTTGGATTGCGGATCTCCGAAGTAGCCGGAACAAAAGGAAGGTCCCTTGAGTACCAGCTCGCCCACTTCCTCCGCACCCAGAAAGTTTCCCTCTTCATCGACAATGCGGGCTTCGATGTAGAAATTGGGGCGGCCGATGGATCCAGCTTTACGGATGGCGTCCTCCGGCGCGAGGGCAAAGATACCAGGGCCGAATTCGGTCATCCCAAATCCTTGTTTGAAACGGACGTCCTTTTGGCGGTCGTACTGCTTGACAAGAGGGACAGGTAACGGAGCACCCCCGGCGGTGCAAAACCGCAAAGAGGAAAGGTCCGCAGCATCCCAGTTTTCAGCCTGGGTCATCATCTGATACATGGCAGGCACTCCAGCGAAGACGGTTACCTGTTCTTTACTGAAGATCTCCAATACCAGCTCGGGGTCAAAACGGGGGATGAAAATCGTCGTTCCGCCAAAGATTACTTGCGGGAGGGTGTAGACAAACAATCCCCCGGTGTGGAAGAGAGGGAAAACATTGAGGTAAATGTCGTCATGGCGCAGGTCATGAATAAACGTGTTAAGGGTGTTCCATGCGATCATGCGGTGAGAGATCTGGGCTGCTTTGGGTAATCCCGTCGTGCCGCCTGTGAAGATCAAGGCAGCAATGTCCTCCTTCTCCAGCCCTTTGTGGGCAGCGGGTTCCTTTGAATTGGAGGCCATGACGTCTTTGAGGACTAGGCTGCCTGCCACGCCGTCCCCCTCTACAGACAGGTAAAGCTCAATTTGTTCTCCTGGGCCTTTGAGCTCACTTTTTATCGCCTGGATATCATCCTTGAAAGCGGAGGAATAGATCAGGGCTTTGGGCCTTGTCTGACGCAGCAAACGGGAGGTTTCTCGCCAGTGAAGGCGCCAGTTTAGGGCTGTATGGAGGATCCCTAATTTGGATGAGGCAAAAAAGGTATCCATGTGCGCGATCCCGTCATGAGCCAGGATGGCCACCCGGTCGCCGTATCCGATCCCCCTCTCTTGGAAAAAGTTGGCCAAGCGGTTGGCCCGCTCATTTGCCTGCTTGTAGGTCAAACGCAGCACGGGGTCTGCACCGTAGTCGATGAAAGCCACTTTTTGCGGGGTATAGAGTTCTCGTCGAGCTAAATAGTCTCCGATGTACATATTCGCTCCCTGTTGATTTACAAGCGCCGATCCCTGTTATGGTTCGTCCGCTCCCGGTCTGTGCCCAGCGCTTTGTGTCCAGCGCCACAGCGAGGCGGCCATGCTGATTCCTCCCCCGCTGGTGCAAAACAAGATCACATCACCCGGTTGGGGTCCCCGCCCCTGGTTGATGGCATCGTCGAGGGCCATGGCCACGCACGGAGAGCCTGTGTAGCCCCATTTGTCCATCACCCAATGGGTCTTTTCGATAGGTTGGTCGAGAAGATCCATCATATGCTCGATGGTGCGCAGGTTGAGCTGGGTGAAAAGGAAAAGGGCGACATCGTCCACGCTCAGTCCGGCTTTGTCGAGCGCTGCTTGGATCAACTGCGGCCAATGTTCGGTGTTGAAGGTTTTGGGAAATTTCTTGACGAATTGGACCGCGGGGGGACCATGGGTTTTGATGTTCTCAAGGGTGGCTGGCCGGTAAGCACCGCCGGTATAGATGCCCAGGGCATCGTGATACTCACCCTTGGCCAAGAAAGCGGAGCTTAAAAACCCCGGCTCGTCCCCGGGGCTTAATATCACCGCGCCGGCCCCGTCGGCAAAGAGGTTGGCCGTCTTTTTATCCGTGAGGTCGATAAAACGGCTCATACTGTAGCCCCCGGCGACCAGGATGTTTTCCATCTCAGGGTCAGTGGCCAGGTAGCGCGCACCTTGATCGAGGGCTGTGGTCCAGCCGGCACAGGCGCTGTTGACATCGTAACAACCGGTGCTACTTGCTCCCAGCTTGTGCTGCACAACCACAGACGTTCCTGGAGAAAGATAATCGGGGGTATCCGTGGAAACGATGATCAGGTCAAGGTCCGCAGCGGTAATTCCCGCCCGCTGGATAGCCCGTCGGGAGGCTTCCACCACCAAATCGGAGGTGGTTTGCTCGGGAGTCATCCAACGGCGTTGGCGGATGCCCACGTTCTCGACCAACCACTGGTCTGTCGATTCCCCCAGCATCTCGTCCATCTCGGCATTGGTGATTACCCGTTCGGGGACATAGCTGCCCGTTGCAAGAATTTGCGCGTGTCGTTTCATTGAATTTGCCCTTTGTTAGAGAATGGGGGAGATTTACCTCCCAATAAAACGAAGGAATTGACTTATCCACATAAATAAACGGCCCGGGGTCGAAAAAAGAGTGAAATCTACCAAACAAGCCCTCTGGCTTTTATGCTGACCCCTTCAAGGATACCCCTGAGCAACGCTCAGTTTTCCAAAAAACGAGTGACCACCTCCACCGTTGACTGCGGATCTTCCAGGGGAAAGATATGGCCAGTTTCGGGGAGGATCTCTATCTGCGCATCACGGATTTTTTCCGCCAAGAGTTCCGCGTTGCCCGGGGGGACGACCTTGTCCTCTTCACCAAATAGGATCAGCGTGGGCACCTGGATGGCCTGGAGACGGGAGGCAACCTCGTTTCTGCCCAGCGCAGCCATCCCTGCCCCGGCCCCTACCTGCGCCTGGTATGATTCAGCTGGCACAGGATTGGTGAAACGATACTCGGTCAGCTCCTTGACAACGTCCGGCGCGCGCTGAGGAAACCCCGAAGCGGTGGCAATCGTAATGCCCCGGCGCACCAATTCAACCGGATCGCCTTCCCTGTCAGTGAGCACCTCCATGGCCTCCGGGGTGATCGGCACGACATCGGGACCCCCACTGTTGGTGCTGGCCAAAATTAACTTATCGACCAAATCCGGGTAGTTGACGACCAATTCTTGAGCGATGAAGCCTCCCAAAGAATGGCCAACGATATAGGCTCCTTTGACATCCAGGGCATCAAGCAGCCCAGCGGTATCAGCTGCCATCATCGGCACTGAGTAAGGCCCGGCCGGTTTGTCGCTTTGACCCGCGCCCCGGTTGTCAAAGGTGATTACCCGGTAGCGCTCTGCCAAACCGGGGACAATTTTGTGCCAGAACCATGCCCCATACCCCACGCCGGATATGAGCAGCAGGGGATGGCCTTCTCCATTCGTTTCATAATAGAGATCAAGATCATCGACTTGGATTATGGGCATAACACGCTCCTTTTCCTGACGGAGGACTGAGCCATATTGATGGGGCGGTCTTCATTCGATCTCTGAGTGCTGTTGGCGCAAAGCCCGTTTGTCAATTTTGTTGGCCCCGGTTTTCGGCAGCTCCTCCAAAAAAACCACCGATTTGGGGATTTTATAATCTGCCAGCTGTGTTCGTGTGAACGCGAGAAGTTCTTCTCCAGTCAGCATGGACTCGGGTTTGCGAACGACAAAAGCCCACCCCACCTCACCCCAAAGCTGGTGGGGAACAGCGATCACCGCCGCTTCGGCCACGGCTGGATGGGAATGTAACACGCTCTCAATCTCAGCGGGGTACACGTTTTCACCACCGGAAATAAACATGTCTTTCGAACGGCCGACAATGTAGTAATAGCCTTCCCCATCCCGTTCGGCCAGATCGCCCGTGAACAGCCAATCGGGGCCATGGGGGTTATCGGGGAGAGGGTGGATGGCCGCAGCGGTGGCCTGGGGGTCATTCCAATAGCCCGCGCAGAGGTGGGGGCCGCGGATGACCAGCTCCCCGACTTCCTTTGCTTTGCATTCTCTGCCGTCCTCATCCACGATCTTGGTGTCCACATGGATGAGGGGAAATCCTACCGCTCCCGGTTTGCGCTGGACATCGTCAGGCGGGAGCCAAAACGTGTTGGGTCCGGCTTCCGTCAAACCATAGCCGGTCTTGAAATCCACCCCTTTGGCCCAAAATTTTTCAAAAACAGGCTGGGGGCAGGGAGCGCCGCCGCTGATCAGGAGCTTGAGGTGTGAAAAATCGGCCTCCTCCCAGCGGGGGTGATTTTGCATCATTACGAACATGGTGGGAACCCCAAACCAGATCGAAACCCTTTCGCTGGTTAACAGGTCAAATGTCTGTTCAAGGTCGAAGTCCTCACAGACAATGCTGGTCCCCCCGACATAGGCCAAAGGGGCAGTAAACACGTTCAGGCCGCCAGTGTGAAACAAGGGCGTATTGAGGATGGTGGTGTCACCAGCGGTCAACCCCCACGAAATCACGGTGTTGACGGCATTCGCTGTGATGGAAAGGTGAGTGAGGATGGCCCCCTTGGGAACCCCGGTGGTCCCCCCTGTGTAGCAAATAACCCAGGTGTCATGCCAGCGAATCTCCACTTCAGGAGGGGGGTGCATCCCAAAATTTTGTCGATCAGCAAAATGGAGGTCCTCATTTTTAGCCTTCTCTCCCAAGGCTACCCAGTGAGGGATTTCCACGCCCTGGGAACGGATCTTCTTGACAAGGGAAGCGAATTCGCCCCCGTAGACAAGCGCTTTCGGCTGCGCTTGTTGAAGCATTCGGGTCAGTTCAGGGGCAGCCAAGCGCCAGTTAAGGTTCTGGAGGATGCCGCCTAGTTTCCCCAGAGCAAACCAAATATCCAGATAGCTGACGCTGTTTTTTGCCAAGACAGCAACCAGATCCCCTTTTTCAATCCGCAAACGCTGGTGAAGATAGTTTGCCGTTTGATTCGCGCTCTGATTCCACTGCCGGTATGTGATCTCCCGGCTGCCATCAAGCGTGTCCACAAGGGCAACTTTATGGGGAGTGAGCCATGAGCGTCGTCTCAACCAGTCACCGATGTGCATCTTTTGCTCCTACGTACCAACGACAATGCCGCCGTCTACCCGCAGCGTGGCACCGGAAATGAAGCTGGCCTCATCCGAAGCCAGAAAAACGAAGGCGTTGGCCACGTCCAGGGGTTCCCCCAGGCGCCCCAAGGGAGTGCGTTTTTTCATGCCCTGGAGAATTTTTTCCGGCATGGCCAGCACCATTTCGGTGGCGGTAAACCCGGGGGCGACAGCGTTGACGCGGATCCCATACCTGCCCAACTCTCGGGCCCAGACTTTGGTCATCCCAATCACTCCAGCTTTGGCGGCCACGTAATTGGTTTGGCCAAAGTTACCGTCAATGCCGACAATTGAAGTGGTGTTGAGGATAACGCCCTTTTCCCGCTTAATCATCGCCGGAGCCACAGCACGAGCGCCGATGAACACGCCCATAAGGTTGACGTCGATCACCTGTTTGAACATATCATCGCTCATTTGTTTTTGAAGCTGACCCTCTTTGACTTTGACCAGCTGACCGTCCCGAAGGATGCCGGCATTGTTGACGAGAATGTCAATTTGGCCCCAGCTATCAAGCACCTTTTGCACAGCGTCGTCCACTGCCGCGCTGTCGGTGACATCGACTTCCTGGTAAAGGGCTTCCTTTCCTAGGGCGGTCAGTTCCCTGGCTAATTCCTGACCTCGTGTCTTGTCTAGATCCCAGATGGCGACTGCTGCCCCCTCTTCTGCAAAACGCTGCCCGGTAGCCCGGCCAATACCGTTTGCCCCTCCGGTGATGATGGCAGTGCGGTTGTTTAAGCGCATGATGTGTTCTCCTCAATTTACTCTTGATGGACAAAGTGATGAATGGTCGTATTTCCGCTCACCCAGCGGTCTGGTCGTCATGGCTTGGTGGTCGAAACATTCCCCGTTTTTTGTATGCCATGAAGGTGACCTGGCTCCAACAAATAATGTTCATGCTCGATCTTCGAGTGCACCTCTCGGTGTGTCGAAGTTTTCCAAAGCCACGAAGCGCTGGATAAAAGTCGTGACTTCCCCCCACTGGGTAAAACTCGTCTCTTGATTAGTCTGCACGTGGCGAATCGTCCCCCGGTAAGATGCGGAATCTTCAGACGGTTTCTCTTGCACAAAGCGGAGCACAAACGAGGATATGTGGGGAGATTTTTCCATAACCAATGTCACCCGCAGGTTTGGACATCTTAAATCCTTTATAACAAAGGGCTGTAACGGGTGGGTTACACTTTTCAATGTCCCCCTATTTTGATCAGGATCACCTACCTCAACTGGGGACCTTGATCAGTTTTTGGTAAAGTGTCCTGGTCTCTGCAGATGGTGTAATGTTCAATTCTTCCTCTAGAAGTTGGACGCAGCGCTGATATGTGCGAGCAATTTGCCCGTGATCTCCAACCATATCATAAGCCTGCATCAAATGCCGGTATGCTCGTTCCCAACAATTGTCCATCTGCAGTATTCGCTGGCAAATTTCAATGGCTTCTTCTGAACATCCCCTCTCCAGGTAAAGTTGGCACAGGTCATCCGCGGTATGCAGGAAAACGACAGCTAAACGCTCGCGTTCGCTGGCAACCCAGGTTTCATAACGGGCAACTGGCAAGTATTCTCCCTGGTATAGTTGGACAGCTTCTTCTAGAATGGGAATCGCCAGCGAGGGCTCTTTCACCAGTATTTTTTCGGCTTGGCGGATCTTGTTGGTAAACGCTTTAACATCCATCCACAGGTCCGCTTCCGGGCGTAATGCGTACATGGAGCCCCGACGGGCAATATAGGCTGATTCGCTACCAGGGGAGCGGTCCGGTTCCAAGACATGGTAGAGGGTGCTGAGGGTAACTTTAAAGTTGTTTTCTGCTTTTCCAGGTTTGGCATCGGGCCAGAGTTGTTCATAGATCTGTTCACGATCTACAGGTGTATGACGAAAGGTAACGAGAAACTGAAAAAGTTGGCGTGATTTGCTCCTTCGCCACCCGTTATCTGGAATCTCCTCCAGGCCCCGCCAGGCTTGAAAATTACCCAACGTCTTCACCTTGAGTTGATAGCCGGGATGGAAACGGATATCATGCAACCCAATATCTGACAGTAACCGTTCTGCGTACGTTCGTCCCCAATCCCGGTCCCGGGCCAAAATGAGCAACGGGACACAAATCCGTTCATCTGGGACACCAAGCAGGGTAGGCCGGGTAAACAAATAACCGTAATGATGTTGGCGGCAACTGGCCAATACATTGGGCAATTCTTCCGCAAGCCGCTCTGCTGCATCCTCATGAAACCATGCCAAACACTGCCACAGCTGTGTCGCAGTCACCCCAAAGGGGTCACTGCACTCCTGAAAGCCGCGGCGGGCTTTTAGGAGCCATCGGTGAGCCGACTCAACCCGGTCGGCGAGAAGGTAGCTGGCGCCCAAAGTCAACCTGGTTAGGGAAGCGATCCACTCATCTCCGGCTTGGTGCGCGATCTCGACCGCCTCCCCTGCCAGTTGCGCAGCTCTATCCAGATCCCCCTGGTACCCATACACCCGGCACAACCCCCAGAAGGCTTCAACCCGTAAGCGGGGGATGGAAATGGTGCGGCTGATATCAACCGCTTTTTCGTAGGCTTCCCGGGCTTGTGAATAGCGTTTTTGACCCGGGAACAACATCAAAGCATGCCCCTGGCGCATATACCCTACGGCCGTGACAAAGGGAGAGGTCAACTCCACACCGCGGGAGGTTCCATCTAACGCAGTTTGGTAGCTGAGATCGGCTTTTCCCTGGAAGGCATAAATCAGAGAGAGCAACAATTGGGTTTCTCGATGAGCCCGCGGCGTTTGCACAGGTTCGTCGCGTTCCTGGTCAGCGCGGTTTTCCAACTTGGCCCGAGCCTCTTTCAATTGCCCAGTGCGCAGTAAGACCCGGTAAAGTAATTGCGATTCTGAGGGACCTTCGCGGCGGAGAGCTTCAGCTTTTTGGCGAAATTGTTCCGCTTCCTCAGGTTTACCAGCGTTTAGTTTGTTCTCGGCAAGCAGCTCGCAAAGGCGGGCATTGGCCTCCCGGTCAATAATGCCGTCGCTGAGCCTGAGGGCTTCTTGCAGCAGCTCAGACGCCTTACTGGGGTTTACCGTATCCAAATAAACCCGCGCTTGCCCCCGCAGCGCGCGACTGGCCCCCTCCGAATAGCCCCGTTCCCGCCAAACCGTTTCCGCTTGTCGGTACCAGCCCAAAGCCTCTTGGAAACGGCTCCGCAGGCGAGCAAGGTCACCCATGTATTTCAGCAATACCGGATATGCGAGCAATTTCTCGGGGGGCAAGGAGTCCAAAGTTTTCCCAAGCCTGTCCAACCGACCGGTAGCCAACAACCCGTCACCGTAATCCACCAACAATCTGGCGGCCCGTTCAAAGTCCTCGGCTTGGAGAGCATGATATATAGTTGTATCCTGATCACCTTTTTGGAAGTAATACTCCGCAGCACGTGTATGCCAGCCTCGACGGAGGGCAACTGGGGCTTGTTGCTGTAACAGCTGGTGGAAGAGGTGATGATAGCGGAGAGCGCCATGTCCAAGATCGACGATGAACAAATCCTGTCGTTTGAGATAAGCCAACATGGCCGCGCTGTCATCAGCCTGGCGTAAGGCGTCGCAGGCTTCTGGGGTCATGCTTCGTAAAGTAGCAGAGATCTTTAAAAACTTTTGGATATCAACAGGCTGTTGATCCAAAACTTCGTGGGTGATTACTGAGAACAAACTTTCCATCGTGCTCGCCTCGCGATCCAAAGCATCACTGACCGAGAGGGCTGCGTCACTGCGCAGGCTCTGCCAAATCATTTGCAAAGCGATGGCCCATCCCTCTGTGGTGTTGGCGAGCTCTTGGATTTCATCCGCCGTCAACTCATACTCGTAGTGATCAGCAAACAGGTCAGCGATTTCCTGAGGGGTGAAAGCCAACGCTCTCTGGTCGATGGTGAGTACTTCACCTTGGGCTCGCCATCGGAAAAGGTTGGGCAATTTCACCGGATGGCGTGATGAGAGCAAGATATGTAAATCAGGGGGCGCAAGAGCGACAATGTGATCCAGCGTATGGGCAATGTCTGCCACGTTGATGATCAAATGAATATCGTCCAAAACCAAGAGGGTTGGCTCCTTGATCGCATCGCTGAGAGCGTTTAGATATTGATGGACGATTTCCTTAGATGGCAGTGGACCTTGCCCGCTTTCCCAGCTCTCCAATAAAGAAAGCGCTGAAGTGTTCATTTCTGGGAGGGTGACCTGGGTAGCGTGGAGCAAGTAAAGCAAGAAGACGAATAAGTCGCTGTCGTCTTCTGTAATTTGGTACCAGATGACGGGATGATCGCTTTCAGTCAGAGTCACCAGCGCTGTACTCTTTCCACAACCAGCACAGGCTTGAAGGAGGGTCAGGCGGTGGTGTAACGCATCGCACAGGAGCTCCATCACGCGCGGACGTATTAAGATGCGTGTCGAAGAGTTTGGAGGGACGATTTTCGTGTGAACTACTTGCGGAGTGGGCATCTTTTCTGATCGAAGGGTGAGTGGTGATTTACCCTGATCAAGCTCTTAACATTAAGTTCGTCTCCTGTACAGATATGGAGCCCAATCGCATAATGGCAACTGATATTTTGGCGTTGCGCCTTACCAAGAGAAGTTTCTCACTCTTCAGGCTACCACCCATTATACTGCAAGTTGTGAGTTTTTTCTTTGGAAAGGGTCTCCAGTTCTCACCTCACTCGTTGAACAATGGGATACTCACCTGTAGATCCAAATATCCACACTCCTGAATTATGGCTGTGTGGGGTATAAGACCTAGATAAGGAAGCCTTTCCTCCTGCTTTTATTCGCTGCTAAAATTTGCCCCACGTCCACAAAAAATTCACTTTAATGAGGCAGAAACCTTCGATGAGCCCAACTTGGCGATGACGGCCAGCGACTGCGGTGATCCTTCCTCCTTCTTGCCGAAGTGTGAAGGGTAACCCCTGCCATGCCAGCTACAATCAAAACCGTTACTGGGGGAAATTTTTTTCACTTTTCGGGAGTTATGGGGGTGCACGCAGGGATGGCATGATTTCAGCTCCGATTGTGGGATCAGGGCCATCCCGCCAAGACTCACCCCCTTTCATGGAGGAGAGCATCGATCCCCAGCAGATAGGAGATGATGCCAAAACCGGAGATGGTTCCCACGCACACAGGAGCGATCAGGGATCGGTGACGAAACTCCTCACGACCCAGAATATTGCTCAAATGCACCTCAATGACGGGAACATCAATCACTTTCACCGCATCCCGAATCGCCACAGAGGTGTGTGTATAACCCCCGGGGTTGAAGACCACGCCCCCCACTCTCCCCTCCGTATTCTGAAGATGGGTGACCAATTCACCCTCAAGGTTGGACCGGGCAGTAATGATTCGTACTCCCTTCTCCTCCCCATACGCGATCAAACGCTGGTTGAGTTCGTCCAGGGTGGCATCCCCATACTGGACAGCATCACGTTTTCCAAGCAAATTTATATTTGGGCCATGTAATACCATAAATTCATTCATGGACATCTTCCTTGTCAAACTTCAGGGCTGATTTCCAGACCTTTTCTTCAACCTCATTGCCCGGCCTGACATGACCTACGTCAAGGGGAAGGGCAAATTGGGGGCGGTCCGCCACTACTTTTTTATCCCTTCTGATTGCCTTCCAAATCTCTTGTTCCGAAAGGGAAACAGGGACCTCCACGGGAAGCCCCCAGGTCAAGAGTACCTCGACCAATTTTTTGGTCACACCAGCTGCAGCCAAGCCCAACTGTTCTGCCATATGCGTTTCAAGGGCCATACCGATGGCGACCGCTTCCCCATGGCGCAGCTGATAGTCAGAGGCGTGTTCCACCCCGTGACCCACCGTATGGCCAAAGTTCAGAACCTGGCGTTTGTTATGGTCATAGGGATCTTCGCGGACAATCTTTACCTTTACACCAACAGCCCTGCTGATGAATTCCTCCCACCGCTCCGCAACACCGTTCCTTCCCTCCCCCGCCATAGAAAACAAATCCGGATCGGCAACGACGCCATGTTTAATAACCTCCGCCATCCCGCTGCGCAGCTCCTCCACAGGCAGCGTACACAGCACGTTCGGATCCACCCACACCTGCCGGGGTGGATGAAACGCGCCGACCAGGTTTTTACCCCCAGGGAGGTTCACCCCCGTTTTTCCACCCAAGCTGGCGTCCACCATGGCCAGCAAAGAGGTGGGGAGATTGACCCACTGAATACCCCGATGAAAGGCAGCAGCAGCAAAACCCGCGATATCCCCCACCACCCCACCACCCAGCGCGACCACCGTGCCGCCTCTCTCCATGCCTGCATTCAAAAAATGGCCCCACACGTCCCTGACTGTATCCAGCGTTTTAGATCCCTCCCCTTCGGGGAAAGTGTACAATGAACACGGATAGCCTGCTTTCTTGAAAGCGTTCGCCACCCGTCCGGCATAAAGTTCTCCAACCTGGTCATCGGTGACCACAATGATCGGACCCCTATGGCCTTCAGCACGCAGGGATTGACCTATCTCAGCCAAACATCCCGGACGGATAAAGACCTCATACTCCCTGCCCATACCCACCACGCGGAACCTGCCCAAGGAGACCTCAACCTCGTCGATCAACTCTTGATTCGTCTTCTCATCAACAGGGATTTTCCGTGAAAAAGAATCATAGTGAGCTTCACGCCTCTCCAAGAGCCGCTTCAGACCCCGCTCCGGTTCCTTGCCCAACAGTGGACGAGCCCCTTCACACTCATCCATTCTGCCCAGCAAAGTCTGTATTGATGCTGTGAGAAAAACGACCTTCCCCGCCTTCTCCACCAGGTCTCGAGTCTGGGATTGAAGAAGTGCCCCTCCTCCCAGGGCAACCACACCATGCTCTTTTGTACATAGATCGCACAGGACTTCGAACTCCAGCCTCCGAAATGCGGACTCTCCACGTTCTGCAAAGATATCTTCAATGCGTGAACCCGCTCGAGCGGTAATAATCTTGTCGGCATCCCAAAAGGGAATGTTTAGATGGCAAGCAAAGGTCTCTCCCAAGGTGGACTTCCCCACCAAAGGCGGCCCATAGAAGAAAATCAATCCCTGATCGCTCATTCCGGCCACCAGATATGATCCCGGTTATCCAGGTCAACGTCCGAAAACCTTGCTCTGGGGAGCTCGGAATATCTACTCATCATCTCCACCAAGGAATCGCCGCCCAGTTTCTCGAGCAGGGCATCAGCGAGCACTAGTGCGATTACAGCCTCCAGGATGGGCACAGCGCGGGGAACCGGGCAGACATCCGAGCGCTCATACGTCGTGTGCGCCTCTTTTTTCTCTGCCAGATCCACGGTCGGCTGCGGCGTGAGGGTGGTGGCAACGGGCTTCATCGCCGCCCGTACAAGCAAGGGGCTGCCGTTGGTCACCCCCCCTTCCAGCCCTCCAGCCCGGTTCGTGGGTCGGATAAGCTGATCCCCCTCCATTTGGATCGGGTCCTGGGCTTCCGTTCCCCTTTTCCCCGCATTCTCAAACCCATACCCGATTTCCACCCCCTTCACAGCCTGCACACCGAACACAGCCGAACCCAGACGGGCATCCAGCCGCCGGTCCCACTGGGCATAGGACCCCAGCCCGGGCGGTAAACCGAGGACCGCTACCTCAATGATCCCCCCCAGCGTCTCCCGATCCACGTTCGCTCGCTGGATGGCGTCCTTCATCGCCTGGGACGTGTCCGGGTCCGGACAGCGCACTTCGGATGCTTCCGTGCGGCCAATATGCCCGGCAAACGTCTCGGGAGAAAGCCTGTACCGCGGCGCTTGAACAGAACCGATGGCCGCCACCCAACCTCCCACCTGGATCTCAAACTGTTGCAGGAGGTGAAGACAAACGGCACCAGCCGCAACCCTGGCTGCTGTCTCCCTCGCGGATGCTCGCTCGCTGGCTGGCCTCAAATCCTTATAGCCATATTTCAATGTCCCAGTCAGATCAGCATGCCCTGGACGAGGTCGAGTGAAGGGTGGAACCGCTTCTCCTCGCCACTGGCGGTGATTTTTATTGGGGATCCGTATGCCGATCGGTGCCCCAATGGTCTTCCCCTCCATCACGCCGCTGACCAGCACGACATGATCCTCCTCAATACGCATACGGTCACCCGAGCCGCAGCCCCGCTGCCGGCGACTCAGATGCCAATCGATGTCCTTGGCACCTAAAGGAAGACCTGCTGGCATACCTTCCAGAATAACCAGCAGTTCCGGGCCGTGGGACTCTCCCGCTGTCAATATTCTCAATCTCCTCATAGATCCCCATCCTTCTCCCATAACTTCTCCCTCAGCTTCTCCTGACACATCATAAAAACACCTAACGAATCGCTTTAAACATCTCTCCCCGCGGCGGTTCCCTGTCCGTCCAACACTGAAATGCCAGGGCTGCCTGTTCAACGAGCATGCCCAACCCGTTTCTGGCTTTCAACCCTTGCGCTTCCGCTTGCTGCATGAAGCAGGTTCGGGCCGGGTTATAGACCAGATCGTAGACCACGGCTTCTTTAGGAAACTCCCAGCTGTGGGGCCAGGGTGAATTTTTAATATCCGGAACCATCCCCACCGGCGTGGCATTGACGATCAGCCTGCATGTTTCAAGCTCCGGCAAGATGTCCTCTGAGAGGAGACAGGGCTTCACTTCTCCACGCGAGTCTCCCAAATGCCGGGAAATCTCTTCTGCCTGTGAGATCCGCCGGGCAGCTACGGATACCAACCAACCATGGGTTAAAAGGGCGTGGGCCGCTGCCCGAGCCCCCCCACCCGCGCCCAAAATCAACGCCTGACGATTTTCTCCTTCCCATTCCTCAGGCAACAACTTTTGCACATCCGCCCAAAAACCCGGACTATCCGTGTTCTCCCCCACCAGCTGGGCCGCTTGGGAGTCAAACCACAGCGTATTCACGGCGCCTATCGCTTGAGCCGTAGGCGTCAGATGGTCCACATAAGGCAGGATCGATTCTTTGTGGGGGATCGTGACGTTAATGCCTGCAACCCTCCCCTCCCGCAAAGCCTCCAGCCTGGAGAACAGTGCTTCCCTTCCCTCCGGAAGCGGAGGCACTTCCCACAAATCATATCTTCCCTCCATGCCCAAAACCTCCAGGGCCCGTTCATGAAGGCGCCGGGAAAGGCTGTGTCCAAGAGGGAAGCCGATCAAACCCAGACGGATCATATCTCCTCCCTTTCAACAACCCTCCCTCCCAGGGCGGTGATCGTCCGGCTGAAAGTTGGGAAGGACTCCCTCACCATCTCCGCACCTTTGATTTCCAGCGGGCGTTTCGCGCCCAATCCTGCTACAGCCAGCGCCATGGCCATTCGATGGTCCCCGTGAGCCTCAACCCGCCCTCCCAGGATGGGAGATCCGCCTTGAATGCTGTACCCATCTTTGCGCTCCTCAATCTTAACGCCCAACCGTCTGAATTCTTCGCAAAGGGCCGAGATACGGTCCGTCTCTTTCAGCCGTAGTTCTTCGGCATCCTCCACCCTCGTTTCCCCTTCGGCATATGCCGCGGCCACCGCAAGAACAGGCAGCTCATCGATCATCCGCACCACCAAAGGATCACCGATTCGGATCCCATGCAAGGAACTGTGCCTGACCCGAATCTCCCCCACAGGCTCCCCGTGAGCCCATTGTAGATTTTGGACATCAATCCGGGCGCCCATTTCCCGCAGGGCATCCAGCACCCCTGTGCGGGTTGGATTTAACCCCACATCTTGGAGGAGGATGTCCGATCCAGGAGTGATCAGGGCAGCGACGATCACGAAGGCCGCCGAAGAGATGTCACCAGGTACGGTAATATCCAGGGGGCGCAGCGTCCGTTCCTGTAATGGTTCCATCCTCACCTGCACAGCCTCATCCTCCCGCACTTCCCGCTGGATCCTCACGCCCATATGGGACAGCATGCGCTCGGTGTGGTCCCGGGAGGGACTCGGTTCGGTGTACCGCACCGGCCCCTCTGCCGCAAGCCCCGCCAGCAGCACGCAGGTTTTGACCTGCGCGCTGGCCACCGGCGAAGCGTAACGCAGCGCCCTTAAGGTGTGTCCCCTCAACAACCCAGCCATACTCAGCGGTGCGGTTTCGCCCTCACCCAAAGCCTGAATCGGTACACCCATTTCTTTCAGGGGCATCACAATCCGGGACATGGGCCGGCTCCGCAAGCTTTTCGAGCCATCCAGCACGACAGGGATGCCGGCTGCAGCACAGGCCCCGGCCAACAAGCGCATGGTGGTCGCAGAATGCCCGCAATCCAGAGGGCTGTCAGGAGCTTCGAATCCGTCCAGTCCCCGTCCCTGAACCCTGAGTTCCTTTCCATTTAAATCCCACTCCACCCCCAAACCGTCCAGAGCTTTGAGCATCTTTTTCGTCACTCCGGCTACCAATAGGTTCTTGACCCGGCTTGTGCCCTCAGCCAAGGCTGAGAACAAAATTGCCCGATGGGAGATGGATTTATCTCCGGGCAGAGCTGCGGTCCCCATCAGGGGGCCGCTGGGTGTCACGTTCATCTTCATCTCATCCCTCGTTTTTTCATCGTGGAGCGCCTCACTCGCAACAAGTTAACCTTCTTCACCGCACAGCATATCCATCCTCACCCTTACAGCACATCGGATAAACCACGGGAGAGCCTTTCCATCCCCTCCTCCAGCTGGTCCTCAGGGGAGGTCAAAGACAAGCGTAGAAACCCTTCCCCGTTGGCCCCAAAAACGGTCCCTGGGGTGAGTGCGACTTGAGCACGTTCCACCAGGGTCCGGGCGCATTCTTCTGCGGATACCTTTCCCGGGATGGGGAACCAAACATAAATCCCGGCCCGCGGAGGGTCGACGGTGATCCCCATTGCGTCCAATCTCCGGATCACCAGGTCCCTCCGCGCCCGGCAGCGTGCGTTTCTTTCTTTAATCCATGTTGAGCTTACTCCCAACCCTGCTGCACCAGCTTTCAGCATGGGGTAGAACTGCCCGCTGTCAGCATGAGTTTTCAAGCGGTACAAACTCTCAATGACTGCCCTGTTTCCAACCACCACACCCATCCGCCAGCCCGCCATATTACAGAACTTAGACAGGGAGTTGAATTCCACACAGACATCCTCTGCATCCTCCACCTCCAGCATGCTGGGCGCTCGATAACGCCCGTAGGTCACCTGGGTGTAGGCAGCGTCATGGCAGAGCAGGATGGAATGCTCTTTAGCCAGGGCCACCATTTCCTTCATGTGCTTGAGTTCGACGGTCGCTCCCGTGGGGTTGTGGGGAAAATTCACCCACATCAGCTTTGCCCTCTGCAGCACTTCCCTCCCCAGGCCAGTTATCTCCCGCAGGAAATCGCCCCCGGAGAAACAGGACACAGGCTGGGGAAGCCCCCCGCTGAACCGCGTCCCCACCGCATACGTCTGGTAGCCGGGATCGGGGACAAGGACAAAATCCCCCTCCTCGATCAAAACCAGTGAGAGATGGAAGATGCCCTCCTTGGAACCGATCAAGGGGAGAACCTGACTTTCGGGATCCAGGCTGACCTTATGGTACTGCCGGTAATGGTCTATCCAGGCCTGTCTCAGCTCGGCTATACCCCGATGCGACTGATAACCGTGGTTTTCGGGACCCTCCACCGAGTCTTTCAAATATGAGATCACCGCTTTGGGAGGCGGCATATCGGGAGATCCAATGTCCAAACGGATCACATGCTTCCCATCCTCCTCAAACCCGGCAATCTTCTCGTTCAAGAGCGTGAAGTGGTTGACCCGCAGCGCATCCATGCGCTTTGCTTTCAACCCATCCATTCTGTATCCTTTTCGAACTGCGCTTTCATGTTTGCCGCTCGATCCAGCATCGACCGCAGCTCTTCATACTGACCCTCTCTGATCAGACCTTCCATATCATCAATCACCCGCTGGATGTTCTGCAGGTGCTGCAAGAGGAGCGAACGGTTCGTGCGCAGGACCCCCATCATCATCTCCCGGGGTGAGCTCGCCAGGCGAATCGCACTTCGAAAGCCCGGCCCCATTAAAGGTACAGCGCCCTCCGGAGTGACCAGCACTTGCGCTGCTGACATCAGGTAAGGCAGGTGGCTGGTCGCCCCCACCCAGGCATCATGGATATCCGGCTCCACCCACCACGGAATGGAACCCACCCTTTGCGCCAATCTATTGGCGAATGACCGGGCTTGTTCCGAAGTCCAACCCAAAGCGCAAAAAGCGAAGGTGGCCCCATGGAAAATAGCGGGGTCCGCATGTTCGAACCCCCCGACGGCTTTCCCGCACATGGGATGGGCGCCAAAAACATCAAACCGCGGCGGCAGTTCAGCCAGCTGCCGGCAGATGGCCCCCTTCGTGGAGCCAAGATCAAAGACGAGCGCCGGGCCGGGGTGCCATTCTGACAGGCGCGGAATGAGCGCCAGGATCGCCTCCACTGGGGCAGCCAGAACTATGGCGTCCGAACCGGGAAGGACCTCCTTCGGGTCCGCCGCGATCTTCTCCACTAAATTAGCGGAGCGAACGAGCTTCCTGGTCCCTTCATCCGGATCTGCAGCCACCAAGCTTCCCACCTCATCCTTGATAGCCCAGGCCAGAGATCCCCCCATCAGGCCCATGCCCAGGATCGCCACCCGAAAACATTTCATTGTGTATCCTCCTTGGTTTAAGCAAGCGAAGCGCCCATCGCGTCAGACACCTTCCTGACCTGGTGGACCAGCTCTTGAAAGCGTTCAGGCCTGAGGGACTGCTGGCCGTCGGAAAGGGCCTTTCCAGGATGGGGGTGGACTTCCACCAGCAATCCGTCCGCACCCGCGGCAACCCCTGCCAGGGCAACCGGCGGGACATACTCCCAATGTCCTGTGCTGTGGCTGGGATCAAAAATGACCGGCAAATGAGTCAGGGATTTTAACACGGGAAGGGCATTGATATCCGCCGTATAGCGGGTTTCCTGTCCAAAGGTGCGAATCCCGCGCTCGCAGAGCATGACCTTATCATTTCCCTGGGAAAGGATGTGCTCCGCGGCCAACAACAATTCCTCTATGCTGGCCATCATCCCCCGCTTCAAGAGCACCGGATGACCGCTCTCCCCTACAGCACGCAGCAGGGGATAGTTTTGCATGTTTCTGGCACCGATCTGCAGCACATCTCCATAGCGAATGACGAGAGGGACATCCTCTGGGGACATGACTTCCGTGACCACAGGAAGGCCGGTCAGCTCTCTGGCCTCCGCCAGGTAGCGCAGACCCTCCTCTTTCAGCCCTTGAAACGAGTACGGTGAGGTCCTCGGCTTAAAGGCACCTCCCCTCAAGGCATGGGCACCCGCCTCCTTGACCGCCTGTGCTGTTTCCAGGATCTGTCCTCTGCTTTCTACAGCACAGGGCCCAGCGATGAGCAGGACCTCCCCTCGTTGGACTTTGACCCCATTCAAAGGGAAAGAAGAATCCTGGGGGTGGAATTCGCGGGAGGCGAGTTTATAAGGCGGAGAAATTGGGACCACCCGATCCACGCCCGGCAAAACGACAAAGTGATCCTGACGAACTTCCCGGATATCGCCAACCGCTCCGATCACCGTGCGTTCCGACCCTCGGGAGAGGTGTGGCTGCAGGCCGCGCTCCTCCACCTTTTTTACGACGTCATCGATCTGTTCCTGCGTGGCCTGCGCCCGCATAACGATCATCATGGCTGCTTACTCCGCTCTGCAGGGTTGAGAGCCCATTCCGGACGCAATTCTCCGGCCTGACCCAGGTACACATGTCGAACCTCATCTTGGGGGAGATTTGTATTCCAATGGACGAGGACACGGATGCAGCGCTGCAAACCATCCGGAACGGGAATCTCCTTCCCGCACAACAGGGGAACCTCTCCCCACCCCTGGCTCCGGGCTGCCTGGGCGGGATAAGCCGACGCCAGATCCGGGGTGGTGGTGAAAATAACGCTGGCGATATCTTCTGGGATCAAAGTCGTGTTGGCATGCACAATCTCTTTTATCAGCTCCCGGGTGGCTGATAAAATCGCTTCGGGTTGGTCTGCGCTGGCGACAGTCGCACCTCGTATGCCTTGTACTGCCATAAATGACTCCTCCTTTTAAACGAAAAAACGCGGGACCGTTGGTCCCGCGCTGCAGGCTGAGGGTTAGATTCTCAGGTTCGCTTAAGGTCCACCAACGGCTACCAAGGGGTATGGATAGCCGTAATAATAGGAACCGGTGTATGCAAAGCGCTGAGAACGTCGTATGTTCATAGAATTTGCCTGATTATAGGGGCGAAATATATCCCCGTCAAGGGAGTTTAGCAGCAAAAGCGTGAACCCTTCCTGGCCATCGGAAGACCGGAAGGATTGGTCAATGTACGATTCCTGACCATCATGCAGCGCAGAAAGTGTCCTTTTGACTGAAACGTTCTATTGTATTCCTTATACAGGCATCTATGCTTGACAGCCCTCACTGCCCGTGTTATATTCAAGCCCAACTGCATAAGCAAAGATTGTGAAGAGGAAGAGTAAACCTCAAAACGGCGGCCCAGAGAGTAAGGCCCAGGTGAAATCCTTATCCGTCCGCTGAGGTTGAATGGCCCTCAGAATTGCCCAGGCGAACCGCTGAAGAACAGCCCATTAACCTGTGCCGGAGGTACACCGTTATCAAAGTACAGCAGTTGCCATAAAAGGGATTTTCAAGACTTTTAGTAGACTGCGTAAAGAAGTGAGGCTGGCTTTGATGGATCCCCCGTCGTGTTTCATCGGCGGGGTTTTGTTTTAACCCCTGAACCAGCCTAAGCAAGGTGGCACCGCGAACGCCTTCTCTCGCCCTTGATCGGAGAGAAGGCGTTTTTGTTTTCAACCCAGAAGTTTGGACGACGATCAAGGAGGTTCCCAGATGGAAAACAGCACCTGACCCGGCCACGCGGGCGCAATCGTGGACACCATTCAGCACCATACATTTACCTAAAGGAGAAGAAAATGAATACAAATCAAAACAGAAAGGGAATTTTCGGGCAGTTCGGAGGTGTGTACCTCCCGGAAGGGTTAGCGTCCATCTTGGCGGATCTGGCAAAAGGTTACGACGAACTGCGAGCAGACCCTGCTTTTCAAACGGAATTAAAAAGACTCTACCGCGAATATGCCAACCGGCCCAGCTTGCTGTATTATGCCGAGCGCTTGACGGAAGACATCGGCGGCCCCAAGATCTACCTCAAGCGAGAGGACCTCAACCACACCGGCGCCCATAAGATCAACAACGTCATCGGCCAGGGGCTGGTTGCCAGGTCTTTGGGAAAAACGAAGCTGATCGCCGAAACGGGCGCAGGACAGCATGGCACGGCCACAGCTACCATCGCAGCTTACCTAGGGCTGGATTGTGAGGTTTTCATGGGGCAGCGAGACATCAAAGCCCAGAAACCCAACGTGTACCGCATGCGGGCCTTGGGGGCCAAAGTGACACCTGTCTCCCAAGGACAGGGCACGCTGAAAGATGCCGTGGACGCTGCCCTGATGACCTATGCTGAAGAGGTGAATCAGGCCTACTATTTACTTGGGTCCGCGGTCGGCCCCCACCCCTACCCGACCATGGTGAGAGACTTCCAGAAGATCATCGGCGAGGAGATTAAAGACCAGATCCAAGAGAAAGAAGGGCGCCTTCCCACAGCGGTGATCGCCTGCGTGGGCGGGGGGAGCAATGCCTTGGGCGCCTTCACCGCCTTCATCCCTCATCCGGAAGTGGAGATCGTGGCCGTGGAACCGGCCGGGAAAGGGAAGTTGACCGGGAAGCATGGCTTGGCCCTGGGCACAGGGATCCCGGGGGTCTTACACGGGTTCAAAACCCTGGTCCTGAGCGACGAAAACGGGGAAGTCAGAGAATCCTACAGCGCGGCCTCAGGACTGGATTATCCAGGGGTCAGCCCCATCTTGTCTCACCTGAAAGAAACCGGGCGGCTGACGCTGGGAGAAGTCACAGACAAGGAAGCTGTCGATGCCCTTCTCCATCTATCGCGCTTAGAGGGGATCATCCCTGCCCTGGAGTCCGCCCACGCCATATCCTACCTGCTACAAAACCCAGCCAGATACCGGCCTGACGACCTGGTGGTCATCAACCTCTCCGGACGGGGCGACAAGGATGTGGAGAACGTCTTTGAAAACCTGCTGGTGGAATCCAGAGGAAAGGCGCAGGTTGGAGCCTAAGATAAATGAAGCTGGCCCCCAAAATGATCGATCCTGAATCAAGGAGCGAGCCGGGGACGATCCAAAGGGATCATCCCCGGCTTGTTTTTCATGACTGTAATTTGAAATTAACAGTCCTTCCTTATCACCGTTCTTTACAAGTGATCCCGTTGGCAGGATAAATGATCACCATTTTAAGTATAATAAGTCTTATCACTGCAGATGTGGTTTTTTTGACTTGAAAACATGCAAAATCAAGACACAGGTTCCACCACTCAAGAGAATCGTCTTCCCGCATATCTTAGGAGATGCCTCCGATGAAAAAATCATCTTCTCCTCATCCGTATGGCTTCGCAACCCGCCAGATCCATGCTGGATACCAATCTGACCCGACTACAGGATCCAGCGCTGTGCCCATCTACCAGACCTCCTCGTACACCTTTGAGAGCACGGAACATGCCGCGCGTTTGTTTTCCCACGAGGAGGAAGGCAACATTTACACGCGGATCATGAACCCCACCACGGATGTCTTGGAACAGCGGTTGGCTGATTTGGAAGGGGGATCGGGGGCGCTGGCTGCCAGCTCCGGGCATGCCGCGCAGGCCACGGTCGTCCTCACCCTGTGCAGCGCCGGGGACCATATCGTGGCCGCGTCCACTTTGTACGGGGGGACGGTCAGCCAGCTGGCCTACATCTTCCCACGCCTGGGTATCGAAACCACCTTTGTCGATCCGGGCGACCCGGAAGACTTCCGCCGCGCCATTCAACCCAGCACGAAATTGATCTGGGGAGAGATCCTGGGAAACCCGAGCATCAACGTCTTCCCCCTCGAAGAGGTCTCCCGCATCGCCCGCGAACATGCCCTCCCCCTGGTGATCGATAACACTTTTGCCACACCGTATCTCTGCCGCCCTCTAGAATGGGGGGCAAATATCGTGGTCCACTCCACGACCAAATTCATCAGCGGGCACGGCACCACTATGGGCGGCATTGTCGTCGACGGCGGGAATTTCGATTGGGCTGAAAGCGGCCGTTTCCCTGAGTTCACCACCCCGGACCATGGCAATCAGGGGCTGGTGTATGCTGAGATGGAAGAGGAAGCCTTCATCACCAAAGCCCGCTCCCAAATCCTGCGCGACCTGGGCGCCTGCCAAGCCCCCTTTAACTCCTGGCTGACCATCCAGGGGCTGGAAACGCTCAATGTGCGCATGGACCGGCACGTGGACAACACCCAGCGGGTGGCCGAATTCTTGGAAGGCCACCCAGCAGGGGAGTGGGTTTCCTACCCCGGTTTGCAAAGCCATCCCGATCACGAGAAAGCAAAGAAGTACCTGCCCAAGGGGCCGGGCGGGATTCTGGGGTTTGGGATTGCCGGAGGAAAGGAGGCGGGGGAGCGCTTCATCAACCGCTTACAACTCATCACCCATCTGGCCAACGTGGGGGACACCCGCAGCCTGGCCATCCACCCTGCCAGCACCACCCACAGCCAGCTCTCCCCGCAGCAGTTGGCGGACGCCGGGGTTTCCCCCAATTACATCCGTCTCAGCATTGGATTGGAGGACATCGACGATCTCCTGTGGGATCTGGAACAGGCTTTGGGTTGAAAACGGTAGGACCATTCTTGGGGTCATTCGTGGACCTTGCTCCCAACCAGAGTTACAACAAAGCCCTGGTGATGAGTTCAAAGGCAGCTGCACCGACCAGCTCGTACGAGAGCTCGTTGGCCACCGTGCTCACCAGCGGCCAATACTTCTTCTTGACCTTAGGGAGCACACCGCGAATGGGTTCCAGTTCTTCATATCCCCCTGTCTGGACCCATTCTTCCACACTCTGCTTTGACTCCTCCTGGCCGGACACAGCCTGGATCTCCCGCTGGATCCAGCGCACAAAACTGGAAGAGAACACAGCGTAGGTGTCATTCTCTTCGTCCTTGAGGAGTAAACCCCGCTTGATCAATTCCGGGACATCCAGATGAGCTCTAGAGTGGACCTTGGCTAAATTTTCGATCGTGGATAGGGTCTCTGGGGATTCCTTTTCTTGGTTTAGAGTCAGGATGGAAAGAAGCGTGATCTTCTCGCTTTCCGTGGAATGGGACCAGAAATAGTTAAAATGAGGGTCAGCCTGGGCATCGAAATGTGCTTTGACGTCCTGGATGACCTCCTCACCGCCCAGGTCCTTCCATTTCGCTTCCAATATGTAATATCCAGCCATCTGCGCAAAATGGGGATATCCCCCACTTAACCGTACTGCGAGCCCTTCTTCCTGGGGCGTGAGTTCCACATCCGTCTCGGAGACATATCCGCGCAGCATCTTTAGGAGGTGGTTCCGGGTGAAGGGGCGCAGGACGAGGTTGACGAAGATGTTGAAGAAGGGGGATCCTTTGATCTCGTCTGAATGGCACAGGTCCACCAGCTCCCGGCGCGTGCTGGTGATCAGCGGCAGGTCGCGGTGAATGGCCAGGGCCCGCAGCCCGCCGAAGAAATCGGACTTGAAATTCGGGTTCCGGGTCACGTATTCAAACTCGTCCATCAGTAACACGGTGCTGATCCCCTTGCGGGAGATGGCTTCAAAGAGGTCTTCAAGGTCAAAGAGGTCGAAGGTCTCTCTCTCCCGCAGCGCCTGGATCTCCCCCACCAGCTCGGATTTGCAAATCGAACCCTCCATCTTGCGAAGCACGCGCTGCCAGAAGCGCTGTGGGGTGATGTCCGTCAAGCCCTGGAAGTCGATGTACACCAGGCAGAATTTGTGGGAGGGCAGTCCTAGCGCGTTCGCATTATCAGGGTTAGCGAGGTATTTGAGCAGGGAGGTCTTCCCGATCCGCCGCTCCCCCACCACGGAGGTGCTTTCCCCGGCGCTGAGCAGGCGGTTGATGACCTGGCGGAGGTCGCCTTCCCGGCCGTAGAACCTATCCTCGCTGGATACGGGGTTCCCAAAGGTGAAAGGGTTGATGTGTACCCCGAAGGCCGGACCCATTTCCTTTTTATCGACCCCCTCTGCGACGTGATTCTTTGGAACCTGGTCCACCTCCGACCCTATTGGGGCTCTTTCCTGTGCTTCATCTTCTTTAGGACTTGTCACCGCTTCCGCCAAGGCCCCCGCATCAGAGGACGCTTCCTCATTCCCCAGCAGATGGTGGACGATCTCCGCCAACCGCTCCACGTGGTCTTCCAGGGGAGGAGAGACTGCTTCCAACCACTGCTCCGGCCCCAAGTAATAGGCCATAGAACCACTGGGTTCCACCTCTTCGATCAGGAAGGGGAGGATGTCCACATCCTGGGAGGAGGCCCAATCCACCTCCCGCAGGACCTGCCTGGACTGGTTGGAAGCCTCGGATAAAATGAGCACGAATACCCGGCACCCCTGGATAGCGTTGATGATGGATTCCCCATAGGGAGTGCCGGGTAGGACATCCCGAGGCGCGATCCAACACCGGATCCCCCTCTTCTCCAGCCCGGAGACCAAGGTTTCGGAGACCTGCGTATTCTTTGAAGAGTAACTGACGAACACGTCGTGGGTCATAGGCTTAGTTGAAAAAAATTGTCTCAATCAATCCGCATCCTGCGCGCAACGAAAACCGATTCCTCGGTCCACATTATAGCTATGATTTCCATTTCTAAGGGAAGCTAGTGCGCCATCCTCCGAGAAACCAGGCCCGGAATAACTTCCCCGGACAACATGATATTCGCTCTCCCCAAATCGATCACTCGCTTCCGGATCTCCACCTGGGTAAACATCCCACCTGTCATACACCCACTCCGAAACATTCCCTACCATATTCAAAGCCCCATAGGGACTGGACGTTCCAGGATAACTTCCTACAGGAGCGGTTTCTATATAATCACTATAAAAATTGATAAACTCATTTCCCCAAGGGTACATCCAGCCTTCTGTACCCCGGGCAGCCTTCTCCCACTCAGCCTCGGTTGGCAAGCGGCGACCGACCCATTCACAATACGCTTTAGCGCCATCCCATGTCACATCAATAACCGGGTGATCATCGTATCCACGATCGATCTTCCATTCTCCATCTATTTGTTCGATGTGGTTATAGATAAATCCGTCATCAAAAAAGGTTGCTCCTTCCCTTTGGTTACCTTCCTCATTAAGAAAATCAACAAACTGAGCATTCGTCACTTCCGTCTGGTCGATCCAAAATGCATCTAGGTAGACCTCATGTTCAGGGCAGACACTTGGGTCCCCACATGCATCTGTATCATTCTCCCCCATTGTGAACTCCCCTTCTGGGACGTAAACCATGGTCATCCCATCCACGGGGGATACTTGCGTAGAACCAGCTTTCAAGGAAGAGGAGGAGGACTCAGAGGTTGGCGTCGGGGTAGGAGTCTTAGGGGTCGGCGTCGGGGTTGGGGTGGCTTCGGCTGCCCCTAAATCCACGTCATCCAGATTCCAGAACCTTACGTTGTAAATATCCAACTGGGTTCCAAAATTACCCGTCATAGAAAAGAAATTTCTGTCTCCTGAAACATCTCTATCTTTGAATGAACTGATAAGCATGTCATCGACATAAACAGCAATTGACTCACCCTGTACAATGATGAGTATCATTTTTCTTCCAAAATCTATACTCCCTTGATCTATGTCTACATAATTGTTATCTTCCCTCTTTCTTATGTACCAATTATCTTTACCGATTAAAGTTGCATGAGGTTGATAAAGAAACTCATAATAAGTTTCTTGATCTTCCGTTGAACGAAACCTCAACCCAACATCACCAGCTATTTGACCGTCTGGGATAGAGAATTCAAATCTGAATTCAAGTGCAAAATTATTTGCCCGAAAAGTATCGTTTTCGGGAAAGAAGATGCCCCCTGTGTGTGTGCCTATCCCCCCTATGTGTAAAGTACCATCCGACACCATATTGTAAATAGATTGGTAATAATTTTCATTTTCGGGATTTAATCCATACCCATTTTCAAAACTTCCCCATTCCGGTTTCGGAGTAGAAAAATCATCCTCAAACGTCGGATCATGCCCTTCTATATAAGTGAGCACAGTATGGATGGGATGGGGAGTAGGTTCTGGTGTCAGTGTTTCCGTCGGTGCTGGGCTTTGCTCCAGGGGTGTCTTCATATCCACCCCTGAAGAACGATCCCCAGTCGGTGTTTTTTGATCTCCCATCGCAATATCCGTTGCTGTCAGTGTCCCTATACTTTCCATAGCTACAGAGTTTCCATCCGCAGTTTTTGGTGTTGTTTCGTTACCAATACCCGATCCCGATATCAAATCCTGGAACCAGCTGCTGGCCTGAACCCTAGGCCCAAACATGAAGCCAGCTGCAACGACCAGCACCACGCCCACCGCCGCGTACAGCCAGGGTTTCTTCCACAGCGGGACGTCCCCCCGAGCCTCCACGGCTTCCACCAGCAGGCGGGAGGTAGCCTTATAGGTCGGGTCCTGGGCGATGATCCCCTGCAGGAGCTCCACTGCCCGCCCGTATTTCTTCTGCCGCAAAGACTCCTTTGCCTGCTCGTAATCCGCATAGATCTGCTCGTATTTCTGGGCCCGTTGGAGGGATTCCTCCACGGCCTGGGCATCCTCCGGATCCAGGGACAGATATGCCTGCCAGGCGTCGATAGCTGCCGGCCAGCGTTCTTCCGCTTCCGCCCCTTCCGCCCGAGATTTCAGCGCCGCCAGCCTGCTCTGGCGCTGGCGTTCTTTCAGATCTTCGATTTCCTCCTGGATTTCCTGAGCAGGTTCAAGTTCCAGATATTCTTCCAGGGCCGCGATGGCGCTTCCCCATGCCTCTTCCTCTTTCGCGCGTTCCACCCGGGAGCGGAGTTCCTCCAACCGGGCCTGGAAGCGCTTTTCTTCCACCTCTTCGATCCGCTTTTCCCACCGTGGATTCTCAGGGTCTAACTCCGCCGCTCCCTGCAAAGCCTCTTTGGCCGCGTCCCAGTCTTGCTCCCCTAATGCGCGGTCCGCCCGGCGCTGGAACTCATCCAGCTGCGCCCGGCGCTGGGCTTCCTTGATGTCTTCCATTTGCTCCGTGAAGGAATCATCTTCCGGTGCCAGCTGGATCGCTTTCTGCAATGTCTCAATCGCTTCGCCCCAGGCACGGTTAGCCCGGGCCCGGTCGATCCGGTCCTGATAAATCCCCAGTTGATGCTGCCGGGAGGCGTCTTTGACCTCCACCAGGCGTTCCTGCAGCGATTCATCCTCCGGATCGATCTCCAGGGCGTTTTCCACCGCCTCCACCGCAGTATCCCACTGCTGGCGGTTCAGAGCCCGATCCGCTTTGTTAAGCCACTCCTGAATGACCTCCGCCTTCTTCTGGGCCAGGACCTCTTCATACCGCGCAGAAAGCTCTTCGTCTTC
Source organism: uncultured Anaerolineales bacterium (assembly GCA_964481465.1). Lineage (GTDB taxonomy): Bacteria > Chloroflexota > Anaerolineae > Anaerolineales > UBA11858 > B10-G9. The sequence continues at coordinate 121,162 of CAYZTL010000001.1, forward strand.
AGGTGTGTATTCCAGGGCCCGGTTGTACGCCTGTAAAGCCTGATCATCTTTTCCATCTGAGAGATATTTTTCAGCTCGGTCCCGGTAGATCTCCGCCAATCCCTGTCGGGCATCCGCGTGGGATTCGTTGAACGTCAAGACCTTCTGGTAATAGTCCACCGCCCCCTGCTGGTTCCCCTCCCGCCGTTCCTGATGTCCCAGAGCCAGGTAGGCATCGCACAACCCGGTCTGGGCAGCGATGTCCTCCGGGTCGACGTTCAAAGCCTTCTGAAAAGCCTCGATGGCTTCCTGATACTTTGCATTCTGGAGGTAGGTCTGGGCCAGGTTGAGGTTGGCGCGCAAATTTCTGGGATCCGCACCCAGGGCCTGCTGATAACTCTCCAGGGCACTCTCGAAATCGCCCCGGTCCCGGTATTCGTCCCCGATCTCAATGAAGCGGTTGGCAATCGGATTGACTTCCGTGAGCTCTTCCCGGACCCGGTCCAGAGGCCGGTTCTGTTCCAGCCACAGCCGCATCAAATAAACCACAAAGGCGTTATCCTTGGCAATGACATCCTTTTCCCGCAGATGGAGCACAGCTGAGTTTAAATCGGATTCCACGAACCGGACTCTCTGACCCCGGAGCATGGAGGTCAAGTCCTGATTGGAAACCCCTTTATCGAGCTGTGCCAGGCAGGCCAAGACCCATTTCTCGAGATCCGAGGCTTCATCCCACACAAATTTGAGGTTGACAGTGCCGCGCTCGATGACATCTTCGATCACCGCTTCCACATCCTCTTCGCGGATGACCCGGGACTCGTTCTTCTGGCACAGGGAAAACAACTCATGACAGGTCAATTGCGTGAAATAAGGATGACCGGCTGTGATCTCGTAAATCCGATTCACAGCTCCTTTTTCATATTCGATGTCCCCCTCCACTGGCTTGGTGATCAAGCGTTTGCAGCTGTTTCGATCCAGGAAGCTGATCTTTCGGTATAAGGCGGATTTGAAAAAATCGGTGTAGGAAGCCTGCATGTTCTCCAGCTTGTTGCCCGAGGAACCGATGGAGAAGATGAAGCTCAGCCCCTCAATGTCCATCAAGCGCCTAAGGTAGGCGATCAAGGGCCTGGCCAGCGAAGATTGAATATCCTCCCGGGCCAGGGTATCAAATTCGTCGAAGGTCAGCAGTAAAACGTGTTCATTGAGATGGGATTGTAAGGTGGGGAAGTAGTCAGCGATTAGGTGTTCCGCATCCTCTTCAAAAGTCTCCCGGTCTGGCCGGGGGATATCCAGGCCGTGTTTCTGCCGCAGGGTGCGCGTCGTCTCCCGCGCCATCCAATATAGAAAACGCTCCAGGGAGGTGTTGACGCGACCCTGGAGGTCAAAGAAAACCTGGATGTATTCCTTCGCCCAAGAAATTGGGGATTTGCTTGAGGACGGACGTTTTCCCCACCCTGCGCTGGCCGTGGATGACCAGGATATGATCGACATATTTCCCCGACAGGCTGCGCTCAATCCAACCGAAGACATCCTCGCGCCCGAAAAACATGCTGGACTCGAGGACGGGCGCTCCGGCGATGTAAGGGTTGAGCAGTGTATCGTTCATGGGGAGTGCTAAGAAGCTGCATTACGGAGGAAGTGTTTCTCGTGAGTTGGATTATACTATACCCCTATCTTCCCACCACCTTACAGGACTGTATTGGAGACGGTCCTATCGATGGAACATCCCTCCGCTCCAAGAAGAAACAATCAACGGATATAAACAACACAACCATCAAAAAATGGGCTTCGGCCTAATTCCATTTATATAAATTAGTCTTATCAAGCAAAGGGGAGGTGTTTCCCTTTATAATACGAGCGTGAAAGAAGGAAAATTTACAGGTGGGAAAGGTAACCCTTTTTTACAGCTTCCTTTAGCGACCAAGTTTTATACACCCGACTAAGGGACAGAAGCGGAAGCACACAGCTCAACGACATTCTCCACCGCAGTCGAGACATTGCGAGACAAGTGACATGAGAAGAATAGCGATAACTGTGATGTTCATTGGGTTGTTCGCTGGATCGGCATGCGCTAAACAGGAAGCGCCGCCTGTGACAGCGATCGCAGAGCCAACAACCACGCCATCCCCAATAAAGCTGACAACCCCGACAATTCGCTGTCAGGAAACCGTGGCTGAAATGAAGGCACTTACCCAGGGATTGAGGATTCCCGACCACCTGCGCCAAGAGGATGCTGTTAAGACTGGAGAGGAATTTGACGCCAATGAGTATTTCACCGTGCTCACCCATCTCTCCCCTGAACCAGGATATGTTTTGGATTACGTCTACCACCAAGATCCACTGGGATCAAGACCGGTCATCTACGCCAGACGAGAAGAGGAATCCCCTTACGAGGCCTATGTAAAACTCTACAAAGCAGTAGACGATCCCTTTGGAAAATACCTAGAACATATTCAGGTGGATGATACAGCCCAAGGATTCTTTGAGTGGGTGGTGCTGCGGACCTATGGAGAACAGTTTTACCTGACGGATAACGCTATCCCTCTCCTTGATTGGACCATCCTATGTAATCGTGAAGCAGCAGAAGCTGCGATTGAGAGGGCAAATGAATTTGGGAACCCCTTGACGGCAGAACAAAAACAAAAAGCCCTGCAGCTCGAGTTTGAACCAAAAGTGGAATTTGAGGAAGAAACGGTGAAGGTGAAGATCATTGTCTTTTCTAAGTGGGGCGGCTTCTTCGAGCATGTGGAAACAATCAGCAGGGAATTCCCCCATCAACTGCTCAACGCCGAAAATATAGAGCTTGTGCCGTACAATTGTGGCGTGATGCCTTAGGTTGAAACAGCCCCAATTATCGCCAAGAGCTTGAAGAGCAAGTGGAACGAAAAAGTCGTCAATAAAGCGGAAAGGTGGAGAACATAATTCACATCTTTTCGCCCCCCAAACAACAAAAGAGACCAAAAGGGAGGATGCCTTGAAAAAAATAGGACTACTTCTCGCCCTGGCCCTGATATTTTCTGTGTTGTCTTCTGCCGCACATGCGGACGGCTCCATTCACGCGTACATCGAAGGCACATGGGAAGTATTCAATGAAACCCAACAGGAATGCGTGATCAATTTCCACGACGGTCGTCAATACATGATCTTAACCGTGGAAACGGGCGAAAGTTTAAAAGGAGACAAGGCGGTCTGGATTTTTCCCGTCCCCGCAGCGCCTGAGAAGACGGATATCGATATCTTACAAGGTTTCCCTGAATTGGACGGGTATGATGTAGAAGAAAGGGCAGAACAAGATATATCTGAAATCTTCAATATCATGCGGTCTACCCAGATTTATCCTCTACCACTTCAGTTGTTTGAGCCATCATTGATTTTACCAATGTGGTCTATGACTCTATCACGCCCTGGCGAGAAAGGTGTGACCGTCCATGAAAGTGTGGAAAAGATGGGGCTGACTACGGAGTTGGTCTCCGCGGAGGATGGGGCTTCCCTGAGAGATTACATCACCCAAAAAGGGTTGACTCTACCAAGTGCTTCTCAAAATATCCTTGAGGAATACATTGGGCAGGAATACTCTTTTGTGATGTCCTGGGCCTCTGACCTGTCTAAAATAGAATCCTATGATAAAGAGCAGACGATCCCTTACCTATTAGAATTATTGGATCAGGGCAAATTAGAAGAAGCGAAAACTTTTATCAAAGAGTCGGGCAAAGATGAACACGACATCAATCTCATCCTTGAGATTTTAAACGATAAAAAAGAGGGGTTGGATTATAAAAAACAGCGTATTAAACAGTTTTTCCCATACATCCCCAGGGAGGATAAGAATAAATTGGGTATCTTCCTCTCCTTTCCCACACAGAAAATATTCTACCCCTTGAAACCAACCTCCGTATACAGGAACGATATCGTTCCCGCAGTGATTTACGTCCTGGACTATGTAAAACCGGAATTATATGGGCGGATAAAGTCAGACACGGAAGTCTCCTATTTCTACGCAGATCGACTAACGCTTCGCAGAGCCATGGAAGATATATTCACCGGGTTCGAAAAAGTGTCTGGTGTGTCCACTTCTGGAAACGTAACTGCGCCCAGGTTCGCCGTCAGGGATGTAAAGTACACAGAAATCAATATAGATACAGCCTCTAGGAATTTCACCCAAGATCTGTGGATGGAGGTCTCTACACCACTGAGAGTCAGATTAGCTCGTGTGGCAAGCAAGTTTCAAATTGTCTATGGCCCCTTGCTTTTCGCAATCAGTTCCTGCGCGGCAAGTCTCCTTTCCGGAATGCTCCTCTTCCGGGATCGATCGATCTCAAAATGGAAATTTGCCGCGTTTGGATTGAGCAATTTCTTATCCATCATGGGCTTCTTCATCGCAGCCTACATCCTGAACATAGATACCCGCTTTACCGATACACAAGAGGTTCAGCAGAACGAAGTCTCCGCCCGGAAAATACTCTTGCGTACAGCACTGAGCGCCTTGTTTGTTGCTGTTGTGCTGTCCTTGTTGTTATCACTTCTTTTTAACAGTTCATTCCCCAGGCCTCTACTCGCCCTCCCCATAACTTTTTTATTGATCGGTGCCCTCATCGAGGCCATTGATTGGGGAAAGAAAACGAATAAGAAAATATGCAATTTCTGCCTTCTGTTCTCCATACTGTTTGTGACCATCACCGTGTTCCTTCAGGTGCTCATGAATGCAGCAGTGTGATATTGCCTCCCAGCTATGGACCTCTTTTACGGGTCAAGTTTGGGAAAAGGAAAGAAAGATGATGAAATGCCTGCGGATAGGAACAATAACCCTCATACTGTTGACGCTTCTTGTTGGCTGCTCCACGCCGCAGCCCACGGCTACCGACACCCCCTTAATGGCCCCCACATCAACCTCCACGCTTCCTGCGAGCACAGAGACCCCTGAAAACACAACACCCTCTGAAGACAGCTTCCCTGATGAGAAATCGCCCCCACCCATCACACCCACCCCCACAGTCTGTACGGGGTGGAGAGCGGGGGTATCAGGTACAGTTTATGGAGAAGAAGCCCGTTCAGGTAACGAATTGGATGATGTGCATGTCACCCTCACACAATATAGCTCTTGTTCAACAACAGCAGGAGAATACCAAACGGTCACGGACTCAGATGGTTCCTTCCGGTTCGGAAATCTCTATATCCACGACATGGACGCCATTGACATACTTATCAACCATGACGGGTATAAAACCTTTGAACAAAAATGGGCAGGGCTGGAACTTTATAGGCAGGGGTTTTCCGTTGAAATCGTATTAAAAACCGATCCGCAATAAAAGGAAACCTGGATATATGACTTAAATTAACAAGCCTGATTTAGCAACCTCGTGTCCCAAGCAACTCGCTTGATATGAACCTATCTTCCTTTTATCAAATACTCCCGCTCTCCTGATTCCAAAACCCGGTTATATAAAAGGAAGGGGGAAGACAAACAACAAAAAGTACAGAAAGACACCAGAATCCTGAACACGTTGGGGTGCCCGTTGCTGGCTATAGATATACGACTTTCATAGTGAATGCTGGGAGATGATCATTATGGGCTTTGAATGGATAATACCGTTGGATTTACCTGGCGGTTATATGGGAGCGTCTTCCGGGCCGTTTGGTATCGTCGCTTGGGAGGTGCCAGCCATCTTGATTGAAGCGGCTGTTTTACATTACACACTCCAAGAGGTGCGCCCTTGGCGTGATTCTGCCATAATGAACCTGATCACGACAGGGATTGGATTTGGGATGGTCTTTATCCTGCCGTATCCACTGTACATGAATTTTGGAAAGTTGATAGGCATGGAAAATTCACTCTATTATGGAAATAGAACCGCTTTTTCATTATCAACGCTTGCATTTGCGATCATCCTGGGGATAATCGCCATCCCCATAGAGGTCGGAATCATGCGCCTGTTGGAACCTGAGGCGCCACAAAGACGTGTGTGGAAGGCAGTGGCATTAGCCAATCTGATAACATACCTCTTCGGCTCCATCATCGCCCTGCTATTTTTTATCCCTTAACTAAGAGTAAGCTTGCAAGGGAGGTTGATAACGAAAAAAGAAAGTTGGGAACCCAATTAAATTAGCACTGTATCACTGTTTGTTGATAATATGGGAATCGCCACCCACCTGGGCGATGAATGAATGGCTATTCGGATCATTAGAGTTCCAATCCCGTATGGACTTCCTTCCCCCTTGTGCTGGCAACCCTGTTGCTAGAACTCAAGGAGGGGATGAGGTTAACCTAATTCATGAAAAAGGAGGGAATTGTGCACAAGGTCGGCATTCTGTTTGATATTGACAAATTTGAACGCGCTTTATATGGATACGCAGCCTATCAAATCTTTTTTGATGCCATAGACACTCGTAAGCTCGGCGGCTGCTCACTCAGAGATGGTGACACAACAGCAACTGTAAAAGGGGATGTATATCACTATTGTATTGCGGTTGAGTCTGAAGATCCCTCAAAAATTAAGCTGGTGAAAGAGGCGTTTATCGACACAAATGCGAAAGCATTGCTTCCACCGCGAGATCGTTTCCTTGAGGATGCACAAGTAACTCAAGAGCCCCTTGTCTTGGCAGCCCGTATTAATTCCAAGGGGGAGCTTATTGGCTGCAAAACGAGTTGGATTATAAAAGCTTGGAAGGAAAGCAAAGAGAACTGGCAAGAAGTTGATAACGAAATCCCTTCATCTGTCGAAGAAGATAAAGAGGAGATAGCCGATAAACGGGATGGGAAAGTGAAAAAAGAACGACGGACGCTATTGGGCAAGATAGGAATGATCGCCTTGTTTGCCTTGCTTATGACAATTATCTTCTTAATCACAGCTTACATCGCGTACGCTATCTTCCTAGGCGGGGTTATTCCTTTCTTGATTGTAATTGCAGTACTTGGATTCTCTGGCAAAGCCCTTTGGAAGAAATTATTTAACACCGCTAATTGACGTGGCCTAGAGAAATGAAAACCATCCCATAACCATTTCCATCACCAAACAAAGTGAGGGGAAATCGTCTTATCAAAAAGGAGCATCAGCATGATTGCGGAGATCCACTACGGGGACGAGATCAAAGAAATATGTAAACGATCTCAAATCCAGTTAGAGAAACGAACAAAGGAAGTTGGGATTAGGACAGCGATGACTGAGGTATCACCATATCAGTCGATGTGGGACAAATTCCTGAATAAAATAACAGACCCAGTCGAAATCAAGAATGAAAATTTTTCAGGATTGCTGTTCAAGAATGCAAGGATCAGCAATTTAAGTTTCATCAATTGTGACTTCACTGAAAGTCGATGGGTGTTTTCTTTTATTAATAACACCGATTGTTCAAATTCGAATTTTTCGAATATCTCTACACTCGTTTCCCCATTCGAGAACGTGAATTGTAGCAACTGTAATTTCGAAAATGCTGAATTGACCTTCTTTAATCCATTTAAGGAAAACACCTTTCTCAATGCAGACTTCACAAATGCGAAGATCGAGACCTCACATTCATTTTTTGAAAAAGAAAATCTTGATACAAGGGGAAATTTTGAAAATGCCATTATGAAGGGCTGCAGTTTAACAGTTAAAAAGGAGGAAAAGCATAGAATACCAAAGCGAAAAATAAAATCCCGTTTGGGACTGGTTTTTTCACCAAATCAATTAAAGGCCATAGATCTTAGCTTTGAGTAAATTATGGCAAATACTGACTTATGGTTTCTATAACTCATGGAATCCGCTCTATGATAACCAAACAGCTTACTTTTGGGGATCGAATGATTTGGGAGCTAATCAAACCCCATCACATCATTCAAAGTTTGAATCCAATATCTAAACTTGTGGATTAATCGTATAAGAGAATGCCTACCAGGCCCAGGGCATGAATGCATCTCCAGCAATTCATCCGGAAAGGCTACAAGACCGTAAGTGCATCCGACAACAAGGTCAGGTCCTTCCTGCACTGGAGACAAATCCTGTGATCCCTATACCTCACTGTCGTTTTACGGGCACCAACAGTACATCGCTTTGGTTTACAGCCGTCATAAATTTATCACAGAGAGACGACCCTATCCCCAAGTGGCTCAGATCAAGGCGCCCCCCATGTATATGCTATACGATAAGTGTAGGGTGCCGCCTGATGTTTTTCGAAACGGAATCACCTTCTGACATGGTGGGAGGAGAAAACTCAAATCAACTGGGCCCTACGAGAGGGAGATCCTTTCGATCCAGAACCGAAAGGAGGAGAGGAGCATGGATAGGTTTAGACAAGCCCAAAAACTGCTGTACGAGTTCAAGGGAAATAGATACCTGTATGGAGCGGGTGTCCTCTCCCGGGTGGGCGAGATCATCGCCCAGAAGGGGAAGCGACCTGTTTTGATCCGCAGCACCTTTCCAGGCACGGACGATTATGTGCACGCTATCCAAGGATCGCTCCATGCCTTTGGGCTCGCGTTTGTCGAAGTGATCGAAGGACCGCGTCCCAACGCGCCACGCGAAGATCTCATACGCATGACCGAAGCGCTCAAAGCAGCCGATCCAGATGTGGTGGTCAGCTTCGGCGGCGGGAGCAACATCGACGCCAGCAAGGCCGCGGATGTGCTACGCACGCTGGGAGGCGAGATCGACGACTACTTCGGCACCGGTCAAATCTCCCAAGCCCTGGATGAGAAAGGGACGTCACTAACACCCCACATTGCCATCCAGACTGCGGCTAGTTCTGCGGCCCACCTGACCAAGTATGCCAACATCACCGACCTCTCCACGGGACAGAAAAAGCTGATCGTCGACCAAGCCATCGTGCCCGACTGCCCGGTGTTCGATGATGTGACCACCTACAATGCCCCCTTCGCGCTCATCGCGGATGGCGCTATGGACGGTATCTCGCATTCCCTGGAGGTACTCTACGGCGCGGTGGGGAAGCCCTATTACGAGAAGGCGGAGGAGATCGCGGGAGCCGGGATCAGCTTGACCGTCAAACACCTCCCAGATGCCATCGCATATCCCAAGGATGTCCGGGCCCGCAAGGCGCTCTGCCGGGGCACAGATTTGGGCGGGTACGCGATCATGGTGGGCGGCACCAACGGGGGCCATCTATCCAGCTTCTCATTGGTGGACATCTTAAGCCATGGACGGGCCTGCGCGATCATGAATCCCTACTACACCGTCTTCTTCGCCCCCGCCATTGAAAAGCCGCCCAAGGTGATCGGGGGGATTTACCGGGAGGTTGGATACACCGATGCTGATATCGAAGACCTATCCGGCCGCGAACTAGGGCTGGCGGTCGCTGAAGCCATGCTGGCCTTGAGCCGCGAAATCGGCTTCCCCACCAGCCTGGGAGAGGTGGAAGGATTCACAGAGGAACACATCCAGCGCGCCCTGGCGGCAGCCAAAGACCCCCAATTGAAGATGAAGCTCCAAAATATGCCCATCCCCTCCTCCTCCGAGATGGTGGATGAGTATATGGGATCCGTGTTGCAGGCGGCGGCTGATTGAGACCTAAATCTGGTTAAAAACCCTTAAATCGCCATCTTCATATTGCCTTCTAAAAAACGGGTAAAGTTGGATACCCTGACCTGCCTGGAATATCTCTTGCCACAACTTTGACAACTCACAGATCAGAGTTGAAGAGAAAAATAGTCCGAGTTGGCAAAACCTTCCATTCATCCCAGACAGTACTCATCACAAAACTCATTTGTGTATACTGACATTTGACCGCTTGACACATATTCCTACTTCCCTTAAAATCCATTCATCTTCTAACAGATTTCCGTAATGAACAAATAAATATCAGCTTGAACACATAAGGATGGAAATATGAACCTTGACACATATTTAGTTATTGCTATCGTTGTGGCAGGGGCCATTGGTGCGCTCATGATCACATGGCTCTATTTCTGGCTGAAAAGGCAGGATGCAGGCACAGAGAAGATGCAGGAATTTGCCGAATTCATCCAAATTGGAGCCAATGCCTTTCTGCGCCGCGAGTTCATCACCATCCTCCCTTTCATAATCATATTGTCCATTGTCCTTTTCTTAGCCATGCCGGAGAACAAATGGCAAATCGCATTAGGATTTGTCTTCGGAGCTGCTCTCTCCCTGCTGTCCATCTACATCGGGATGAACGCGGCAACCCGGGCCAACGTACGAACCACCAGTGCTTCCCGGACTTCGGTGGGCAAAGCCTTGACCATCGCCTTCCGAGGCGGCTCCGTGATGGGGTTAAGCATCGTGACCTTCAACATGCTGGGGATCATCCTGCTGATGTGGATCTTCGGGATCAGCCTCAACAATCCCAGCGAGGTCAACATGTTGGTGGGGTTTGGCTTTGGAGCCAGCCTTTCCGCGCTCTTTGCGCAGTTAGGGGGCGGTATCTACACCAAAGCGGCCGACATCGGCGCTGACCTGGTGGGGAAAGTCGAAGAAGGCATCCCTGAGGACGACCCCCGCAATGCAGCCGTGATTGCTGACCTGGTGGGAGATAATGTGGGCGACTGCGCAGGGCGTGGGGCCGACCTCTTTGAGTCGGGCGCGGACAACGTGATCACGACCATGATCGTCGCCGCCTCCCTTATCTTTATTAATAAATATGGGTGGATCGGCGTCCTCTTCCCCCTCATCGCCAGGGCGATTGGGATTTTAGCGACCATCGTCGGCGTGCTCGCCGTCCAAGGTCGCGATGACCGCGATCCCACACTGACAGTCAACATCGGGTTTCTAGTTACCGCGCTGACCAACCTGGCGCTGTTCTTCATCATCGCTTATTGGGTAATGCACGATATCCGGCTTTTCTGGGCCCAGCTGCTGGGCCTGCTGGGAGCGTTCTCCATAGTTTTTGTCGTCCAGCATTACACCGGGCCCCACGGCAAGCCGGTGCGCAACACCGCGCGCCACGCTCAAAGTGGACCGGCGTTGGGCATTCTGGAGGGCTTCTCCTACGGCATGGAAAGCACGGTCTGGGGTTCGTACATCCTCGGTTTCGTCGTCCTGGCCTCTTACCTCATCGGCGGGGGAGGTCTGGAAGGGGTCTTCTTCATCGCAGCCGCCACGATGGGCATCAAGGAAATGAAGGGCATCATCATGGCCGGCGATACGTTCGGTCCCATCGCGGATAACGCAGCGGGAATCAGCGAGATGAGCGGGCTGGGAGAAGAGACCCGCGCAGCCGGGGACGCGCTGGACGCGGTGGGCAACGTGACCAAAGCATTGGCGAAAGGATACGCGATGGGGGCGGCAACGATGGGCAGTATGGTCATACTTTTCGCCTACCTTTTCGAGGTCGCCCGCTTGCAAGGTATAGAACTGACCGGGATCGATACATTCCTGGTCAACCTGGTCAACCCTGCCAGCGTTGCCGCGCTCTTCATCGGGGTGGTGATGCCTTATCTGTTCTCGGCCCTGACCTTGCGCTCAGTAAACAGGGGCGCGTTCCAGGTGATCGAGGAAGTACGCCGGCAGTTCCGGGAAATCCCGGGCGTGCTCAAAGGAGAGACAACGCCAGATTACGCTCGCATTGTGGACATCACCACTGCTAATGCCCTGCGAAGTATGGTAAACCCCACGGTTATCTCGATGGTTATCCCTATCGTGGTCGGTTTCCTTCTCGGTCCCTGGCCACTGGCTGCCTACCTGATCGGCGTCAAGACCTCTTCATCGGCGCTCTCCAAGGCCATGTTCAATGCAGGCGGCACACTGGATAACGCCAAGAAGCTGATCGAAGAGGGCGAATTCGGCGGCAAGGGGTCCAAAGCCCATGCAGCAGCGGTGGCCGGCGACACCTTCGGCGACCCCCTCAAAGACACCGCTGGGCCCTCGCTGCACATCCTGGTCAAGCTGCAGAACATCATGTCCATCACCTTGCTGCCGCTGTACATTGAATACGGGCTGAAGCTGTTCCAGTAGGAACGGATCGTCCCAGTCATTTAAAGACAAACTCATATTAAGATCATGAAAATCATTCTGGCCATGCTAAGCATGGCCAGAAATTTTTTACCGCCAACTGAGTAAATTTACCTTAATTCCAGGTGCGTTTTTCTAAGATCTGAATTCACTTGACCCACCCTTCGACTCACGAATCTCCAGCCCTCCGAGAACCCTCAGGGACAATCGTTAACTCAGATAAGATTTATTCGATCACCAACTCCAACCAATCATTCACTTCCTCTGCCGAGGGGTCAGATCCGAATTTGGATTTTGTTTTCCCGTAAAACGTTTCCGTTTGATAGCATTTTGGGGGCATGGACCCATAAAAGGTTTTGGAAAAGAAATCCCCCGTAACCGTCTCACGGACGATGATCGTCCACGTTAGCTGCTTCCTATACAATGTATGACCCGCTGTATAATTACAGGTTTGGACTGTCTTCGCCCCCTCTCTCCGGGAAACGACATACTGGAAATGTCCCGGATAATCCGCTTGAAGGTCGGTGGGTAAATCATACATGCTTTCGCAGGCAAGGCCTTTTCCTGGTTCATCTTCCGCCAAGCCCACGGCTGGAGAAGAGGCGGAATTCCCGTTACAAACTTCTGTTAAGGTCTCCTCCATAACTTGCTCTCCTTCCAAACCCTGATCCTGACTCAAACCCCACAAAGCCTTCTCATACCCTTCTTCCGCAGCTTCATGCAGATCAGGATCTTCTGCATCCTCTACGACCTCATCGAACTTTACTATTGCAGCCTTAAATTTATCTTTCTGGTAGAGCTCGTCTCCCCACTCCAGCTGGGTTCTCACAATCAGCTGGTCCTTCTCTTCGGCTGATATGGTTTGCGGATATTCCTCATGGAGGGTTTCATATTTCGTGATCGCCCTTTGATAGGAACTCTGCTCCCGATACTCCCCTGCCCATGCTAGATAAGCAGACTTGATATCCTCCCGGATTGATTCTTCCGACACTAAATCCGGGTACTCCGTGAGAAGGGTCTCATACTTCGATATGCAGTCTCGATATTCTCCTTCCTCGAAAAGATTTGCAGCCCATTGCTTGTAAATCTCAGCAATAAAAGCTGCAGCCTCATCCTTGATCTCCGTTTCTGGATACATTTCAAGGATGATATGCACTTTGTTCGCCGCATTTTGATAATGCCCTTTACTCTGCATGTCCGCAGCCCAATCGTAATAGATTTCCGCAATCTGACCAGCAGCATTTTTCCCGGAGGGAGTAGATGGGTAATCCGAGAGTGGAATCCGGGCTTTTTCTATCGCTGCCTGATATTCTCCGGACTCCCACAGTTGATCTGACAACAAGAGATAGGATTCCCCAATTTGGGCTGGAGTCCGGGCGGCAGCTGAGCTATCCGGATAATCGTCCAGAATTTTTGTGTACTTCTCGATCGATTTTTGAATAGCCTTCTTGTCTTTCAAATCTCCGCCCCATGCAAAATAAACATCTGCAAGACGCTCCTGTGCATACTGCGTGAGATTACCATCAGAATACGTATTCCGGTATTCCTGATATAAGGCAATGGCATCTTCGTACGCACCTTCCTGATAAGCCTCATCAGCAGACAGCAGTAATTCACATTCCACAATGCGTTGATCAGCTTCTGCCCGGTTTGGGCTAAAGGTAAATTCGTAGAGGGTTGAGACCTTCCGAAAATGGCTCGCAGCAGCCTCGCAGTCAGCATTTTGATAAGCCAGCATTCCCTGCTGGAACTCTTTTTGTCCCAAACGACAATATCCCGCAAACCCCAGCCCTTCAAGACAAAGGATCAGCAAAGGGACCACGATCAGGATCCAACTCTGGGTTTTTGAAAGGTGAATGGGGAACAGTCCTTTCTCAGGTTTCAATTCTCGTCCCTGACGCCATCCGTCATAGGCCATCCACAACATCCAGAGGATGAACACTGGAATCAATATAAATGCGGAACGGGAGAGATTGGTAAGCATGCCTACGGCCACCAGGATGACCGAGATCAGAAGATGGATACCCCACCGGATCCATTTCTCCATGTACAGATAGCCTAATCCAAAGCCGCTTAAGTTTAACAAACCTATGGATATGGCCAACGTTTGGGAAGATTTTTGCTCATCCATCATGCACTCCTTTCAACTCAGCGTTTCCTATGAACTTCGGATGTCAGATTGGAGAAGGAAGAGATTCCAGCATTCCCACCCCCCTTTCTCCATCCAAGAATACGCGACCTGGATCTTATCCCCTGTATTTTAGTACATGAATTTCTTCAATCTGATGACCTTAAAAAACGAAAATTCTAAAATTAGGGATACAATGACAACAAATCTCTTGAGGAAAAGAGCAGAATTGGATCATTGATCAAGCAGAATTTCAGGTCTGATTTCGTCCTCTCCTGCTACAGATGCAGCATGGAAACCTACCAGAGATGCCCCAAAAAGCTACTGAATGGGATCCCGTATCCAGCAAACAGCAAATAAATGCCCAAAATGAGATACATTTGGTAAAAATCAAAGGACGGGATGCTTTTAAAGCCCATGGATAGAGGAGTCCACAACTGCATTACTATGCGCAACAGCCAAATCCAGAGATGAAAACTATCAAGAAAAGAGACATCCAACTGATCGCCGTTGACCTGGACGGCACACTGCTGACCAGCGAGAAGGGGCTGGCTCCTGAAGGGGCTCGTTCCTTGAAAGCAGCTGCGGAAGATGGCATCCATGTCGTATTGGCTTCCACCCGCAATCCCCATTTCGTGCAAACATACTGCCGCACTTTGGAAATCGAAGACCCTATGATTTGCTCGAACGGCGCTCAAGTCTGGGGTTCCCCGGAGGGACCTGTCTGGGTCTACTGCCCCATCCCCCGGGAAGCGGCGCTGGAAATCGCTCGTTTGGCGGACAGGTATGGTTGGGAATTGAGCACAACAGTCGGTGACATCACTTATTGGCGCCAGCGCCCGGGCCAGCATCTGGGACCCATTGATGCCAACCTCACGGTCGTCCCCAGCAATAGGGATGCTCTCGCGGACGATCCCGTGCGGATTCTGACCTGGGATGGTGAAGCCATAGAGTGCATCCGGCGGCTCTGTGAGACGAAGCTCGCCCAACAATGTTACGCTGAATCCTTCATAGATCCGGATGGGACCCTGTATGCCTTGGGTGTATTCGCGGTGGACGCCAACAAAGGGACAGCCCTCCAGGTGGTCCTCAACCACCTCGGCCTTAAACCACTCCAGGTCGTGGCTATCGGGGACAACCTCAACGACTTGCCCATGTTTAAACTGGCTGGAACCAGCGTGGCCATGGGCAATGGTCCCGAAGAGGTGAAACGGAAAGCCACCCTGGTGGCCCCAAACAACGACGAGGAAGGCGTGGCCTGGGCGTTGCAAGCCGTGTGCATAGGGTGAATTTAGAAACGAGGTTCTGGAAATCCTAGTGCAAAGGAGTGACCATGTTCAAGAAAAGAGTCTGGGCCTGTCTATTAGGAGGGGCCATTTCCGCCGTCCTCTGCATGAGCGGACGGCAGATCATCTTCGGGTTCCCGCCCATCACCTGGGAGGAACTCGCCCCTATGGTCGCCAACCGCCTGCTTTTGGGGTTTGCCATCGGCATCAGCGGCTGGCGGATTCAAACCCTGCTTCATGGAGCCCTGATGGGACTGATCTTTTCACTTTCCGTCTCCATCGGATTCCTGCCGGATGAGCAGCTGCCCTTCATCCTCTTCACCTCCGCCGGGGCCCTTTACGGGATGCTCATCGAGTGGCTTGCATCCGATGTGTTTAAAGCGCCGATGAAAACTGTTTAGGGCAGCTGAGGTGTCTCTCCAACCTTCAGCGCTGTGTTGACTTTCCGAGCGGAGATTTTTACACGGAAAGTATGCTCGCCCGCAGCTACTCCTGTGCCGTGCTCGGCCTGGAGGAGGTCCTTGTAGAAGTAGAAGTGGATTATGGCAGCGGATTGCCGGGAATTACCGTTGTCGGGCTCCCGGATGCTGCGGTACAGGAAAGCCGCGAGGCAGTCCGAAGAGTATCCTCAAATTACTGCCGCACAAGCCACAAACCGTTACAAGACTCACCGCCTCGTATACAACAGGGGTATGAAGGGATGTACAACCATCTATCAAGTGGGAGAGAAGTTAGCGATTCAACCTCAAGGATTCTCACCCACGATTCTGATCGTCTGTTCGCCCTCAAATTCAGCCAAACCGTCATGATGGAAAACAGCACCTTGAATGATCAACACAACCCGCTTTATCGTCACAGACCCGTAAGCTGATGGTTTGAATAGAAGACCCATCGAAACCCACCGCGGAGAAAAATACACTCTCGCCCACTTTTTCATATCGACCATCGTCATTTATATCCCATTCAAACGTTAATGGATCGTTATCGGGGTCTGTCGCAAAGCCGTAAAGTTCAACCTGATCCCCCTCAATTACTTGATAACCAGCACCAGCGTTCGCTTCCGGGAGACCATTTTCTAAAAGCACAGATTGCGCTTCTGCCATTGTTTTCCCCATAAGTTGACTGAGAGGTTTATCAGCCTTTTCATCCGCAATAATCTGGGCCAGCTCCGGGCTTGCAGCTGAAGACAAATGGTCCAGAAATTGCTCAACCGCATGGATCTGCCCTGCTGTGATGACTGCTTCATCCCCGCGCCCTTCTAAAAGCGCTTGAAATCCCGGCCGAAACATGTCTATGGTGGTAAAACCTTCCTCGCGAAGATCTGAGTCCGTGATCAAAAGCGTTGCGATCTCCGGCGAATTCTCAACATAGAGGTCAATATACCGCCTTCCCTCCGGCGAGTGAACCATAATCCTATCCCGGATATCCTGGAGCAGTTCAACCCCGTCCCACAGTTCCGTTGTTTGTAGAATAAAACTCGCCAGCACGCCCAATCCATGGTTTTTCCTGCCCGGATTCGATGCTTGGGCGTTTGTTGACTGGGACCCCATAGCACACAAGATCGCGCATGTGCATGGACCTGGTGTTACTTCTGGGGATGGAACTGGTGTTGGAGACACTGCAGGGGTGGGTGTTGCTGTGGGAACAGGCTGACCAGCATAGGTGATGACCAGCTCAGCCAAATGACCAGAATAAGTACTGGCTGGGCGTTCATAGCCAATCACTCAGCGGTGCAATCCTCCTGCATCCCCATCGTTCTCAATGATGAAGGCCATACCCTGTCCCGGTGCCCAATCTGAGCGGGTTACGATTTCCTGCACAATGGCTGAGATATCCGGCGTTTGCCTCTCGTTATTTAAACCCCATGTATCAGAGGCGGGAATGACCCACGGAGCACTGGAAGACGTGTACGAGAGCGTGTCCGGTCGCCTGGTCCCGCTAAATGAGTCCGCATCGCCGGTATCCTCGCCCCGAATGCGCAAAGAAAGTGCGTTTGTATAAGGCCCATTGACAGTAAAGTTTAGATAGGCATCCTCTATGTTCACACCTTGGGGCACTGCTACATTATTGAACCTAAACCCTGACGTGATGTCTGATCCGTCAAAACATTCCCCAAAATAAGCCTCGTTCCAATACGTTCCATAAACACAACCCTGATCGGGATTGGGACCCGCGTCATCGCTGCCCTGTGAGATGGGGATGACCACCGTCGTCGTTCCGGGAGGAGGAGTAGGGGTAGGGGTCGGAATCAACCCAGAAGATTGATTTGAGGGATCGCTGATCTCTGTGAAATTATATGTGGTCCTGATGTGCCCTCCCGATGCTTTAAACGCCAATACCCTTTGTCCCTCTTAGGATAAATACATTTTTACGATTTAGTATCTTGCAGAACCGTATTCTATTCTTACAACCACCTCAACTTCTCGGATGCCTGCACTCCACCACGTTCCAATGACACTATACAAACCGGTTTCAAGGTCTTTGAGTGTCCACTCAATTGTTGATATCTCTCCAGGCTCCAACTCTATTCTATTCATCTTCTTTCCTGATTGCTCTGACCAAAGTCTTTCAACGTCCGAAGAAACGATGAGCAAATCTTGGACAGGCGCTTCATCACGTTCGAGGATGATGGTTTCTTTCGAGATATTTTCAATCGTAAAGGTAATCTCAACAAGCTCCCCCTTATCATACTTTTTTTTATTTGTGATCAAGGTTCCTAAAATTTGTCCATCATCTTCCTTTTCAACAACAGGCTTTGTTAATAGATTGCAAGCATTTCCAAAAAGTAGGATAATAGTTGTTATGCAGAGGATTCGAGTTAGCTTCACTGGTCATCTCCCATTTTTAGCAGGCGGTTTAGAGAAAACCAAGGTGGCGGATTCAGAATAAGAAACAAGTGCAGTGAATCTTATAGTACATAAAAAGGAGACCGCGCGATCTCATCTCGCCCGATCTTAGAGTCCATATCTGCTCCCTCCCCTGAAGTGATTTCTTATGAAAATTACGCCAATGATTTACATATGCCAACAGTATATATCATACATAGGCATGTTTCAAGATTTTTTACGGGTGACCTATTCAAAAGATAGATATTAAGTTCTGATTAGATAACATGGCTTCATCCCCAACCTTGACATTTATGTTGACTTTCCAAGCGGAGTTTTTTACACTGAAAGTATGCTCGCGCGCGTTTACTCCTGCGCCGTGCTCGGCCTGGAGGGGGTTCTCGTAGAGGTGGAAGTGGACTTCGGCAGCGGCTTGCCCGGGATCACCGTTGTCGGGCTGCCGGACGCCGCGGTACAGGAAAGCCGCGAGCGGGTGCGGACGGCGATCAAGAACGTCCCCCTGGAGTTCCCCCGCAAACGCCTGATCATCAACCTGGCTCCCGCCAACGTGCGCAAGGAAGGGCCGGCCTACGACCTGCCCATCGCGGTGGGCATCCTGATCACCAGCGGCCAGATCCCACCCCACACCGTGCGGGACATGGTCATGGTCGGCGAGCTGTCCCTGGACGGTAGCGTGCGCCACACCGCCGGGGTGCTGCCCATGGCTGCCTTAGCTCGCAAAGAAAAGTTTCGGACCATTTGCGTCGCCGAGGAAGATGCCGGGGAAGCGGCCTTGATGCCTGATCTGGAAGTGCTGCCCATTAAGCACTTAAGGGAATTGTACGACCATCTAATTGGCGAAGGAACCATTCCACTCCATCCCACGACGCGCAATGAGGACCTGCCCATTGTCCGAACCCAGACCGATTTGAAGGAGATCAAAGGGCAGGAACACGTCAAACGGGCCCTGGAGGTGGCGGCGGCCGGGAATCACAACATGCTCATGAACGGTCCGCCCGGGGCGGGGAAGACATTGTTAGCCCGGTCCCTGCCGGGGATCATGCCGCGGATGAGCATCGACGAAGCCCTGGACGTGACCCGGATCTATTCCATCCTCGACCAGCTTCCGCCAGACACCCACCTCATCCAGCAGCGGCCCTTCCGCGCCCCGCATCACACCATCTCCCACGCCGGATTGGTGGGCGGCGGCACCTGGCCCCAACCGGGGGAAATCTCCTTGGCCCACCGCGGCGTGTTGTTCCTGGACGAATTTCCGGAGTTCGGCAGGCACGTGCTGGAAGTCCTCCGCCAGCCACTGGAGGACAAAGTGGTCACCATCAGCCGCGCCCAGGGTTCCCTGACTTTCCCAGCCAACTTCATGCTGGTGGCGGCCATGAATCCCTGTCCCTGTGGATACTACGGGGATCCGATCAAGGAATGCACCTGTTCCTCCTCGACCATCACCCGCTATAAAAAGCGTATCTCCGGCCCTTTGTTGGACCGGATCGACATCCACGTCGAGGTCCCACGCGTGGAGTATGATAAGTTGAGCTCCGATCGTCTGGGGGAACCTTCTGCGCGGGTCCAGGCCCGGGTGGAAGCGGCCCGGGATCGCCAGAGGGAACGCTTCGCAGATAGCAGTTTGGTGACCAATGCGGATATGCGTCCCGCGGAGATCAGAAGGCACTGCCAGCTGGACTCCAGCAGTAAATCGCTGCTGCGCTCCGCCATGGACCAACTTCACCTCTCCGCACGCTCTTACCACCGGGTATTGAAGTTGTCCCGCACCATTGCGGACCTGGACGGGAAAGGGGACATCCACACAGCGCATCTGGCAGAGGCGCTGCAGTACCAGCCGCGGGAGAAGTTGTGGTGAAGGGAACCTTGCGGCGTTGTCGGTAATAAATTGTATTGTAAGCCCCTTTATTGGGAGCCAGCAAGCTTTCAGACAATATGTCACCGCGAGGAGACCGCAGGTCAACGAAGCGATCTCTACGATCGAGCCAACGTCCCCGTCGGCGAATTGGATTTCCGGCGACGTCTCGTCGCCGGGATCGAATTAAGCATGTCCTAAATACTGGAAGGGGGCATCGGTTCGTAGGTCATGATCATAGACGGATGGTCGCACCAAGGATCCCTCGCGGAGTCTATCCTGAGAGTACGGTAAAAGTCAACAACAGTCGAAGGGCTCGGGATGACATTGAGGAAAGCGGGACGACACTGGGGAAGCGGGATGACAATTTTGATGATCGTTCCTGGTTCTTTAGGCTTCTGAGATAAAAAAGCCCGGTTTGGTGACCGGGCCTTCGAACAAATGGGGTTCACAATTCTATCATCCCGAACCATTGCCCCCTCTCTCCATGGTTTCCAACCCATCCAGATGGGGCCCCTTCAATGATCGCAGTTCCCGCCCTTCCACTTTAGTCATTTCAAAGACCTTCTCAGGAGCGATGCCCTGATCCAGCAAGTATTCCCGTTTCCCTTTCAAGGCGCCCGTGGGGCAGGTCCCCACGCACTGACCGCAAAAGACACAGGTGGTTTCCGTCAGCGGTTTTTCGAAGAAGGTGGTGATCCGGGTATTAAACCCCCGGCCCTTGAAATTCAGGGCGTAGCTGTACTGGGCGTCCTCGGCGCAGACCTGGACGCACCGCCAGCACATCACGCACTGGGCGTAGTCCCGGATGTAGACAGGGTTATCATCGATCTTGTCGCCCGGTACCTGGGGTACATCGCCAAACCGCTCGGGATGGCAGTCGTACTCCTCCATCATCTCCAGGATTTCCGGGGCTTCAGAAAGGTCCACCGCGGAGGCCAGCATCTCCAGGTTCACCCGCCGCGTCCGGCGCACGCCCTCCGTATCGGTGTGGATCACTGCCCCATCCTGGGCCTGGGCCACACAGGCAGCCTGCATCCCCCCTTCCTCCACCTCCACCATGCACAAACGGCACAAACCGTTGGCCGTCGTATATTCTGTATAACAGAGGATAGGGATGTCAGCACCCGCCTCTTTCGCTGCATCGAGGATGGTCGCCCCTTGGGGCACACGTACTGCAACGCCGTCAATCGTGACTTGGATCTTTTCCGTCATATGGACCTCACTCACCGCTCATCATCTAAAAATCTTCCTGACATGAAATCGCTGGTTAACCTTCCCTCTACACCGGATCGATCCGGACCGCCGAGACCTTGTATTCCGGGATCTTGGCCTGGGGATCGAGGTGCACCCCGGTCAGCAAGTTGGCCGCCGCCTCCGGGTAATGGAAAGTCATGAACACCGTGCCCACAGGGGAGCGCGGGGTTAAGCGGGCTTCGGCGATTAACTCACCGCGGCGCGAGCTGACTTTAACGCTGTCGCCATTCTCTACATTCAATTCTCGCGCGTCCTCCGGGTTGATCTCCACTTCGGCCACCGGGGAAAGCCCTTCCAAACCGGGGGAGCGGTGGGACATGGTCCCGCCGTGCCAGTGAAACAAGTTGCGGCCGGTGGAAAGGATGAAAGGGTAAACATCATCCGGTAATTCCTGGGCCTCTTTAAAGGAGACAGGGGTGAACAAACCCCGGCCGCGGGCGAACTCCCCTTTATGCAGGTATTGGGTTCCCGGGTGGTCTGCATCGACGCAGGGCCACTGCAGCCCGCCTTCTTCCAGCCGATCATAGGAAATGCCTCCATAGATGGGGGTGACAGGGGCGATCTCGTCCATGATCTCCGAGGGATGCTCGTAGGACCAATCGGCGCCCATGAAGTTGGCTAGATCGGTGATGATCTTCCAATCCGGAAGCGCCTGACCCGGGGTGTCGAGCGCAGGGCGAATCAACTGCACCCGGCGTTCCGTGTTGGTAAATGTGCCCCATTTCTCGGCAAAGCTGGCCGATGAAAGGATCACATCCGCCATCTCCCCCGTCTCATTGATGAAGAGATCCTGGACAACCAAGAAATCCACCGCCTCCAGCGCCTCCCGGACGTGATTGATATCCGGATCGGAGAGCATGGGGTTCTCTCCCATGATGTACACCGCATGGATCTCACCCTCCAGAATGCCATCGATGATCTCGGTTACGGTCAGCCCCGGTCCTTCGTCCAGATTGTCATAGGGGACATCCCAGGCCTTAGAAAATTTGCGGCGTATGGCTTCGTCACTCACGGCTTGATACCCTGGGTAAACATTGGGAAGGCCGCCCAGATCGCAGGCCCCCTGCACATTATTCTGCCCCCGGAGGGGATTCAGCCCCGTCCCCGGACGCCCGACGTTGCCGGTCAGTAAAGCCAGGTTGACGAGAGATTTCACGTTATCCGTACCCGTGGTGTGCTGGGTGATCCCCATGGCCCAGAAGATTGAAGCCCGCTCCGCCTGCCCGTACAACCGGGCTACTTCCACGATGTCATCCGCGGCTACGCCGGTGATCTCAGAGGTGTATTCCGGCGTCCAATTCTCCACGTTGGTGGCAAACGCCTCAAAGTTTTCCGTGCGCTCGCGGATGAACGCTTCGTCGTGCAAGCCTTCTTTGAGGATCACATGGGCGATGCCCTTCGCCAGGGCCACATCCGTCCCCGGCCGCTGCTGGATGTGAATGTGGGCGAACTGGGCCAGCTCGATCCTCCTCGGGTCGGCAAGGATCAATTTCGCATCCCCACTCTTGACCGCCTTTTTCATTTGCAGGCTGAGGACGGGATGGGCTTCCGTGGTATTCGATCCAGTGACGAAGATCACGTCCGCCTCCGGAATATCGCGGATGGAGTTGGTCATCGCCCCAGATCCCAGCGTAGTGGCCAGACCGGCCACAGTGCTGGAGTGTCAAAGACGGGCGCAGTGATCGACCGTATTCGTCCCAATCACAGCCCGGGCAAACTTCTGCATCAGATAATTCTCTTCATTGGTGCATTTTGCCGATGTCAAGATGGCGATGCTCCTCGGTCCGTATTTCTCTTTGATCTCCGAGAAACGTTCCGCAATTGTGCCCAGGGCATCCTCCCAAGAGGTAGGCTCAAACGCTTGGTCTCGATCCGCCCGAATCAGCGGGGCTCGCAAACGATCCGGGGCATGCACGAAATCAAGGCCAAAGCGACCCTTGACACACAAATTGCCATAATTGACCTCGTTGTCAAAGCGCCCTTCCACCCGAAAGATGAGGTCATCTTTGATATGCATATCGATTTGGCAACCCACGCCGCAATACGGGCAGGTAGTTTCAATGATTCGATCCGCTTTCAACATGCTTGCCTCCCTAAATCTGATCTGGGGATTGCCCGAATTTCATAAGCTATATGGTTCCACACATTTCCTTGCGAACACCTGATCCAGCAAACTCCACCTACTTTTCTCACAATCATGCAGGAAAGAACATGGTAACTAAAACATGATCGTTGATCATCCACTCACTTTCCGCTCCCCTTCATCCTCCGGGTATCCCAAACGCTCTGGGTGCGTGTAAACGCGCATATTCCGACCGCGAACGTACCCAACCAGGGTGATCTGCCACTTGTCTGCCAATTCCACGGATAAGGAAGTCGGAGAGGTCCGGGAAGCCATGATTGGGCAGCCCATTCGCGCTCCCTTGATCAACATTTCCGAGGAAATCCGCCCCGTAGCCAGCAGCACCCGGCCCCGGGTGGGAATGCCTTTCAAGATGCATTTCCCCAGGAGTTTATCGAGGGTGTTGTGTCTGCCAATATCTTCCACCACAGCCAAAACCTCGTCCCCATCAAATAATGCTGCGCCATGCACGCCTCCAGCCTGGGCGTATAAACTATCCGGCTGCTGCGTGCTGGCAAATGCGCCCAGCAGCTTCTCCGGATCTATACGGATGGAGTCCTGCAATGCGTCCACATTAACGTCTTCATCCGTATAGGTAATCCCACCCCCACACCCCGAGGTGATGATCTCGTGATCCGGCTTGGTAAAACTCCGATTCAACCAGACATCAATGCAGCAGCCCTCTTCCCGGGTAGAAATTTCCTTAACTTCATCCAAACCCGCTATCAGACGTTCATTGCGAAGGAAACCCAAAGCGAGCTCCTCCCCCTCTTGCGGGGTTGCCATCAGGGTCACCAATTCCTGTCCGTTGACGTAAATGCTCAGGCGTGATTCCTGGATAATTTCGGATCGGACTTCCTGCCAATCGCGATTGTATTCAAACCACTGGACGGTCTTCTTGCCTTTTCGCATATCTCAATACCGATAAATATCTAAAGTCCTGGATCGTCACGAGCCCTTTCTGTGGAATAATTCGGGCCACTTTTCTTTCGCAGAGAGGATCGCGATGGCTGCCGTCTGACCCAAGCCACACAGAGAGGTCTCGGTCATCGTGAAACCCACATCTTCCAAGGTTTCTAAGTCTTCTTTGCTGCCTTCCCCGTTGAAAATCCTTGTTAAGAGATCCAACTGCCGCTGCGTTCCTAAGCGGCAGGGGAAGCATTTGCCACACGATTCGTGGGCGAAGAAATGAGCCAGGCTCATCAAACTCTCCCTCAGGTCGCGGTCTTGGTTGACAGCGATGATCACACCTGATCCCAACGCCAGACCTGCTTCGCGGAGTCCCTCAAAACTCATCGGCACATCGA
The DNA here is from genome assembly GCA_964481465.1 of uncultured Anaerolineales bacterium. Lineage (GTDB taxonomy): Bacteria > Chloroflexota > Anaerolineae > Anaerolineales > UBA11858 > B10-G9. The sequence goes on from CAYZTL010000001.1 coordinate 145,836, forward strand.
GCTGGTCAGGAGAAGCGAAATACCCGGCAGCGCCTCCCACCAACGCGGCCTGGAGCTCTCCCTTGACCCCGCCAGCCATCTCCAAGAGGTCCCCCATCTTGATCCCAAAGGGCGCTTCGTACACACCCGGGTTGACGACATCTCCAGAGAGGCAGAACAACTTCGTGCCCGGCGAGTCCTCCGTGCCCTGGGATCGATAGGCATCCGCCCCATGAGCGATGATCCAGGAGGCTGCTGCCAGGGTTTCCACGTTGTTGATCACGGTGGGCTTTCCAAACAAACCGTTCGTGGTGGGGAAAGGCGGCTTAAGCCTGGGGAAGCCGCGCTTGCCCTCTAAGGATTCGAACAAGGCGGTCTCCTCGCCGCAAATATATGCTCCGGCGCCGGGGTGAACCTCGACATCGAAGGAAAAACCACTGCCCAAGATGTCCTTCCCTAAAAGGCCACCCTGGCGCGCCTTCTCGACAACCTCCTCGAACAATTCTCGAGCCCGGAAATATTCGCCGCGAACGTAGATGAAACCGTGTTCGGCGCCCACAGCATAACCAGCCAGAATCATCCCCTCCAAAATCGCATAGGGATCCCCCTCCATCAAGATTCGGTCTTTGAAGGTCCCCGGTTCGGATTCGTCCCCGTTGCAGACGATGAACTTGGGCTCACCCTCCGCCCCCGCGGTAAACTTCCACTTCAACCCGGTGGGGAACGCAGCTCCCCCCCGGCCGACCAACCCAGAATCCTCAATCTCCGCGATGACCTCTTCAGGCGCCATCTCCAGCAGCGCTTTGCGCAGGCCCTCAAAACCACCCTGCACCTGGTAGCCTTCCAAATCCCTCGGATCGACCTCCCCGATGCGTTTGGTGAGCAGCCTCGGCTCTCCGGCCATTAACCCTAACGGGGCAGGAGGTGGGTCACCGGCAATCTGGGAGGGGTCCAATTCCTCCAGATGCGCCACTGGGACCTCCCCCACCAGGCCGGCAGGGGCATGATCGCATAATCCCAGGCACTCCACCCCTTCAATGGTATATTTCCCGTCCGCCGTGGTCCCCCCCGGTCCGACCCCGTAATAATCGCAGAGAGCATCCAGGATCTCTTTCCCCCCCACCTGGGCGCAGGTCGGGCTGACGCAAATCCGCACGACGGTTTCGCCCTTGGGTTCGTTGTAAAGCATGGTGTAGAACTCGATCACGCCGTGGATCTCAGCTAAGGGCACGTGAAAGGCCTTCCCGATCGCGGTCACGACAGGTTCGGAGAGATAGCCAAAAGCTTCCTGTGCCTCCCATAAGGCAGGGATGAGCTCAGATTGACCGCCCGGGGTATGTTTTTCCAGGATTGGTTTTAGGGGATTGAGATTTAGGGTTTCCGGAGACATCGCTTAGCTCCTTCTCGGGGTCCGATGATTCTGGTTCCGCTTCCAACCATTTGACGACAAGGGTCATTTCGTGAAGATTTATGTCAACGAGCTGCGCCAAAGCAACCTTTAATATCATACCATCGCTGGGTGTGATTTCTTTATCTAATCCCAGGCAAAAGCTTCTTTTCCAAGCAGCTCTCATCTTCACCTTAACCGGGAAGAGATAGGCGCTGTGCCTAGGATGTGAATGCAAGAAGTTCTTGACATCCAATGCGACACCTGGTACGATCTCTATGTAAAGAACTTTTGACATGGGAGGATTCAGAGATGAACATCTTAAAAAAGCTCGGATTCAGGCGAGCGGATGAAATGGACGAGCACATTAATACCATGGCTGTGCGATCGAGCTGGCTGGTGATGGTCATCAGTCTCTTAATCTGGGGGATCGTGGGGGTGATCCGACGCGGTGAGATTAACGTCCCTCTGATGGTGCTTTCCCTCGGCCTGGCTGTGTACTACAGCGTAATCCTTTTCATGAGGAAGAACCTCTATGACGACCCTCAAGAATAAGCTCCGGCGCTACCGCACACAGATGGGACATACTCAGGCCAGCTTTGCGGAAGCCTTGGGCGTCTCCCGGCAGACGATCAACGCCATTGAAAATGAGAAGTACAATCCCTCCCTGGAACTGGCCCTCAAAATCAGCCGCTTGGTGGGGAAACCCGTCAGGGAGATATTCTTCCTGCCAGAATGAGCCTTACCTCGGACGCAAGATGACAAAAAAGGCTGCTAACCACGAGGTCAGCAGCCTTTCAGCGTTCAAGAGGGCATCCTCTAGGATAAGCCCAGGACCTCGCCTGTCTCTACATCAATGTCGATATCGGTGAAGGCAGGTCGGGTGGGCAGGCCGGGCATGGTGCTGATCGGTCCGCAGATGGGGAAAATGAAGCCGGCCCCCACGCTGGCGCGAATGTCCCGGATAGGCAGCGTCCAGCCCTTGGGCACTCCCTTCAGCTTAGGATCATGGGAGAAGGAGAGGTGCGTCTTGGCCATGCAGAGTGGCAGATGGCTCAATCCCATTTCCGTAAACTGCTTGATCTTTTTCTCCGTTACATCCGAGTAATCCACACCGTCAGCGCGGTAGATCTCTTTGGCGACGGTTTCGATCTTCTCTTTAATGGACGCGTCATCCTCGTACAGGAAGTGGAAGTTGTTCTCCTCTTCCTCGATGGCTTTGACCACGGCTCGGGCCAGATCGGCGCCGCCTTCGCCGCCGTTGGTCCAGACGTCGCTGACCACAGCATCCGAAGCCCCCGCTTCCATAGCTGCCTTACGCACCATTTCCATCTCTTTCTCGGTATCGGACGTGAAGCGGTTGACGGCCACAACCACGGGGACGCCAAATTTGCGGGCGTTCTCAATGTGCTGCACTAAGTTGGGTAACCCCTTCTCGAGCAGCTCCAGGTTCTCTTCGGTGTATTCCTTATCCAGAGGTTTGCCGGGCACAACTTTGGGACCGCCGCCGTGCATCTTCAAAGCTCGGATGGTGGCGACCATGACCACCAGGTTGGGGGTCAGACCACTGACGCGGCTCTTCAGATTCATGAACTTCTCCATGCCGCAGTCCGCACCAAAGCCGGATTCGGTGACCACGTATCCTTCCGGACCCACCAGCTTGAGGGCGATCTTGTCAGCGAGGATGGAGCTGTTGCCCTGGGCGATATTGGCGAACGGCCCGGTGTGGACAAAGGCCGGGCTGCCGACTAGAGTCTGCATCATGTTGGGTTTGATGGCGTCTTTGAGCAGCACGGTCATGGCGCCCGCCACGTTCAAGTCCTCCGCGGTAATGGGCATCACCGGGCGCTGGACATGCGGCTGACCGCCTGTCTTACTGGTGCCGATGATGATCCGGCCCATGCGCTCCCGCAGGTCGGCCAGATCGGTGGCCATCCCCAAGGCAGCCATGATCTCAGAAGCCACGGTGATGTCATAGCCCGTTTCGCGCGGCCGGGCGTTCTCAGGCCCACCCAGGCCGATGACAATCTCCCGAAGCGCTTTATCCGAGACATCGACAACGCGGTTCCACTGGATGGAGTAGGGATCGATGTTCAAGCGGAACATGCGCCCTTTATCTTCATCGCTCAGATCGGAAGGTTTCTCGGATTCAATGCCCAGTTTCTCCAAACGCTTGCGCATGGAGTCGGTGTATTCGTCGTCAGGGCAGAGCATCTTGGCCAGGAAGTCCGTGCTCCACTGGCTTTCTTTCATGATCCGGTTATCAATGGCAGCTGCCAGCTGGTTGTGGGCTGCGCCCACAGCGTGGATGTCGCCTGTGAGGTGAAGGTTGAAATCCTCCATGGGCACGACCTGGGCATAACCGCCGCCGGCAGCGCCCCCTTTGATCCCAAACGTCGGCCCCTGGGAGGGCTGGCGGATGCAGGTGAATACCGTTTCCCCGATGTGGTGGAGACCCTGACTGAGCCCAATGGTCGTCACGGTCTTCCCCTCACCCAACGGCGTGGGGGTGATCGCGGTCACATCAATGTATTTCCCATTGGGGACATCCTTCAAACGCTCGAGGACCTCCAGCTTCACCTTGGCTTTGTACTTGCCGTATTGCTCAAGCTCGTCCTCCTTCAAGCCGATCTTCTCCGCGATCTCGGTAATCGGGATCAAATCAGCCGCATGAGCGATGTCAATATCAGCTGGCACGGGATGTTTGATGTCAATAGGCATATTTTATTCTCCTTTTAGCGCTCAAAAACTTATCCAAATGAGAGAAAGAAATTACTTTTCGTATGCTGCTTTGGCAGCTCGCACTGTATTGCGGAGCAGCATAGCGATGGTCATCGGGCCCACGCCTCCTGGAACCGGTGTCAAATGCCCGGCCACTTCTTTGGCTTCTTCATAATCGACATCCCCCACCAGGCGATAACCTCTTTTCTTGGAATCGTCGTCCACCCGGTTCACACCCACATCGATCACCGCGGCGCCCGGTTTGATCCAATCCCCCTTGACCATCTCCGGCCGACCTACGGCCGCGATCAAGATATCCGCCTGGCGGCATTTTTCCTTAAGATTGCGGGTGCGGGAATGGCAGATGGTCACTGTAGCGTTCTCTTTCAGCAACAACAGCGCTGCCGGCCGGCCCACGATATTGGATCGCCCTAAAACCACAGCATCCGCACCCTCCAATTCCACACCTTCGTGCCTTAAAAGGTGAATCACGCCGAAGGGTGTGGCAGGCACGAATTTCGGCTCCCGCCCTTTCTGCGCTAACCGCCCGATGTTTAAGGGATGAAAACCATCCACATCTTTGTCTATGCTGATGGTTCGTAAGATGCGCTCGTCGTCGAGGCCATCGGGCAAAGGCAGCTGAACGAGGATGCCGTGCACTTCCGGGTCTTCGTTGAGCTTTTTGACCAAATTTTCCACTTCTTCCTGAGTCGCAGTGGCGGGTAATTCATGACCAATGGAGCGTATCCCAGCCTCCTCGCACGCCTTATGTTTCATGCGCACGTAGACCTGGGAAGCGGGATCTTTACCCACCAGCACCGTCGCCAATCCGGGAGGGTTTTTTCCTTCCGCCACCATGGCGGCCACATCCGCTTTCACTGCATCACGAACTTCCTGGGCAATGGCACGCCCATCAATCTTTTTTGCGGTCATAAATAACTCCCTTTACAATTGTTAAAACAAACCGTTTTGGAATAGACGAGGAAGAACGAACCTGTTCTTCTTCCTTTCGCCTTTAGCGAGACGCTAAAAAACATTATTGCCAAAAAGCCCACCCTTTTCAAGTTATTTTCATCATGATATGGATGAGAAATGATATATTAGAAATATATCAGAGACTGCTCAGAAATTCAACCCACTGCACCTTCCCCAACCACCCATCCATTTGCGATTGGGGAGATTACATAACCGGAACTATCCGAACGAACAATTCAAGTTGCACACGTCATTGCTTTGACGTAAAATACAAAACATAAACCACAAATTGGATACCCTGCAAAAGGCAGTGATGACCCGCAGACGAACCTGTCGAGTGACGCGCCAATATCCACCCCTGGGGCCCGGGTTTTTGGGGGGCATAGCCCGCTGCCTGGACAATCAAGACCTGCCCAAGACCGTCAGATAGACTCTGGCGGTTTTTGTGTATACGATGAACCAACCCACCCCACCTTTTCGCGGCCCATTCCCACCGGTGGGCAGATGACCTTATGATACGGGAGGCATTTCATGTCCGAACGCAAAAAGATTACCATCCGCACCCTCTTCAATAAAGCTGCCAAAGGCGAGCCTATTTCCTGGCTGACCAGCTACGACTATCCCACAGCCTATTTTCAGGAGCAGGCGGGGATCGACATGCTCCTGGTCGGGGACAGCCTGGGGATGACCATGTTGGGCTACGACGGCACTCTCCCCGTGACCATGAACGACATGCTCCGCCACACCCAAGCGGTGCGGCGGGGAGCGCCAACCGCCTTTTTGATCGGAGACATGCCCTACATGAGCTACCAGCCCAGCGACGAAACCGCCATCCGGAATGCCGGCCGCTTTATGGCTGAGGCGGACTGCGACGCCATCAAGCTGGAAGGGGGAGGGGAAATGGCGAAACGCATGGAGGCCATCGTCAACGCCGGCATCCCCACGGTGGGACACCTGGGCTTGACCCCGCAAAGTGTGGCCGCGCTGGGAGGGTTCCGCGTCCAAGGAAGGGGCGCATCGCAGGCCAAGCAGATCATCGACGACGCCAAAGCCCTGGAGGAAGCCGGCGCTTTCTGCATCCTCCTGGAAATGGTCCCCGATCGGGTGACCAAGATCATCTACGAACGCGCCGAAGACTGCTTGATCATGAGTTTGGGATCCGGCCCAGATGCGCACGGCCAACTGCTGATCTTCCACGACATGTTCGGACTCTATCCAAAGTTCAAACCCCGCATGGCGAAAGTCTACGGAAACGCAGGGGAGATCATCCAGGAAGGTTTGAAGGAATACAACAAAGAGGTCAAAGACCGGACCTTCCCCAAGAAAGAGAACTGGTTCACAATGGAAGACGAGGAATACGAACAACTAATGGACCTATTAGATTGAGACTGGATCCTTGATCACTCCATTCTCAGCCAAGGAGGCCCTATGTCAGATCTACAAAAGCGATTAGAAATCTCCCCGGATAGACTGGATGCCATCAATGAAATCCTGCTCGATCCGGATATGCAGGTCATGAGCGATTTCTTCGATGTGGTGGCCAAATACGGGACGCCCGAAGAGATCAACGCCAAAGCCCGGGAAGCCCGGAAGATGGACAGGTTGTTGGAGCGGGTCAAAGAAACGAAACCCGCCTACCTGGAAGATTTAGAATGGCTGCGCGAAAAACGAGACCAGGATGCCTTCATCAGCGTTGATGAATACCGGCGCAAAGTGCTGGGAGAGAAAGCGGACGACATGGCGTTCGCTGATGACTACGCGGTCACCCTGGAAATCAGCGCCTGCCAGTACTTCCCCTGGGTGCGGATGATCGCGGAGCGGGCGCTGGAGAAGGACATGCTCGTACCCGGACGGTTCATCCGCGTCCGGAAGATGAAAGAACAGGAAGCGGATGGTGACCTGCCGGCCTTCGCTGCGGCCATGCAGATCTTGGGCTCTACCTATGTGGAAACCCTGGACACCAAGGGTACCGACGGTTCCAATGTTCACCTGGGGGGACCGGAGACGATCACCGGGTATTTCGGGGGAGTGGGCGAACCCAACCGGCACGCCCTGGAGTGGTTGGATGAATATCTTTACTACTACACCGAATACGGCGTCCGCCAGGTATTGAACATCAATCCCGGCACGGTACTGCTGGGATACATGCTCCACCGCCTGGGGGTGGACAACGAGTTCAAAATTTCGGTGTTCATGGGCAACGACAACCCTTACGCAGCCTTGTGGACGCTGCTGGCCGCCAAACTCTTCGCCCGGGAAGATGGGACCTCGCCGCTGATCGGTTTCAACTGGAGCAATTCTGTCAATAACGAGACCATGGAGATCACGGCGCAATTCCGGAAAGATCTCGGCTTTGAAGATGTGGTCCGCTTTGAGCACCATATCGTGGAAACGTACAAGAGCATCGTCATCCAGCCCTACAACCGGCGGGATGAACTGGTTGAGATCGCCGACCATGTGGCCAACATCTCCGCCAAGCATGAGGGCGCGGACCCGGAAATCGACAAGACGCGCGACCACCCCTCGGACATCCTGGACTACTTCCGGGACAAAGAGGAGATCATTGAGTCTGGGGACTGGGATGCTTTGACCCTCAACTTCCAGGATAAATTCGATGCCCTCAACAAAACAGCCCGGGCCTTGACAGAAAACGGGCTTTCCTTCATCGCAGCACCGAATTTGCACAGATAGAGAACGAACCGGGGTAACTTTGTTTTTGCAGAATCGTTAAGTTAACGAAGCGCGTTTTTTCACATCCGGATTGAGTACGCACGAACATCTCAGCAACGGGAGGAACGTATGGACATCTTAGAAGAAGGTCAGGGGAAACTCCTTCAACCCCCGGATATGAACGCCTTCCGGGAACATAACCAGGGAAAAGAACGGGGCCTGGTGGATAAACGCATGACGGAGGCGGAAGCCATCCAAACCTTCGTTCACGATGGAGATTACATCGGCACCGAACTTTACGGGACGGTGCGCTGCCCGCAGTCATTAGTCAACGAGATCGTCCGCCAGGGGAAAAAAGACCTGCGGGTGGCTGGGCAGGGGGTTTATGAGCTGGATATGCTCCTGGCAGCAGGTCTGGTAAAGGCGCTCGATCACACCTACATTGGATTGGAAGTGTACGGCATCTCCCCCTGCCTCCGCCGGGAGGTGGAGAGCGGTCGTGTGGAGCACTGTGTGGAGTGGAGCAACGCCGCCATCGCTTGGCGCTTCAAAGCCGCCGCCATGGGGGTCCCCTTCATCCCCACCCGATCCATGTTGGGCACGGATACCCTGAAGTACAGCGCCGCAAAGGTGGTCAAGGACCCCTACACCGGGGATCCCATCGCCTTGCTGCCCGCCTTGATCCTGGACGTCGGTCTCATCCATGTGCACCGGGCGGATAAGTACGGCAACGCTCAAATCGACGGCATCAGCGGCTTCGCCTTCGAGTTGGCGCGGGCCTCGAAGCATCTGATCATCAGCACGGAGGAGATCATCCCCACGGAAGAGATCCGCAAAAAACCCGACCGGACCATCATCCCCTACTATGTGGTGGACGCCGTCGTCCATGCCCCCTTCGGCTCACATCCCGGCGAAATGTGTTATCTCTACGAACGGGACGAGCCCCAGATTAAGGAATGGGTGGAAGCTTCCAAAGACCCGCAAAGCGCACAAGCTTACCTTGAGAAGTACATCTATGACCTCAAGGACCATCAGGAGTATCTGGACCTGATCGGACAGGACCGGCTGCGCGAATTACAGGACATGGTGCCGGAGGTGTGAAGATGACTGAGAGATACAACCCCACAGAATTGATGATCTGCACCGCTTCCCGCCTGATGGAGGACAACTCCACGGCTTTCATCGGCACGGGCGTGCCCATGTTAGCCGCCGCCTTGGCTCAAAAACGCCATGCCCCCAACCTGGTGAGCATCTTCGAATTCGGGGGCACAGGGGCGGTTTTGGAGGATTTGCCGCTCGCAGTGGGCGAAAGGCGCACCTTTCACAAAGCCCTGGCAGCCTCGGGCATCCTCGACATCGTGGAAACGGCCCAGCGCGGTTTCGTGGATTACGGGTTTTTAGGTGGAGCTCAAATCGACCCCTACGGCAACCTGAATTCCACCGTCATCGGGGACCACGACGCCCCCAAGGTCCGTCTCCCGGGGAGCGGTGGGGGGAACGATGTCGGGTCTCACTGCTGGCGGACGATCGCCATCATGCAGCATGACCAGCGCCGCTTTGTCGAGAAAGTGGATTTCATCACCACCCCCGGCTACCTGACTGGGCCCGGCGCCCGCGAGGAAGCCGGCCTCCCTCCCGGAACGGGTCCCTACCGGGTGGTCACGCCCTTGGCCGTGATGGGGTATGATGAAGACAACAAACGGATGACGCTGTTGATGACCCAACCTGGCGTCAGCGTGGAAGAGGTTCAAGCACACACGGGTTTCGAGCTGCTGATCAGCGAAGCGGTCCACGAAAACACGCCCCCGCAGGATGGAGAGTTGAAAATATTACGCGAGCAAGTAGATAAGGACAAATTCTATATATAAATGTAGAGACGCTGTACCCCTGAACATAGTATAATGAGGCAGGTCTCATATTAAATCTGGATCTTTCTTACCCAGCGCACCCCTGCCTCTAGGACCGCTGCATGGAATCCCCCGCTTTGGGTACGTAATATTTTCCATCATTCAACCATACAGCATGGGCTATGAAAGGTAAAAAAGCCGTCAAAGAAGCCTTCACAGAACTCGCCCCTCGCTACGAAGAGACCGTAGACGACGAGCTGCGCACCTTTTGGGGTTGGAGCTATGAGGGATTCGTGGATCATCTCATCGCCCAAACCCCCATCCAACCGGGCGACAGGGTCCTGGACATCGCCACCGGCACCGCCGTGATCCCGAGGAAATTGATCAAAGGTGACAACAAACACGGGGTACGAATCATTGGCCTAGATATCACCGAGTCGATGTTAATTCACGGAAAGCGTAAAATTCCGGCTGATCAATTCGGAAAAACCATAAGCTTGTCTTGTGGGAACGCTATGACACTCCCATTTCACGATAACTCTTTTGATATAGTTATTACAGGATTGGCATCTCATCACATGAAAATTCCAACTCTGTTGTCAGAAGTACGGAGAGTGTTAAAACCCGGTGGTTATTTCTCTATGCTTGATGTTGGAACATCACCCATCTGGAAATCGTCTGTGGTCAGAGCCATACTGCGAGCAGTTGCATTTTCATTTTTTTTACTCAAAGAAAATTACTCTCGTGCTTTAGCTGAAGCATCTGCCTTATCCAATGTACAAACGATTGAAGACTGGAGGAAGGATCTAGAAGACATGGGTTTTAATCACATAAACACAAAAAAACTCCAATCTAAATATAAATGGTTCCCAGAACCTTTTGAGATTCTCGCATATAACAAATAAATAATGAAGGAGTAATAATGACTTCCACAACCACTTTATTTAAACAGGGACGAAAAAAAGAAATCTGGGCCAAGTATTGTGGCTTCCTTGACCTTGATTTAGAAGAATTTATGGAGATACAGGAACATCTTCTCCTTGAACAGATCGAACTGCTGGGTAAGAGTATGATGGGGCGTATGCTAATGGGGGATATCATACCCTCCAGCATGGAAGAATTCCGCGAAGTTGTTCCCTTTACAACATATGAAGATTATCTTGGTTACCTTGATCAAAAGCGTGAAGATGTACTTCCTAGAAAACCGTATGCATGGGCGCACACTTCTGGAAGATCTGGTGAGTACAAATTTAAATGGGTTCCTTATACCAAAAAAATGTACGATATTTTAGGAGAAGCTGTCACCGGCTCCATGATCTTATCTAATTGTTCAAAACGAGGAGAAATAAACCTAGAATTGGATGATATTGTTCTATTAGCCACAGCCCCCCCTCCTTTAATATCTGGACTGATTGTTCACTCTATTGCAGATCATCTAGAACTTGAATTCTTACCACCAATCGAAGAAAGCGATAAGATGGATTTCCAAGACAGGATAACTGAAGGATTCAACCTGGCAATGAAAAAAGGGGTGGATTATTTCTACGGGATTGCCAGTATTTTAAAAAGAGTGGGAGAGCAGTTTGAACAAGGTTCAGGTAGTACGGGTTTTTCGCTTGATCTTTTAAGGCCAAGCATATTTTACAGGTTATTAAAAGGATATATTTCATCCAAAATCAATAAAACATCAATGTTGCCAAAATACATATGGAATGTCAAAGGCATCATGACAGGTGGTACAGATACATCCATTTATATTGATGAAATTGAGTATTATTGGGGCCGAAAACCTTTAGAATTGTATGGCTCGACTGAAGGTGGAGCTATGGCTACACAAGCATGGAACTACAAAGGTTTAACTTTTTTACCAGAGATGTGCTTTTTAGAATTTATACCTCACGAGGAATACAAAAAGAATAAACAAAACCCTAGTTACCAGCCTAAAACCATTCTATTCGACGAATTGGAAATAGGGATTTATGAATTAGTATGTACAAATTTCCACGGAGGTATTTTTACACGATACAGAGTAGGAGATCTCGTTGAGGTTACTTCTATGAAAGATGATGAAATAAATGTAAAGCTCCCCCAGATCCGTTTTTATTCTAGGGTAGGTGACATGATTAACATCGCTGGTATCGCACTCTTAACAGAAAAAAATATCTGGGAAGCCATCGAATCTTCAAATGTAGACTATTATGACTGGGTGGCACGTAAAGAAAATATAAAAAACAAATCTCACTTACACCTTTTCCTTGAAGTGAATTCAGTAACAGACATCAATATAAACGATATTCACTCTGAGATCTCTGCAAACCTAAATAACATAAATACAGATTATAAAAATATCGAAGAAATGCTTGGGTACGACCCGCTTAAAATTTCATTGTTGAACCCAGGATCCTTCAGTGCATATATGGACTATCAACAAAGTCAAGGAGCTGATCTTGCCCATACCAAGCCTCCCCATATGAAACCCTCTAAAAAACAAATGAAAGCTTTGCTAAATGGCAAACGAATAATAAATTAATATGGATTGGAACATAAACACCATTGTCCCAATAATAGCTTTTTTCCTTTACGGGGGATTGTACATCGTTGTTGCTACTTCTACGCCACAGACAAACACCCGTCGATCGTTTAGATGGTATCTAAGCGCCATGCTGATATGGTCACTTAGTGGTTTTCTAGTCCTTGAGGATATCAGTTGGACATTATTCTGGTTCCGCGTGATGTCACTCAGTGGAATTGGGACAATGGTCAGTATTTTCTTTTTTACACAAACACTACTTGAAAATAAGAGAAAATGGTCCACTATTCTTGTTTCCTATTTCCTAATTAGTTCAATGATAACTATTTTTACCGACCTAGTTATCGGGTCTGTACAAGTTGAAAGAAATGTCGTTGTTGAATACCAGTTCGGACCTCTCACCATTATTGGGGTTCCTGCTTACTTTCTGGTCATATACTCAATTGTTAAATTAGCTAAAGAATACAGAAAAACAAATAATAGTATTCGAAAGAACCGGCTTCAATATTTACTTGTTGGCGTCGGAGTAATGTTTCTTGCCACCTTCATCAACTTCACCCCCCTCGGTAAATACCCCATTGACATCGCAGCCAACGGCGTGACCGCGGTCTTGATCGTCTATGCCATCCTTCGCTACCAACTCCTGGATATCACCGTCGTCATCCGCAAAGGTTTGCTCTACACCATCCCCACGGTGGTCATTGGTACGTCCTACTTCTTGATCATCACCCTCGCTTTGCGCATTTTCAACGTTTACTCCGGCGCTGAGGTCTTCCTTTTATCCTTGGGTGTGGCCCTCCTCACCGCCTTGGTAGCCGAACCGCTCCGGGATCGCGCCCAATCCTGGGTTGATCGTTTGTTCTTCCGCGACAAATACGATTCCCGGGTAATGCTCCAGAATCTGAGCAGTCAAGCGGCTTCCGTGTTGAACATGACCGACCTCGCCTCCCTAATCCTGGAAGAAGTGACCTCCACCCTCCACATCAAAAAGTCAGCTTTCTTCCTCAAAGATGAGGAGACCGAGAAGTTCTTTCTCACCGAACACACCGGGCTGGAAAGGATCCAGACCCTGGAGCTAAGGAGAAATCACCCCCTCGTGCTCTGGCTTTCCAACCACGATAGGGTCCTCACCAGACACGATATCGAGGTCCTTCCCCAGTTCAAGTCGATGTGGAAACGGGAAAGAGAAGAGATCGAGTCCTTGGACGCCGAGCTTTTCATCCCCGTTAAAGTCCAGCAGGAATTAGTGGGCATCTTTTACGTGGGACCGAAATTGTCGGAGCAAGCCTACGACCAGGATGACATCCTGACCCTTTCCACCCTCGCCAATCAAAGCGCGGTGGCCATTGAAAACGCCCGTCTGTACACAGCAGAGCAGAACCGCCGCAAAGAAATGGACACCCTTTACAACATGGCTCGCCAATTGGTGGCTTCGGATGACTTCGAAGCTGTTCTGAACAGCATTGCCGAGTACGCTGTGAAAAGCGTCAACGTCAGCTATACCCGCATCCTGATCCTGGACAAAAACAAAGAATACCGCTGTCGAGCTGCATACTCCCGCCAAGGCAAAAAGCACACCTTGGGATTAAACAACCTGGAACCCTTGATCGCTGAACACTACTATAACTGGATATTACAAGGGGAAAAAGCCACTGTGTTGGACCGCAATGACCCCGACCTCCGGGAGGAAGAACGGGATGCGTTATTCTACGGGGGTGCAAGACACATCTGTATCTCTCCCCTGATCGGCACAGAAGAACCTTTGGGGTTGATCATCTTTGGGGAAGCCAGGGAAGATGTCCGGGAGCCCTTTAACACCACCAAAATGCGCCTGGTCAACGTGATTACCGATCAGGCAGCCAGCGCGGTACAGCGCACCATGCTTCACGAACAATTGGAAGAGAGCTTCCTCCAGACGGTGATCTCCCTCGCCAATGCCATGGATGCCCGGGATGCATACACCAGCGATCACAGCCAGCGCATGGCCTCTCTTTCCGAAATGGTAGGCCGGGAAATGGGCCTGACCCGGGACCAGATCCAGGCTGTGAAATGGGCCGCCATCCTCCACGACATCGGCAAGATCGGCGTCCCGGACGAAATCCTCCGCAAGCCGGGCCCTTTAACCGAAAAGGAATGGGAGACCATGGAGCGCCACCCTGATATCGGTGCCAAAATCGTCGCCCCTGTCAAGAAATTAGCCCCCGTTTCTCCCATCATCCGGGCCCATCACGAAAGGTACGACGGCACCGGGTACCCTCGAGGTTTCAAAGGAGAGTCCATACCTATCGAATCCCGAATCTTATCCGTGGTGGACGCCTACATCGCCATTCGCGATAAACGCATCTACAGCGAAAGCCACACCCACGAGGAAGCGATAACAGAGATCCGCCGCAACAGCGGCACGCAATTCGACCCTGAGGTGGTGGACGTCTTTTGCAAGATCGTCAAGGATAACCCCTATTACAGTGAAAATCACAAAAATATAGAAGCAGCGCCCTTTTGATCCTCAAGTTATCACCATCCCCTACAGACAATGACAGATAACCAAACTCTAAAACCCTTTTTCAATCCCCAAGGCGTAGCAGTGATTGGGGCTTCACAAAACCCTTCCAAATTAGGTTACCGCTTGGCCCAAAACCTGACCCGAAGTGGATATGAGGGAGCAGTCCATTTCGTAAACATCAAAGGAGGCACACTGCTTGGGCAGCCCATTCATAAAACCCTGGCGGATGTCTCTGACCCCGTAGATCTCGCCGTTGTGCTCATCCCTGCACCTTTTGTCCCGGACATCCTGCGCGAATGCGGTCAGCGCGGGATCCATGCCGCGATTATCGGCTCAGGTGGTTTTCGAGAAGTCGGTCCTGAGGGAGCGAAACTGGAAGAAGAAATGCTTCAAGTCGCGACCCAAGAAGGCATCCGTTTAATCGGTCCCAACTGCATCGGCCTCCTTGACACCCACCTCCCTATCGACACCACCTTCCTGCCCCCACCCGGTCCCACACCCGGCGATGTCGCTTTCCTGTCCCAATCGGGCGCCATCTGCGCTGCGGCGATCGACTGGGCCCGCGGACAGGGTTACGGCATATCCCGCCTGGTCAGCCTGGGCAACCAGGCAGATGTCAGCGAGACGGATTTACTGGAACCGGTAGCGGATGACGGGCACACCAATGTGCTGGCCCTCTATCTGGAAGGGGTAAAAACGGGCCGCAGATTCGTTTCGGAAGCGAGAGCCGTGGTCCAAAAGAAACCGATCATCGCCCTCAAAGTGGGGAAATACGAAGCGGGGAGAAAAGCGGTCGCCTCGCACACCGGGGCTTTGGCGGGCCAGGAAAGCGCCTATAACGCCGCGTTCCGGCGCGGGGGCGTGCTCCGAGCCGAGACCAGCGAAGAGATGTTTGACCAGGCTCGAGCCCTGGCCTGGTGCCCCTTGCCCAAAGGGAACCGTGTGGGCGTTCTGACCAACGCCGGGGGGCCGGGCGTGACCGCAGCAGACGCATTAGAAGAATTGGGGATGGAAATGACCTCCTTCACCGAGGAAACCGTGGCTTCACTGCAGGAGGTCCTCCCCGATGCGGCCAGCCTCGAAAACCCGGTCGACATGCTGGCCTCCGCCACCCCCGAACAATTCGCGTCCTGTCTGGAGCTGATGCTGGATGATCCCCGTACGGACAGCGTGATGGTCATCTACCCCACCCCACCCCTCTACACCGCCGGTTCGGTGGCCAAAGCCATCATCCCCATCATCCACGGCGCTGAGAAACCGGTCGTGGTCTCGGTGATGGGAGAGCGCTTAATCCAGGAAGCGGTGGAGCATTTACGGGCAGCGAGAATCCCCGAATACCGCTTCCCCGAACGAGCCGCAGCCGCCATCAACGCCCTCTGCGAACGGGCCCATTTGCTGGAATTCGCCAAGGCGGAACCCGTTCACCCCGAGGGCATCGACCAAAACGCAGTCCACGGCATCCTCTCCGAACTGGATAACGGGAAGGCAATCAACTCGGTCATCGTGCAAGATATTTTTGCTGCCTACGGTATCCAGGTAGCTAAAACAGAACTGGCCCGCTCAGAAGAAGAAGCGGTTGAACTCGCCCGGCAATTGGGACTTCCGGTGGTCCTGAAAATCGCCTCAGCGGAGATCCCTCACAAGTCCGATGTGGGAGGTGTGCATTTGGATTTGGGGGACGAAAGATCCGTGCGCAGCGGATACAAGGCTATCCTCCACCAGGCCCAAGACGCCTTACCAGGAGCTGACATCGACGGGGTGTACGTGCAGAAGATGATCCCTTCAGGTCAGGAGGTCATCGTCGGGGCGGTCCAGGACCCGCAATTCGGGGGATTGGTGATGTTCGGTTCCGGGGGTACGGAAGTAGAGGGCTTGAAGGACATCGCTTTCGGTTTGGCTCCCCTGACCGAGAAAGACCTGGATTATATGCTGGAGAGCACCTGGGCAGGCACAAAACTGCGCGGATTTAGGAACCTCCTCCCCGCAGATATCGGTGCAGTGAGGGAGGCCCTGGTCAGATTGGCACAACTGGTTGCCGACTTCCCAGATATCAATGAAATCGAAATCAATCCCCTGCGGGTTTTGCCAGAAGGGAAAGGCGCTGTAGCAGTCGACATCCGGATGGCGCTCCGCGAATGATCATCTGCGTTCGTCCTTGTAACCACACCTTTTCACGGAGAAAGAGACATGAAAAGATCACTTTTGCTGCTCCTGCTCCTCCTCTTACTTTGCCCGCTCCTGGGCTCTGCCTGTTCAGAGAACGAATCCGTTGAAACGCCGCTCCCTTCCCGGCAAAGCAAAATTCCCGCCGATGCCGTGAAAATGCGTCCGAAAGATGACGCCCATCCCCCTATTCTACACGCCCAAGGCTGGGAAAAACCCCAACCCGTGCCCGGTCCCATCAACACCGCCGGTGGGGAAGATGCTCCCTTCATCACACCGGATGGGACATCCTTTTTCTTCTTTTTCACCCCGAACGTTTCCCTCCCTGCAGAAGAACAACTCAAAGACCAGGTGACGGGGATTTATGAAGCGAGGAAAACCGACGGTGAATGGGGTGATCCGCAAAGGGTCATCCTCAACGACGATATTGCCTTGGATGGCTGCCCTTTCGTAAGGGAGAGCACGCTCTGGTTTTGTTCTGTACGCCCCGGCTACCAGAGCCCACACTGGTTCACCGCGGAATACCAGGATGGAACCTGGACAAATTGGCAGGCAGTGGCATTCGACCCAGAATACAAAGTCGGAGAACTGCACATCACCGCCGATGGAAAAGAGCTTTATTACCATTCGGACAGACCGGGGACAAAAGGACTCTATGACATCTGGGTCAGCCGTAAATCCGGAGAGGAATGGGGTGAACCGGAGAACGTCACCGCCGTGAATACCGCCGGCAACGAGAGCCGGCCCTTTCTCACTGCGGACGGGCAGGAGCTGTGGTTCACGCGGGATTATCAAGGAACCCCCGCCATCTACCGGTCTTTACGCCAGGACGGAAAATGGGGGCAACCCGAGCTCATCCTCTCTCAATTTGCCGGTGAACCCACTCTGGACCCGGCCGGGAATGTTTATTTCGTGCACCACTTCTTCAAGGAGGGGGTGATGATCGAAGTGGACATTTACGTGGCCTACAAAAAATAAGCCGAAGGTTCCCTTATATGTGCAAACCTCCCAGGTCAGGGATGCTACCCCCAAAAAAACCTCGGAGGTCGATCCTATGCATACCTCGGGGAAGAATTCTAACAAAAAATCAAGACCTTGCCGCGTGCATCTCCTGAAGGCATGTGAAGGCCTTTTGGTAATTTTCTCCCTCCTGGGACCAATCCACCAATCGGTCGCAGGGGAACTCTTCGCATTCGCTGCAGTTGTTCAGCCCTTTCTCGTCCACGCAGCAGCGCAGGATCCAGCAGTCCGGAGACCAGTGCAGGTCGCGGTCGCCACGGCATCCCTGGCAGTACATCTCCCGATCAAGGGCTTCACTGACCCCCTCATCCTCCTCCAGCCAGCCTTCCTTCTGATACCAGGCTATCACCCGGCCAGCGGCTTCTTCGTCAAAGGGAAGCAGGCGGATGGGGCAGGTCTCGCAGTCCAATCCACAGGCAGCGATCCACGTTAATGATTCATTCATGGCGACATTCCTTTCTATGTACATCATTATACATAAACATCTGGAAATATTCCTCTCGACATCCTCCCGCTGTAGAGCCTAGAAGAAGCCTTGCAGACTTCCTCCCTAACCCATGTGGTATCCAACTGGAAGCTGACGGATTCCAGACAATGAGCACCTGGACTCGTATCCTGGATTGGCCCCTACCCTGACACAAAGCTGACATTAAGGGTTGATTGCATTACCTATGACCTCGCGAATCTTGGTCGTTGATGATGAACCAGCGGTGACGGGCCTGATCAGCTACAACCTGCGTAAGGCGCACTATGAGGTGCTGGTCTCCGCCGGCGAAAAGGCACAGGATCTGGTCGAAGCGGCCGGCGCAGAAGCTGGCTGCATGGTGAGCATCAATGAAAATACCCGGTCGTTTTTTAACAGCGGATGGTACGGGCGGGAGGATAACCTCTGGACCCAAAACGTCATCCAAAACGCAGCCCCGGCGGGAGGTAGAGGGGGTCAATTCGCGTTTGGCCCGGTGAACGTGGAGTAGATTCCGATTCGGGCCGAGGTCAGCGCGGTGTATAGCTTGCAGTGACGAGCGCCCTTTGCAATCCCTAACCTAAATCCGGGGCCCGCGCCAGAGCTGAATTCCCTTAACTGTGATTCTCCTGGATGTAATTCTGGAGATATTCACCGGTGAAGGATTTCGGGTTCGCGCAGATCTCCTGCGGCGTCCCGGTGGCGATCACCTCTCCCCCTGCTTCGCCCCCTTCCGGCCCGAGGTCGATGATGTGGTCAGCGACCTTAATGATGTCCAGGTTGTGCTCGATGATCAACACCGTGTTCCCTTCATCGACAAGGCGCTGCAGGACTTCGATGAGCTTGTGGACATCGGCCGCGTGCAGCCCCACAGAGGGTTCATCCAGGACGTAGAGCGTGGCTCCCGTGGAGCGCTTGGCCAGCTCCCGGGAGAGTTTGACCCGCTGGGCTTCCCCACCGGACAGCGTAGGGGACGGCTGCCCGATGCGAATGTACCCCAAGCCGACATCCTTCAAGGTTTGCAAGCGTTTCATCATCAAAGGGAAATTCTCGAAGACCTCCATGGCCTGATCCACGGTCATGTCCAACACATCGGCGATGTTGTATTGATCTTTGAAGCGGACCTGCAGCGTTTCCCGGTTGTACCGTTTTCCGTGGCAGACATCGCAAGGCACATAGACGTCAGGCAAAAACTGCATTTCGATCTGCAGCTGTCCCTGTCCCCCGCAAGCTTCACAGCGCCCCCCCTTGACATTAAAGGAGAAACGACCTTTGTCATAACCGCGGATTTTGCTTTCTGGGAGTTCCGCATATAACTTGCGGACGTAATCAAACAACTTGGTGTACGTACCGGGGTTGGACCGCGGGGTGCGGCCAATGGGAGATTGATCGATGTTAATCACCTTATCGATATGCTCCAACCCCCGGAGCCCATCGTAATCCCCCGGTTTGGTCTTGGCCCGGTTCAAAGCCCGCGCCAAGGCTTTATGGAGGATCTCGACCATCAGCGTTGATTTGCCGGACCCGGAGACCCCGGTGATGCATACCAGTTTACCCAGGGGGATGGAGACATCAATGTCCTTCAGGTTATGCTCCCGGGCCCCTAGAATCTGCAACGTTTTCCCATTTCCCTCTCTGCGTTTCTCGGGTACCGGCACTTTGAGCCGCCCCGATAGATATGCCCCGGTCAAAGACTCGGGGTGCTCAAGCACCTCTTCCACCGGTCCAGCCACGACAACTTCCCCCCCATGTTCCCCTGCCCCCGGACCCAGGTCCAGGACCCAATCCGCGGTGAAAATCGTCTCCGGGTCGTGTTCGACGACCATCACCGTGTTGCCCAAATCTCGCAGGCCTTCCAAGGTCCTCAGCAGGCGGCTGTTGTCCCGGGGGTGCAGGCCGATGGTGGGCTCATCCAGGACGTAAAGCACACCCATCAGATGGGAGCCGATCTGGGTGGCAAGGCGAATGCGTTGGGCCTCCCCGCCAGAAAGGGTGCCCGCAGAGCGCGTCAGCGTCAAATAATCCAAGCCCACATTTGCCAGAAATCCCAGACGTTCTTTCAACTCGCGGACGACCCGCTCAGCGATGATTTGCTGCCGGTTATCCAAAGGTGTATCCTCTCCATCCAAGTATTCCACCCACCCCAAGGCCCGTTTGATCGGCCAAGAAGAAACATCCATGATATTCTTGCCGTCAACGGTGACCGCCAGAGCTTCGGGACGCAGGCGCGCACCGCAGCAATCAGGACAAGGTTGGTCATTCATGTAGCCCATAATCCGGTTGCGCATATACTCAGACTTCGTCTCATTGAACCGGCGCTCAAGGTTATTGATCACCCCTTCGTACTCCCGCTCGAATCTGTACTCCTTGCCTTCCTTATTCACATAACGAACAGGGACTTTCCGGCCATCCGTGCCGTAGAGGATGATCTCCCGATCCCGATCCGTGAGTTCGTGGTAGGGCGCTTTTAAGTCGATGTCATAGGCGCGGGCAGCCCCCACCAGGGTCTGCCAGTAATACCCGCCCTGCTTTCGCGGACCGCCCCACTCCCCGGCATCAATGGCCCCCTCCCAAATCGATTTCGTCTTATCGGGAACAAGCAAATTCTCATCGATTTCCAGTTTCGTGCCAATCCCCTCACAAGTCGGGCAGGCGCCGTGGGGGGTATTGAAGGAAAACATGCGGGGTTCAATCTCCGGGATGCTGATTTCGCAGACCGGGCAGGCTAAATGCTCTGAGAAGGTAATGTCCCGCGGTTGCTCGGGATCTGTGACATCATATACCGTGAGGTACCCATCCCCAAATTTTAGCGCCGTCTCCACCGAGTCCGTAAGGCGAGAACGAAAATATTGTCGTTCCTCCTCGCCTTCATGATCGCGGATGATCAATCGGTCCACCACCGCTTCGATGGTGTGCTCCCGGTAGCGCTCCAACTCGATGTCTTCTTCGAGGCGGCGAATTTCCCCATCGATCCGGGCCCGGACAAATCCGGATTTATTGATTTCATCCAGGATCCCTTCATGTTCTCCTTTTCGCCCCTTGACAACTGGAGCTAAGAGGTGAAAGCGGGTCCCGGGGGGATAATTTTCGATGATTTCCACGATCTCTTGCGCGGACTGCGTACTCACTTCCCGACCGCACTCCGGGCAATGAGGAATGCCCGCCCTGGCGAACAGAAGACGCAGGTAATCGTAGATCTCCGTCACCGTGCCCACGGTCGAACGCGGGTTGTGGGAGGTGCCTTTTTGATCGATCGACACAGCGGGAGATAATCCCTCGATATAATCCACATCCGGCTTATCCATTTGCCCCAAGAACTGCCGGGCATAGGAAGAGAGCGACTCCACATACCGACGCTGCCCCTCGGCGAAAATGGTGTCGAACGCCAGGGATGACTTGCCGGATCCGGATAAGCCGGTGATGACCACGAATTTATCCCGGGGAATCTCTACGGTTAAATCTTTCAAATTATGGACGCGAGCGCCCACGACTTTAATAGTCTTTTGCATAGGATGTGCTGACCTGTTCCTGTCTCATCTCCAAGTATGTACATGGCAACACGGAGCGGGCAATCACCTCCGTGGAATAGAAATTATACCAATCCTTGCGCCGCCCATGCTCCCTTAATGCAAATCATTAACAGAGAATATGTACCCCATTTTCACCATTCCAGAAAGGCCCCATTTATGAAAAAATGGAGAGTCCTTGGGAAGCGCGGTATGCTGGGAAGGATAATTGATGGTAAACTATGTCTAATTCGTGGAATATTGTATAATCAGTAGTCCTGAAGGAAAAAGACAGCGCATACACTGGGCAATACAGGAGGTTGAATGCATATTACCTGGCATGGACATTCTTGTTTTCGATTGAAAGAACGCGGGATGGCCACTGTGGTCACCGATCCTTACGATCATCGGGAAGTCGGCTATAAAGAACTGGATGTCTCAGCCGATATCGTCACCATCAGCCAAGACGACCCCGGGCACAACTACAGTGAAGCGGTTAGGAAACGGAAGTCGGAACTGCACGTCCTTAACGGTCCCGGCGAATACGAAATCGGCCAGGTCTTCATCACAGCCATCCGGACCAACAGTGGAAATAAGGGCTCGAAACAAGAACCCCGGAATTTGATGTACATCTTCGATTATGAAGGTGTCCTTCTCGCCCATCTTGGCAGCTTGCACCGCGTGCCCAACCAATCGGACGTGAAATCCATCGCCGGCGATGTCCATATTGCTCTCGTGCCTGTAGGCGGAGGGAATGCCTTGAATGCCTCAAAGGCTGTTGAAGTGATCCGCATGCTCGAACCCAGCTACGCCATTCCCATGCAATACAAAACTAAAGGATGCAAATTAGATCTGGATCCCCTGGATAACTTCATCAAAGAGATGGGGCTGGAGAACATCGAACCAAGGCCCTATCTGCGGGTAACGAGCACCAAATCATCCAACGAGACCAATGTCGTTGTATTAGAACAAGAAAAATAATTTCCCACGGAAAAGCAAAGGGAACCGTTTGTGACTGTAAAGCTATTGATGACTTGGGATATTTTGCCCAATCGTGAGCAAGAATATTTTGAGTTCGTGATCAGCGAATTCATCCCTGAAATCAAAAAACTGGGCATCGTCCCTGTGGATGCCTGGTACACAATGTATGGAGACCAACCGCAAATCATGGTCTCCGCGAAAATCCGCAACAAAGCGGACCTGGAAGCGGCCATGGCCTCCCAAGAATGGTCCGCCCTTCTGGATGATCTGCTTGCTTTTGTGGATAACTTTCAATACAAAGTCGTCCCTGCCCGTTCAGGGTTTCAGTTGTGAACTCCCATCCTTTCCGAGACAGCTTCCTTAGGACGTAAAGATGGCCAAATCACCCTCCAAACAAAATCATTATCTGTTGAGATTTGGTGTGATCATGACCATGCTGGGCTTTTTCGTCTTTATCCTGGGCGCCGATCCTGGCCTTTTCAACCTCGACAGGAGCCCTGTGGTGGGGTTCGTCCAAACGGCGACTTTTTCGACCGGGTTGGCGATCACCTGCACAGGCGGTTATCTAAGTTTGAAGGCGGCCAAAGACCCCCAGCATGAACCGAGCATTGTGGAAGACATCGGATTGAGATTGGTGGGGACGGGCTTCCTGATCTCCCTTGTCTCAAGTTTGGCGGATGTGTTTGGATTCGGGACCCAAGCCTGGCCGGCGCCTCCCTTCTTTGGTCCCTGGCAGGCAGCAGGCGTGGTGATCGGTGAGGTCATCATCGCCCTGGGATTTTTGCTTTACATCCCCCGCTGAGATCCCTTCCAAAGACCCCCAAGCTTGACAAGGAATTCCCCAAAGTGTACAATGGGCGATGCACTGGGAGGGAAAAACAGGTAAGCCGAGATAGCTCAGTTGGTAGAGCACGTGACTGAAAATCACGGTGTCGCCAGTTCGATTCTGGCTCTCGGCACTGACAGGCGGGCGTGGTTCAGTGGTAGAATGTCTCCTTGCCAAGGAGAAGGTCACGGGTTCGAATCCCGTCGCCCGCTCTTGAAGCAAAGCAATGGCTGGTGGCGAATGGCTGACATGCGACAGCCATTGTCCATCAGCTTTTTACAATCATGGCGACGTAGCCAAGTGGTAAGGCAGAGGTCTGCAAAACCTTGATCATGGGTTCGAATCCCATCGTCGCCTTTTCAAGAGGAAATGTCTCGCTGTCCAGGCAGCGGGATATTTTTATATAAAGGGAAAAGATTGGGGGATCCGGACACTCAATTGCTTCTAACGCAGTTTCTTCCGGCGCTCTTCGCCTCCAACAGGGCTTGATCGGCTCGATTGATAAGCGATGAGAGGTCCGGTGTGTCTTTGGAGAGGGTTGTGACCCCTAAACTGATCGTTACCGACAGGTAATCATCCTCGGTCTCTAAGGGTTGATCCGCAATACAACCCCGCAAACGTTCCGCCATTTCCAGGGCAGCGGACAGGTTCGTTTCCGGCAAGAGGAGGGAAAATTCCTCTCCCCCGTAACGCGCCAAAATATCCACCCCGCGGCAGCTGACTTTCAAGCGTTGAGCGATCCCCTTCAAAACGGCATCCCCCACAGCGTGTCCATATGTGTCATTGATCTCCTTAAAATGATCCACGTCCAGCATCACCACCCCCAAGGGGTGTTGGTACCGAGTCGCTCTCGCGAACTCCAATTCCCCTAAATTGAAGAAGTGCCGGCGGTTGTAAAGCCCTGTCAAGTCGTCGGTGATAGCCAACTGCTGAACGCGCTTAAACAGGCGGGCGCGCTCGATGGCTATCGCCAGCTGGTCTGCAAATGTGGTGAGCAAGTTAAGGTCCGCCTCATTGAAAGCTTCAATACGGCCGCTTTCCATATTAATGACGCCGATCACACGGTCCCCTGTTTTGAGAGGGACGCACAATTCAGAGCGCATATTCAGTTCTGCAGAAATATAAGCGGGTTCTTTGGAGACATCAGGGACATACCAGGCTTCCCCTGTTTGGGCAACATGGCCTGTAATCCCCTCACCCAGGGGGATATTGACATTTCTCTTCCCCCCGTGCGCTTCATAAGAAGAGTGCAAGTATAGATACTCGTCCTGTTCATCAATGAGCATGATCCCAAAATAATCCGGATTAAAGATATTCCCCATCAATTGGGTCGCTTTTTGGATTAAAAGTTCCTCATCGACCGTTTTCACCCCCGCTTCCGCGAGCTGGTTTAAAAAGGTCAGATCCCTCAAGCGGCGTTGGAGGGTTTGTTTGGCTTGATGCTCTTCGGTGACATCACGCCGGATCCCCAGAAAACCAAGCAGCTCCCCATCTCCATCTAAAATGGGATTCGTCGACCCTTCCACATGCAGCAAATCACCGGCTTTGTTCTTGTTAACGAGCTCCATCTGAACCACTTTTCTGTCATGTAAACTTTGCCAGTAATCCTCGTATTCTTCATTAACTTGTCGATCACTTTTCAACAAGCGGGGCGTTTTCTCGCCTACGATTTCCTCTGGCGTGTATCCATACAATGCCGTGAAGTGGGGGTTGACGTAGGTGAATACCCCTTTCGGATCCGTCATGAATATCGCCTCCCCTGAAGCTTCCACCGCTTGGCGCAGTTTCCGCAGTTCCTCGCGTTCCCTGTGCTGGAGGGTGATATCCTGAAAGATCAACAAATGCCCGATGACGACGCCAAACCGGTCCGGCAGAGGGGAAAGGTTGACATCAAACCATTTCGCATTTCCATTTCGGGAACATTCCACGATGCCAGAAAAAGGATCGTAATACTCCTTTCGTAACAACTCTTGAAATTGGGTCCAATCCGGGCAGAAGTCTTCAATGGGCTGTCCTTCGGCGTTTTCCTCAAGCTCCAACAAGGATATGGCCATGGCATTAATGTATTCAACATGCTGGAATTGATCCAAGACGATCACTCCAGATTGCATGTTTTCGATCATCGTGCTCCGGGCAATGGGGATCAGCCCTGTCAAATTGTGGCCGACCATGATCCAAGATAACGCCAGAGCGCTGAAGGTGAACGCAAAGGGGCTGTAATCAATCCCAGATAAGGGGGTCACATCAAGCACGTACATTGCATTACCAGCCAAAGGGATAAGGACGGCAATTAATAGAATCAGCATCTGATTCCGGCGCAGCTTTGTCGAAGACATGGCAGCCTTGAGCACCAGATAACTCCCATAAATGAACAGGAGATAACAATACCCCACCACTATCCAAAAGCCTGGCGCGAAATCGACATCCAAGATGAGGAAGGGACCAACTTCCTTTAAAGCCATATTTCGCCAGACCAGGCCGGTGAGGGAGGGCAACCAGACCATGAACAGGATCAGGGCAGAGATCAGAAGCAAAGAGATATTTACCCAATAAGGTAGCGAGGATTTTACTTGAGAGTTTCGAAAGCGAAATGCAAGATGAAGCCATGCAAAGGGGAGAGCGAGAATGCCAAAAAATTCCATCTTCGCCCAAAACAGCTTGGTGGATAAATCGGCCCCCAAAAGTTCCAGGCTGTACGTCGTACTCCAAAAAGATATGCCAAAAAGCAGCACCAATAAAGGTACAGCCTCTCGCGTCGAACGCCTTCGCCACAGGTAGACAACCAACCCAAAAGTCAGGATGGTGTTCAGGGCTAAGGGCAGTATGTAGGGAGTGAACTTAAAAGCCATCTTATCTCAAGGAGAAAAATACATCGAATTTGAGTGAAATGTGTAATCCACTATTTTAACACCGCTTTCCCTGAATCACCTTCCAGTATTTTTATGTCAAGCTCTGAACCGCTTCTCATTCCCTCTCCAGTCTTCAATTTTGTTAATAAAAATGGGAAGATAGCGCTCTCTTCTTACTTTTGAGAGGGCTTGTTCGGCCCGTGTTTGGCCATTTCTGCAGCCAAACGGACGGTATGGAAGTGAATGTCAACTGTGTCATTCACATCCTCCCCATACCCACCGGACATGACCACGGCAGCCGGCAATCCGCGCTGTTGGGATCGCTCCAACACCAACCGGTCCCGCTGGGTTAAACCGGATTTTGTCAGGGACAAGCGACCCAAGCGATCTCCCCGGTGAGGATCCGCACCAGCTAGATAGATGACCAATTCAGCATCTGCCCCATCCAGCGCCCCCATCAGCCCTCTCTCCAGGGCTTTCAGATACTCATCGTCGCCTGTCCCATCCGACATCTCAATATCCAGATCCGACTGGGATTTTCGAAAAGGGAAGTTTTTCGCACCATGGATAGAAAAAGTGAACACCCGGACATCGTCCTCGAAGATCGCAGCTGTGCCATTCCCCTGATGGACATCGCAATCCACAATGAGGATCCGCTGCGCTCGTTTCTCCCGCTGCACCACCCGGACGGCAACCGCGACATCATTGAACACACAAAAACCCTGGCCGTGATCGGGGAAAGCATGATGCGTCCCTCCCGCCAGGCTGACAGCCAGCCCATTTTCCAACGCGGATCGACAGGCAGCGATGGTGCTCCCCACCGAACGCCGGGAACGCTCAACCAGATCCAGGGACCACGGAAAACCCAAGCGCCGGATCTCTTTCTCCGTTAACCTCCCATGTTTTAACTTGTGTAAATACGTTTGAGAGTGAACCAGCAGAAGCTGTTCATCACTGGCCGGGGCAGGCACATGGAGATCTTCTGGAGGGACGACCCCTTCATCAATTAAACGTTGGCGGAGCAGCGCGTACTTCTGAATCGGAAAGCGGTGGTCCTGGGGAAGAGGAAAGGTGAACAAGTCGTGATAGTATACATCCATGATTGCGGAATGTTCATGCGCATCGTTGAGAGATGAAAGTATTGTACCAAGGGAAATAGGAGGGGAAAACGAATTGCCTTGGTTTCCTGTTTGCAACACCATCAAGGAGGGTGTTTAAAGGATCATGACTGAGGACATTCTCCTTTCTTGGAGCGGGGGGAAAGATTCCACGCTAGCATTTCACGAAATCGCACAGAAAGGAAAATACCGCGTCCATTCCTTACTGACCACGCTGACGGAAGGATATGACAGGATCAGCATGCATGGGGTGCGAAAAAATTGCTTAAACAGCAAGCCCATTCCCTTGATCTGCCGCTGCAAATCGTAACCATCCCCCAAGACTGTGGGAACCGGGAATATGACCGCTTGATGCGGGAATTCCTGGAAGAGAAACTCAATCAAGGGGTACAGGACGTCTCTTTCGGTGACGTGATGCTGGAAGACATCCGGAAATACCGGGAAGCACGGCTGGTGGAGGTGAATATGGAAAAGCTATTTCCTGGTCAGACGATAGACACCGCCCTGAATGTCGAGCAGGTAAACCTCACCCTTTTCATCTTGACTGATGGCTGCGATCCGGTAGCCCGTTTCGAATAAAACCTCGTTCAACCAGTCTCCATCTCCATCCTTGACCAATCCCCACACGAGACCTGAGCAGAAATCCCCATAGAGGTACACCCCTTGCCAGTCGGGCAGGGAGCCGCGGTAGACCGCCCCACCGGACACAGAACAACTTCTTAGTGAGTGATCATATTCTGCGACAGGATCGATGAGTTGGTTATCGTCTGGAGGAGATCCTTCATAAGGATGACTCCCCTCCCGGTAATCCCAACCAAAATTTGCCCCTCCGGGTGCGCCTGCGGGCAAGTAGTTGATCTCTTCCCATTGATTCTGTCCCACGTCTGCGATATACAAATCACCTGTAGCCGGGTCGAATCGGAACCGCCAGGGGTTACGCAGGCCGTAGGCCCAAATTTCGTTACCAAACGGGTTATCCTCAGGGATAGCATACGGTTCCTGATCCACATCGATGCGCAGCAGCTTGCCCAGGAGTCTGTCCAGGTTCTGGGCATTCCCCTGGGGATCGCCGGCTGAACCGCCGTCTCCCGTACTGATCCATAAATAACCATGGGGGCCAAACAGCAAATGACCCCCATTGTGATTCGCGTAAGGTTGGTTCAGGGTCAGCACTTTGGATTCCAACGTGGGATCTGCAAGATTTGCGTCCTCCGAGACGGAAAACCGGGATACCACGGTGTTCCCATTCACATCCGTGTAGTTGACGAAAAACGTACCGTTGTTTTCGTAATCAGGGTGAAAAGCCAGCCCCAACAAACCCTGCTCGTTACCCCGATCCCCAACCCGGTCCCGGATGTCCAAAAATGGTCCATCCAGCACCTGTCCCTCCTGGATGATCCGGATTCGCCCCGGTTGTTCGATGATGAAAAGGCGGTCGGATCCATCTCCTGCGGTAGAGAGACCGATAGGCTTGTTGAAACCTTGGGCAACTAATTCCCATTGATAATCACTCGCATCGGGCAATTCCCTGACAACCGTCGGCGTGGGAAGGCTCTCTTCCGTAGCGGTCGCCATGGGCTGGGTGGTCAGGGTGGCGGTGGGGCTTGGAGCGGCCGTTGGCGTCTCAGTGGCAGGAACACTAGCTGTAGGGGATGGCGCAATTTCTTGCTTTGTCTGGGGCGTACACGCCCCCAATCCTATGAACACCATTATCCCCAAAAAGCGTATTATTCCCCAATTAAAATGCGTTTTCTCTTTTCGTTTCATAGCAAAACCTCTATCATGGCTGCCCGGTTAGATTGTGAGACTTTCCTTTCCAAATAAAAAAGCGCATGTGGGGAAGTCTCCATCACCCCGGGCGAACCCTGGTACACCGATTAAATATCCACATGCGACAGAATGATGGACATTATACCGAAGGAAGATAAATAAGAGATAAGAAAAAAACTTCACTCACTAAGCAAAAGCCCCTACTTCAGTGCTGCGCGTAGGGACTGTCCCTCTAAATCACCCGGGATCAAGCATGAGACCATGAAGGCAGGATCCCAGATACATATTTTGCGATTTCATCTACGGGCTGGAAACGCGTTCAAGGCAAATTATCAGGTTTTAAATAGCGCTCAAACCAGCGAGAAATATGCTCTAAGCGCTCCACCCGGCGGTCGGTGCGTCCGCCCCGAGACAGGCCGTGGGGTTCCTCCGGGAAGCGGACCATCTCCGTATCCACACCTTGCTTCTTCAGGGACACAAAGACCTGCTCCCCCTGCTCGATGGGACAGCGAAGGTCGTTCTCACTGTGAATAACCAGCGTGGGTGTGGTGGCGTTCCCGATGTATTTGATGGGTGAGAGGCGCCAATAATTCTCAAAGTTTTCCCAAGGAGGCTCATCCCCAAATTCACGCTGGAAAGCCCAGTTGACGTCACTCGAGCCATACATGCTGAGCCAGTTGCTGACACAGCGCTGGGTGACGGCAGCTTGGAAGCGGTCGGTGTGACCGATGATCCACACCGTCATATACCCGCCGTAACTTCCGCCCGTGACCCCCATCCTCTCCGGGTCGATGTACGGCTTCTTCTCCATGACATCCGCCCAGGCCATCACGTCCTCGTAGTCCACGGTGCCCCAGTTGTTCCAGATCGCATGGGAGAATTCCTCGCCGTACCCCCGGCTGCCGCGGGGATTGCAGAAATAGACCACACAATCATGCGCGGCCAAGTAATAGAATTCATGCATGAACAAATACCCGTACTGCGTTCGCGGACCTCCGTGAATCTCCAGGATGGAGGGGTAGGATTTCGATTCGTCAAATCCCGGTGGGGTCAGGATCCAACCTTGAACATCGGTCCCATCTGAACTTTCAAACCACACCTCCTCGATTTCACCCAGATCCAGCTCGGACATCAAGGCATCGTTTACCCCTGACAATTTCCGGGATTCTCCCTCTTTAAATTTATGGACCCAAACTTCAGCCGGCCGCGTGAAATCAGCATACAGGTACGCCACCCGGGACTGCCGATCATCCAGGGTAAATCCACCCACCGTGGCTTCCCCGCCCACCACGGTCTCCAGCTCCCCCTCATCCTCATCGACGCTGAGGGACATGATCTCGGTTTTCCCATGCTGGGCCACCTGGAAGAAGAGCCGTGAGCCATCCTTAGACCACACCGGAGCGGATATGGGCAGTCCGCCGGGCAGGTCATTGATGGTAGGGTTAGATAGATCAACATCAAACCTTTCTGTCAAATTCCGCGCTTCCCCTTCCCCATCCATGGGTACAACCCACAAGGAGGTGTTTTTCCAGCCCACGCCCCTCCCTTCCTTGCCCAAGTAGGCGATCCACTTCCCATCCGGAGAGAAGACCGGCAGCTGCTTGGGGCCCACCGGCGTTTCGATCTTCTTAGCTTCCCCACCCTGGGCGGGAAGGACAAACAGGTCAATCAGATCCGGTTCCAGATCCGGGTCTTCCGCATGATTGGAGAGATAGACGATGTGCTCCCCGGACGGGGACCAGCGAGGGCTGACCTCGTCATAAACTTCCCCTTTTGTGAGCTGCTGGGCTTCTCCCGAAGACACATCGATGACCCACAGGTGCCAGCGCTCCTTGGGGAGATACCCTTGCCCATCCAGTTTATAAAATACCCGTTTGACATGTCGAGAAACCACCCCGAGCTTTTTCTTCGTTTCGTCCTTCTCTCGCTCTATGGCTTCCTGATCTTTTTTTCGAAATTGAATGAGGATCTTCTCTCCATCCGGCGACCAGGAGAGGGAACCGAATTCCCCTTTCATATCAGTCAGTTGGCGCGCTTCCCCGCCCTGAAAAGGGATCAGGTAAATCTGGGACTGCTTCTCGTCCTCGCGATTGGAAAGAAAGGCGATCTGGCTCCCATCGGGCGACCAGCGCGGCTTGCTGTCCACATGATCCCCCACCGTAAACTGGACCGGTTCCCCTCCCTCTGTGGGGAGGACCCACAAATTGGCGTACTTTTTCTCCTTTTCCTGATCCACCCGCTGGACGGAATACACCACGTGCTCACCATCCGGGGAGATTTCCGCCTCATTGATAAGTTGGAATTTATAGAGGTCTTCCGCTGTGATCCTTCGTTTTTCCTGATCGGACATTCTCGCTCTCTCCTTAGCGTTTCTCGGTATAAGCCCCTTGCGAAGTATAACATACGGCATAAAATAAAGGCCAATTCAAGCTGGCCTCGGCTATATTTTCAGCATCAGAAGGTGGGTTTACTTCAATATGATTCAGGGCCTGTCCTGGAAATAAGTTGCGGTCAAAGACTGCAAATCAGAGTCAGAATAGTCCGCAAGCAGGGCAAAGAAATCATCTCCCGTGACGATCTTTCCTGCGTAGGTTTCCGCGTAGGCCGCGAGAAATGAGAAGAAATCCTCATCCCCCATCGCTTTTCGTAGGTCCTCCATAAAATGGGCTCCCTGCAAATAGATCGCATCGCGGTAATCATAATACGGGTTGGTGAATTCCGGGTACTGGTATTCATAGATGGAACGGTCGATGACCCCTTGGGGTTGATGGTAGTTCACCCGATTCACCCACCACCAATCCACGACTTGGGGATGATAATTCTCAAAAAATACCCTTTCATTGTAAGTGCACAAAGCTTCGTCCAACCAGGGTTCCAGGGCTTGATCGTTGGCCACCAAACCATACCACCACTGGTGGGCCGTCTCATGGGCAGCGATCGCTGTCAGGAAGCTCGCCGGCGACCCATTATAGCCGTTGAAAAAGGACCGGTTCAGAAAATACACACCCTCATATTCCATGCCGTGGTCAAAATCAGCCTGGACCATGGTCAAGCTGGCCTGCGAATACGGATGATAGAGACCGGAATAAAGCTCAAGGGCTTGGATCGTGGTCTGAAATGCCGCTTGTCCCGCTCGTTCATAAAACGGGAAATGGTACCCCAGCACCTTGGTCCCCTCGACCTCCTCCTCAAGAACCTGATAGTAGGGGCTGATCGAGAGCACGAAATTACGGGCATCTTCCAGACGGTAGCGGTGAATTTCCCCGTCGCCTTTGTTAAGGGAACTGGCAGCCACCACCAATTCTTGAGGACCGTTCGTGATTTGCAAAGAGACCTGGAAATCAGCCTGAGGATAGACTAAGTATTCACCGAAATACCAGGGGTCGTGAATAATCCACCCTTTCCCTTCCTGGTAGGGCGGCAGGAAAGGATACCAATCCACCAGATTCACCTGCAGCGGAGAATGACCAAATGGGCTGGGACCTACCCCCTCTAGGGAATTGATCTCCGGCAGGGAAAGGGTATAGATGAGGGATAATTCCCTGCTCTCACCCGGGAACCAGGCCTCCCGGATGGGAATCTTCAGCCGGACGCCCTCCAAGGAATACTCAATGATCTTCCCTCCCTCACGCCATGATAAGGTCTCCAATCGAAAAGTCCCTGGCCACCAATTCGGCGGCACAACCAGAGAGAGGTCAGTGAGTTCCTGTGAGGCAGGATTTTGAATGGTGATCACTTCAGAAACGGAGACCTGATGGGTAAGGTAATCCAGCTGGGCGGATAACTCGTAATGGGTGTTCCTCGGCTGGGGAGTCAGGGTGGGGGGGGGAGGCGATGTCGGGTCAGGGAGCTGGGTCTCGGTAGGGAGGACCGGTGAAGGGGTGGACGTGGGTGAAGGGGGAATTGTAGATGTGGGACTCGGCGTCCCCAAACCAGCGGGTGTCCTCGTTGAACAACCCCCGAAGAGGAGGATTATCAAAAGCGTTTTGATCACGAATACTTTACGTTTCACAGCCACCCTCTTCTCAAGGAAATTCCAGGGCTACCCCTTCCAGAAGGGCCAGAAACCCATATGCCTGTTTATCATTCAGAGCCAAATTCCTCGTCAGGGAAGAGCACTCTGATCAGTTTTTTAGATTCTCGGATCAGCTCTGTCCCAGCAGGAAGCTCAAAGTCTTCATTGACACGCAGGGTCAACAGGGAAAGGGATCGTTTCACCGGGCCAGGCAACGTCTCTTCCGCGCCCAGCAATTCCAGCAAGCTGTACGCGCTGTGGACGGGGGGTTCAAAGCCGCGCTGCTGAAAATACGCCTCCGCCGCAAACCCTGCCGCCCGACGGGCACACACCCGGGCCCGACCTTCATTCCCTTCCCGCCTGGCCCGGTGGGCCATGGCTAACTCGTGTTGAATGTCTTCTCGCCACTGGTCATCGTTTTCCATGCGCAAATTATACCGTAAGCGAGGACATTCCCTTCTATGGAAAAATAGAAGTTCCCGGATGGGGAAGGGTAAAAATCCTTTGTCGTTTACCGTTTTGAATATCGGGTGGGAGAGAGAAAAATAATTTACGAAAGGCTCCTTCACCCCTTATCTTTCCCCCCGCGGTTGCGCGCCAAAAAAATCTCTTGGAGCCCCCATCTACGTCCCTCTAGGAGGGGATGGCCTGCCGCGCCAGTCCATCCACGCGTTCGTTCCTTTCATCTCCAGCATGGGCCGGGACCCAATGCCACTCGACCTGATGTTCCCCCACGGCCTGGTCCAACGTTTGCCACAAGTCCGCGTTGGCTAATTTTTTCGTCTTCCCTGGTTTCCCCCGCCGCCAGCCCAGCTCCTTCCAGGTGTCCATCCATTCCGTTATCCCCCTTTTCAGGTACTCCGAATCGGTGTACAGATCCACACGGCAGGGCTCTTTCAGAGCCCGAAAAGCCCGGATAGCGGCGATCAGTTCCATGCGGTTATTGGTGGTCTTTTTCTCCCCGCCGCTGAGTTCCTTTTCGTGCCTGCCATAGCGAAGGAGGACAGCCCACCCACCCGGTCCGGGATTTCCGGAGCAGGCTCCGTCAGTATAGATCTGGACATGGGGTCGTTTAGCCATGGACATCCTCATCTAGTTACCAGCGCGGAAAGAGCGGGTGCAGCCTGCATTTTTCCACACCCGCTCTCATGTCTCATTTCAGCATCCTGACTTCGCTGTTTTCCGGCTACTGCATCTCAGCGACCAGTTCAGCTGCGGTGTCGTTCAGGTTTTGGAGGATGGCTTCAATATCCTCAGGTGAACTCTGTAGGATTTCAGCAAAGGCATCTCCGACCGTTCGCCTGACTGAGCTCCAAGAAGCAGCCGTAGGTTCTGAACGACCGTATTGGATCAGCTCCAACCCTTTAGCCCATTTCTCATTCTCAGCTTTAAAGTCTTCCAGAAGGTCTCCGGCGCTCTGTCTTCCCGGATAATATCGGCTGTATCGGGCCCAAGTCGCCTGGGCTTCAGGTGAGGTGAAGTACTTCACAAACAACCAGGCAGCGAGTTTCTTCTCGGGCGTGGAGTTCACGATCCCCAAGGATTGGACGTAGGCATTGACAGCTTTGTTCCCATCAGGACCCACATAAGGGATCAGCGTCCATTCGTCATCCGTAGCGCCCTCGTCCTCAAAGGCTGCGATTTGGTAGGGCAATCCCGCCGTGGAACTCATGGTGAATAGCGCTTCTCGAGATGCAAATTGGGGGTTAGGATAGCCTTCCGTCTCAAAGGCACAGCCATCATCCCACATGGATTTCCACAATTCCGCCACACCTACCACCGCGTCAGATGTGAAATCATACGCCTTTTCTTCCGCGTTGAAGACGTCACCGCCGTACGCGAAAACCCAGGCCATTACATTGGAGGCCCCGGTATAGATGACCAGGCCGCCCGTGCCGTCGTTATTCGGGTTATCATCATTTGCATTGGCTTCTGCAGCCGCGCAGGCCTGCTCTTTGAACTCAGCGATATTGGAAGGCGGGCTGTCGAATCCCAGGTCTTGGGCCCAGTCTGCATTGTAGAAAAGCACGTTGGCGGACTGTTGGAACGGCAAAGAGATCCTAGCCCCATCGGGGGTTAAACCGGTTTGGAAGGGACCCTCAAAGAAATCTTCAACCTCTTCTTCGCTAAATCCAACCGTCTCGTCTTCCATATAAGGATTCAGGTCAACGACGGCGCCCACGTCATGCCAGGCTGCAAAGGCATTGGCGTATCCTACAACCAAGTCAGGTACATCGCCAGATTGGATGGCGGCGTTCATGGCGTCTTCCACTTCACTGTAGCCACCCTGGTCCAGAGCTTCCACCGTTATCCCGTATTCATTGGTGGCGTTGAATTCTTCCACGATGGTCGTCAAACCTTCCAACGGCTCATCGGATCCCCATACATGCCAAAACTTTACCGTGGTGCCGTCCAGATCGGACAGCTTCACGCCCATTGCTTCCGGTTCCGGTTCTTCGGTGGGTTCTTCTTTTTCTTCCTCCTCAGGTTCGGTGGGAACCACTTCTTTCTCTTCCTGCGTTGGTTCCTCCGTCGCTTTCGGCTGGCAGGCCGTCAGCGCCAGCGAGAACACCAATATGACGAGCATGAAAATTGACAGGGTCTTTCTAGACATGTGTCTTCTCTCCTTTGAAACTAGTGTCTTTTAGATCACCCACGAAAGCTCTCCTCCTGTGTGGGGACCTTTCCACATATGAATAGTTTATCACAGGTTGCCTTCTAGTTTCCTTACCTCACCTCCTTTAGCACCTTTTTGACAGATACAGGTATTTCATGGGATGCAAAATGCATTCAGTCCTTTAAAACTATCCTTTTAAGCCGCTGCGGGCGATGCTTTCCGTAAACTGCTTCTGTGTGAAGAAGTAAATTATCAAGATAGGGATTATAGTGATAAATGTCCCAGCCATCATTAAGTTTAGTTCCTGACCAGCCTCATCGACGAAGTTATTTAACCCCACCGCAATCGGCCTCCATTCCGGCGAATTGGTGACCAGCAAGGGCCAGGCCAAAGCGTTCCAGGAACCGATGAATGAAAGGACGATGATGACCATTAACGGGGCTTTGGAGAGGGGTATGACCACGGTCAACAAGAAGCGTAGATGCCCCGCCCCATCAATTCGCGCCGAATCCCACAGCTCGTCCGGAATTTGAGCGAAAAACTGCTTTAAGAGGAAGATGGAAAAGACATTGCCCATGAAGGGGATGGTCAGCGCAGGCCAATTGTTAATCCACTTGATCGGTCCGATCCGGCCCAGCCAGGTCACCGTCAAAAAGTTGGGGATGATGATCACCATGGCCGGGATCATCATCGTGCTCAACATCACCGTGAAGATCAGATCTCGCCCAGGGAAGTCAATCCGCGCAAACGCATAAGCAGCCAGGACGCTGAATGTGAGCTGGCCCACCAGGGTGACAGCCGTGATGATCACGCTGTTCACAAAATATTCCGAAAATCGGGCTTCCTGCCAGGCATTGACGTAGTTTTCAAAGTGCAGAGAAGAAGGGATCCAGCGGATGCCTTGCGCTTCTCCCAAACTCATCAAAGAAGTGGCGATCATCCACACAAAGGGAGTGATGGCGATGACAACACCCATTAATAAGAACAGATATGTGATCGTCTTTTGAAAGAGATCCCGGAAACGGTCAAAGAAGGTCGCTGTTGAGTCCGTTTCCGCCCTGCGAAATAATTTCACTTTAGCCATAAAAAACCCGAGTCCCTTGGATACGTTGATTCAAAAACGTCAAACTGAGAATGATCGCGAAGAGCACAAAGGCCAGCGCGGAGGCGTACCCGTAGCGCAGTTTTTCATAGAATTCACTGAAGATGACTACGCTGAACGTGTCGGTTGTCCCCAAGGCGGATGTCTGGCGCATGACCCAGATGTGGTTGAAGGCTTTAAAGGTGCCGATGATGGCGATCAGAGAGAGGAAATAGGTGGTGGGAGAGAGCAGAGGGAAAATGATATAGCGGAATTTCTCCCAAGGTCCGGCCCCATCGATCTCCGCTGCCTCAATCAAGGGGGTGGAGATATTTCCCAACCCGGCTAAATAGATCACCGTATCGTAGCCGACGAAGGTCCAGATGGAGTAAATCATAATCACCACCAAGGCCATGCTCGGGCCCCCTGCCCACTTCGGCAGGGTGATCCCTACGACCTCCCCCAACATGGAGAAGATCCCTTGGGGCTCTCGAATCCACTGCTGAGGTTCTTGGCCCAGTTTCAAGAGCAGTTGGTTGATGGGAGATTGGTACCGGCTTGAAAATAACTGTCGAAAAATCGCCGCGCTGGCTACCGTGGGGGTGACATAGGGGAGGAAGTAAAGCATGCGGAAGATATCAGAGCCCCACAAGTTTTGGAACAACAAAATGGCCAGGAACATGGAAAACGCCAGTTGAAAGGGGACGGTGCCCAGAGAATAGAATACGGTCACTTTGAGCCCGGCCCACATATCCTCGTCCCCGGCGGCAATCACGGTCGGCAGTTCTCCGATCAACAACCAGGCGCCGACCATCAAACTGACCGCAGCCAGGATCCTCCACAAGAAGGACAGATCCTTCGTCTGGCGGGTCGCACTTCGCCACAGGAACCAGGCCGCTACCAAGAGCAGCACGCCCACCGTGAGGGTGATGACCTGGGGCCAAATGCCGGGGTCCTCCCCGGCTGCCAGCGCTTCCCGGTATACGGATTGGATGCTCTGGTAATTGACCCACAAGAGACTCAATCCTACTGGTACAATAATCCAAACGAGCGTGAAATTCAGGATCTGTGAAAAACGATGAGGAGAGCGGGCCAAGACAAACAGGACAACGAAAAGGAGAATGGAAACCGCGAAGAGAAAGAGGAACAACCGCCAAGCCCTTTGCACGCTGGGTGTTGAAAATGCCTCCCGTAACAGCCGCATGAACAATTCCCGCGTCTTCTCTTTGCCCCAAATTTTGTCCGCGATGGCCAGGATTTCAGGGAGAAGGACCACCGTCCAGCGCACGAAAGACATAACCGTGGCGCTGAACAGCGCCCCGGGGAAGAGCATCAACCAATCTTTTTTATCCCCCTCCTCCTTCATGCGTTTCAGGATCCTGCGAATGAGCAAATAGCCGCCAAGTAAGGCAGCCATGGCTAAAGCGAACAAGAGGACATGCGCTAAATTTCCAAGGGCCTTTCGATAATGGGTTAACCCCAGAAATTTCCCTCTTTTAATGCGCCATTTGTGTAAACTGACATAAAGTGCAAAACCAACGGGGAAGATGCCAAACAGGAAGATCAATAGAGTGGCCGGAGCGATCATCAAATATGCGGTAATGTACTCCCGGATCTTCCGTAACTGCCGACCGGAGAGAAAGCTCAAGTCCAACGCAAACCTCCTCCTCATTCTCTTCGTGGTCCACCTTATTATATCAAAAAGAACGCATATCTCATGTGCAAGAAGGATACAAAAGGATGACCAAAAATCACCCCTTTAATGGACAATCACAGGGACCACAGGATCGCCCTTTAAGATCGTATCTTGGAAAGGACTTCACCCTTCCCCACTATCGGGGAGGGTCCATCGTCAATATCCCGGACAGCGTGTGCAGGTGGTTTGACATTCCCACCTTCGGCGTGGGACCGCTGGGAGATGAGATCCTTTCTGGGGTGGAACCACCCATCCGAAAAGTGATCCTGGTCATCGTGGACGCCATTTCCTACCATCACTTCCAAAAATGGACCCGGGGTGATAAAGGATCCCTATGGGAACCGCTGCTGGCCGCAGGTAATCTCTCCCCGATCACCTCCATATCCCCGAGCACCACCTGCGCAGCGATGTCCTCTATTTGGGCAGGACAGCCCGCATGCCGCCACGGCGTGTCCGGCTACGAGATGTGGATGAAGGAATACAACATGGCCGTAAACATGATCATCCACAAACCGACCACGTTCCATAAGGGAGCAGGTTCCCTGAACAGAACCGGTTTCGATCCCACCACCTTCCTCCCCCTCCCCACTTTTGGGACCCATTTACAGGCTCACGGCATCCAGGCCCACGCCTTTCAGCACCACTCCATCCTTTACTCCGGCCTCTCCCAAACCTTCCTGCATGACGTCACTCTGCACGGTATCAA
Organism: uncultured Anaerolineales bacterium; assembly: GCA_964481465.1. Taxonomy (GTDB): domain Bacteria; phylum Chloroflexota; class Anaerolineae; order Anaerolineales; family UBA11858; genus B10-G9. Next base: position 185,259 of record CAYZTL010000001.1, read on the forward strand.
CACCCCCGCTGATATGTGGATCAGCGTGCGCGAGCTGCTTGAATCCCAACCCAATAAGAGGACCTTTATCAGCGCCTATTGGGGCGCCGTGGATGGCTATTTCCATCGCTTTGGTCCCGGCGATGAAAGGGCGGGGGCGGAGTTTTCCAGCTTCGCCCAACACCTCCGCTCTGAATGCTTAAACAAACTCAGCCCTACCGCTAAAGAGGGGACCGTCTTCATCCTCACCTCTGACCACGGACAAATAAATACACCCTTAAATCCGGATTATGATCTAAAGAACCACCCGTCATTTGCCGACATGCTCCACATCCTGCCCACCGGGGAGAACCGGCTCGCTTATCTCCACGCCCGCCCCGGGAAGATGCAGGACGTTCAGGATTACATCCACGAACATTGGCCGGATCAGTTTCAATGCCATCCCTCTCGGGAACTTACCAAAGCGGGGTTGTTCGGGCCGGCGCCCTACCATCCCCAGTGGCACAGCCGGGTGGGGGATTTGACCGTGGTCGCCAAGAATGACGCCTACCTGTGGTGGGCCAGGGATGACAACGATCTCCGGGGAAGGCACGGGGGATTATCAAAGCGGGAAATGCTCGTACCTTTCCTGACCCTCCCCCTCTAAAATCACCCATTGACGGTGGGAACGACTACTAAAAAAGCAACCAGGCAAAAGAGCCCTCTCCTTGCCTGGTTTCATTCAGAATATTTAACTCAGCTGCACTTTATTCAAATCTGGACTCGGTTGTTCAATCGCCTGCTTAACTCTTTTGGCTACTGGAGGAAATTCCAGGGGTTTACTTTTTCCGCATTATAGATCATCTCAAAGTGCAGATGGGGGCCCGAGGAGTTGCCCGTGCTCCCCAAGGTGCCGATCGATTGTCCCTGGTTCACGCCCTGCCCACAGCCGACACGGATGGTGTGCAGGTGGGCATACAACGTCTGCCAACCGTTACCGTGGTCGATGACCACCAGGTTGCCGTAACCATGGTTGCTCCAACCCGAATACACCACTACGCCGTTGTCCGAGGCCCAAACGTTGTTGCCAATATCCCCGGCGATGTCAATGGCCGGATGGTTTGCAGAAGGATTGTAGTCATACCCCGAGAGGTAGCGCTCTACGGTGGGCCAGATAAAGACCCCTACACCGACAGGTCCCTGATAAACGGCCCCGCAGTGGCCCGGTCCGTAGGTTCTGGCGATGGCAGGGTTGTCCCGGGTAATGGCCGGAGGCCCGTAATCGATCAGCTCTCGTTCCCCTCCGGGGACGATGAGCATGGTTCCCGGCTCAATGTCCGGATCTTCGATATCAAAATCATAGATATCGATGTCGTTCCCCGGCCATTCGACGATATCCATGGGATCCACGCCGTAGTACTCCGCCACCTTGATGAGGCTTTCCCCCTTCCGCCATTTGTGATAGGTGCCGTTGACGGGCAAGATATTCAGCTCTTGACCGGGTCTCAAACTGTGGGGATTGTCCTTCAAGGTCTCAAAATTCCCCCACAAGATGGTTTCCGGTTTCAAACCAAACTTTTTCGCAATCCCAAAGGCCGAATCCCCTTGTTTCACCGTGTAGATGAGGACATCAACCCGGGGTCGAGAAGGGATTGAGGTGTGGAGGTTCACCATCCTTTGCAACCCTTCCGTGTAGGACGCTCGGGAGACTTCAAAGGAGGGCATCATATAGCCGCCGCTGCCTCCCTCCTCTGCAACAGGTGAGGGAGTCAATGGAGGGGATTCCTCTGCCGCTGCTTGAGGTTGGGAAGAAAACAGTCCCGCGTTGAGGTAAAAAACCCGCATCCCAAAGACAACGAGGGCGACGATGACCACTATACTGCCAAACGTCGCCGCCTTGCGTGTAGTGCTTCCTAATCTGGGATGGGAAAAAAGGTCTCTCACCCTGCTCAGGAGCGGTTTGCGCTCCCCATCCAAACCTTCCTTTTCCTGCCTGCGGTCTTTTTCATCCATAGTTTTGGCTGCCTCCAGGTCAAAGGATAACATCCTCAATAATAGCCGTCAAGCAGAGTTTAAACCCTCTCACACCCCCTTAACAATCCCATCTTCCACCTAAAAACGCCCCTTTTCAGCCTCTCTCACCCCAGCTTGACTCCCTAGGGTTGTCCTTCGGGCATCTCTATGGCACAATATTTGAGTACCCACCACTTCAAGTCGAGGGAACCGATGACTCGCTGGACCCTGTTTTTTATCGTTCTGATTATCAGCCTGGGTATTGGGCTATATTATGGTTGGGTTATAAATCCCGTCCAATACGAAGATACCTCACTGCAGGCCTTGCGCATGGATTACAAAACGGATTACACCCTGATGGTCGCCGAGGTGTACGAAGAAAACCAAGATATCACCTGGGCCATGAACCGCTTGGCCCTGCTGGGATGCTCTTCTCCCACCGAGTGTCTCACAGAGTCGCTGTCTTTCGCTTCTCAAGCAGGATACACGCTTCCGGATATGTACCTTCTCCGGGATCTGAAAAACGCCCTAGAGGAGAGCAAGTGAGGGTATGAATTCCGACCGCGGTCACTGGTATCTGATTACAGCGCTCATCCTCGGGGTGAGTTTAGGCCTCCTCATCTCCTGGGTGATCGCCCCGGTGAGTTTGGAGGACACCCACCCCAGTAATCTGCGGGCTGATTACAAAGATGTCTACCGGTCGTTAATCGCTAGAGCGTACCAAGCCAACCAGAATCTACCTCGGGCTAAAGCCCGCCTGGAATTATTGGGTGACGAAAACCCTGCCCAAGCCCTCGCCGCTCAGGCACAAAGAAACCTGGCGGAGGAAGGGGACCAAGAAATGGCCCGAATCCTCGTCAACCTCTCCGCAGCCCTGCAACGCACCCCTGCACCGGAAGCCACCTCCCCGACCCAAACCCTCTCCTCAGCGGATGTGACAGGGGAAGGGACTCCCCCTCCTTCCACCGACACTGAAAACAATACGAGTACACCTGAAGGGACAGAAACGTACACAACCCGGACCCCCCTTCCACCCCCCACCTTTACACCCACGGATGCCCCTCCCTTCATCGTCGAAGATCAGGCAAAGCTTTGCGACCCTAATTTAACCACCCCCCTCATTCAGGTGTTTGCGACCAACGCAGAAGGAGAAGGGGTGCCCGGGGTGGAAATCCTCATCTCCTGGGCTCCTGACCGCCAAGAGCGGTTCCTGACCGGTTTAAAGCCAGAGATTGGGGAAGGTTACGCAGATTTCGAAGCAGAAATGGGGGTGACCTATACCATCGAGGTGCCGGAAAGCGGTTTGGTGATCCCGGACGTGGTCATTACAGAATGCCAACCAGATTCCGGAGATCCCTACCCAGGAAGCTACCAGATCTATATCACCTATCCCAACTGACAAGCTAATTCTTCCCGTTGCTGACCCCAATCCAAAAATGATGGGGCAGGACCCGGTCGTTTACCTGAACGAGGATGTTTCCCACCTTGAACTCCTTTTCCCTTTCCTCCTCGTTTTCCGCGCCATTACGGACCGTCGCAGGGTGGACAAAACAAATATCAGGTTCTTTTCCGTACTTTCTTCGATAATACTCGCTGCCCCGCTTTACTTTGTTGGGAAAACTCGTCGATGGATCCTTGTCAAACCAGAGCATTCCAATATCCATGGCTACCTCCCACCTGGGTCACTCCAAGGTGACCGACCCAATTGAAATTCCCTCATACTAGAACAAATGTTCTAGTATGATTATAGCGCATCCCCTGCCCTTTGGCAAGTATCCCGGAAGGAATTTCAGGAAATGCGAGGATCGTGGCTACTCCCCATTTCCCGGCTTCATCCATCCTCTTGATTCCAAAATGAAAAAGCTCCCTTCATGCAGGCAAGGGAGGAAGGGCTTATAATACACCTATGGCGAAAAGTTATACTCGATATGTATGTCAAGAATGCGGCAGGACATCCCCTCGCTACATGGGCCGCTGCCCCGGCTGCGGTTCATGGGATACGATGGTGGAGGAAATCGTCGACCGCGATGCAAGGGAGAAATCCACCACCAAGCGGGGCAGAACAAAGGCTTCCACCCCAAAACCCATCACGGAGATTCACAGCGACGCAGAGGATCGGATCCTTTTCCAGATCCGCGAGTTTACCCGGGTATTAGGGGGAGGCTTGGTGCCCGGCTCCATCAACCTGATCGGCGGAGATCCGGGGATCGGAAAATCGACCCTGCTCCTGCAAATCGCCATGGAGCTCGCTGATAAAGGGAAAGTGCTCTACGTCTCAGGGGAAGAATCGGAGCAGCAGATCAAAATGCGCGCTGACCGCCTGCACCAGTCACCAAGCGGGGAACCCCTCCCCCTCCCCGAAAACCTCTATCTGGTCACTGAGACCAACCTGGACGTCATCCTCGACCACGCGGATGAGATCAACCCCCTGCTGTTAATCGTCGACTCCGTCCAGACAAGCTACACATCCCAGTTGGAATCTTCCGCGGGGTCTATCTCCCAGGTCCGGGAGAGCGCCTCCCAGCTCCGGGAATACGCCAAATCCACAGGGACAAGCGTGTTTTTGATCGGCCACGTCACCAAAAAAGGGACCATCGCCGGACCGCGCGTCCTGGAACACATCGTGGACACGGTCCTCTATCTGGAGGGGGACCGCTACCAGGCGTACCGTCTGCTGCGCTCGGTCAAAAACCGCTTTGGGGCAACCTCCGAGGTGGGCGTGTTCGAAATGCAGGAACGGGGCATGATCGAGGTCACCAACCCCTCCCAGGCCTTTCTGGCAGAAAGGATGGTCAACGCCCCGGGTTCCGCCATCGCTGTGACCATGGAAGGCACTCGCCCCATCCTGGTGGAAATTCAGGGTTTGACCAATCCCACTTCCTTTGGAAACCCCCGCCGGACGGCGAACGGGATTGAGTTCAACCGCCTGCTTTTGATCGCCGCGGTACTCAGCCGCAGGACGGGCATCCAGCTCAAAGAACAGGATATCTTCGTCAACGTGGTGGGCGGTTTGAAGATCAGCGAACCGGCAGCTGACCTGGCGGTAGCCACCGCCATTGCCTCTTCTGTCCGGGATAAACCGGTGAAAGCGGACACCATCCTGGTAGGGGAAATCGGCTTGTCTGGCGAGCTGCGCATGTCCAGCCGGGCCAACGACCGCCTCCAGGAAGCAGCCAAACTGGGTTTCGAGACGGCCATCATCCCCCACCGTCTCCGCAAGGGCGACACGACTTGGCCGGACGGCATCCAGATCATCGAAGCCCGTTCTCTCAACCAGGCGCTGAAACACGCCCTGACCGCATAACTTATGCCAGGAGAAGAAATCCATTTCACCGTGGGTTCCATCCCCATCAAAGGCGACTTGATCCTCTCCCCCATGGATGGGTACTCGGACGCCCCCTTTCGGTCTCTCTGTCGCCAATTTGGCTCGGCGATGAGCTACACAGAATTCTTGAGGGACAAGGACATTCTCGATCAACCTGGTTATATTAAAAAGAAGCTGGTTTACAGCGAGGACGAAAGGCCCGTTGTCTACCAGCTCTACGGGCATGATCCCTCTCGCTTGTTAAGCGCTGCCGAGAAACTGCTAGAAAGAGCTCCGGATGCCATTGACATCAACATGGGCTGCCCGATCAGTGCCATCGCCCAACGGGGGGCGGGGGTGGGTTTGATGCGCCATCCCCTTGTAGTCGCCCGCATTTTCAAGACCCTTTCCACCCACCTGCCCATCCCCATCACGGCAAAAATACGCCTGGGTTGGGAGGACTGCCGGAATTACCTGCTCATCGCCCGGATCGTCGAAGAAAACGGCGGGGCTTTAGTCGCTGTGCACGGGAGGACGAAGGAAGACAGGCACAGCGGCAGGGCGGATTTGGACGCCATCGCTGAAGTCAAAGCGGCCATCTCCATCCCCGTCCTGGGGAATGGCGGTGTGGAAACAGTGGCGGATATCGAAAGGATGAAAGACCACACTGGTTGTGATGGGGTGATGATCGGCCGGGCCGCCAGGGGTAATCCCTGGATTTTCTCACGGAGGGATCGCGACCAAGTTCCTCCCCATGAAGTCATCGAAACCATGTTCGTTCACCTTGATTCTTCCCTATCCTTTTACGGTGACGAAGAGGGATTGATCTTATTTCGGAAATTTGCCACCCACTATCTTGCCCCCTACCACCTCTCCCGTGCTGAGCGGAAGACCTTGTTGACTCTGAACGACCCGGAGGTTTTTAAAAAATTGACCGCCCAAGTCATCTCTGAAAAGACATCCTGACCCGGATTCCCTTTCATCCCCTTCATTCCAGTTTCTTAAACGTCAGCCAAGCTGAGGGGCGGGATTCCCCTTCCATCCCATCCCGGCGGTGGAGCAGCTTCAACTTCTCACCCAAAACCTGCAAATCTCTTTCCGAAGCCCCCTGAACGTCCATGGGATCTTTTTTTAAGTGGGTGTACAAAAGCAAGAATCCCCTAGGCGCTGCCGATCGCCGAACCATCTCTCCATACCGCTCCACATCCTGCGCTGCGAAACTGTGAAAGCATCCAATATCCAGGATCAAATCAAAGGATTCAGCCTCCAGATCGACCTCAAGCACGTCATCCACCCTGAACTCCGTGAGCTCTCCCACCCCGGCTTTCTTGGCCTTGCGCCGGGCTGCGTGGATGGCCTGGGGAACATAATCCACACCCGTCACCTGCCAACCGTGTTGGGCCAGGGTAACGGCGTTCGTCCCCGTCCCGCAGCCCAGGTCAAGAGCCCGTCTGGGATCATGTTCCGCGATAAACGCCATCAGCTCCGGGGGCGAGATCCCGGTATCCCAGGGCGGATCGAAAAAGAGATATTGCAGATGAAAAAAGAGCTTCCTAAACATCAAGGAAGGGTTTCCCGGATCTTCTTCACATCGAGTTTCCCCACCGTTCGCCAGACTTCTTTCCCGCTCTCATCAAAATAAATGAAGGTAGGCGTATACTGGAACGAATTTTGGTTGATAAGTTTCATCAGCATCATCCTCTCTCACCCTGCAATGGGAAAAGGAAGACGGGGTTCCATCCCGGGTACCCCTTTCCCCTTATATATACAAGGGGTTATCCAGCAGTTCCCGGAGTTCACCCAAGGCTTGCTCTCGGCTCCGGAAATGGATGGCGTTGATCCCGTTTTCCCGAGCAGCCTGCACGTTCTCCGGGAAATCATCGATGAAGACCATTTCAGCCGGCTGATGACCCAGCTCTTCAATGACATACTGGTAAATTTCATCCCCCGGCTTTGCTAGGCCAATTTCCGCTGAAATGAAGATGCGGTCAAAGGCATCATCAATTTCCCAAAGGTCGCTCAGCGCCTCTCGCAGATCGTCCCAAGCATTGCTTAATAGAGCGGTGGTGTAGTGAAGCCCTAATCCCCGGATAAAATCGACCAAAACCTCATCCAGAACATCACCCGCCCAAAATTCTTCCTTGAAGCGATCTAATTCAGCGTCATCCAGGTCTAATTCCTCCTGGATGTTCTGCCAATGCTCCTCTGCGGTGATCTTCCCCAGCGTCGCCAACACGGCGCTTTCCCGTTCATAGACCAATTTGCTGATCTCCCGGTATGTCATGCCATACCGTTCCGCTAACGCCTCCCGATGCTGGGGGTCTTCCGTCCTCATCAGCACACCCCCTAAATCGAACAAAACTGCTTTAATCATACCCACCTCTCTGGACACTCATCTTCATCTGTCCGCTATATTTTATCGCACTTCCCTCAGGAGGATCCCAAATCCGTGACGCTGATCTCTTTCCCGGGGCGAAGTTCCTTTTCATACAAATCGTACTGGTGGTGGACAACCATCCCTGCTTTGCGGTAGAGGCGCATGGCCCCGGTCAGGTTTTCAGCATCTACACCCAAATCCACTTTGGACTTGCCCCGCTTGTAGAATTCATGGAAGGCGTGACGGAGGAGAGCGAGGGCGATCCCACGGCGCCGCCAGGGACAACGCACACCCAGGCTGGAGATATGTCCCGCGTCGCGGTCCTCCTGGGACCACTTGCGGCAGATACAGATGCCGACGATCTCATCATCTTCCACCGCCAAGAACCACAAATCGGGGTCATAGGTTTCCGGATCGGTCATGTGATGCATGAAACGTTCATAGCCCTCTTCAAACGGTTCCTCCACATACCCGAAGTGGTCTTGAAAGACCTCATCGTCCACGCGGTAGACTTTCTCTGAATCCCGCTCTGGGTCGTACCTGCGAAGGCTGATCCCCTCCGGCCATTCCGGTGCTGGAGGGGGATCTTCCATCTTATATCGCATCTGAAAAAAGTGACGGATGCATTGGAATCCCCGTTCCTCTAAAAGAGCGGCTGAGTCCCGGTTTTCATGGTAGATCGAGACCCGCATGGAGACCCGGATGTCCGGATCCACCCTTGGCAGCGATTCCCGGCTGCGTTCTTCACCCCAATCAAGCAAGAAACCCCTTACCCCGTGGGCTGCTGAACAATCCGGGTCCACGGTCATCCATACCCAAGGGTGGACGGGTGGCTGGGCGAGATCCCATACCTCCACTTCTCCCACCAAATCTTGCGTGGGGGAAAATACCAGACGGATGCTTTTCTGGGGATCGAACCCCGGTGTCTCCCATTCGTTTTTAAGGCGGTCAAAAGTGATATCCCGCACTCCCTGATAGTGCTGGGAAACCTTATTTGACAAGGTGAGCACATCCTTCAAATCACATTCATCTGCCGCCCGGACATGATATGCATCTGGCAATCTCAGCGCTTCTTCTGCCATCCAACGACTCCTTACTAAGCCCGCCGGGAGTTGCCTTTCTTCAACTCACAATTCCTCTCAGGGCCGAGGGACTGAATAGCAACACTCGTTAGGCTCAAAGGTCCCATGGTTATTTCCGAGGCCGCAATTCCGAAAACACAGGGCAGGGTTCGAAACCAAAGTGTATCACCCACCAGCTTTCAGGTCAACGCGAATCCCTCCCCGTACACTTATGAGATGTTTTTTATACATTATTAATGCTGTTCCCATTTCCATATGGTATTGTAGAAACGCAGTCTGCAGGAATAAGTCAAAAGAGGATAAAGATGAATGAAACCAAGGAATTTCGGAAAGCAACTTTTGCAGGAGGCTGCTTCTGGTGTATGGAAAAACCGTTTAAGAAAGAGGGGGTGAAATCCGTTACCTCCGGATACACAGGAGGACATACGGAAGATCCCACCTACCAAGAAGTGAGTACCGGGACCACCGGCCACTATGAAGCCGTCCAGGTTACTTACGATCCGGAACAAATTTCTTACTCAGAGCTGCTGGACATCTTCTGGAAACAAATCGACCCAACGGATCCCGGGGGTTCCTTTGTCGACCGCGGGTCCCAATACAGGACAGCTATTTTCTATCACAACCAAGAACAAAAAAGGTTGGCAGAGGAATCCAAACGAGCGCTGGAGGAATCTGGACGCTTCAAAAGCCCCATCGTGACGGAGATCCGAGAAGCCTCCACGTTCTATGAAGCGGAAGATTACCATCAAAATTTTTTCCTCAAGAGTCCTGACCATTACAAAGGGTACCGGTCAAATTCCGGTCGGGATGCATTCCTTGATGAAGTATGGGGAGAATAAGCATGCCGAATAAGAAAGAATACACCAAACCCTCTCAAGATGAATTGAAGAAAAGGCTCACACCATTGCAGTTCAAAGCCACCCAGCGGGACGCCACAGAGCGCCCGTTTAAAAACGAGTATTGGGATCATATGGGAGAGGGGATTTACGTGGATGTGGTGTCCGGCGAACCTTTGTTCAGTTCCCAGGACAAGTTTAAATCCGGTTCTGGTTGGCCCAGCTTTACAAAACCCATCAACGAGGAAAGCATCATCAAAAAAGAAGATAGAAGCCTGGGCATGCGCCGAACCGAGGTCAGAAGCCAGGGCGCAGATTCCCATCTCGGTCATGTCTTCGATGATGGACCACAGCCCACGGGAAAACGCTACTGCATCAACTCCGCCTCCCTGCGTTTCATCCCCAAGGAAGATTTGGAAGAAGAGGGATACAGGGAATACCTTGACCTTTTCGAGTGAGGGACTTCTCTAAGCCCTTCCCTTTGACGAAAACACAGCTAAAAACGAAAGAGGAACATGGGAAAATCTCTCCAGGGGAATCCTGTAGACTACCCCTATCCACACTTCATAAAATCCTTTGTCCCCTGCATCATCCAAGTCGTGAGAATAGGGGGACATTTCTTCTTCTCTGAGGTCAGACCGATCATTTAAGAAATAAATCATAAAATATAAATCTTTCTGACCATCCCTGGAAAACGTCTTTGGCAAAAACCTTTCCCCGGTCCTAGACCGTAACCATTCCCCTGCCGACTTGTTAATAAAAGCGAAAGGACTTCATACACATTCACAACAAGGAGGTTTTTATGAACGAACGGATCGGACGTTGGTTATTTATCGCAGGACTCGTCTTAGCTGTCATTGCAGGATTGTTCTTACAGGCCGCTTGGACAACCTGGATTCTGGCAGTTTTAGGCCTTGTGGTCGGTTTCTTCAACATCGCTGAAGAAGAGACGAAGGGCTTCTTAATCGCAGCGATTGCACTCACTGTCTCTGCAAGCGCGTTTCAAGATGTCCCATACGTAGGCTCTTATCTCACCAATGTACTGGGATATGTGGTCGCTTTTGTTTCCGGCGCTATGCTGGTGGTGGCTTTGATTTCGCTGTTTAAGAAAGCCAGCACATAACAACGACCACCTCTTTTCCTCCCCTTTACCTGGACGATCCTGAGATCGTCCAGGTCTTCCTTTTTAAGGGGTGCACAGAAGGTAACAAATTACACCAAATTTCCAGAATTAATAACGGACGCGCCGTGGTAAGATAGTATTCCACAGAAAGAAGAAGCGCTGTTCCTTGATCGGTCCTGGGTAGGACAGAGAACGGGAAAGAAACGCATAATAAGGACCATATGGCCAGTAAAGAGAGTCCCCTTAATAAACGAGTGGAACAACTCCGCACCGCGCTGAAAGAACGAGAGCCGGAACAACTCGCCCTGCAAACGAAGACCACCTTCCAATCCCCAGATGACGGACAAGGGCAGTTCCGCTTTCCATACTGGGGTAAAAAGGTGATCCTTCCTGCCCGAGATTATGTGGCCCGTTATCAGGCCACCCAAGAAGCGCTGCGGGTCATCGATCAGGCCATGATCATCTATTACTTTCACGACTCCAAAGGATCCGGGGCACCCCAGGGTTGGATCTCTTTTTCAGAACTCCCCGATGGGCAATTCTATTCCTCCGCCTTTCAGGGGTACACATCTAAGAAAATCCTCCAGCATTTCAAACGGGATTACGCCTCTTTTCACCAATCTGCCCGGAACATCGGTGGAGAGGAAATCCCCTTCGCCTCCATCGCTTATCGGGTTCAAATCCTTCCCCAGGTAGCCGCGCTTGTCGCCTGCTGGAAAGGTGACACGGACATCGCCCCTTCCTACCAGATCTTATTTCAAGACACAGTGCAGTACCATCTTCCCACCGACGGGTGCGCCATCTTGGGCAGCATGATCACTTCGAAATTAATTAAGGAAAAAGAACACCTGGCCTCGGATGCATCCAAGGAAAAACCAAAGCAAACCCAAGGACGTCAATTATGAAAATTGCCATCAGTGGAAAAGGGGGAGTTGGGAAAACAACCCTCGCTGCTCTCCTGGCCCAAACTTTTGCCGACCAAGGTCGGGAGGTCCTGGTCGCCGATGCGGACCCCGCCCCTTGCCTGGCAGGTGCGCTTGGTTTCCCGGAGGAACTCCGCCAGCAGCTCCGCCCCATCGCCGAGATGGATGCTTTGATCGAAGAGCGCACTGGTGCCAAACCGGGCTCTTCCGGCGGGTTTTTTACCCTCAATCCCCGCGTAGATGACCTCCCCAAGCGGTTCAGCCTCAAACACCGCGGGGTGCAGCTTCTGGAATTAGGCGGGCTGGATCTGGGAGGTTCGGGCTGCATCTGCCCGGAGAGCGCCATGCTCCACACCCTTTTCACCCATCTCCTCTTTCGGGATGATGATGTGCTAATCCTGGACATGTATGCTGGCGTGGAACATTTGGGGAGAGCGACTGTCGATTTTGTGGACGCCATGCTGATCGTCGTCGAACCTACCCGCCGCAGCCTGGGCACCGCCCGCCAGATCAAAAAATTGGCCCACGACATCGGCTTGTCGCGCCTGTGGCTGGTGGGCAACAAGATCAGGGAAGAAGAGGAGATCGCCTTTCTGGAATCTGAATCTCCCGGACTCCCACTTCTGGGCACACTGCCCATGGATCTGGGCGTACTCGACGCGGACCGTTTAGGCGTTCCCGTTTACGACCATGTCCCATCCCTCCGTGAGGCAGCCAAGGAAATGGCTGAGCGGTTAGAAAAACCTTACCCCGAGGATGATTAATTGGAACGCGTTTACCTGTTGAGGAGTGAATTTTTACAATGACGACGACAATTGCTTTAGCCGGCAAAGGGGGAACTGGGAAAACCACAGTTGCCGCCATGATCATCAAATATTTAATGGTAATTCAAGAGGACGCCATCCTCGCCATAGACGCCGATCCCAGCGCCAACCTGCACATGGTTTTAGGCGTTGATTTAGGTTGGACGGTGGGAGAAATCCGGGAAGACCTCCTGGAAAAGGTCAAGCAGTCGGCTGCAGCGGGGGGAGCAGCGGCAGGATCCGTAGCCGGAGGCATGTCCAAGCATGACTATCTGGATTACGAAATCCACACATCCCTTGTGGAAAGCGAACGTTTCGACCTCATCGCTATGGGGCGCTCCGAGGGTCCCGGCTGTTACTGCGCAGTGAACCATAATTTACGGGAGATCATGGACTCCCTCAGTCAAAATTACCAATACGTGGTCGTCGACAATGAGGCGGGGATGGAGCACCTCAGCCGCCGAACCACAAACGACGTGGAACACCTTTTCGTGGTCAGCGATCCCACCCAACGGGGTATGATCGCGGCGGAGCGCATCGCCGAGCTCAAGGATGAGCTCGAGATCCATGTGGAAAATACCTATCTGATCCTCAACCGCTTGCCCGGGGAAATACCCCCCGCCCTCCAAGAGAGGATCGATGACATCGAGATCCCCTTCCTTGGCGTCATCCCCGCTGACGACACCCTGACGAACTTCGAATTCAGCGGGAAACCCCTCATTGAGTTGAGCCTTGACTCCCCCGTTTACCAAGCGGTAGCGGAAATGATGGACAAGACGTTGAACCTGTAGCTCATCTCTCGGGGACTGAGCCATTAAAACGAAAAGAGGACGCGATGAGAAACGCGTCCCGTTTTTATTTATACCTGAATACCATCCATATCCCCCATCACACCCCAAGAAGGAACCCCATCAATCAGCCGCCACGACTTCCACTTCGGGGAAAAATTGATGGATCGTGCCCTCCACCCAACCCTTGAGAGTGTACGTAGACATCGGACAGCCCGTGCAAGCTCCCCCCAATCTGACTTTGACAATATCATCTTCAAAGGAAACCAGTTCCGCAGACCCACCATGATATTGTTCGATGTAGGCGCTGATATTGGAAATCAAGATTTCCATGCGCTCTTCCCGGGAATATTCCTTCTGTTTTTCAGCCATCATTCACAATCCTCCAGCTCATCATTCAGGCCATTGCGGAGCAAAGCCATCACTTGTTCATGGGTCCCCCGCAATCTTTGCGCGATAACACCCGCCAATCTGTCTAAGATAAGTATACCCGTATCTGGATATTTTTCACATAGATTCTTCAAATCATCCCCCTCCAGGCGCAAAAACCTGCCTTTCCTCGCACACACCGCGCCGGATGTGTAAGCACGACTGCCAATTGCAGCTGACCAGCCAAAGACGTCCCCAGGCTCAAGCATGGACACCGTGAGAAGCGGCCCATCATCGGGCTTGAACCGAATAGCCACCTGTCCTTCAACCACGAAATAAATGTATTTCGCATCTTCTCCTTGAGAGAAAATCACCTCCCCGGCATCAAATTCGACCTCCTTGAACAAAGGTCGCAGGAGGTCAATTTGTTCGTCTGATAGGTCCTCAATGAGTGACAAGTGGTCAATAAACAGTGCAACCATACATTCCTCGCCTGAACATGGAATGCGGATATCTTTTCCTCTGTCTCTCCCCCTTGGCGCGGGGATCCAGGATGATCTAAGAGTACGGGATGACTTACAGTACTACTAAATTTAATAAGAAACGGGGATCTTTGATAGTGGCTATCCTCTTGAAAGTAGGGACATTTATCACCCTTTATGCGAATTTGACCCCCAAATTTACCCCGCACTTCGCACCGCGCCGGTTTGCACGGCCCACAAACCCGCGTAAACCCCCTCATTTTGGAGCAGGGTTTCGTGGCTGCCGTACTCGCACAATCTTCCCTCATCCAAGACGAAAATACGATCCGTGTTGACCACCGTAGACAAACGGTGCGCGATTACCAAAGTCGTCCGGCCCTGAGTAATGCGCTTCAGGGAGCGCTGAATCATGGCTTCCGTCTCGTTGTCCACCGAGGAGGTGGCTTCGTCCAGAATTAAGATGGGCGGGTCTTTGAGAATCGCCCGGGCCAAAGAGATCCTCTGGCGCTGCCCGCCGGACAACTTCTGCCCCCGTTCCCCCACCATCGTCTCATATCCACGGGGTAAGGAGGTGATGAATTCGTGAGCCTCAGCGATGTTTGCGGCTCTCAGGATCTCATCTTGGGCAGCATCAAACGTGCCGTAAACGATGTTCTCCCGAACCGTGCCCCGGAACAGAAACACATCCTGGCTGACGAAACCGATCGCCTTTCGCAGGTCTTCAAGTCGTAAGTCCCGCAAATCGTGTCCATCCAGGGTAATCCACCCCTTCTGGACATCGTAAAACCGTAGCAGCAGTTTAACCAAAGTGCTTTTTCCGGCGCCCGTGGGCCCCACGATCCCCACCGTCTCCCCCTCGTGGATCGTCAACGAAAGGTCATGGAGAACGGACTGACCTTCCCCGTCCTCGTATTCGAAGGAGACATTTTGAAACTCGATCTTCCCCTCCACCTCGCCGACCGGCAAGGGTCGTGCGCCGGATTCGATGTGCTGCTCCGTATCCAATAAGTTGAAAATGCGTTCAATGGATGCCATCGCCCGCTGATAGAGGTCCAACGTTTCCCCCAGCCGGGTCAAGGGCCAAAGCAACCGCTGGGTGATGAACACCAGGACGGAATAGGCGCCCACTTCAAGCTCACCCTCCAGGGCCAGGTAACCTCCGAAGATGAGGATGGCGATAAAGCCCGACACAATCACCATGCGGATCAAAGGGACGAAGGCGGAACTGAGGAGAATCGCTCTGCGGTTGCTTCCCCGGTAGCGATCGCTTTCTTTTTCGATGCGCTCTAATTCATAATCCTCTGCAGTGAAACTCTTGATGGTAGCAATCCCGCTGAGGTTATTGGAAAGCTGTCCGTTCAACAATCCCACCCTTTCCCGCACCTCGGCGTACCGCGGCGCCAGCAGATGCTGGAAGCGAATGGAACCCCAGATGATGAAGGGCATGGGAAGGACCGCCATCCAAGCGACGGTGGGCGCGAGGTAGAAAAAGATGCCCCCGATAACGAGTACGGTGGTCATCACCTGTAAAATTTGATTGGCGCCAATGTCCAGAAAGCGTTCCAGCTGATTGATGTCATCATTGAGAACGGACATCAGGCCTCCCGTGCTCCGATCCTCAAAATACGTCAAATCCAAGGACTGCACGTGACCGTAGGTGTCTACCCGCAACTCATGCTGCAGGGTTTGGGCTAAATTCCTCCACAACACGGCGTAGAAGTACTGAAAAAGGGACTCCAGGACCCAGACCACGAGCGTAAGCCCGGCCAGCACCAGCAGCTGGGTCCGCGTATCCGGAAATCCCAGGCGGGCGATCAGGGAATCCTCCTGCTGGACCACGACGTCCACAGCGGCGCCGATCAATGCTGGGGGAGCCAAATCAAAAACCTTATTCAGAATCGAACCCAGGGAAGCGAAGACAATCCGCCGCCGATGTCCGTGGGCGTAGTTCCACAATCGCAACAAGGGGTGTTTATTCTCATCCATATTTATCCCTCAATAGAAAAGCACCAAGCCTTCCCTTGGTGCCACTGATGCATCGTCTTTCCGCCTGCGGTGTCACGAGGATAAAATCAAATCTGCTGCCTGGCGCCCAATTTCTACCGCGAAGTTCGTTCCCCGATCCCAGGGATAAACCTGGCTCATGCTGGCGAAATACAAACCGGGGAGGGGTGTCTGGATATCCGGGATGTTCTGGGAATGATCCAATTCGGGCACAGGTTGGGCATACTTCGTGCGGTACAGCCAGGATCCTTTCATCCAAGACCTGTCGAAATTCGGGTTGATCTTCGCCAGGCCCGGCAGATAGATGGACAAAATCTCCTCTTCAGACAATTCAAAATATTCATGTTCCGGCACCAGGTAATCCCCACAATACACGATATGATCCCCCCCGAAGTATTCCGGAGAGAGGAAATTGGTGTGTTCAACGACAGCCAAAAAAGGAAACCCTTCCTCTTTGGGGATGTTGTACCAGTAGAAACCCTGGGGAGAGAGCTGGTGTTTCAGGGAGAGGGTAAGCACCATCGCGCCCATGCTCTTCAACTGCAGTAACCCCTGATGATAATGATCAGGGAGGGAGGGGGCCATCTTGCTCAACAATTGGGGAGAAGTGGTGACCAAAACCCGATCAAACTCCTCCCTGCCCAATTTGGATTTCAGGGTCAGATCCTGAGAAATATGAGTCACCGGGGTGGACAGATAGAGAATCACGCCCATCTCCTTGAGGATGTCCGCAAATTGATCGGCGAAGGCCTGAAACCCACCTTCGAAAGTCCCCAGCCGGGAGGTCCGGGCGTGCATTCTGGCCCACATCCAGGCCATGTTGACATCCAGATAATGGGGACCAAACTTGCCTTTCAACATCGGCTCCCACATGGTCTCGTAAACCCGGTCGCCCGCCCATTTCCGCATCCAGGCATCCACGGTGGTCTTCTCCAAAGACCGCCAGTTTTTCGTCAACCGTAAAAAGAGTCCCACCAAACCAAAGCGGATCTTGTCAATCCCCCACCCCAATCCGGGGAACTTCAACGCCTGAAAGATGGAATCAAATGGATACCAATTCCCCTGGTGATAGAGGACGGTATAGGGGCGCGGAAAACGGACTTTGCTCTCCAAACCCAATTCTTCAATCAGGCCCAGGATATGCTCGTCGGAGGCAAACCAGTGGTGATAATAGGCTTCCACCGACCAATTCCAGTGGGGCTCCTTGAAACCCCTGGCAAGCCCGCCGGTCCTGTCCCCCGCTTCACAAACGACCACCTCATGACCTGCGCGGATGAGATCATACGCAGCTGCCATCCCGGCGTATCCCGCGCCAATAACAGCGATTTTCATCTATATTACCTTTCGTGAATTTACTTCTTCTTTCGATCTTGCCGCGCCAGCCGTCCCGCTAAGACTTCCAACCTGCGCCATTTCCTGCGAATGATGTACAGCATGGCCAGGGTCCGTAACCAGCGGATCTCGCATTTGGGGTTGGCCGCCAACTGCTCGAAGACTTCCAGGGCCTCATCATCGGTCCGGCGGGTCCTCGAATACTCCCGGGCCAGCTGTTTCAGATACGATTCGCGCTGGCGGCGAAGACGGGCGGCGACTTCTGCTTTCTTCCGTTCGCTTTTTACGATATCCCCCACGCGCTTCACCGCGTTGTTCAGTTCGTACACCGTGTAAGGTTTAACCAAATATTCCCGAGCTCCGACGTTCATCGCCGAACGGAAGGAGCGGTTGTCGTCCTCTGCCGAGATGATGATGCAGGCCATGGTGGGAAAGATCTTCTGCATCTCTTCAAAAGCCTCGAAACCCGTCATCTCTGGCATGTTGATGTCGAGGAGCGCGATATCCGGTTGGTGTTTTTTCGCTAATTCAATTGCTTCCCGGCCGTTATGAGCGATGGCCACGATATCCACCATGGGATTGTCTGCCAGCATCAAACGGGTGTTGCGGCGGGTTTCCAGGACATCATCTGCAATGAGGACCCGATATTTGGCATCTTCTCGATCAGAGGGACGCATGCCCTTACCTCTCTTTGCCCAGTATATCTTTCACCGGCTTCTTCTTAATTATAACGTCAAAATCAATCTTCCACATCATCATCTCGATCCTTATCAACGACCTCCACTTTCCCTTCCCGCCAGCGAATGCCTTCCTTGATCATGTAATATGCTCCCAACGCGGTAATGGGAAGCCACAGGGCAGCATGGAGGACGAGAGTATATCCCGCAGCGGTCCCCCGAGCCACCCCATAGGCGACGAGGACAGCGATGCCGGGGGCGTCAAACGTGCCCACATACCCGGGGGCGGAGGGGATGGTGGTGGCCAGGTTGACGATCCCGTTCATCAGCATCAAGGCGAAAAAACTGACATCGAAGTTGAAAGCCTGCATCACAAACCAGTACTTTCCCGTTTCCAAAAGCCAAATCACGACGGAGGTGATAAAGACCATCAACGCCTCTTGAGGGGAGCGCAGGGACTCCAACCCCTGTAGGAAACGAAGGACCACACCCAATACTTTCTCCTGTAATTTCTCTGGAAGCAGGCGCTCCACCATCCAGGTCAAAAACTTTTCCGCCATGACGGGAAACATCGCCGCTGACAAGAAGACAGCCAAGGCTCCCAGGAAGGCCCCTGAACCCCACAGGGCCAGGGTTTGGATGTTCCCGATAAACCCCGACGAGGAGGTCAGATTGGCCAGCTCAGGGAGGTTGAGGAATACAAAAGCTAACATGACCACCCCATCAAAAACGCGCTCGACGATGATGGTCGCCAAGGAAGCAGATATGGCCACGCCCTCTTGCCTTTTTAATACCACAGCGCGGAGCAACTCCCCAGCCCGAGCCGGGTAAATGTTGTTCCCCATATACCCGATGGCAACCACGGGGAACATTTTCGGTGTGGAGATCGCTTTCACCGGACGAAGCAAGTAATGCCAGCGCCAGGATCGAACCCATACACCGATAAAATAGACCAGGACCCCGGGGAGGATCCACCAATAATCCGCCTCTTTTAAGGGTCCCCAGACCTCCCCAATCCTCAACCCCCGTAATGCGAAGTATAGAAATGCCCCGCTGAGGACCACGCCAAGCCAGAATTTCCATCGTTTCATGAGGCACATTCTACCATGAAGGGTATCCTAGAGGAGCTTTCCGTTTTATTAAGTCCCCAAGGGACAAGCGCCATCCCAAAAACAGCGCTCGGCTTGCCTTCTCCCACCTCTGGGGCTGGGAATGTAGTTTATAATATCCGACATGAACTGGAAAAGACTCCTTGTCGTTTTGGGTTTGGTGATCATCCTCCTCTTAGTCATCGGATGGATCTATGCCCCCAGGATAAAGGGTATACAACCCCACCACAAGCCCCTTCACGGACGACAACCCATCCAGATCTCCTTCACCAGATCCATGAACCCCGCAAGTGTGGAGCGGGGATTCTCCACCCAACCCTCACAAAAAGTTCACTTCCAATGGGATGATTCCCTACAAACGCTCACCTTAACCCCTCATGAATTTTGGCCCAGCGACTCGCTGCTCACCATTCAAATTTCCGGAGGGGCACGGTCCGCATTCCGGTTGCCGCTCCTCAATCCCCAAACATGGGAGTTGGAAGTCAGCCCCTACCTGCTCACCTACCTCTATCCTGCGGACAGCGAGAGCAACATTTACAGTTTGAACGTGGAAAGCGGGGAGACGCAACCTTTGACCCAGCATCCCAATGGCGTTTTAGATTATGACATCAGCCCTGACGGCTTGACCATCTATTACAGCAGGGTCAATGAGGATGGAAGCAGCGGGGTGTACGCGCTGAACCGCCTGAACGGCGAGGTAAGTGAAATCCTTGCCTGCCCTGACGCCCTGTGCAGGAATCCCCAGATCTCCCCTACCGGAGACCTGATCGCGTACCAGCGCATCCCCCAGAGCCCTGATCAGAATCCAGGGATCCACCTGCTGGAGATCCCCTCACAGGAAACAGAATCCCTCCTGGAAACAAACCACCACCTTGAAAACCCAATATGGTCTCCCCAAGGTTGGCTGGCCTTTTATGACCGATCCGACCAAGCATATAAATTCCTCCACCCCCAGCAACGGGAAGTAGTCGCTTTCGCCAATGACACCGGCGGTCAAGGCACATGGTCGCCGGAGGGGATCGCATTTGTGACCACGGAAATATTAGATGTCAACGAAAGCCTCGCTCCCCGCCACCTTTTCAAATACCAGATCCAATCCGGATCGAAAACGGACCTCACCCAAGACCCCTTTCTGGAAGATGCTACCCCCTCCTACTCCCCGGAGGGATTGTTGGCTTTCGGTCGCAAGTCACTCCTCCCCGAGGATTGGAGCCCAGGCAGGCAGCTGTGGGTCATGGAACGGGGGGAAAGGGAGGCCTACCCCTTGACGAATGCCGGGGATTTCCACCACACAGCTTTTTCATGGCATCCGGATGGAGACCAATTGGCTTACGTCCGCTACAATCAAGCCCAACTCGCCGAAAGCCCTGAATTGTGGTTAATCCAGGCCGACGGCTCAGACAACTATCGCCTGGTCATCAACGCGTTCGACCCGCAGTGGATGCCATGACACCCATGACTGAACATAAAGAACTCACTCGAGCCTTAAAAAAGGAAGCCAGATGCGCAGGGTTCCCACTAGTGGGGGTAACCCTCCCCGATCCCCCGGACCACCTCGATTTCTACCGGGATTGGATCTCTCAAGGTCACCATGCAGACATGGAATGGATGGCCACGGAACGAGCCCTCCGGCGGCGGTCCAACCCGAAGCAGGTCCTCCCTGAGTGTCAATCCATCCTCGTTTTAGGGATGCCCTACCCCTTTCCCAAAGGCAGAAAAGGGGATGGGAAGATATCCTCTTATGCCTGGAACGAAGATTACCACCAGGTACTCACCGCAAAAATGAGAGAGCTGGTTCGTTTTCTCGAAGACCATGTGGGAGAGCCGGTACCCAACCGCTGGTATACGGACACCGGACCCATCCTGGAACGCGAGATAGCCCGCCGCGCGGGTTTGGGGTGGTTTGGTAAAAATACGACTCTCATAAACCCTCAATTTGGATCCTTTTTCTTCCTGGCAGAATTGTTCTTGGGGATCGCCCTGGAACCCGATGCCCCCTTCGAGGAGGAACACTGCGGGACTTGCACGCGCTGCCTGGATGCCTGCCCGACCGGCAGCCTCAAAGAACCGTACCTCCTGGATGCTAATCTATGCCTTTCCTATTTGACCATCGAAAGGAAAGGCCCCATACCCGAAGACCTGCGCCCGGAGATGGATCAATGGGTCTTCGGCTGCGATATCTGCCAGCAGGTTTGTCCCTGGAACGAAAAATTTGCCCGGGAAACGGAGATCATCGAGGTTTTCCAGCCCCGGCCGGAAACGACCCAAATCAACCTCCGGGATGAGATCACGCTCTCAGAAGGATCATTCCGACAGAAGTTCAAGGGCAGCCCTGTGAAGAGGACCAAGCGCCGCGGATATCTGCGGAACGTAGCCGTTGCCCTGGGCAATCAAGGGAACGGAGAATCGGTTCCAGAGCTGATCCAGGCCCTCCGCGACCAAGAACCATGGGTGCGGGGACATGCCTCCTGGGCGCTGGGTCAAATTGGGGGAGAGGACGCTCAACACACACTCCAAGAAACGCTCCGCAGGGAAGAGGACCCCTATGTGAAAAAGGAAATGGAACAGGCCCTGAAAATGTGGGGCTGACGCCCTCCAGGGAGCAAATAAGCACAACCCGCTCATCCGGTAACTAAGAAAAAAATCAATTCCCCCTCATCCATGGAGCTTCAATCCTCCCTGGCAACCCGGGTGCGGATGGAGCGGATGGCCCAGCTCACCCCAAAAAACCCGGTCGCGGTGAGGACAATGGCCGGTCCAGAAGCCACATTGAGGTAATAAGAAAAGTACAAGCCCACCAGCCCCGAAATGGACGCCAACGTCGCGCCTAAGGCCATCATCACCGGCAAGCGCCGTGTCAGGAGATAGGCTGAGGCGGCTGGGGTAACGAGCATAGCGACCATCAGCGCCACCCCAACCGTTTGCAAAGAAACGGCAATGGTCAGGGCGATGAGCACCAGCTGTAAATATTCAAAGAAGTCTTTGGGGATCCGCAGGGTGGTAGCTAACACAGGATCAAAGGTGAGCACCAAGAATTCTTTGTAAAAAGCCAAAACCATGAGCACGATCAAGGCCCCGAAAATCGCGATCAACCACACTTGCCGGGAGGAGACGCCCAACACATCGCCGAATAGGAAATGGGTCAGATCCACGGTATAACTTTGGACCGTGGAAATGATGGCAATGCCTAAAGCGAACATCCCCGAAAAGATGATCGAGATGGCTGTGTCTTCTTTGACTTTTGCCCCTTTGCTGATGGCACCAATGCCCAAAGAAGCCGCGATCGCCGTCCCCGTACCCCACCAAAAAAGGGGTGTTTTTGCCCCTCCGGTGAGCAAGTAACCCACCGCCACGCCGGGCAGGATGGAGTGAGCCAGGGCAGACCCAAAGAAAGCCATCCCCCGCAGCACCACATAGGTCCCCACCGTGGCACTCACCACGCCGGCCAGCACGCTGGCAATCAGGCCGCGGACCATGAAAGGATATCGAAAGGGTTCCAGGAGAAAATCAAGCAGGCCCATTTCGATCTCCTTCGCAACAGCTGTCCTCCAAGGCCATCTCGCCCATCTCCCCCTCAATAAAATGGATCCGCCCTTCATATGCTTCGGTGAGGTATGCCTTTTGGAAGACCTCCTCGGGCGAACCCAGCGCGATCAGCCGTTTATTGAGCAGCATTATCCGGTCGTAACTCTCCGCCGCCAGTTTGAGGTCATGCATGGAAACCATCAACGTAACCTCATTCTCGGTCAGGGTATCCAGGGCACCCATGACATTCTCCCGGGAAGGGACATCCAAGCCAGTCAAGGGTTCATCCATTAACATCAGCTCCGCCTCCTGAGCCAGAGAACGAGCGATGAACATGCGCTGTTGTTGACCCCCGGACAGTTCACCAATCTGGCGATCTGACAATTCAGACAATCCCACCAGCTGGAGGGCTTTTTCCACTTTCCTCCAATCTTCCGGAGAAGGGATCCGCAGGGGGCCAATTTTGCTGATCCGCCCCATCATGACCACATCCGCTACCGTGACCGGAAAACCCCAATCCACTTGGCTGCGTTGAGGAATGTAGGAGATACAAACATGGCCCCCAGGTTCATGTCCAAATATCTGCACCTCTCCCTGATCGGGGTTCATCACACCTGCGATCACTTTAAATAAGGTGCTTTTCCCAGCCCCGTTAGGGCCCACAACTGCCACCCGCTCCCCAGCCAAGAGATCAAATGTGACCCCTTTTAACGCGACACCGTTTTCGTAACGTACGGTGACATCTTCAAGGGTCAGGATAGGCGCATCGGGTTTGTGGGCCGCATACCGGCGGCGCAACGACCCCTGACGCAATCGACGCAAAAGATCAACCATGATTCCATCCTTTCCAGCCCTGCGACCCCGGGAACCTCTCTGGGATGATCCAATTCCTCTGGCGAACGAGGGTAATCGCTTTCCCTAGTAGAAAACCTCTTCAACGCAGGGCGTTGACAATGGCGCTGACATTCTCGCGCATGTATTCCAGATACGTGGAGGCCTCCCCATCCGGCGGCGTCAAGGAGCCAAAGTAAAGGGGAACCAGCTTGACGCCCGTGTCTTCCGCCACCCTTTTGGAGAGCGCGGGGTCGAAATCCCTGCCCACAAAGATGGCTTGTACATCGTATTCCCGGATCTTCTCTTCCAAGTGCGCTAACTGCTTCCCGGAAGGCTGGGCCTCGGTGGTCGGCGCCGGGACGACCGTACCAACCTGCTCAAAACCGTACCGGTCTGCAAAATATCCAAAGGCGGTGTGATCGGTGACCAGTTCCCGATTCTCCTCCGGCACCTTTGCCACCTGGTCTTGGATCCACTGGTCAAGCTCGCGCAACTGCTCCCGGTATGCTTCAGCCCGATCGCGATAGTAGCCGCTGTGTGCTGGGTCGAGCTCCACCAGAGTGCCTTCGATGTTCTCCGTCCAGATGATCACATTCTGGGGATCAAACCAGACATGGGGATCCGGGTTCACCAGATCGTGGTCAGGGTCCCCCTCTAAGGCCCCTTGCCCTCCTTCCGTTTCACCGTTAAATGTGCGCACCTGAACGCCATCAGAGACAGCGACGACCTTCGCTTCGCCCCCTGCGCTGGCGATGATGTCCTCTAAAAAGGTTTCCAGCTTCAACCCGTTGGCAAAGATCACATCTGCCTGGGTAACCGCAGAGATGTCCCGGGGAGCGGGTTGATAGGAGTGGGGATTAGAACCGGGAGCAAGCAGGACGGTCAAATGCATCTTCTCTCCACCCACTTCTTTGACCACATCCCCGACGATGCTCGTGGTGGCCACCACACGGAAAAGCTCCTCTGTCTCGTTTCCCACCCCCTTTGATATCGTCCCTCGTTGGCTGGAACACCCGGTGAGGGAGATCAAAAGGGTACCTGTGAAAAGAAACCATAATAAAATCGGGTTAAACACCTTTCGTTTCGACACCATTAAAATACTCCTCATCGGTCGGGTGTGAAGGCTTCTCCCTGGCACTCCTGGCACAACCCAAATAATTGCAACCAATGTCCTTTCACCTCATACCCGCTATGATCCTCCACCTTTTCAAAGAGAGCTTCTACATCCTCCGTCCCCGGAAAGGCCACCATCCGGCGGCATTCCGTGCAAATCAAAAAATGCTTATGCCCGCTGAGGGCTGGCCCATAGGCATGGCACCCTTCCCCTTGATGGATTTGTTGGATCAAATCCAGGTCAGCGAGCACCTCCAGTGTGCGATAGACGCTGGCGATCCCCACGGCATGACCTTGAACCCGGGCCAGATCGTAAATCTCTTGGGCGGTAAGGGCTTTTTGGCTCTCCGCCAGAATTTTGATGACCGTCTGGCGGGTCGTGGTAAGTCGAAGACCGCGGTCTTGGAGGGCAGTTTTCCAGGCTTGGATTCGTTTTTGAGCGGTTTTATTTTCCATTGTCTCCAAATGATATTGATAATCATTATCAATTACGGATACCCATTATACCAACCACCCCTCCCCTGTCAAGAAAAAAGCCGGGTGTTATCACCCGGCTCATATCATTTGGATGGGTTAATCTTATTCTTCGGGGGTAGCCGTCAGGGTCGAAATCGACCCCGGCGTCTTTTGAGGGGTATCTTGGGGCTCCTGGGTGGGAACGGGGGTAACCAGGTTGACCCGCACAGTCAACACCTGTCCGGTGTAGATGACCCCATCCTGTTCTTCCTCAATGAACTCATTCCTTCTGAGAATATCCTCCACGGTGCTGTTCAGCTTCCGGGCAATGAGTTCCACAGAATCACCTGGGCGGACGGTGTATTCCACCGGCATACCTCGAGGTGCGTTGATCACCGAAGTCGGTGTGGGGATGAAGTCGCTGGGGGCGGGAATGAGGATCTCATCTCCCACATAGATGCTGGGGTTGACCGGATCAAGGTCAAAATCTTCCCGTTCCCGGTTGCGGACGACCAGGGTGAACAAATCGACATCGAATTTCTCCGCGATGGAATACAAGCTGTCCCCTTCTTGGACGATGTAGAGCACCGCGCCAGACCGGGTGGGCGTCAAGGAGGGGGATGGCGTATCCGTGGGCGGCGCTTCCGTAGGGGTCAAGGTCTCCGTCGCCGTAGGTGGAACGGGGGTCGGGGTAAAGGTCTGAGTAGGGGTGGGAGTCTTAGTCGCGAATAAGCTCCGAGGATCAAATTTAGCCCCTGTCAACCAAAAGACCAAAAACGCCGCCCCCAAGATAATTAACAAGGCAATCCCGATGAATAATAGCGTCGTCTGCCAAGCTTTTGCTTGACGTTTCCGGTATTTATCAATCACATCTTTTGCAGATTCTTTCTCACTCATACGCTCAGCCCCTTCATAATTTCCTCATTCATATCCAGATCACCCCCTGAACAGGCTATGCGAAAATCGTTTATGATCATCCACAGCTCTCATATTCTACCGTATTTTAGGACAGATAGCGACTCTGATCCTCAACATGGGGATGTCTATCTTTTAATGGCTAAAGAATCCCAAACAGCGAAGTTTTCCTCAGACGATGTATTGGCAACCACAATCAGATAGATTTGGATGTTTTCACCTTCCAAATCTTCCAACTCCAACTGAATCGATTTAATCGCTCCGTCACAAATCTCATTCCAAGTCCACAGGTTTTCAACGGTAGAGAGATTTCCATCGATAGTGTAACTGATTTTGTAGGTCACGTCCCCGCTTCCGCAGCTGTTATCCGGGTTTTTGATCAAACCCACACGGCCAGTGAGCATGTCTCCGGGGTTGACATAGTAATCCGGATAGCGCCCAATGATATACCGATCTTCCCCTACCGGCGGGTGGGTAACCAGCAGGTAATCTGAAACCGTTCCACTCTCTAACTTCTGCTCTGTTTTAACCTTCACAAAAGGATCTCCGGGGTCTCCCGTGCTGCCGTAGACAAGCATATCCTCACCGGGACCCTCATAGTCGATGGGGAGGGTGCCGCTCCCCCAAGCAGCATTCTCAGCCTGCACATTGAAATCAAACATGACCCCGGAACCCTCGACGACCTCGATTTTCACCCAAAAGGCTTTTGAGGCATCCTCGCCGGTACCAAATTTCTGACCGCTGGTATTTCGCAATTTCCAAAATCCCTGGTACGTCCCTGTCTCTTCCGGTGCCTTAAGGTCAACGGAGACATCGATCGTCTCTCCCGGCTCCACACCTTCCGTCGTCAATCGTTTAGAAGCCGGCCCTCCCAGCGCATCCCCGCGGTCAAAGACCAAGGAATACCCCGGCGTCCAAACGCACGAGCCCACATTCTTTATTCGCCAGGTCTTCGTAAATTCCTCTCCGGGGAAAAGGTCGGTTCCATCAGGATAATTGACATCCTTGATAAAGGACATCCGGTCACAAGATTCCTTTGTAGCCGTGGGAGAGGCAATCGAGACCGGAGTGGTCGGTTCAGGCGTAATGCTTGAAAAAGGGGTGCTGGTGGAAAGGGGCGTTTGGTCTGGCGAGGGCGTCCCTGCGGGGATATTGCCGCCGCTGGTTGCCTCTGTCAATTGCACAGCGACGGTCTTTGCCGCAGCGGTATACAGTGCCCCACTAGACTGCGTCGGGGTCTCTGTTTCCCGGGGCAGATTGCAGGCAGACAAGACAATGGACATGAATGCCCCCAGATAGAAAAATTTCACCAAAGCGCTTCTCGACATACAAACCTCATCCAAAAAAGGAGTGATGCACTACCCAACCCATTGTACCCAGAAGTAAATAAAGTGTACAACGGCTTTTCTGAAAATTCAATCCGCTCGATTTCCCATCCAAAAGCCCAGACAAGCCTTCTCAAACGGGGAGATCACTCCGCTTGTTGGACCTCATCCTCTCTTTGATCAAGGTAGACATGGATGGAATGGCGCAGGTAGTCATCGATGGGATATTGCAAAGCTTTTCGAGGATCCAACCAGCGGTAATCTTCCGCTTCATCATTCAATACCACTTCCACCTCATCACTTTGACAGGTGAAATCGAAGAAAATGAAATGTCGTTTTTCCCAAAAACTGTCCCCCCCAATATATTCCTGAAAACAGAGAAACTCCAAGTCATGGACTACCAGCCCGGTTTCCTCTTTTATTTCTCTCCGCAACGCATCCTCTAGGCGCTCCCCTACCTCTACATGTCCCCCTGGGATGGTGTACTTCCCCTTCCACTTAAGGGATTTAACAACTAACAACTGACCGCGAGCATTGAATATCAACCCTCCAACTGTGGGTTCCGGGTATTCCTGGTCGATCGATTCAACCTCTCTCTTGCCCATCATTCCCCTTTAATATGAGTGTGTCTAAAGTTAGGATTGCAGCCCTTCTTCTTTTGCCATGGGAAGCTGCTTCGTTGCCTGGGAAGCCAGCCGCCCCTGCATGGACCATGGACCTGTCCAGGTGATGGTCACCGGGAGAATCTTCCCCCGTAAATCGCGGTCGGACTCCACAAAGACCAGCTTATTATTCGGCGTTCGACCCCGCCAGCGACCTTTCTTATCCCGACCTTCACAGAGAATCTCCACCTCTGACCCCCTGTAAGCTGTGTTGATCTCCGTAGCGATCCTTTCCTGAAGGCGTTCCAGCTTGCGAAAACGCCACCACTTCTCTTCCTCGCTGACGTCATCTTCCATTTTCCGGCTGGCGACCGTTTTGGGACGCACGGAATAGCGGGCGATATGCGCCACATCCAAACGCAGCTCTTCCAGCAGATCAACCGTATTTTGGAACTGTTCCCGCGTTTCCCCGGGGAACCCGACGATAAGGTCCGTGGCGATGCCGACGCCGGGAATACGCTCCCGGATTTGATGGATGAGAGACCGGTATTCATCTGCTGTATATCCCCGCCTCATCGCTGCCAAGATCTCATCATCCCCGGATTGATTGGGGACCTCGATATGAGGCATAACCTTGGGCAAAGCCGCCACGGTGTCCATCAACTCCCGGCCAAACCAGCTGGGGTGAGAGGTCAAAAACCGAATCCGCTGCAACCCCTGGATCTCGTGGACCCTCCGCAGCAGGTCGCTCAAGCTGGGCTGTTTGGGAAGATCCAGACCATAGCGGTCCACAATCTGACCCAAAAAGGTGATTTCCTTGACCCCCTGAGAGACGAGGGAGCGGACCTCCTTGACCACATCTTGGAGCGGCCGGCTGCGCTCCACCCCCCGTCGATAGGGAATGACACAGAACGAACAGGCGTGAGAACAACCCAAAACGATAGGGACATAGGCAGAGACCAACCTGAATTGATCGGCTACCGGCAGCTCCAAATCCCCATCCATGAACGCAAAGCGCCGCGATGTGGCTTCTTTGTGGTACTCCTTCGCTTTGTCTTGGGTTAAATAAGCCATCAGCGGACCTGGGTCCGAGGGGGGTGAAAAGACATCCACGTAGGGGTATTCTCTCTCCAATTCCTCGTAACCGTTCACGCCTACCAGACAACCCATGACGTTGATTACCACACCCGGGTTCTTCTCTTTGATCCCCCGCAGGGAACCGATCCGCCCCAGGGCGCTATCCTCCGCGCTCTGCCGCACCACACAGGTATTGAGCACGATCACGTCCGCATCCTCCGCCCGTTTGGCGGGTTGGTAATTAAGCCGCTCTAACGCTGACGCCACGCGACGTGAGTCAGCGACATTCATTTGACATCCGGACGTCCAAATGTAATACTTCATAGCTGACATTGTATACTGGGTCGACCCTAACAGTCAAGCGATGAGAAAGGAGATGAGAAAACCCTTAAAAAACGAGCCTCCGCAGAGAGGTTCTCGCGGAGGTTCGCAATAACAATCCTGCTGTTTGTTCTATTGGGCTTCAGCGAAGGTGAGATCCGCATCCCGCTCCAGAATGCGTTCCAACGCCATGGTATGACTGCAGCGACCCCGGGTTTTGAAGAAATCGCAATCACACTGCCATGTGCCGTTCTGGAAAGACACCTTATGGGAATTATTCGTGCCCTCAAAGGTCACCGACAAACCGTCAATCTGAATACGCTCACGTTCCATGGCGTACTGTTTTGATTTCTGGATTTTCCCGATCATTCCTGAATCCATGCTTTCACCTCCAGGGTTAGACAAAAAAGAAAAAAGCACGCGGTTTCAGAATGCGTGCTTTGATTACCAGGAAATGGATGCTTTTGAAGCTTGAGAATCGCATGATGGCTTTCCCTCCAACGTATATCCAGTATACGCCGAAATGAAAAGAAAGTCAACCAGCGCAGAAAAAGTAATCTCCCTCAAGGGTGATGGAATCGAAACGAACCTCACCGTCCGTGAGGGTCACATGTCACCCCTTTAACCCTCTGTCGTATTTCATCCAAATTAATATCCGGGAAGGGGAAAAACCGCGCTCTTCCAAGCTTTGATTTGCCCTCCCGGCAGGATAATCGAGTCTCACCCTCCGTTGAAATGAATGGGCGTTGTTTGAAAACAAGGCATCCAGCACCATGGGTTCCTTTCCCGGTGGGGTAGCCAGCCATAACCAATCTGAATGACGTTTAGAAGCCTGCCAGGTGATCACCCCGATCAAATCTCCCCCTGCGGAAACCGACCATTGTTTGATTTGCGGTTCGACATAGAAAGCGCGCGCGAGCACGCCAAGGATCCCTCCCCGGAGGTAAGGCAGTTTTAGCGGCAGATGCCACCGCACCCAAGCCGGATATGCCTTTTCCAACCACCGCTTTTGCCTCTCCCAATTCCCGGCCTGCCTTCGGTGCACAGCCAAGGGGGAAGTCCTGTGCCAATTCCCATCCCTGACGATCCCCTCCGGCTCAAGGAACCAGGTGGTGCGGCGGGTTTGCTCAATAAACCCTTCTTGCTGGTACAAACGGATCGCAGGCAGATTCCCCTCATCCACCTGCAGCCAAATACCGTCCAAATTCCGGGGTTCTAAAAAACGCAGCGCCTGGCGCACCAAC
The DNA here is from genome assembly GCA_964481465.1 of uncultured Anaerolineales bacterium. Taxonomy (GTDB): domain Bacteria; phylum Chloroflexota; class Anaerolineae; order Anaerolineales; family UBA11858; genus B10-G9. The sequence continues at coordinate 215,851 of CAYZTL010000001.1, forward strand.
GCCCGCCCGATCCCCTGCCGCTGATGCTCAGGGTGGACAGCGACGTTGGCGATCATATAAAAGTCACCCTGGGATAAATGGTAGGGGATGAGGCTGAGATTGCCCACCACTTCCCCCCCCTCCTCCCAAACGAAGCCCGTAAAAGGCATGGAAACCCGACCGGCAACGTGATATGCCCAGCGCTGAAAGCGCTTGCTGCGCGCAGATTTGCGCATCTTGCGCAGAAGGGCCTTCCCATCCCGTGACAAACGCTCTGCAAAGCATAACTCCACCAAATCGGAAACCGCCAATAAATCCGACCGCACATCAAAGGGCCTGATCTGTCCCGATTCCTTATCTATGGCTTTAGAACGGGCGGCTATCATACGCTACATTTTAACACTTTTGGATGCCAATAATGGCTAACAAATTTTTACATTCCTGGTTTCTACAATCTTTGCTGCATGAAAATCAAGGTACCTGATCTCACTGGAAAAACCACAAATCAAGTTATAAGAACGTGTATAATCAAGTCCGTCACCCATACCGGACAGTGGATATCTTTCATCCTCCATCGGGTTTCCTTCAGAGAGGTCACTCATGAAACGCCGCATCTTCCTGCCCATCCTCCTGCTCATCCTCGTTTCTTTAGCATGCGGGGAGGGGACCGCCATCCCTTCAGCGACCCCCACAACACCCACCCCGGAAAAGGAACCTAGGCCCCCTTCCGTATTCGACACACAGGAGACCATCTACGGGTTCTTCCCCAGCCCTCCCGATGCCACGGAGAAAAGCGTCCTGCGGCACTTCTTCCATCTGGAAAAACACGCGGATTTCATCCTCATCCAAACCAACATCCCCTGGCTGGACTTCGTCGAAAGCTCAGAAGGGGACTCCCAAAGCCGGACGGACCTGGAGAACCAGGTCCTGCTGGCAAAGATCTACGACCTGGAATGGATATTCGTGGTCGACCCTCTAAACGGTCTCAACCGGCGGGAATTCAAAGGGCTTCCCGAGGACTGGGAAGCGAATTTCGCCAACCCCGACGTGCGAAATGCCTTCAAGCATTTCACATTTTGGATCGTGGATGAATTCAACCCCCGTTATCTGGGCCTGGCATCCGAGATCAATACCTATATGGATGCCCACCCCGCGGACAGCGAGAATTACCTCAGTTTATACAAAGAGGTTTATGAAGAGGTAAAAGCGCGCTCGCCTGAAACACAGGTCTTCGTCACTTTCCAATGGGACGACCTTAACAACATGTTCCCCAGCGTTTCAGAAGGCCGCCCTGCGTACCAGACGAACTGGGATCAAGTGGACATCTTTGATCCCTATCTTGATTTGTGGGTCATCTCGTCTTACCCGTACTTTATCTACCAGCACGGGAGGGAGATCCCGGCTGATTATTATGCCCGCCTCGCCGATGCGACGGACAAACCCCTCGCGGTGGCGGAGGGCGGCTTCACCTCCAGCCGGGACCCTGACGACCAGACCGCGTATTTGGAAGCCATCCACGACCAACTGGGGGACCGCCTGACGTTTTGGGTTTACCTCATCCTCAGCGACCTCAACATGGACCACATCCCTGAGATGCTGCGGGAACAAGGGATGCCGGAAGAGGACATCCAAACCCTGAGCCAGTTTGCCACCATTGGACTCATGGAAGTGGATGGAACCCCAAAACCGGCCCTGGAAACCTGGGATCGCTATCTGCATGAGGAATAGTAGAGATACATTCTTGGATGTGTAAAAAGGAGCTCCGGCCTGGATCCCGTCAACGAAGGGGGGCTCATTCGCTTCAATATTCGAGGACACTCTTACCCAAATGACCTAATATAGGCGCAATAAATCCTGTTCCGCAAAAATGGGTTCTACGGAAATGCCCATCCCCTGGTAAAGCTCTGGTGGGACGCCGATATCCGCCAGATACAACTCCCCTACATAGGGACGGGTCTCCTCCACGAAGAGCCCCGTTTTGGGCAGCGCCAGAGTCAGGGTAGCATCAGCCGTGATTTGGGGGGAATAGACCCTGCCGGTCCCGGCATCGATCCCGGTGGGCACATCCAAACTGAGGATGGGGACCTTATGATCCATGGCCCGCTCGATCAAACCCGCCGCCGCTCCCCGGGGAGCGCCCTGTAAGCTGTACCCGATTAAGGCATCCAGGATAAGATCGGCATGCGGAAAATTCCGATTTTCACTCGGAGGGATGATCTGCACTCCCTCCAAGGCCTGCAAAACGGACAGCTGCTGGGCGGGAACGCCGCTCATTTCCACAGGCTCGCGGGACAGGAAGACCATGACCTCCGCGCCCCAAGTGTGGAGGCGGCGTCCTGCTGCCAACCCGCCCCCGCCATTTCCACCGCTCCCCGCCAGGAGGACGACACGTGTCTCTCTCGGATCCTTCCCTAAAAACCGGTCCCGGGCCAGGGTGGCAAAACCGCGCCCGGCGTTTTCCATCATCTGGATTAACTGGATCCCGAATTCTTCCACCATCAAGCGATCAACCTCCCTCATCTGCTCCGTGGTCAAGGTGGGGATAGGACTATTCATGCTTCACCTATGGATGGGTAAAACAAATTCTGGAACCTCATAAAATAAAATCCCCCTGGTCGATTGAGGAACACAATTGCAACTTCCTGTTGATAAGATTTTGACTATCTCGCCCCTCGCTAGTCCCCCTGATCCTATCTTTCTGACATCGCTTTGACCGCGATCAACAAAGCCTCATATTCTTCACGACAGTTTTGGCAGCGATCCAGATGGTCTTTCACCAGAGGTAGGGCTTCCCCAGGTTTCTTACCCGCCAATTCCAGCTCCACAAATTGATCGACTTTTTCAAAGCAATCATCACACCCGATCTCTTGGTCCAGGACGGAGGCTATGGCCCGCACCAATTTGGACATCGCTTCTTGATCAATCCTCTCCATAATCATCTCCTGCCATACTGACGGAATGGGAACGCGATCTCTTACCCATCCTTAAATGTCGACAATATCTCCTCAGGGGTCAAGCCCTCCCGTAATAAGGCCTCCCGCAAATTTACCCTGGCGTCATAAATCAACTTGTACAGCGCGTTCCGGTTCGTCCCCATTTGGTCCGCGACTTCCTGCATGGGCATGCCCCCAAATATCACCGCGTAGATGGTTTTACGCTGCCGATCTGTCAACTCCTCATCCACCTTGCGCATGATCATCCTGACCATCCTGTCCTGCGTGGTCACCTCCTCAGGGGTGGGTTCCGAATCGGTCAGGATCGCCGGGGTGAAGTCCGTCCCGCTGTCTTCAGGGATGAATTGCTCGATGGACACATCCTCCCAACGCTTTCTGCGCAGTTCAGAGTAGGCGACACGAACAGCGATCTTCTGAGCCCAGGTGGTCAGCTTACTGTCCCCACGGAACGTATCCAGGTTATCCAAAATTTTAATCAACGCTTCCTGGACAAAGTCCTCGATTAACACATCCATATTTTCGCGATGGTGATCCCCCAAAGCATAACTCAGACCTTCCATGAGGAAGTCCCGTAAATCCGCAATGGCCTGACCCTTCTCCGGTCCCCGTAACTCCTCCAGCCATTCTTGATTGGTACGCTCTTTCATGCGTTTGGGATCCTCCTCAGATCTACTTTTCCCCCGTTTATCGTTCAATTTTCCAAGGCAATCGTCACTGGCCCATCGTTGTGGATTTCGACCAGCATGTGGGCCCCGAATTGGCCGCTTTTGGTTGGGATGCCCCAGGCTGACAACTCGCGGACAAAGTGGTCCACCAACGGTCTGGCGAGGGATGGGGGGGCAGCATCCGTAAAGGAGGGCCGGTTCCCTTTCCTGGTATCCGCGTAGAGGGTGAACTGGGGTACTACCAGGGCCTCCCCTCCCACATCCAAAAGGGAAAGGTTCATTTTGCCCTCGCTGTCCGGGAAGATGCGCAGCTTGGCGACCGTTTCCGCTAACTCACGGGCATTACGCTCCTCGTCTTCCGGGCCTACCCCCAAGAGGACGACCAATCCCCGGGAGATTTTGGAGGTCATTTCACCCTCGACGCGGACGCCCCCTTTTTTGACAAGCTGGACGATCGCTTTCATGGTTATCCACCCCGTTCATAAAAACCGACAGCGGACCGGACCTCTTTCATTGTCGCTGAAGCGATGGCGTGGGCCCGCTTTACCCCTTCCGCAAGCACATCGCGGACGAAATCCGGATTTTCCTCCAGTTTTTTCCTCAGGGACCGAAAAGGAGCCAGATGCTCGTTGAGGGATTTCGAAAAACGCCGTTTGCATTCCACGCAACCGATATTTGCTTCCCGGCAGGCCTCGTTGATTTCCTCCACATCCTCTTCGTCAGAGAAGATCTTATGCAGCGTAAAGACATTGCATACATCCGGGTTACCCGGATCAGAGAGCCGCATGCGCTGGGGGTCGGTGACCATTTCCATCACCCTTTCCTTTGTGCGCCCCGGTGTAGCTGCCAGCTCTATGTGATTGTCGAGGCTTTTGCTCATCTTCCGCTGCCCATCAATCCCCAGCACCTTCGGGATCTGGGTGACTTTGGATTCCGGTTCGACCAGGATGTCCGTCTGATAACGGTGGTGGAAAGACCGCACCACTTCGCGGGCAAATTCAACGTGGGGGATTTGATCCACCCCCACCGGGACCGTGGTCGCTTTATAAAGCAGGATATCCGCCGCCATCAGGACGGGGTACCCGACCAGACCGTAGTTGACGTTATCAGGGTTTTCACGCACCTTCTCTTTAAAGGTGGGAAGCGCGGTCAATTTCCCCAAGGGGGTGACCATGGAAAGGATGGTGTGGAACTCCATCACCTCGGGCACATGGGATTGAACGAAGATGATGCTTTTTTGGGGGTCCATGCCGGCAGCCAGCCAGTCCAGGGCCATTTCCACCGTGTTGTGTTTCAGGTCTTGAGTGGTTTCCTCCGTGGTCAGCGCGTGGACATCAACGATGCAGTAGATGCTTTCATATTCCTCTTGTAAAGCCACATAATTTTGGATGGCTCCCAGATAATTCCCCAGATGCTGACGCCCGGTAGGCCGCGCTCCGGAGAAAACGCGGCCGGTATTTTCATCCGTCACAATCTTTTACTCCTCCTTAAATTCGCCAAACAAGTCCACAACTTCACCTTCTTCTGGATGGCGCCCTTTCTCCAATTTCGAGTAAAGCAATTCGCCATCCACGCTCACCTCAAATCTACCCCCGCGAGAGGGGATGAGGGTCAAGGCCTTGATTTGGTCTTCATAAGCATCAAAAAGATCGCCCGTCAAACTGAGGGCGCGAGGGAGATAATTTCAAACCGCACAATATTCAATGCGCACGTGTGCCATATATGTGCCTCCGTGTATTCCCCAGATATTCCAAAATAGTATATCACAAGGGGCAATCGGGGATCATTCATGAGAAGAGATCCAACACGCAGCAAAGAGCACGAAGTACCGTCGCGAATAGAAATCTTTCACCTGTGCTACAATCAAAGCGGAGGAAAATTACCAAAGGCAGCGATTATGACCACCACAGACATTCGACCGTCCCCGCTCGCCGGCCAGTGGTATCCAGCGGACTCCGACGCATTGGCGGAGTCCATCGATGGGTACTTGGCCCAAGCGGACATACCCGAGATCCCCGGCGAAATCCTCGCCGTCGTCACCCCCCACGCCGGTCACCGCTATTCGGGACTCGTCGCGGGATATGCATTTTCCGCCCTGCAAGGCTTGGATCCGGAGTTGGTCGTCATCGCCTCCCCCATGCACCAGCCCCACTTTAAACCCATCCTGACCACGGGACATGACGCTTACCACACCCCCCTCGGCGATGTCCCCGTGGACCATACAGCGCTAGAATTCGTCAAGCAGGCTTTCCAAGAAAAGAGCGGTGTGGATATCTCTTCCGTCAGAAACGACACCGAACACTCCGTTGAGATTGAGCTCCCCTTCTTACAGCAGGTGATCCCCACGGGATTCACCCTTCTCCCCCTCATGATCCGGGATCAGGACCAGGGTTTGATACGGGCATTGGGCGAAGCCTTGGGGGATCTGCTCGCCAGCCGGGATGGGCTCCTAGTGGCCAGCACGGATTTATCCCACTTTTACTCCGCGGAAAAAGCCCGCCAGCTGGACCAAACCATCATCGACGCCATCTTGGACTTGGACCCCGAAGCGATCTATGAAGCAGAAGAGCAGAAGACAGGTTTCGCGTGCGGCAAAGGAGGGCTGGCAGCGGTCATGTGGGCCGCAAAACAATTGGGTGCGAATCAGGCCCACCATTTAAAATACGGGCACTCCGGGGATGTCACCGGCGACAACACCCGCGTGGTTGGTTACGAATCCGCTGTGCTGACCCGGGAATGATCCCCCGCATCCAGGCCGGCATTACAACCCATCCGAAGGCCAAAGAACAGCGCTCATTCACAATAGGGAGAGGCATCCAGGAATCCCCTTTCCAAACCGCCCTCCCCAGGACGGGTCTCTTTCATATCATTCAGGACCCTCTTATCAAAATGGGAAGGATCGCCCCTTCTCATTAAACGAAGCCGATCATGACCCAATACGTTGAAATCGCCGTCAATGTCCCCCACGTCCATGGCACCTATCACTACCATCTCCCCTCAAATCTTGAGGGGAGCATCTCGCAGGGACAGCTGCTTACCGTGCCCTTCGGCGCCCAAACCGTCCAGGGTATCGTGTTGGGTTTCGTGGACCATCCCGAGGTGCCCCAAACCAAACCTATCCAGGACATTATCGATCCCCAACCTGCAGTAACCCCCCAGCAAATCAAGCTTGCCAAATACATCGCGGAAGAGACGCTTTCCCCGCTTGGAATCACCCTCCATGCCATGCTGCCCAGCGGGCTGAGCGTGAAATCGGACACACTGTACCAATTCACGGAGAGGAGCGAAGCGCGCCTGGAAAGAAACGAACCTGTGTATGAGGGCCTCAGCGAGGCCCAGCGCCGATTTGTCGACCTGCTGGTCGAACGCGGTCCGCTGCGGGGACGCCAAATTGATCGCGCGCTGCCGCATAAGCGCTGGCAAAAGACCGCAAGAGCCCTGGAACGCCGCGAAGTGATCGAGAGCACATCCGTGTTGGAATCCCCCAGTGTGCGACCGAAAAAAGAACGTTTCGTCACCCTTACCGCTTCCCCTAAAGAGATCGAGAAGCATATGGACAGCTTGGCCCAAGAGGGCTACCCTGATGCCCTGCACAGACGTCAGGAGATTTTACGCCTGCTCATGGAAGAAGATGCTCCCTTAAATGTCTCCGATATTTATGCCCAAACGGGGAGCAACCTCAGCGATCTTCGTCAACTGGAGAAGAGAGAACTGCTCACCATCTCCAAAGAAACCATCTTGCGAGACCCCCTCGAGGACCTCAACGTCAAGAAACCGCAGTCTCTGACCCTGACCCAGGCCCAAAGCGAGGTTTGGAAAGAGATCGATGGGGCTCTTCGCAAACCGCAATCGGAAGTCTTTTTGCTCTACGGGGTCACCGGATCAGGAAAAACGGAAATCTACCTCCGGGCTTTGAAGCAGGTGATTGAAAATGGAAAACAAGCCATCATCCTCGTTCCGGAGATCGCCCTCACCCCCCAAACGGTGGGACGGTTCTTACGACGTTTTCCCGACCAGGTGGGCGTCCTGCACTCCGAACTCTCTCCCGGCGAGCGGTACGACACCTGGCGCCTGGCGAGGAGGGGGGATATCTCCGTAGTGGTGGGTCCCCGCAGCGCTCTTTTCACACCCTTTCCGGAGATCGGCTTGCTCGTCGTCGACGAATGCCACGACGATTCCTATTATCAGGGGGAAACACCTCCTCACTACCACGCAGCCACTACCGCAGCGGCCTATGCCCAAATCATGGGCATCGTGTGCATCATGGGCTCCGCAACTCCGAACGTGACCAGCACATATAAAGCCGCCCAAAGGGAATGGACGCCCCTCTCCCTGCCCGAACGCATCCTGGCGCATAAGGACACCATCGAAGAGCAAATCTCCCGAGCACCCTCTCCGACCCCCATCAACCGCTACCAGCCGTTGGAAAGGGAAATCCAGATGGCAGAACTTCCTCCGGTGGAAGTCGTCGATATGCGGGAGGAGTTAAAAGCGGGGAATCGATCCATTTTCAGCCGTTTACTTGCCGAACAACTTCAAGAAGTGCTTGAGCGCGACCAGCAGGCGATCCTCTTTCTCAACCGCCGGGGTACTTCCACGTACGTTTTCTGCCGTGACTGCGGCTATGCGTTGAAGTGCCCCCGCTGTGATATCTCCCTCACCTACCATCAGCACGACCGTTCTTTGATCTGCCACCACTGCGGTTACCAGCGCAATCTTCCCCAAACATGCCCATCCTGCGCCAGCACCCAGATTCGCCAAGTGGGTACAGGGACAGAAGAGGTGGAAACTAAGTTAATAGAAGCCTTCCCCAACATACGCACCCTGCGGTGGGATCGAGACACAACCCGGAAAAAGGGTTCTCACTGGCGGATCATGGAAACGTTCACAGCCCATGAAGCCGATGTGCTGATCGGCACCCAAATGCTGGCCAAAGGCCTGGACCTCCCTCTGGTCACCCTGGTGGGAGTGGTCTTGGCCGACACCGGCCTTAACTTGCCCGATTACCGCACGGATGAACGCACCTTTCAGATCTTGACCCAGGTTGCCGGTCGGGCCGGTCGCAGCCCATTGGGCGGCCAAGTCATCCTCCAGACGTACCAACCGGATCACTTCGTCATCCAGACCGCCTCCCAACACGATTACCGCCGTTTTTACCGCCAGGAGATCAGCAACCGGCGCAAGCTGCGCTATCCACCCCTGACCAAACTCGTCCGTATTGAAACCAGCTCACCGGATGCCATCCAAACCAGAAAAAACGCACAGCAATTAGGGGACCAAATTAAAAAGTGGATCCGGGAAGGGAATTACGAAGCGACCCAAATCATCGGCCCTGCGCCGTGCTTTTTTGCCCGGGTGCGGGGGCAATACCGCTGGCAGATCATCTTGCGAGGACCGGATCCCACCAAGATCATCCACAACCGCTTGAAGGGCCCGGATTGGAAAATTGAAGTCAATCCCCCCTCGTTCTTATAAACCCATATTCCCTGCTTGAAAACAGACCTCCGAGGTTTGGTGAAAACCTCGGAGGTCTTAATTAAGGAGGGCTGTCTGCAACGACAGCCCTTTCTAAGTTTCCCGAAATTACGTCTATATCCAACCCCGCAGCTCCATGGCTTTGACGACTTTCTCGATGGCCACCATGTAGGCCGCGTCCCGCATAAAGACCCCTTCACCGGATGACATGTCCACGACATCCTGAAATGCCTTGGTCATCTTTTCGTCCAGCTTGGTCAACACCTCTTCTCGAGGCCAATAAAAGTTCATGTCATTCTGGACAGCCTCAAAGTAGGACACGGTCACGCCCCCGGCGTTGCATAAGAAGTCGGGGATGACGAAGATGTCCCTTTCTTGTAAAACCTCATCGGCTTCCGGCGTAGTGGGACCGTTGGCCCCTTCCGCCACGATCTTCACCCGCTCGCTGATATTTTGCACCGTCTCCTCGTTGATTTGCCCTTCCAACGCGGCCGGGAGGAGCACATCCGCCTCTTTGCTAATCCAGGCTTCACCGGGTTCAATCACATACCCCGCTTCCTGGGCTTTTTCCTTGTCAATCATCCCGTAGGTGTTGGTGATGGACTGCAGGAATTTCGGATCCACCCCTTCCGGATGGCTGACCGTGTACGGCGCCTGGTCATCGCTGTCCCAATAGGAGACACAGGCCACTTTCCCGCCTAGAAAATCGACAAACCCGATGGCTGCATACTGGGCCACATTTCCAAAGCCCTGAATTGCAGCTATTGACTTCGTAGAATTCAACCCCAGATGGTCCATCGCCTCTCGTACAGTGTAGATCACCCCAAACCCCGTAGCTTCGGTGCGGCCCAACGACCCTCCCCCACCCACCGGCTTCCCGGTAATCACGCCCGGCGTATACTCTCCGTGCAACTTGGAGTATTGGTCCATCATCCAACCCATCATGCGGGGATTGGTGCCCACATCGGGGGCAGGTACATCCTGACGGGGCCCGATATTGCGGTGGATTTTGTCAATCCAGCCTCTGCACAAACGCTCCTGTTCCGTGATGGATAGGGTGGACGTATCCACCGCCACGCCCCCTTTGCCGCCCCCCAAGGGGATATCCGCTACCGCGCACTTCCACGTCATCCACATAGCCAGGGCTCGCACCGTGTCCAACGTCTCAGCAGGATGGAAACGGATCCCCCCTTTGGCAGGCCCCCGGGCATCGCTGTGTTGGACGCGAAATCCATAAAAGACTTTGATGGAACCGTCATCCATGCGCACCGGGATCTGGAACCTGAACTCACGCATCGGACAGCGAAGCATGGAACAAACCTGGGGGTCCAGGTCCAGGAGTTCCGCGACATGATCGAACTGGGCTTGCGCCATTTTATATGCATTTATCTGTTCTGCCATTTGAAAGTTCTCCTTCTCGGTGATTAAACGATAGGCGGGTACCCTGTATCGGCACCCGTCACCTCTCCTTCCTATTATTCATCGGGAGCTGGATCGTTCACAGCATACCTCTTCATGACCACAAATATAAACTAACACGGGTTATGCTATCACGCGCTACCCCGGGCGGCAAGTGATTTCTGGGCAGTGGGTACATGATATACATCACAAGCACAGCAGGTAGGGGAACCATCCTCCCGGCCCTGATTTTGACATGAACTTTGAAGAAAAGAATCCGTCAGTTAGAGAAGGTTTCGATTCCTGCAGGAACTGTAGTGCAGGGTTGGCGAGCCAACCCTGCCTCTCCGGTTCAAATAATTGGCCCTGGAATAAGGGCAGTCTTTCCATCCCGGTCACGGAGCGAGACGAGTTTTTTTCCTTAAATATCCAATGTGGAGTGGTCTCCGATATTAATCGCGGAGGCTTCTCCTTTGACCTGGGTGTTTTGCCCGATTAACGAATCCTTGAGGGTGACCTGGATGACCTGGCTGTTCTTTTCGACCACCGAATTTTGAATCACACTTCCCTGTATAAGACAACCAGGCCCGATGGCGACATGAGGTCCAAGGACGCTTGCCTCCACCTGGGCTTGAGGATGGACGTAAACGGGAGGGATCACTTTTACCCCTTCCCAGCCAGCAACCTGATCCGAATTATCGTGTTCATGGTTTAAGAGGTAGCGATTCGTTTCCAGCAAAGCCTCGGGGGTGCCCGCATCCAGCCACACGCTGACCTTCTCCGTCCGCATCGTCAAATCATACTCTTCCAGCATGATGTTAACGGCATCTGCCAAAAAATATTCCCCTTTGAGTTTGATGTCTTTCTCGATCTGCTCTTCAATCGCCGAGACCAGCAGTTCTCCCTGCGAGAAGTAATAAAAACCAACCACAGCTAAATTATTGTCCATCGATTTTGGCTTTTCAATCAGCCGGGTCACCATCCCATCCTCCCCTACTTCTGCTACCCCGAAACGTCGGGGGTCAGGGACAGGCTTCACCCAGGCCACGATATCGGATTCTTCTTCGTCAAGGAAAGAAAGGTCCGTCTCAATAAGGGTGTCTGCAAAGACCATCAACATGGGTCCAGAAAGGTACTCCCGGGCCAGATAAAGGGCATGAGACTGCCCTAACATCTCCTCCTGGGTGACGTATTGGACGTCAAAATCCGGGTATTCCTCATCCATGTAGGCTTTGACCTTTTCTCCCAGGTAGCCCACGATAAACACATATTCCACCCGGGTTGACTCCGGCAGCGTATCGAACATGCTCAGTACGTGCCCCAAGACGCTGTTGTCAGCCATCCGCATTAACTGTTTTGGACGGCTCCAGGTTTGAGGACGAAGCCGCGTCCCTAACCCAGCCATAGGAATAACGATCTTTAACTTCTGTGACATAAAACCTCTTTCCAGTTGATAACTATCAAAAACCTCGGATAATTATTATACCCGAGCAGGATTCTCCAGTACTGACAAATCGCTTAACCGAAATCGGTGCGTAAGCGGCGACTTCGTTTGCTCCACCTTTGAAACCACCCTCAGGACAGCGAGTTCGCGCCCTTCTCCGTTGGTGAAAGAAAACTTGCTCTTGGAATTGCGGTCAGAGCAGTGTCTCAGGTTGGTGGAGCCCACTCAAATGACGGCTTCCAGATCCCGCAGTGTGCTCTCAATAAGGTCCACAGCGGATCCAAGGGTATCCGCGTCAAAGGCAAATTCCGCCCCAGCTGCGGCATATAAATCGGGGAGAGAAGCCGTACCGCCCATGGCCAGGGAATGGCGATATCTTCGGAGCGCTTCCGATGGATCTTCGAGGGCGTTTTCCCATATCTGTACCGCACCCAGCAGGGACAGGCCATATTCGATGTAATAGAAGGGCTCGCGGTGGATGTGCAGCTTGCGCTGCCATCCAGTTTCTTTCACGTCCTGCAGACCGTGCCAATCGATCGCCGGTATGAAGCGGTCAACCAATTCGGACCACTTCTGATCGCACGCCGCGGGATCGGAAGCCTGCTGGTGGTGTTCGTAGACCCAGTGCTGGAAGGCAACCACAATCGCCATGTAAGGCCAGAAGAGCAATTTATTCTCCAAATGGCCACGCCGGTAACAGGCGGTCTCCTCCTCTGAGAAAAATCCCCCCTCATCCTCAGCCATGTAGCGGGAAGTTAAAAGCTCCATCGCCGTAGAAGCCACTTCCCCGAACTCCAGACCAGGGCGCCACTGGTGATGATACGGCAATTGCGTTCTGGCAAAGACGTGGAAGGCGTGCCCACTCTCATGGAACAAGGTGCGCACATCCGTGGCCAGACCCACTGCGTTCATGAAAATGAAGGGCCGCTTCTGGGTTGCAAATGACGTGCAGAACGCCCCCGGGCCTTTGCCCTTCCGGTTGATCAAATCCAGCAGGTCCTCATCCCGCATGAGGTCAAAATAACCCCCTAATGTTGGATCCAGCTTATGATAGATCTTTGAAACCCGAGAGGTGAATTCCTCCTCCGTGTCAAAAGCCTTCAAGACCGGAAAATCCATCGTGGATTTATTATCAATGACATCCCAAGGCCGCAGCTCATCTAAACCCATACGCTCCTGGTAGCGACCATACACCAGGGTCGCTGCAGGCACGACCACTTCTTTAACTGCATCCACAAATTGGAGGCTGTCTTCTGGTTCATAATCCAAACGGGTTCGCTGCTGCCAGCGGTACGCTCGATAGCCCTCCTGGTCCGCGTTTTCCGCCAACTGCCTGCGAATGTCCATGAGTTGTTTCCAGATCTCATTGATCGCATTCCGATCTTCCAACTGCCGATCCGAAAGCAAACGCCACAATTCCTCTCGCAGATCACGTTCGGGCGTTTGAAGCTTTGATTTCAGTTGAACGAGGGTGATCTCCTCTCCTTCCCATTCCACGCTCTGCCCACCGAGGATTTTGTTGTATTGCAAGCCCAGTTTGCGCTCTTCTGTCAAGAGAGGTAAGTTCTCATCCCGAAATATGGCCGCTTCCGCGCGCATTTTCCGGAGGGGAACTTCCATTCCCTCCGGCGTTAGTCCACTCGCCAATAACTTTTCCTTTAAGGACTGGTCAGCTGCCTGGGCAGGGGGATGGATCTCTTCTATAAAGCGGCGAAACGCTTTTTCCGCCTTTTCATCCCGGATATCCAAGTTCGTTGCCAGCTGCAGTCTGGAATACCGTTCACTGACCAGTTCTCTCAGGGAGGACCAATCTTTCAACCATTCCTCGACGTTTCCTTGATCGATATCCCGATCCAGTAGTCCATCGTAGATGGATCGGATTTCCTCCCAACTCATTTCCATAAACGCGTCTATATTCGGTATGTTCATCTTCTGCTCCTTGTTGTTCTTCTCGGATTGTTGATCATCGTCAAAATCTCCGTCAAGATATTATCGGATCGTATCTTGAAGCCTTTCTTCGCCCCAGGTAGAGCTGTACCATCGTAAATATTCAGGGAGGTGGTCACGCCAATAGGTTTCTTTATGCCCCCAGGGATAGAGATGCCATTCATGGGGTATCCCTCGATCAGTGAGCATCTCTCTCAAACGGCGCGTGTACTCTCCATACGGATCCTCCTCCCCAAGATCAAGGTAAAGGTGGGGGAGGAGGGATTCAGGGATTTCATCAAGCCAGGCAGGGATCTCTCGCAGGTCACCAAAAAAGACCGGAGCGCTGTGGGCACCTACAGCTGAAAACAATTGCCAATGCTGTAATCCCACCCGTAGTGCCCAATTCCCTCCTCGGGACAATCCCCCAATGGCCCGGTACTCTCGCGCAGCCTTGGTTGCATACACTTCGTCTACCCAGGGGACAAGGTCTTCCACAATCGCTTCTCCAAACCTGTTCTCAGGCGGTAAAGTCCAGGACGGCTCCCGGGGCATGACGACCAGAAAGGGATGCAAGTGACCGTCAGCCAACATCGTATCCATGACCTCATTTATCCCGATTCGCTCCCATTGTTCATCGCTCGCCTCTGCCCCATGCAGTAAATAAAGGGCGGGATACATTTCCCACTCCTCTCCGTAACAAGGGGGAAGGTAAACCCTGCCCGTCAAAGGTTCACCCAGCGTCTGAGAATCGATAGTAAAGCTGACGACTTCCCCTTCCCCACCCATGCAGAAAGGGTTGCCGGAATGATGGCCTTGAGTTGTGGGGATTGGAGAAGGGGATTGAATCGGAGTTCCCGTGGCTTGGATGGTTGGGCTAACGAAAGCCGTGGGGCTGGGTGGCGGCGTCTGGGTCGCCTGAGGAGGCAGGGTCGTCTCCACCACAGAGGTCTTTCTCGGGCTGCAAGCCGGGAACACGCTACATAAGAGAAGAACAACCATCCAGCGGGGGAAATCCAATTTATGCCTCTTCCCTATCTACCTTGGATTTCTCATCCACTTCAAATTCCGCCTCCCCCTCGCTGCCTTCCTCCATTTCAATCCTTCCCCGCAGGTAGGCCCCTTCCTCGGTGGCAAAAGATCCCGTGATCACATTTCCCCACACCCGACCCGTACTCCGGATCTCCACGCGCTCCGCTTTGATGTCACTGCGAACGGCGCCGGCGATGATCACCGATCGAGCTTGAATGCTTTCGCTTGTGACCCGGCCATTTCGATCCACAACCACTATGCCGTCAATATCCATTGAGCCCTCAAAGGCACCTTCCACCCGCACGCCCCCCTCCCCCGACAATTCTCCTTTCCAAGTCATATCCGGTCCCAATACCGAGGTCACCCGCTCCTGTGCGGAGGAGGCTTCAATTTTCTGAGTAGACTCCTCTTTTCTCTTGAACATATCCTCTCCATATTTCAAATCAGCATCTATGCATCCCTAAGGTTTACGCAGCACCAAATTAGCCTTCGATCACGAATCGCCAGGGGATGCTTTTCCACGGCTCGGGGACTGTGTTCAACCCCACCCGGGGCGTGGTCTTTACCTTATGATCGGGGACTGGATCCCCGCGTTCCAGGAAGAGTCGGGATCCCGATTGGCATAGATCCCGGCCGTTAAAGTCCCCTCCGATCCCCAGCGCCTGACACAATTTTGCCGGACCATCCGTCCAGTGCTTTCGCGGTTGACCATCTCTCCGCTCCCCCATGCGGTCTAACCCCTCCTCCGGCGCCAGCCCCCGGATGAGCACCGCTCCCGGAAAACCCTCCCGTTCGGTGACGAAGTTCAACAACCAGTGCATACCATATATGAAGTAGACGTAAGCGACGCCGGGGCGATCGTACATCACTGTGGTACGCTCCGTGCGCCCGGCTCGGCAGTGACAGCCCTGATCTTCCTCCCCTCGATAGGCCTCCGTTTCAATGATCCTCCCCGAGACCCGCTTCCCCCCCTCCTCCAACCGAACCAAACGGGTTCCCAAGAGGTCGCGCGCCACATCTACCGTGTGCCGCGCGAAGAAAGACCTTGATAAACGCTTCGACTCATTCATACAAATATTGTACAATAATCATGGTTATCAAGCGAGATCATTTCCCACCATTACAGGTGAAAGGGCCCAACCATGAACGTACGCTCCCAACCCGGTCTGACATTCGACGATGTCTTATTGGTGCCCAAGCGCTCTCACATCCGCAGCCGCGCCAATGTCAACACCTCCACGGTCCTTGTCCCCGGAATCAGGCTGGCCATCCCCGTGATCAGCTCCAACATGGACACGGTCACCGAATCGGACATGGCCATCGCCATGGCTCACGCCGGAGGAGTGGGGATCATCCATCGTTTCCTCCCTATTGAAGAACAGGCGGAAGAGGTCCGGAAGGTCAAACGTTCGGAGAGTTTCGTCGTCGAAAACCCCATCACCATCCACCCCGGCGCCAAGATCACAGAAGCGAAAGAGAAAATGTCCCGGGCGGACATCGGGGGATTGGTGGTCACCGACGAAAAGGGACACCTGCTCGGTTTGCTCACCTCTCGGGATCTACTCTTTGCTCCTGATCCATCCATGCAGGTTGAAGAAGTCATGACCCCCCGATCGGAGGTCGTGGCTGCCTCCACGGAGGAGCCCCTCAAAAACGCCCGGGAAACCCTCCACGAGCACCGCATTGAGAAGCTGCCCCTGGTGAATGGAGATGATATGGTCCAAGGCCTGATCACCGCACAGGACATCATTAAACTCCAAAAACACCCCCAGGCGACCAAGGATGACAAGGGACAGTTGATCGTCGGCGTGGCGGTGGGTGTGAAATCAGAGGATCACCAGCGGGCTCAAACCTGTATAGAAGCGGGAGCAGATGTCCTGGTCGTCGATGTCGCCCACGGGCATGCCGACCACACCATGGAAATGGTGAGGAGCTTGAAAAAGCGGTACTCGCTCCCGGTCATCGCCGGCAACGTAGCGACTGCAGAAGGCGTGCGAGATTTAGTGGAAGCGGGGGCGGACGCAGTCAAGGTGGGCATTGGGGCAGGATCGATCTGCATCACCCGGGTGGTGACCGGTTATGGCGTCCCCCAGCTGACAGCCATCGCGGACTGCGCAGAGGAAGCCCGTAAATCGGGCATCCCGATCATCGCTGACGGGGGCATTCGCAAGTCCGGGGATATCTCCAAAGCCATCGCTGCCGGGGCGAGCACGGTGATGCTGGGCAGCTTATTGGCGGGCACGGATGAAAGCCCCGGCGCCACCGTGATCCGGGATGGGCAGCAGCACAAGGTCGTGCGGGGCATGGCCTCCTTGAGCGCGAACATGGACCGCAAGACCATCGACCCCGAAAATGATGAGCAAGACATCGATTACGGGGAAGTCGTGCCGGAAGGTGTGGAAGCTGTGGTCCCCTACCGGGGAAGTGTAGAAGATATCCTGCACCAATTGCTGGGCGGACTGCGTTCAGGTATGAGCTATGCGGGGGCAGACACCATTCCCGATTTCTGGGAAAAGGCGGAATTCATCCAAATCACCCCAGCCGGCAAGCGCGAATCCGGGGTACATGATGTGGACGTGCTCTAAATCAGGGGGTATGCCGTTCTAAAAACGAGGATCGCGTTCCAAGGTTAACCTCAACCCCTCTTGAAGGGTGACCTGAGGTTCATAGCCCAACAACTCCCGGGCCCGGGAGATATCCGCCCGCATCCGTTTCACGCCCCCATCCGATTTCGGATTATGGACGACCTCCGGTTCCCCCTCCGCGACCTCCAGCACCAAATCCACCAATTCCCGGACGCTGACCTCGGTCCCGCTTCCCACATTGATGATCTTCCCATCCACCTCCCCGGCTGTGGCTGCTGCTGACATGGCCTGCACGACGTCATCCACATAGACGAAATCCCGAGTTTGATCTCCGCTGTTATGGATCACCAAAGTCCCATCCTGAACGGCCTGCTTCAGGTAGTTGGGGATCACTGGGGGATGGGCGGGGGGAAGGTGCTGACCCTGACCGTAAGCGTTGAAGATGCGCAAGCTGACCGTTTCAATCCCCCACAGTTCTCCAATGGTGTGCACGTAATATTCAGCCGAAAGTTTGGAAACGGCGTAAGGAGAGTCCGGGTGAGGACGTAGTTCTTCGAAGAGAGGTTGTTCTTCCTGCGCGCCATATACCGCGCCCGAAGAGGTGAAGACCACTCGTTTCACCCCCACGTCCCGCATGGCCTCCATTAAACTCACCGTACCCCCCACGTTGGTCTCGTTGTATTCCCGGGGATAGAGGATCGACTCCTGAACGGATACGCGGGCGGCCAGATGGAAAACGCATTCCACATCCTGCAGCAGCGTCCACAGTTTGGGCCGATCCATGACATCACCTCGAGTGAAAAGCACACCCTCATGCAATGCCTCTTCTTTTCCTGTGGATAAGTCGTCCAGACCCCGCACTTCATGTCCCCCTTCTACCAAATGCCTGCCAAGGGCAGAGCCCAAAAAACCCGCTGCGCCGGTAATTAACACTTTCATTGTGTATCGAATCACCCTCAAACTAGTCAAAGCCCCCAAATTATAGCACGATCTGTATAAAGGTAAACGGAGATTCAAAGGGTTTTGGATAGAATTAATATCTATCTTTTAGTACAATAGATTGTCGCACGAGGTGTTTCTTCCCAACCGCCTCAAACGCCTATTATAGGATAGATGTCTGTCCAAATGGGCAGCAAATGCTTTGAGAATCACAGGTATATCCCGGAGGAAAGTTCTCCAGCCGCTCCCTTTTCACTCTGGATTCGGATGGACCCTTTCCATCGCACGAATAAGGTCAAACCAGGATTGGCCGTCAATCATAATCTGTGCGCTTGAGCATATAAAAAGATAAGGTGCGTTTTATGTTTCAGACCCTTTTTTCCAGAATCAGAAAGAACCACGGCTTAGAACACGCCACGTTGAACCTGCTGCATGCCCGTTACCCGCACCGGTCATTTGCCGGTCATTCCGATTCCGGCGGCTTCTGGATCCTGGGGGAGATCACCGCCCCTCAACTGACCGAGATCGTCAAAGACGCTTTAGAGCAGCTCCAAGGAGGGAAGCGGAGCTTGGCCTTCCATGACAACTGCGGCACTAACCTGCTCACCTCTGGCGCGCTGGCCGGTCTCGCGGGGGCGTTGGGCTTGATCGGTGCAGATGACCGCCGCCAAAAATGGGAACGGATCCCCCTGATCATCACCTTGGCCACAATCGCCTTGGTGATCTCCCGGCCCCTCGGGCGCTATCTCCAAAAACACGTCACGACAGACGGAGACCCGGACTCCCTGCAGATCCAGAAGGTCATCACCCACCAGCAGGGGCAGATTACCGCCCACCGCATCCACACCCGGGGTTAAGGAATGAGCAAAGACTCTCCTACTGTGTATATCCTCCACGGGGACGATGAATTCGACATTCAAGAATTGATCAACCACAAGCTGAAACCGTTGATGGGCGAATCCGCCAACGCGGAAATGAATATCACCACTTTGGATGGAAAGGAAATCTCCCTCCGCGAACTGGAATCAGAAACCCATGCCATGCCCTTCCTCACCGAACGCCGCATGGTCATCCTCTCCCATCCCTTATCATTAGGAGAAAAGAGAGCAGATCGGGAGGATTTCCTGACCCTCCTGGAAAAAATCCCGAAGTCCACAGCATGCATTTTAAAGACCAATACGCTTCTGGATGAGAGCCATTGGCTGATCCGATGGTCCCAGGCCCACCCGGATCTGACCTGGTGCAAATCATTCCCTTTGCCAAAGGGGCAAAACATGACCCGCTGGATCCAAGACAGGGCCCAAAGCCAAGGTGGGGAATTTTCCAGCGATGCGGCTCGGCTCCTGGCCATCTACGTAAACGAGGACCCGCGCCTGGCATCCCAAGAGATCGAAAAGCTGCTCACTTACGCGAATTTTGATCGAAAGGTCACCGAAGAAGATGTCAGAAAGTTGACAGCCGATGTACGCCAGGGCGACGTCTTTGAAATGGTCGACGCGATCAGCAGGGGAGACGGCGAGACCGCCATGCGTATGCTCCGCCGTCAGTTACAGGAAAAACCCGCTTTACCCCTTTTCGGGATGATCGTGCGCCAATTCCGCCTCCTGATTCTGGTGAGCGAGATCCTGGATCAAGATCCCAAACGGGATCGATTCCGCATCGCGGAAGAGCTGGACGTCCATCCCTACCCCATCCAAAAGATCATCCCCCAAACCAAGCGCTTCTCCCTCCCTCAACTGGAAAAAATTTATCGCCAATTGTCCGACGTGGACGCAGCCATGAAGAGGGGGCAACTCGACCAGGAGTTGGCCTTGGACCTGCTCATCGCAGCTTTGACACAGTGAAACCGCTAATCACCACCTACCATCCAAAAGGAGATCGAAAACAGCCCACCGCCTATGATGAATGACCAAAACTTACTAGAAGAGGTTCAACCGATCCAGCTGGAGAACGGTTTACAGGTCATGTTGAAGGAACTCCACACGGCGCCCTTGATCAGCCATTGGGTGTGGTATCGTGTCGGCTCCCGAGACGAAATCCCCGGAAAGACGGGGATTTCCCACTGGGTCGAACACATGTTGTTCAAAGGCACCCCCACCCATCCGGAGGAGGAGGTAGAGCGGACCATTTCCCGGACGGGAGGGATTTGGAACGCCCTCACCTATTTGGACTGGACGACATATTTTGAGACTATGCCTGCGGACAAAATCGACCTCGCCCTCGAACTAGAAGCGGACCGGATGGTCAACAGCGAGTTTGACCCCGCTGAAGTGGCCCGAGAGCGCACTGTGGTCATTTCAGAACGGCAGGGGAGGGAGAACAGCCCCGGATTTCAACTCAAGGAAGCCCTCCGCGCAGCGGCCTTTCGCGTTCACCCCTATCACCATGAGATCATCGGTGATATGGCAGATTTAAAAACTATGGGGCGGGAGGATCTCTATGCCCATTACCGCACCTATTACCGCCCCAACAACGCCCTGGTGGCTGTGGCGGGCGACTTCCAGATGGACTCCATGCTGGCCAAGATCAAAGAATTGTACGGTAAACTGCCCGCTGGTGGGGCACCCCCCCGCCACTCAAGACCCGAGCCGCTCCAAAAAGGGGAACATCGTCTGACCGTGGAAGGCCCCGGGGAGACCACGATCGTGGAGGTAGCTTATCACACCCCACCCGCATCCGATCCGGATTTTTTCCCGCTCCTGATCACAGACAGTCTGCTCTCCGGGCCCACGGGGTTAAACCTCTTTGGCGGAGGCGGTGTCTCCAATAAAACCTCTCGGCTGTACACGAAAATGGTAGAAGAGCAGGATGTGGCTGTCGATATCCATGGTGGGCTGCCAGTGACCATCGATCCCTTTCTTTACAGCTTGCACTTCATCGTCCACCCCCAATCCTCCGTAGACGCAGCGATGACTGTCTTGGATGAAGAGATCGCCCGCATCCAAAGTACGCCTCCGGTAGAAGAGGAACTTAACAAGGCCATCAAGCAGGCCCGAGCTCTTTTCGCTTACGGCAGCGAGAGCATCACCAACCAGGCCTTTTGGATGGGTTTCGCCGAGATGTTCGCCGATTATGAATGGGTCAGATCATATGTGGATCGATTGGCCATGGTCACACCCAAAGACATCCAGCGCGTAGCGACCGAGTACTTACAGCCCCAAAACCGCGTCATCGGCGCTTATCTCCCTCACACAAATAGGTCACCAGACGATGAGTAATCCAACCTTCTCCTCCTTGAAAGAAACTTCCCTCCCCGGGCCAAACGACATCACCCGCCGGGAGCTTGAGAATGGGATCATCCTCCTCGTCCGACCCAACTCCAACACCCTTTCCGTCTCCGTGTCGGGCTACCTTATGGCTGGGAGCTTATACGAGCCCCGGCAAAAAATGGGGCTGGCTAATTTCGTATCTTCTACCTTAATGCGTGGGACAAGGCTTCATTCATTTCAGGAGATTTACAACAGGCTGGAATCCATTGGCTCCAGTTTGAGCTTCAGCGGGGGCGTTCACACTGCAGGTTTCTCAGGCAAATCCCTGGGGACTGACCTGGATATTCTCATTGAAACCCTTGGGGAAACCCTGCTTCAGCCCACCTTTCCGGCGGATCACGTAGAACGCGTGCGATCCCAATTGCTCACCGCCCTCGACCTGCGCGCCCAAAACACAAGTGAGATGGCTTCCCTGGCTTTCGATGAAATCGTCTATGAAGGACATCCTTATCAATATCCAGAAGATGGCATACCGGAAACCGTATCCGCCATTACCCGCCAGGATTTGACTGCTTTCCACAAACGCCATTACGGGCCGAAGGAAATGGTCATCGCCGTTGCCGGCGCGGTGGAACCGGAAAACGCCTTCCAAACCATCGCCGAGACCTTAGGGGAGTGGAGAAACCCGGACCAACCAGCTGTGAAAACGGTCCCTCCTGCTCCCATTCTAGAGAAAACCGTAGGCCGACACTATACGATCCCCGACAAAAGCCAAACGGACATCGTGCTTGGTGTAGCCGGACCTTCTCGCTCTTCTCCGGATTTCTACCCGGCGAAAATAGGCAACAGCGTCTTAGGACAGTTCGGGATGATGGGGCGAATTGGTGAAGCGGTGCGTAAAAAAGCGGGACTCGCGTATTACGCCTACAGCTCAGTGAGCAGTTCCATGGGACCGGGACCATGGACTGTGTCCGCCGGTGTGGACCCGGCGGACACAGAGCGCGCCATCCAGTTGATCAGGGAAGAGTTGGAACGTTTCCTCAGCCAACCCGTCCAAGAGGAGGAATTTGCCGACAGCCAATCCAGCTACATTGGCAAACTGCCCTTGGCATTGGAATCCAACGCCGGAGTCGCTGCCTCCCTGCTCAACATCGAACGCTATCAATTGGGGTTGGACTACTTCCACCGCTTTGAGGACATGATCCAGGAGATCACGCCCCAAGACGCTTTCCGAGTGGCGAACAAGTACCTCGACCTGCAGCGCTTAGGCATTGGGACCGCGGGACCGTAACCGATGAAATTAAAAACGGGCGTTGACCTCCTGGAAATCAAGCGCATTGAGCACATTCTCAAGCGGCATGGCGATCGTTTCCTGCAGCGCATCTATACCCCCATTGAAATCGAGCAATCCAAGAAAAAAGTCCCCGAACTTGCTGTGCGTTTTGCCGCCAAAGAAGCCGCATCCAAAGCCCTGGGGACAGGGATCGGGGTCATTTCCTGGAAAGACGTCGAGGTCTATTCCCATCCCTCCGGCGAACCTCACCTGCGCTTGCACGGTTCTGCGCTGCGCATCGCCCAAGCCCGGGGTTACAAAACCTGGGCGGTCAGCTTGAGTCATTCCAATGATATGGCCATCGCAGTTGTGGCCACGATCGGTGAGTAGCTTTGTGATCCAGTTATTTACTCCCTAAAGAATACACTGGAAGAAGAATATCTCAAACCATATCCAGGGCGACTTCAATGCCCGGGGCGGTCAGGCTCCTCAGGAAGAGGTCCTGGCTTTTTTGGCTTTGGCTCTCTCTTTCAAGAATTCGATGACCGGGGGCATCAAAGAGATCAGGATAATGGAAATGATCACGATCTCGAAATGGTTCCGCACCAGGGGCAGGTTTCCGAAGAAGTATCCCCCAAAGGTAAAGATGGCTACCCAGGTCACGCCCCCGATGATATTGTAGGAAATGAAATGAGTGTAGGTCATGGATCCCACCCCGGCCACGAAAGGGGCAAAGGTGCGGATGATGGGGATAAATCGAGCCAAGATGATCGTCTTTCCCCCATGTTTTTCATAGAATTCATGGGTGCGGTCAAGGTGTTCCTGTTTCAAAAATTTTATCTCCCCACTGAACGCCCGGGGTCCGATATAAGCGCCAACCCAATAATTCACGGTATCCCCTAAGAAAGCAGCCAACCCTAACAAGAGAAATAAATAGACGGGATTCAGGGAACCCAAAGCCGCAAAACTGCCCGCAGCAAACAGCAGCGAGTCTCCGGGCAGAAAGGGTGTGACCACAAATCCGGTCTCAAGAAAAATAATAAAGAACAGGACGGCGTACGTCCAACTCCCATAATTGGCGATGATCACGTTCAAATATTCGTCAATATTGAGGAGAAAATCGATCAAAGTAGTGATAAATTCCATAACACCTCACGCGATGATTTTATACTCGGGACATTATAGCACGCCGCAGGAATCGATTGGACCGTAAAAGGCCGTAGATCGCCCCCACTGCTAAGATGAACAACCCCAATGGGGCAAATTGTGCCACCCAATACCCAAAAGGACCAAATGCCTCCCGGGCGCCTGAAAATTGGCCCAGGGCGCCGAGGATATTCAACCCATTCCACACCCCGTGGAAGGCGACAGAGACCATGAACGCTTTCGCCAGTCTGGAATAAGTCCCCTCAGACCAGGTGGATGCCAACCCCCAACCCACAAAACCGCTGGTCAGCATATGGACCGCAGTGGTCCCAAAACGGCTGATCATCACCACAGCCCAGGCATTTGCGTTGGCAGCCAGGGTTAAATTTTCAAATAAAGCGTATCCAGCTCCGCTGACCATCCCCAATGTAAACCCCTCAACAGGGGTTAAGTTCTTGCGGATGAGGAGCCACAAGCCCAGAGGCTTGACCAGCTCTTCCACCAGGGGAATCAAGACCGCTACATACGTAAAAACAGACGCTAAAATCCCGGGGTTGAAAAGGTATTTGTTGGCCATGCGTTCCAAGATCGCGGGAGAAGCTGCAGATTGCGGTAAGCGTCCCACCAGATTGGTGATTTGATCTTTCAGCGCAGGATGCTGAAGGAGGTAAACATACCAAATCCCTCCCACCAGGACCAGCAAGAGGAACTCAAACAGCAAGGCCACTGCGGGGGCTAACGTCATCCCGCTCCCAAACACGCCCCAAAAACGCTGCGCCGATCCTTCCGGAAGGCCTTTCCGGCCCAGGTTCAATATCCAAAACACCGCCACCCCATTGGCTGAAACATGGGATATGGCCAGCAGGAATCGACCTGCCCCTGTCTCCCAATCCGCCAGGTACCCCACGCCAAGGAATACAGGGAAGAGGACGATCAACCACCCTGCCCCGCGCCATGACGTTTCTTTCCCCATGGATGTACCAAATACTTGTTTCGCTGCATACAGCAGGGAAGGGACCAGCAAGATCCCCACAAATCCCAGGCTCGCAAAGAACAGGATCAAAGAGGTCATTTGCACCGCAGAGACCGGGACCAACCATTCACCCTTCGCCAAAGAGATGACCAGGATCCCCCCCATTGAAACCCCTAGCGATCCCAGCACCCCCACAAGGCTGGCGAAAAACTGCAAGCCGGAAGCCCAATCGAATTTCCTTTCTTCTTCCATAAACCACTCACTCACTCAAATTGGATTCAAAAGCCCTTTGAAATTGATCCAGCCGCCACATCCAGGCCACTTTCCTCATAAAAGCGGAAAAAGAGGGCATCCTCGCTTTGAGGGCCCGCAAGTTTTGTCCCAGCTGGCTTTCCTCCTCCCCCGCTGCCCCTCCAGGTTGGGCTGCATAGGAACCGTGGAACGCGAAATAAGCCTGGTTCAACTTCCGGATCCGGTAGCCGTGATCCCACAGAAACTGGCGGCGTTCTTCCATATATGCTTCCGCTTCCTCAATTTTCCCTTCCTCCAAAAGGCGGTCGACCTCAAGGCGGGTGATGTGCATCTCATAGCGAAAATCGAACTCCTCAGGTCCAGCCTCATCCCTCCGCTTTTCTTCAATCGCCTTTTCCTCCGGCGGCGGTTCTTCCTCAGGTGCCATCGGTTCAACGGGCAGCCGTTCCGGGTAGTATGCAGTCAAGACCGCTTTTTTGATCTCCGCTGCCGATAGTTCAGCGATCGTCTCGTTGATGGTCCTCAATTCATCACTTGTGAAGTAATGCATCCCCAGCGGCCGTAAGGTAAGGTAATTATGAGTCCATTCATGGCCGATGACCTCCACCATCCAGTTTAAATCCCCGGACTCAATGATCATGACCGGATACATACCCACCCCCCCGATGCCCACAACCAAAGCGGAAAGGTCCATGTTCTCTTCAATAGCGCTTTCCAAAGCGATCTTCTGATCCAGAGCCAAACCGGAGACCAGCATGATATTCGCCTCCTGGCGAATGACATCTCGGGGAGACACGATCAGCGCATACGAATCAGGCTCAGCGCGGTATAAGACGGAGGGGACAGCCTGCCCGCCCCAAGTGAGGTCAAGATCAGCCAAACTCTTATTGACCTGCCGTTGGATGATCTCCTGTACGAAAGGCGCCAAATCTTCCCGTTGGGCGCGCTTCAGGGCCAACACTTCTCGAACCTCCGCTGCAGCCTGTTCAGGGTTCTCCACTGCAGGGTCCGCGATGGTATTTTTCAAATCCTCCGCCAACCTGTTCACTTCATCCCGGAGTTGAAGGTACTCTAAAACCAATTCCCGCGACTCCGTCGAGGATATGTACTGCTCCGCACCCAAACTGTACTGTTTCACCTTGCCCCACAGGGCAGACATTGTCCAAGAGAGGTAATCAAATTCCAAGGGCCGGGAAAAAGCCCGAATCTTTTCTACCTGAAGAGAGGGATCGATGGTGGAACCCCGGAGGGGTAAAACCAATACCAACAAAAGAAAGAACGACCATCCCAGCTTTCCAAGCAGCGATTTTATTGCCATATACGGGTTCACCTTATCATCAAAAAGAACGCTGCTGACCCCCAAACAGCCCCTGTATTTTACCACGCAGAGGCTTTGGGGGCGGAAGTGTCAATAGTCCCTAAACCCCTGCAGGACAGCCATCCATTAAAAAATGCGGCATTTCCAAGTTCTAAACCCCAAGTCAGAATCCAGAGAGGGATTGGTGATGCTGACGTGCACGATCCGTTCAATCCCGGCTTTTACAGCAGCATCAAAGAGTGTTTTGGTATTCTCTATCGCCTCCTGGTATGAAAACCCCCCAGCCCTGAAGCGGACTCAATATGTATTGTATAGGACCTTTGCGCCCCGGAGGGCCCGGATCAACATATCCGGATCATCGAAATGATACCGGAAGGCGGTTAGACTTTCCCCAAAGGGATTATCCCGGTTCGGGGAGTTGGTAATCGTATATACTTGATACCCTTCCGCGATTAATCGTGAAGCGATGTATTTGCCTGAAAACCCATAAGCTCCCGTAACAACTTGGGTTCCCATCATTTAACCCCCGTTATTCTTTTCAGAGACATCGTTTTCACCCGGAGTGGACCCTGAGCGATCCAGCGCGAGGTCTTGCCAGGAGGTAGGGTCTCCTAAGGGTTCGATGTGGGTGATCACGGTGGCATTGGGCAGCGCTTTACGAATATCCCCCTCCATACTCTCCAGAAGATGATGCCCGCGTTGAATGGACCATTCACCCGGGACGATGACGTGAAAAGAGACAAACCTCCTTGAACCCGACCGCCGGGTACGGAGGGCGTGGTATTTCACGTCCTCTTCCACATACCTTTCCAGAATCTCGCGGACTTTGTTTAGCTCGCTTTCCGGAAGGGCAGTGTCCATCAGACCCATCACGGAGCGGCGGACGATATTAAACCCTGTCCAAATGATATTTCCCGCGACGGCAAGGGCAATCAACGGGTCTAAGCGTTCCCAACCGGACAGGGCCACTGCTCCCACCCCTGCGGCCACGCCTACCGAAGTCCAGACGTCGGTCATTAAATGGCGGCCGTTCGCTTCCAAGGTAATGGACTCCCTCTCTTTCCCTGTCCTGATCATGATCAGGGCCACACCCAGGTTAATCCCGGAAGCTGCAAGGTTGACCAGCAAACCTACCCCCAACTGTCGTAAAGGGAGGGGATGGATCAAGCGGCGCACAGCCGCAATCCCGATGCTGATCGCTGCTATCAGGATCAGGGCCCCCTCCATCCCGCTAGAGAAATACTCCGCTTTGTTATGCCCATACGCGTGGTCCTCATCAGGTGGGCGTTGAGCTATGGTCAGCATGGCAAGGGCCATCACCCCCCCAAAGAGATTGACGATGGACTCCATAGCGTCGGACAGCAAACCCATGGATCCGGTGATGAGATAGGACCCAAATTTAATCGCCATGGTCACCAACGCAGCTCCAATGGATATCCAGGCATAATGGGTGAGAGGTCGCTTCTTCGTATTCAACATAGGATCAGTCTACCATACACGTATTCTCAGGTTGGATAAGAGACCGGAGGAACAGCTGGAGGGTCACATCGGCAAAGGAACGGGTATCACCAGTCCACCTGAGGCGCCCGTTTGGCCCGGATCTTCATGGCTTTATCGATCTCATCAGCGAGAATTTTCCGGCCCAGTTCCTCACCATAGGCGGTCAGTTCTACCATCTTGCTGGTATCGTCCATGGCAATCGGTTCCTTGAGATCGACCTGGAAGCGGCGAAAGTCGATCTCCTCGAAAAAGGTGTCCACCAGGTGGATCTGTTGATCGTCGGAGGATTGCATGAAAGCGCCTAATATGGGCTGGATCCAATCCCAGGCGAAAAAGCTTTTGACCTGTTTAGGCTGCAGGTGATGGGGGTCCCGCCCGGTGCCCAGGCTGATCAAGGTGGTCTCCGCGGGATCCCAGCCCAAGACGAATCGCGCTTCGTAAGCGGCCAGGTAGGCGGGGTTATGGTAAGATCCCACCCCACCGTCCACATACCGCCCTTCCACAGCGGGGAAGAAGGTAGGGGCAGCGGAGGATGCCAGCACCGCTTTAACGATGGTCCAATCCGCATACCCTTCTTTAAAGGGTTTGACAAACCGGGTCCGGTTCTCCACCAGGTCAAAGGTGGTGATGACCACATCGGTGGGCAGCTCCGCTTCCCACAAATCCCCTACTCTCCGTTCTCCAAGGTAGGTTTTCAACGCGGTTCTCAGCGGTTTTTGCGGGTAGCGGTAGCGGGTCAAGGGCCAGAGGACCGTGCGCAGCCTTTTCCGGAAAATGTCCTCCCCTTTTTCTACGTAAAGGCGGTGCAGTTCCATCCCGAACAACCCCGAAGCAATCCCCGCCGAGATGATGGAACCCGTCGAGGTCCCGGCTAAGAGCCGGAAGACCTCATAGGCCGGTTTGCCCAGATAATCTTCCAAAATGGACAAGGCCCGGGTGACGATCACCCCCCGGATGCCACCCCCATCCACGGCCAACGCGACATGTTTGCGAAAGGGTTGCATGCCATCTCCTTTGCTTGTACGTGATTAAGCTTATTATGCCACAGATCAATCTCGTACAAAGGTCCCATAAACACAGGGGAAAATGAAATCGAAAAGCGGGGGAGGGATCCTCCCCCGCTTGGTAGGGAAACCTTGAAAGGTTTAATTATGTGTCTACCGCCGTCCGGATCATGGTTTACGGATGAGTCGTAGCTCAAGTCGCTGTGGGTCATGTCCGCGACCGTGAAGGCGACTGTGCCACTGCGTTTTGGAATGCCGCTCACGCTCACCGTGCACTGCCCATTGGCATCCGTGACGCAGGAGGCAGACCCGGAAGCGTCTCCGCTCCACGAGCCGCTCACCTTAGGTCTCCACGTAGGCTACATGGCTGTCGAATGTCGGCCCTACAATAGCGACACTGGTGACCAGCACGGCGAAGAATGCCAGCGCTTGGCGAACAAGCCTGGATCGGAGGTGAAACATAGGTCTTTCTCCTTTTGGGGTAGGTTTATACGAGGAAGAACATGTTTCAGGCGTAAAAGTTTAAAGCCGCCTGCTCACCGATAAGGCAAAAAAAAGAGGGGCTGTGAAAACAGCCCCTCAGGGGTTTCTAGGATGGTTACCAGGTAGCGGTAACTTCATTGGAGCAGGTGGTTGTGCCTTCCTCGCAGACCTGGTAGGTGGCTGAGCCACCTCCCACCTGGCCGGTGGTGTCAGTATAGAACCCGTCATTTTCTGTCGTGGTAACAACGGACCCGTCGCGGTAGATGTCCACATTGGTTGACGTCGCCCCGCTCCAGGTCAGATCCGCGTACTGGCGGCCCCGGACCTTGTAGGCAGTGACACTGAGGTCGATAGGATAGGTTGTCCCCCCGCTGTTGTCCACGGTGACGGAGATGCTGTCGGAGGCCGTCTGGCCGGTGCTGTCTGTGGCAACAGCATTCACGGTATGGCCGCCGTCCGCGTAAGCGGTCGTGTCCCAGGAAACGCTGTAGCCGTCGGAGCCGTCGCTGTCCACGCCGATGCTGCTCCCATCTACGAAGAACTCGACCTGAGAGACACCGTTGTCATCGCTGGCATCCGCCGTGACGGACACAACATCAGAAACGGTCGCCCCATCCGTCGGGTTGGTGATGCTCACGTTGGGTGGGTTGTCCGTCGTCCCGCCCGTTTCGATCAAGACCGGCGTGAACGTGCTCACATCCAGCAGCGGCTCCTGTATGCCGTCGCCGGAGTCGTCCGTCCAATCGAAGTTTCCGGCGTTGATGACCTGGTCGTACAGGTTGTAGACATCGTTGGCGCTTCCCGGATTGTTGGCGCTGGCCAGCAGGGCCAGGGCGCCCGCTGCATGGGGGCTGGCCATGCTCGTGCCGCTGATCGTACCGTATTCCCCCTCCTCGATGGGGAAGGTGGAGTAAATGCACACGCCTGGTGCGGCGATTTGTACTGCGTCACCCCAGTTGCTGAAGTCGGCCAGGGTATCGTCCTGGTCATCCCGGCAGGTGGGGCTGCCTAGGCCGCCGGGTTCCCCGTCAAAGTCCGCCAGGGCGCTGACGGTCAAGACATTGTCAAACGCGGCCGGGCTGTAGTTGTTGGCATCATCGTCGTCGTTCCCGGCTGCTACTGCAAAAGCCACACCCGCGTCCACCGCGCCCTGGATGGCATCGTATTCCGCCTGGCTGTAACCGCTGCCGCCCAAGCTCATGTTGGCCACCTCGATCGAATCCGCATTGCCTGCCACATAATCGATGCCGGCGATGATCGCCGAGCTGGGGCAACTACCCTGGGCATCACAAACCTTGACCGCCCACAGGCGGGCCCCCGGCGCCACGCCCACCACGCCAATGCCGTTATCCAGAGCAGCCACGGATCCGGCCACGTGCGTGCCGTGGTAATGATCGTCATCCCCACCCTCGCCGCAGTAATATTCTCTAGCCCAGGGGGGTCCGCCCCCGCTGGAGTTCAGGCAGCTGGTGCTGCTGACCACGTTGAGGTCCGTGTGCTCCAGGTCAATGCCGGTGTCGATGACGGCCACATCGACGTCCACCCGGTAATTATCCGCCCCGTCAATATCGATATTCTCATTTTCGTCCGCAAAAATGCGCTGAACGCCGGTGGGGATGGTCTGACCACCCACGGTGCGGAGCATATCCTCCACCACATACGCCACGCGGGGGTCATGCCGCAGGGCGTTCAATCGACCGGCCGGGATGTAGGCCGCCATCCCTTTCAACGCGTGCCGGTAGACATGGGATACGGTCAACCCGTAGTTGACCTCCATATCCGGGGCTGAGGAATTGATGTCCACATTCTCCTTGAAGACCACGATATAGTGATCCTTCAGGCTCCCCCCCGGTTTCCCTGCTTGGGCGATCCCCGTGCTGGGAAACAACATAGCCAGCACGAACAAGATGACCATTAGCTGGGTGAATCTTTTTCGAGTATGCATGCCCGTTCCTCCTTTGGGATTAAGTGAATAGGATGTTGAGTGCGGACCCTGCCTATCCCCCAATTAAAATGCCTGATTTTGAGAAATCCGCACGTCTCAAATGAATCATTTCCTGTATTCTAGCAACCTATACATCCCCCGTCAATAACCAATGGGGAAACACAGGACGGGGTGCTCACGGTGATTAATCGCGAAACAACTCCGGAAGGGATTCATGGTAATCCTGAAACAACAAATATACCTGAATCAGGAAAAAGGTCAGATTGGGACAGCGATTGTAATAGAGGTCAGAGAGCACGTTCAAAGCGGGGAAGGACAGACCCATCTGGATCGGGAAGAGGTTAAACGCCATGCTCAACACCAATCCCGCCTTGACCCATTTTCCACGGTAGATCACCAACAGTCCAACGACGATTTCGAAGGCCGCCAGCAGCAAGGCCAGTAGGGTGATCTGCGGCATGACGATATCCTGCCAGAATACGTTAAATCCGGGTACCAAGGCCGTGTATCCAAACCCCCGATATATTTCAGGCCGAAACAATCCAAAATACACATGCAAGGGCCACCCCAGCAAATAAAAGACAGCCACAAAACCGCGTAACCAATTCTACATTCAGGGCATCTCCTCTTCTTCCTGCTCGTTTTGCCGAGCGGTTAAGGGGGATCCTCCCCTCAGAACCAAACCCTAAGCCCGGCTAAAAATAAGGTTCTTTTCACCTAGACCTTGTCAAAATTCCAGCGCCGGTACGGCGACCAGTCGGGCATCCCAAACCATAATTCAAAGCCTGCGATATGGCCTTCTGCATCCCGGGTAAAAAGCACCTGCCCCTCAAATTCGAGTAGTTCGAAAACATCTTCTTCTGTCGGTACAGCGGTCAAAATCAGATCTTCATATTCATACGCCATGCGTAATAGGGAGCCTAACACAGGATCCCCGTTTGGCTCCCATGCCAGCTCCAACTTAACACCCAGACCTTGATACAGCCCCGTGTAAGACTCGCGGTCCTTTTCAAACAAAGGGAGAGGGTCCACGACCTCCGGCGCCTATCCCGGACAACCGCCGCGGATAGCGCTGGAACATGAAATCGTGCCATCCGCTCCTTCACACACCATTTCAATTCCGGCTGCCCGGCGATGACTTTGACAGGAAGGGGACCATCATCCAATAAAAACCCGATCCCGGCGGTATCTTCTCTTCTTCTTTGACCTTCTGAACCAGACTTCATGGAACCTCTGCCTTCTTTATATCGGGTTCCCCAAATTACTCTACATCCTTCCATTCAGCGGAGTAATCTTCCACCGCTCATAAGCGATAAAAGCAGCCCCGGCTACCAGGAATAGCTTCATGCCCATATTGGTAAATTCACCCCGCTAAATATGGAAGACCAGGGCACCGATCATTTACAGCACCAATCCCAAGCCAGCCCAAGGGGTGAGCCAGGTCTTGATCTTGGTCAGACCGGGCAGGATCAATCCCAGGGCTGCCAAGATTTCCACCATCCCACTGAAGTAATGCAATGCGATAGAAAGACCATACATCCAGCTCATCACTTCAGGCGAGCCGGGCGGCAGAATAAAGTGTACCATCCCCACACCAAGAAAATACAGCCCAAATATCCCCTGTAATACCCACAATAATGTAGGTATGGTTTCCCCCTAAATCTTAACCCCGGCAAGCCCAAACCCGATCTTCAAAAACACAAATCGCTCTACCGCTGATCGCTTCCCAATATACAAAACGCCAAGCAGCCCTAACTCAGTATGCAATCAAAAGCAGGTCCCATTGCGAATAACCTTATCGATCAATGGTCCCCTAAAAAGCCTCCTCGCCCTCCTATAGTATAGATCCTAACAAAATTTTTAGTTTTTGATGTTCGAGAGGCGCCAGAATTTACAGTCTTGATAGGATTCAATGCAATCGATAGTATTTCCCGTCAATATTGGTAGGATCAAATCACGGCTTAACGAGAAATCGGATAACCCATTGCGGGATGGACCGAAGATCGACCATGCGAAAAATCCTCATCCAAATTACTGCAGCCTCCTTAATCCTGCTTTCCTTTTCCTCGCCCCTGATTCCGGTCACTGGTTCCAAGGAACTGAGCAAGCGCCAGCCCACCCATCCACCTAGATTGGCAACCTGGGGGGATCCACTCCATTCCTTACCCAATGAGGCAGATCGAATTTCTCAGGTTGAGGTACCCGGTCATTTTTCTTATAAAGTAGTAGAACAACCCCAGGGCAACGACGCTTTTGTCTCCCATAAACCCGGAACGCTCACTCACTTCCGATTAGCAGCGCAATATGGAACGGTCGGATTAATCGCTCACAACTCCCTGGCTGGCGGCACATTCTTTGATCTTAAGCTAGGTGAGATCATTAATGTGATCTATCAGAATCAAAACAAGGTCAGCTTCCAGATACGTTCGATCAGGTCATTTCAAGCCCTCTCACCCAACAGGACTGACTCCATATTTATTGATCTTGAAAATGGCTCCCGATACACGGCTTCGGATCTATTTTTAGAAATATACGGGGCAGATGCCAGCCTGGTCTTCCAAACCTGTCTGGAAAGAAATGGGCTCCGGACGTGGGGCAGGTTTTTTATCCTTGCTGATCAGATTCCGTACAAATACCCCTTTGAAACCCTGCCATCAGAATTCGCCCAGACGCAAACTTTCCAGACCTTGACCATGAAGTAAACCCAGCCTGGACTTCGCATGTTAAAGAAAAAAGGCTGCACTTTCAGCAACCTTTTTTAATCGTGGTGAATAATCATCGATCCATGAATCGGGTCAGGGCTTTTGTTGTAGCTCCATCTTTGTCGTAAGCCTGGAATCGGGCAGCTTTTCGATACCGACCGGGGTAGCTACCACCACAATCCGGTGGGTATTACTTGGATAGGGCCAACAAGAAATCAACGTCAACCGCTCATCATGGGACGGCTTGATCCAGCGAGCGTTTTCTATTCTGGTTTCGATGGACTCCCAGCGCTCTTTGAGGATCATGGTATTGGCAACCACATAGGAATATCGAAACCCACCCGCTAAAACCTGCACTACATCCCCGTTCTTTAATTTTTCCAGATCTCGAAATGTCTCTCCATACCCGCTGCTGTGCCCGTTAATCACGGTATTGCCGGGTTTACCCAGTTTCGCCGAATTGTCGTGCCATCCCAGTTCACCCGTGCTGGGCGCCATCCACTGTTCGTACATTTCTCCTAAAAACTCAACCTCTCGTAAAGCAACCGGGACCACAGGAGCGTCAATCTGGATGGCTGGGATAAGCAAACGATTTGGTTCCGCAACAGGCTTCTCGACCTTTTTTTCCGTAAGGTCCCCCTTTTCCCGATCAGACGACTGGTCCATAAGTAGCAGTTGGAGATCTTCCCCCGTGGACGGGCTTTCTCCCAAGTCCGGTGCAGTGTCCAAAGGGTCGCCATGGGCGAGGGATAAAACCTGTAGAAAATCGATCTCTTCCAAAGACTCCAATGTTTCCCCACGGTCAGCGGACCTTTGTTCCAGCACTTCCCCATCCCCAGGAATATGATCCAGGGGGGAGTGGATGAGCTGGAACTCCCCGTAGATTTTCCAGCTTCCAAAGGTTACCAGTCCAACCCCCAGGATTGTGGTTACGATGGAAAGGAAGAATCGTTTACCTGATGATTGACCCTTTATCATCTGCGGTTACCTATCTAATTAGAGGTATCCCCGCTCCTCTTGCTTTTTCTGCCAAAGGGCAGCACCATGGAAAACCAGACCCAAGCCCAAAACTACCAATCCGGATTGGGCGCTGATCCTGGACAAAAATGCCTGTTTCGTCGCCATATTTGCCCAAGAAAAAGGCACCTTGAGTCCCGTTACCGGGATCAATAAGTCATCACCCTCATCGGAAGGCGGAGGGACGGTCGGTACCGGTGTGCTGTTTGGTGTTGCAGAGGGTTCCGGTGTCTGCGTTGGATCCCCCCCCGGCGTACGGGACGGATCCGGCGTATCGGTGGGCGTACTGGTCACTTCCGGCGTGTCGGTGGGCGTACTGGTCGCTGTGTCAGTTGGCGTATGAGTGGGCGTGTTGGTTGACGTACTTGTCGGGGTGCTGGTTGGAGTATCTGTTGGCGTTGGAGAGGGTTCCGGTGTCTGCGTTGGATCCCCCCCCGGCGTACGGGACGGATCCGGCGTGTCGGTGGGTGTGCTGGTCGCCTCCGGTGTGTTGGTGGGCGTGCTGGTCGCTTCCGGTGTGTCGGTGGGTGTGCTGGTCGCTTCCGGTGTGTCGGTGGGCGTGCTGGTCGCTTCTGGTGTGTCGGTGGGCGTGCTGGTCGCTTCCGGTGTGTCGGTGGGCGTGCTGGTCGCTTCCGGTGTGTCGGTGGGCGTGCTGGTCG
>CAYZTL010000001.1:251943-279499 GCA_964481465.1 uncultured Anaerolineales bacterium
CTGGTGTGTCGGTGGGCGTGCTGGTCGCTTCCGGTGTGTCGGTGGGCGTGCTGGTGGACGTATTTGTCGGTGTATTGGTGGGCGTGTTGGTATTGGTCGGGGTGTAAGTCGGCGTGTCGGTCGGCGTGTTGGCCGGCGTATTGGTGGGAACAGGGTCAGAGATCAACAATTCCAAGTGTGAAATTTCGTGACAGCTGGGCGGGGCATCATCCAGATCCCACACCGTCACAGAGTTCGTACCAATGCCGCTCACTCCATAACAGGTGCTAGTGCCGTCGGATGAGAACATATAAGCACATTCCGTACCCGCTTTGATGCCGACAACGGAGATATACCCGGGACCAGAAAGCGTGAATGTCCAGGGGGAGATTTGATCCTCCACTTTTATAACGGTCCCTTCATAAGGGCTAAAATCACAGAAAATCGTTTCCGCCTGGTTATAGGCGGGGGAGTAGGAAGCTCCGGCGGGCAAAATACCTGTGCTCAGCACCACAGCAATGGCGATGAGAAGTGAACCAATACCATAGAATGTTTTTGAGATGGTTAAGAAAATGCGTGAAAGTACTCTCTTCTTGTTGTTCCTGCTATGCATGTATTCTCCTCAATATCCCATGCTTTAACCGGGGATATTCAATGGGCCCCAGAGGGGCAGTGTGGGTTGTTTCACAATCCTTGAAGGAGTTGAGGAGCAGCTAGGAATCGGGCCCATCGTACCCATTTTTACAGGCTCAAGGAGTTTTGCAGGAACTCTTGAAGTCAACAGTACTCGGGTACCCCGACTCTTTATGTCTCATCACCCCTGACTAACATAACTTGCCAAGTATAACCAAAAAATCAACATTTACAATGGCAATTCTATATTTCTAATAATACGCTTATATTAATAAGCATCTGCAACCGCCGCGATGTGGTTAAGCAGCCCACAACCCCTTTGGATACACAACAACTCGGCAAGGATGGAAAGCAGGCAAAAGATGTCAGATATATGTTTAACGGCAGCATTTAGAGAAAGAAAGTAAAGAGGCGCAGGGGCCCGGCGGGTACATTTCCCCCCTTTATCCAAGCGAACCCTGCACCTCAAACTAAAGGGATCACTTCACCTGAATTTCCACCACACCCTTGACTTGTACTTTTCCGGAAAATCCGGGCAGGACCATGCGGAGCTCATCGCCGTCAAAGGCCACCACGCAGTCGCTGCATCCTTTCAGGTCGCTGAGTGGGAGCTCAGCTTCATAACCGTCCGAAGCCACGAAGACGACGGCGGAGGCGTCACCGCTCAGGCCCGCTTCCGCCAGGACAACGCTGACAGGCACGCCGGTATAGGTCTCGGTTTCCCCGTCCTTGCCGGTGTACTCCACCGCCACGCTCTCCATGCCCTCCAGATCCCCCATGGACAAGGACAATTCTTCATCGACCGCTCCGGACACTGTCAACGCAATTGGCCCGCCCCTTTCCTCAGCGGGTTCCTCGGCTGGGCCACAACCCGCCAGCAATAATATTGCCACTAACCCAATAATGAGGATCGTCCTTTTTTTAATGCCCATATCCCTCTCCTATTTGGATACCTTTTTTTATTTATTGACTTGAATTTCCGCCAGCTGGAACACCCAGCGGTTGGCCGGGGTCTCCGGGGTCACTAAGCGGATGGGGCCCTTATCCGGGCTGACATCTGCGATCCATTCCCCGCCGTCTTTCAAGGCGACGATCGCGTTGTCCAGTTCATCCGCTGAGACTTCAATGGCATAGCCATCCGCAGCCAGCGCTGTGATGGTGGAAAAATCACCCGCACCAGCTTCATTGAGTAACTCAGACAGCCTCACACCGCTCCAGGACCTGATTTCATCCTCGCCGGTCGATTTCTCCATCTGGATATCGTTCAGGTCAATCCGGTCCTTTTTCACCAGCTCCTTATATGTGAAGGTCACCGGGTTGTCCACATCCCCGCTGATCTTGAGTTGCCAATCCACATTGGGTGCACCGCTGCACGCGGTCAGAGCCAACAGCAAGGCAGACAAAACTAGGATCGGCTTCCATCTTCGTTTTCTCATCCTCTACTCCTCTTCCTTTTAAAGACCTAATCTACATAGACAAACCAAATTGGAATTAACATATCACGTTCCACCAAATGGCCGTGATTTCCCTCCCGTTCCCCCCCTTCCACCTTATGCATGCCGTGATCAGCAAAGATAACCAGTAAGGTATCGGGGGGCAAGCGTTCCAAGATATGCCCAACCGCTCGATCAATCTCACGGATCTTCTCCTCTTCCAAGGTCCGGCCCGGCCCCACTTCGTGCCCCATATCATCGATGCCGTGGAAGTGGACGAAAAACACATCTGGCATGCCCTCTTCCAGGATCGCCAGGGCATTGGCCAGCACATTGTCGTCTGTCCCGCCATCCCCATCCCGGTCTCCTGAGAGCTGGAAATCTACCCCCTTCAATTGAAAAGCCAGGGCTTCCCCTTCCACGGCTGCCACCTGCAACCCCACGTTTACAGCGGATTCCAGCAGCGTCCCCTTCTCCGTCTTCCTGATCCCCCGGGTTTCCACTCCGTGGGCGGGGGGTTCCGCGCCGGTAAGCAGGGAAGCGGTGGACACTGTGGTGATGGGCGGATAGGTGGTGATCCCCACCAGCGGTGGATCCAACGCGGCCATCTCCGGGATTAAGCCCGCTTCCAGGGCTTCCGTATACCGCAGGTACCCGAAGCCATCCAAGAAAAGCAAAAGCACATGACTGGCAGACTGGCTGGTGAGTGGCTGGCCCGTGGCGATTTCGGGCGTAGGGATACCCAAGGCTTTCGCTGCGCTGGGCGCGATGTCGCAGATGGAAGCTTCGACTTTGGAAACCCAAGGGGAGGGTTCAACGGACAGCGAGACCGGCCTGAATGCCTGTTCATCGATAACAACCTCACCGTTCTCCTGCAGCCAAATTTCTCCCGCCGCATCTTCCCAGGCGTGAGTCAACTTTTCGCCCTCCTGACCGGTGATGACCACGCGTTCGATGATCCGGTGACCATGACCATATAAAATCTGCTCCAAAGGGATCCCCTGCTCTCCGCCAAAGTCAGCATACGCCCTCCAGGTCTCGTGATCGAGGATGATCTTCTCCCTTTGAGGCCCATTGAGAGAGATTTCCCAGTTGGGAGCGCATCCGCCCAACACCAGGACGAAGGAAACCAGCCCTATAAAAACAACCGCGCGGATCCTATTCATCATCCTTTACTCCGTGTCAATTTCAACGACCTGGTAAATCCACTGCGCTCGGGCCCGGTCCGGGAAAATCAGTGTGGTCCCCGAAGAGGTGGGAGACAATACAGCATCCTCGACCTCCTCCGCCTGGAATTCGTACGTATCCCCGGATTGATCGGTGACGATGACCTGGCGGTATTCCTCACCAGCCAGAAGATCGCTGAGGGCAGCTCCCAAAACCCGGGAGGCGGTCTGCGCTTCCCGGACCTGTCCATCTTCCTCGCTGGCGAACATCACCTTAGCCTGTTCTACAGTCACTTCCCGGGTGGGTCCCAGCAGCAAGCGCCCAATGGAAGTCTTCTCACCCTGAATGGTCAGGGGGCACTCCGATCCCACCACGATGATCCCCGTTAACCCCTTCAGCCAGGTTGAGACGTGCAGGTCTTCCGACGCAAACCGGATCCCGTCTGAATAGGGCATCAACAACGCCCTCTCGTTGAGACTCTCCTTCGGGAAAGTGACCAAGCTGCCATCCCGGGAGGTCAGGGCCACACTTTCAAAATCCTCCACCCCTTCTCGTTTCAGCAGGTCCAGCAAAGGGAGATGCGTATTGGGATACTCCTGATAGGGGAGGACATCATTGACTTCCAGGTATCCCGGATCCGGGACATCCCCGGTAAAAGCGATCAAGGCGTAAAAGGGAATGTCGGCAAATTCCACCGCCCCATGTTCATCATGACATGTGGTACAGCGATGATACGTTTCCCCCTCATGGCACTCCGCGCACTCATTCATGACCACTACATCATCCCAAAGCATGCCCACCGAATACTGAGCGGCCAGGTGGACAGGCAGCCCTTTTTCCCAACCCACCAAGAACCCTCCAGCGACGAGCAGGACAGCGCAGACAGACAGCCCAACTCCGAGAATGACCTTTCTTCGTCGTTTTGTATCGGACATTAACCCTCCCAAAGTTTGATGACAACGGCTAAGAGGATGACAGAGGCCAACCCTCCCACTGCAACCCCATCCACCCACGTGGTTTCCCGCTTCCGATAATATGTCCGGGTGGGGAATTTTCCAAAACAGCGACCTTCCATGGAAACAGA
The DNA here is from genome assembly GCA_964481465.1 of uncultured Anaerolineales bacterium. Lineage (GTDB taxonomy): Bacteria > Chloroflexota > Anaerolineae > Anaerolineales > UBA11858 > B10-G9. The sequence goes on from CAYZTL010000001.1 coordinate 256,240, forward strand.
GAGGGCGTCTACTTTGCTCATCGCTGAGATCAACATGGGCAGGAGCAAGGTTTTCAGATACAGGATCAGGCTGCGTAGTGTCCTGCGATCGTAAGATGCGCCCCGGACCAGCTGGGCCCGGTAGACCGTGAGGGCTTCTTGTTCGAAAAGGGGGATCAGGCGCAGCGCGGTCACCAGCGTAAATCCGAAACGATAGGGCAAACCAGCGCGCATCAGGGCATACGCCAAGTCGTTAGGCGATGTGGTTAGGACATACAAATAACTGAGGAGGATCACCGCCAAAAACCGACAGGCGAGGTAGAGGCCTCGCTCGACCCCATCCCCAGTGATCGCCACCGGTCCCACTTGGACGATCAAACCCCCGCTGTCGACAAAGACAATCTGCAGCAGGGCAATCATCAGGGCGGTAATCCCTAACACTTTCAACCCCCGCAGCTTCCCGAAACTCAACCCCAGACTGGGAAATACGCTTAGAAGCAGCAACACAAAAGCCGCATTCAATAACGGTCCCTGGAAGATAAAAACCAATACGGTCAAAGACACCAACCAGGCGAATTTGACCAGGGGATGGACTCTGTGCAGGATAGACTGTCCCGGTTGGTAGGCGATCTTCTGCTTCAACTGCCACCTCCCGGTAAATAGGTTCCTTTCCCCAGCCGGGACAGCTCTCGCAGGCCCTCTTCCAAAGGCGCATCGATGATGAGCTTTCCCTCCGACACAAAGAGGATGCGGGTCGCCACCTGAGGGTAATAGGCAGGATTGTGATTGACCATGATCACGCTGCCACCCCCTTCCACATATTCGCTCAACAACCCCAGCAAGAGAGCGGCGTTCTCCCGGTCCTGCCCGATGAAGATCTCATCCAACAGCAGGACAGCTGGCTGATAAGAGAGCACCGAAATTAAATTCAGGCGGCGTTTCTCCCCATAGCTCAAGCGGTAAGGGTGCTCCTCCTCGCGCTCAGCCAGGCCCGCCCGTTCCAAGAGGATCCTGGCTGGTCCCTCATACTCCCTTTTCTCAAGCCCAAAATTCCGGGCTCCAAACACCGCCTCTTCCCAGACCGTGGGTGCAAATATCTGGTGGTCAGGATTTTGAAAAACAAGTCCTATTTCCTTCCCCAGAGAGGATGCGGGAATCTCATCCGTATCCTGGCCCTGAACCCGCATGTTCCCCTGACTCCGCTCCACCATCTTTAATAAGCTCAATAACAAAGTGCTCTTGCCGGAACCGTTATCCCCCATCAGACTGACCAACTCTCCGGGATAAAGGGTAAAAGAAACGTCTCTCAGCACCGGAAGATCCTGATATCCGGCGCTGAGACCCTCCACCTCGATCAAAGGCGCCTGGGCTTCCCCTCCGTAGGCCGGTCTCTCCACATCCAAATCGGTGACCGGGTAGGTTTTTCGGTCGTCGTTTAAAACGAATCCCATCCCCATTTCGACGATCCGGGGGTTGATGCGGCTCAAGAAATCCAGCTTATGTTCGATCACCAACACGGTGAGATCCGTTTCACGCTGAATATCTAAAATGACCTCGAAGATCTCCTGTGTGGAGGGAGGATCGAGGTTGGAAGTGGGTTCATCAAAGATGATCACTTCCGGTTGGGAAGCGAGGATGGAAGCCAGGGCGATCTTCTGTTTTTCCCCTCCCGAGAGGGTGCTTAAAGCGCGATCCCGGAGGTGTTCCACACCAGCCACCTCCAGCGACCAGGTCAATAATTCCTCGATCCTATCCCTGGGATATTTACGGTTCTCCAACCCAAAAGCAATCTCGTCCTCCACCATCAGGGTGCAGAACTGGGATTCCGGGTTTTGCTGGACCAATCCCACGATATCCGCAATCTGGAAAATGGATTTCTCTTGGACATCCATTTCAGCGACCTCCACCGTCCCGCTCACCTCCCCATCGTATTGCGAAAACAAGACCCCGGCGATGGCCAGGGCCAGCGTGGATTTGCCGCAGCCGGAAGGGCCGGTGAGCAGGGTGAACTCGCCTTTGTCGATCTCCAGATTCACATCCTGGAGGGCCTGTTCCTCCCTTCCCCTATACCGGTACCCGAACTCCCGAATGCTGATCATTGCAGCTTAATCTGCCTCACATCTGTCAAGTACACCTCTCCGCTCATGTGGGCCACTGCGTAGGAAACCGAGCCTTCCTCTAAAATGACAAAGACCCGGACGCCTTCATCCGCCCCTATTTTTTGGGCTGGGAAGGTGGCCCGCTCCCCATCCCTCCCCACCAGGACCACCTCAGAAGGAGAGCCCTCTTCCAAGGCGGAGGAGAAAAGGGTCTTCAATGGGACCCCTTGATATTTGTTCGGTCCGTAACCAACATCGAGATTGGTGCTGTCCATCTCCTGGATCCAGGCTCCGGGTTCAAACATCTTCGGCTCTAGACCCTCCGCCACCAATTCCAGAGAAGCGGACTCAACCAGGGTCATCTCCACCACCCCGTTCACCCAGGCTTTTTTCGTACGCGGCCCCACCATGTTGTAAACTAACTGTTTTCCCTTCCCCTGGGCTTGTAACAACAAACCCTCATTCTCTTCCAACTCGCTTTTGGTGATCAAAAACTCATAGCCATCGGACGCTTGAAGTAAGACAAGGTCAAACCCAGGATCCGGCTGGGCTTTTTGGAGGATATCCCACAGGGGATATCCACGATAGGACACAGAAATGTCCCCTTTGGAGACCTCCCTTGTCGTCTCTTTTACATCTGTATCTTTGGCATTGAATGAGTATGGAGATGAAACCGCGCCGTTAATGGCGACCGATCCCGCGCCTGACTGGGTGATTTTCAAATAGCCGAAAATCCCCCCAGCCAGCACAAGGGTTCCCGCGAAAAAGATCCCCAGAACGCTCGGTTTCATGGCTCGAGGTTCTTGGTCTTTGACCACCCCGGAACTGCGCAGCGTGGTTAGAAGCGCGGACCCCAAAATGCCGGCAAACACCACGCCGGAGACAAAGGCCATCAAGGCAATCAGCATTATCACCCCATAGGCCAAGATGTCCACGGGTACTGCAGCAAAGAGTTGGAAGACAAAGACGTTTGAAGCGGAAGCGATCCCTCCGGCGACGGCGTAGGCCAACCAGTTGTCACGTTTCCGAAAGGGAAAGAGGCTCAAGTCGACCAGCACGCCAGCGACGATATCCACCAACACGATCATCAGCCCATGGGTGTTCCCCGAGAAAAGTTCCACCGCTCCCTTCAGGATCCCGGTGATGGTCCCGGCGCCTTGCTTTTTAGTCAGTCCGACTGCGAGGATCAACCACAGCACGTGAAATCCAGCCGCCCATTGGGTCGTCCCCGCAAAGCCGAGGATGGACTGGAAAAAATCTCCGATGAAATTGACATATGTGCTGGCAAGGCCGCCCAGCGCTGCCAAGGCAGCCATGAGCAGCAAATCGCGCGTGGAATAATAATATCGCTCTTGGGTCATGAGGGTTGAATCTCTTCCTTTCCTGATTCACTTGTATTTAATCAGAAACTATTTAATTTGTAAATAGATATATAAAAAATATATGGCGGTTTCAACCAGGAACTGATCGATAACCATCTATTTAGCTATCCCCTAGGAAAGGAAATCAGAGGAAAAACAATTCCCCCCTGCTAACCCATCTCTGCCTGATACTCCTCCAGCCAATCAATGATGAAAGCGGCTTGGCGGATGCGGAAGTCATATACTTGGGCCAGGAAGGGATCCCTTTCTTGTTTTTGCTCCTCTTTCCACTCCCGGATCATATCCTGGAAAATATCTTGCTGGGCGCGGATTAAATCCTCCACTCCGGAAAGCTCCAGAAGGTAATGGAACCTCAGTTTGGCGAGAAGCTCCACTCGTACAGCGCGCAGGGAGGGTACGGGGGCGGTGACCCAGTCCATGAACTCTTTCCGACCCTGGCCGGTTAAATGGTAAACCTTGCGGTTCGGGCGGTTTTCCTGTACTTCCACCTCTGAGCCCAGCAATCCTTCCTCTTCCAAACCGGAGAGCGTCACGTAAAGTTTGGTCTGACCCGCCTTCCAAATCATCTGGAAATCATCATCCAGGGTTTGGTCGAGTTGATACCCGTGATCGGGACCCTTCATCAAGAGCCCCAAGGCGAGATATCGAAGCGGGTAGGTTCCAAATCCGGTGCTTCTTTCATCATTCATGGTCTCACCTGAACCCCGTCGTGATCGAAATCAACAACCTTCCCACAAACTCATTATAACTCACTATGACCTGAAACGAATCCCAGGCACAAAGGCGAGGGACCAAATACGCTAGGCAGAGATAAAGGCGGCATTCATCACCAGAAAACATCCAAACCCACCTTTTAACCGGATAAAATATCGCCCATTTTTAATTTATAATGAAATCCTCAACCAATCCCCCACCTGCATATCCCGGTAAATGAGACAAGGAGTGAATGCATGCCCCGGAGAACCCTAACCATCTTCTTTATTTTCACAATCGCGATCCCCTTCCTGGTATCTTGCCTGGGGATACCGGAGAAGATCGTGGACAACTCAGACACCCCCATGGTGCTCATCCCGGCGGGGGATTTTGAAATGACAGTCTGGAATGAATTGAAGAACGAAAGCACCATAGAAACAGTCTACGTAGATAATTTTTATTTGGACATCTACAAAGTGACCAACCAGCACTATGCTGATTGTGTGCGGGCGGGAGCGTGCGCTGAACCCCTCAACACCAAACAATATGCACAAGAAACCTACCGTGATCACCCGGTCATCTTCGTCACCTGTGAAATGGCGAACACCTACTGCCGATGGCGGGAGGCACGTTTACCCACCAAAGCGGAGTGGGAGAAAGCCGCCCAAGATGAATTGGAAGAGGTTGATTATTATTGGGGAGAAGAAAGCCCAGTTTGCCAGGTTGGATCCCGATTGGGTCGAAGCGTGAAAGCAGAGATCAATTTCTATCCGGACACAAAACCGATCGGTTCTACAACGCCCAATATGTTCGGACTTTATGAAATGACCGGGGGGATGTGGGAATGGGTGCAGGATGAGCATCCCCTGGATGTCTATACCAATCCACCTGAGGTGGTCAGCTTCCTGCGCATCAATCGATGGAGCGGATATGGCCCGCTTTACGCCCGTTTCTTGTGCAGCTTTCGCTGTGCCCGCTCGCCTTGATGTAGATCAACGCTTGGTCTCCAACATTACCTATCTTCGATCTTCTGAGCCGTGATATACATCGGATATATGACTACCTTTGATTCTATGGTATCCTACATATACATATACATCCCCGTCAGGGAATTCTAGGTCTTTTACCTTAAAAGATCCGAATACCCTGATGCTCACGAAATATTTTTTCGAACACTTAGAACGCCGATATGATGCAGAAATTTATCAACAGCAATGGTGAACAACTTTACAGGTAAGCAGCCCAAAAATAGAATTCTCATTACCTTCCAAGACAAAACATCAACCGCATAACGCCATCTCACGTTCAATAAATGTCACTCCCCACTGGACGGCATTTCAACGCAAGGACCACTATCTATGCCCAAAAAAAGCCAAATCCAAAAAATACTCACCCATGTCATCGATCCTGAATTAGGCAAAAATATCGTTGAAGCAGGGATGGTGCGCGACATTCAGGTCGAGGGGGGCAATGTGAAGATCACCCTGGCATTGACGACCGAAGGCTGCCCGCTCAAGGACCGCTTGCAGGAAGACACCAGGTCAGCTGCAGCGTCAGCTCCCGGGGTGGAAAGCGTGGAAATCGAGCTGGCGACCATGACCCAAGAGGAACGGCAAAGGCTGCAAGAGAGGTTGTCGCCGACGATGAGTATGAACCGGGTCGGGAAGATGATCGCCGTCATGAGCGGTAAAGGCGGCGTTGGAAAGTCTTCGGTGACTGCTTTGCTGGCTGCAGCGCTGCAGCACCAAGGGCACCAGGTAGGGGTGCTGGACGCCGACGTGACCGGACCCAGCATACCCAAGCTCTTCGGCATCACCGGGCCGGTAAGCGGCACACCCATGGGCATACTTCCCATTGAGGCCCAAACCGGGATCAAAGTCATCTCCACTAACCTCATGCTCCCCGAAGAGGATATGGCCGTGATCTGGCGGGGCCCGATCATGGGCAACACCATCAAACAGTTTTGGACCGATGTGGCCTGGGGAAAACTCGAATATCTTTTATTGGACCTTCCCCCGGGGACCTCGGACGCCACTTTGACGGTCATGCAAGCCATGCCCTTGGACGGGGTGATCATGGTCACCACCCCGCAAAGCCTGTCCTCGATGGTGGTCAGAAAAACGGTCAACATGTCCCAAGAGTTGAACACCCCCATCTTGGGGATTGTGGAGAATATGAGCTACTTCATAGCCCCTGATACGGGAACAAAATATACGATCTTCGGCCCCAGCCATTCCCAAAAGATCGCGGATTTGGCCGACGCGCCCATCCTCGGATACCTGCCAATCGATCCGGAGCTGTCCAAATTGGCAGACGCCGGAGAAATCGAGAAGTACGAACATGAAGCCTATGCGGACTTGGCGACCTCCTTTGCCAAAACCGTCCCGGCTGCCAAGCCATCACCCATCATCCCCTGGATGAAGCCAGAATGAATATGAGGTCGGTGATGCACCCCGGATCACCATAGGAACAACCCCTATCGCCATGATTGAAGACCAGCCCAGACTCTCGAAACCGACCCCCCACGTTCATCTATCTCAGATGAACTTGAGTGAAAATGAGCTGACCATCCTCAGCGAAGTCAGCCTGGCAGCCATCCAGTTGTTGGACAGAGAAGATATTCTGGACTTAGCTCTGGACACCTTCACAAACAAACTGGGGATGGCGGTCGTCATGGTCTACTTGCTGGACCCTGCCATGGGGCGTTACACGCTGCAAGCCTCTCAGGGCGTCTCGGAGGAGCAAAAGGAGAAGATCGAACGCCGCTGGCGAGCAGGGGATGATATCACCCAGGAGGTGATTGACACCGGGGAAGGCCTATTCGTCCGGGACATGGCCGCCGATCGCCGTTTCTACGGGGTGTGGGACAACCTTAAAGGTCGCTCCTACGTAAAATTACCCCTCATATCCAGGGGGACGGTCGTCGGCGTAGTAGGGTCCGTGACGCCAGAGAAGCAATCATTGAGCCCCCGTTCGGTCGAATTTCTGAAAGTCATCGGGGGGGTGATTGGAATCGCCATCGATAATGCCAACTTGTTAGCGGATACCAAGCGCGGCGAACAGCGGGCCAAACCCCTCCACAACCTGGGCATGAAGATCTCATCCTCCCTTTCCCCGACCGGTGTCTTGGAATCCGCTGCCGACGCATTCCGGGAGCTCATGGGCGCGGATATCGGACTGGTGGGATTGGTGGATGTGGAACGGGAAGAGATGATCATCGAAGCCATCTCTGGCAGGCGTACCAAAAGCCTGCCGAATTTTCAGACGGTGTCCATGGAACAGTCCCCCTGGAAGGAATTGGCTGCCGGGCAACCCATTGAATATCACGACCACAGCCAGGACCGGACCATCCTCTATGAAGACGAATTTATCACACAGGAAGGTGTGCAGTCCTTCCTGGCCGTGCCGTTGATGCGCAGCAGCACTCTCCTCGGTTTGGTCGTCTTGATGTACCGGAAACCTCACCGGTTCTCCTCCAGCGACATCGATTCAGTGTCGTCCCTGACTCACCAGGTCGTGCTCTCCATCGAAAACGCCCAGCTTTACCGCCAACTACACCATATAGCCGTCCTTGAAGAGCGCGACCGCCTGGCACGCGAGCTTCACGACAACCTGTCACAGAGCTTAGGGTATCTGAAGATTAAAGCCTCCATCACGGATGACCTTTTGGCGAGGGGGAAAATTGGCAAGGCGAAGGAAAGTCTGGGACAACTCAAGAAGGTCAGCGAAATGCTTTATACAGATGTCCGCGAAGAGATCTTCAACCTGCGCACAGAAGTTGGAGCGCAGAGGGGTTTTTTCGACAGCCTGCAGAGCTATTTAGCTGACTACCGCACTTATTACGGCCTTCACGTCGATCTGGTGGTAGAAAATGAAAGCCGCAGAGACATTTCCCCGCACGTATCCTGCCAGCTTTTACGTATCGTCTAAGAAGCTCTGGCAAATGTGCGCAAGCACGCGGATGCCAGCAAAGTCTTGGTCTACTGCGAGCAGGACGACGGTCAAATATGCATCCGGATCGAAGATGACGGCCGAGGGTTCCACCTTTCCAATGTGCTGGAAAATGAACGAGAAAACTACGGGTTGAAGATCATGAAAGAACGGGCGGAGAGCATCGGCGGCAGTCTGGAGGTAAACTCCACTCCCCAGAAAGGGACGCAAATCGTTGTCTGTACGCCCTTGGAGGTAACGGACTGAAGGGAAGTAATGATCATGCGCGTGTTACTCGTGGACGACCACGCCCTGTTTCGGAAAGGCGTAGCAGAGCAGCTGGCGAACCAGGATGACGTGGAGGTTGTGGGGGAGGCGAGTCACGGGTTGGAAGCCATCCAGATGGCGCGCGAGTTGGTGCCTGATGTGATTTTGATGGACATCAACATGCCCAAATGCGATGGCTTGGAAGCCACCCGGCAAATCAAACGCGAGATGCCGCATGTGAAAATCATCATCCTCACCGTGGCTGACGACGATCAAAAGCTCTTTGAAGCCATCAAAAGCGGCGCCCAGGGTTACCTTCTCAAAAACCTTGAACCATCCCAATTATTTGACGTCCTGGACAGCATATCCCGAAACGAAGCCCCTCTCTCCGGCATCATCGCTGCCAAAATCCTCAACGAGTTCTCCCAACGCGACCCGGACGCACAAGGGCAAGCGGATCTGATTGAGGCTTTGACGGAGAGGGAGATCGGCGTCTTGGAATTGGTTGTAGAAGGGTTGACAAATAAAGAGATCGCCTCCAAGCTACACATCTCCGTGAATACTGTCAAAATCCACATGCGGAACATTTTGGAAAAATTGCACCTCCAAAACCGCATTCAGGCGGCCGTGTATGCCGTCCGGGAAGGCTTGGTGGACGAATAATCCAAAAATAAACCGTCCATAGCCCACCTGGGCTATGTTTAATCCCTAAATAAACCCGATTGGGCTATGGAAAGATAGCCCAATCGGTCTTTTTTTATCACTCGAGGGAATATAGCGAGAGGGGGATAACTGCCTTATATTTAACAGTAGAAATCGTCGTTATTCACTACAGAACAGTGACAACTTTTTATCGGGTTAACAGGGATGTGAACCACTCCAGAAAAGGCATCCTTCAGAACGGGAATAGGGTGTTGGATCAACATTTTAACGGCATCCAATGAGACTGCCGCTTCCCCCGGGAAGCGACCTACAGAAATCAGGACACCCGGATGTTTTCATAGATGTAAACCAGATCCCCATTGGAAAGGGTGAAGGAAAGGAGGATACTTGGGAAAAGAACAACAGGATCAAGATCAAGTAGATTGTATTCGCAAAACAAAGTTCAAACAGGCATCTGAAGGAGTCAAAGATGGCAGAAGTTGAGCGAAGAGACAAAAAACCAGAACCAAGGGAAGAGCCGGAAGCCAACGGTGGGGGCATCAGCCGAAGGGAGTTCCTGATTGCGGGTGGTTCAGGTCTTGGCGGCCTGGTTGTTGGCGGTGTCATCGGCCGTGAAGTCCTCGGGAAGCCAGCGCCAGTGGTGGAAGAGGAGGTCGAGGAACCCCCCGCCGAAGAAGAAGCCGTTGAGGAGGAAGAGGTATCCCCCTATAAGGCCGGCTACACCCTCGTTTTCGACCCCTACCAATGCACGGGTTGTATGATCTGTGCCACAGCCTGTGCTGAGAAGTATTCGGAGTTCCTCTTCCCTGAGGAAACGAGCGAAATGGTGAATCTGGAATTTGCGCGGATTCGCCCCATGCGTTTCCAATATGTAGACGTCGTTAATGTTTGTGCGTACTGCCAACTCGAAGAATGGGCAGAAGGTTCGAGCGAATTCCCGTGTGCAGCAGTTTGCCCAGAAGACGCGATCGAAACCATTCCTGAAGGTGAAGGTGAAGAGGGCTATTACGGGATGGGATACAAATGGATCGATCGTGATAAGTGCTTGGGGGCTGACAAGTGCTGGCGCTGCGCGGAAATATGCGAAGACCAATTTGGCAGCGGCATTTCCTTTGACCCCATTGAGAAGAAAGCGCAGTCCTGCAGCCGCTGCGGCGGCGATCCCGAGTGCGTAAAAGTTTGTCCCGAACCTCAGGCTTTGCAGTGGGTCCCAGCCAGCCGCAATGGGCGCTACTTTGCCCATCAACCAACTGCCTATGCCGAATTGCTGTATCGCAAGATGTTTAACAAGAGGAGGGAACTATAATGGCCGACTTCTATGGAATGACCGGAAAAATAGCCCGAGTCGACCTGACGAGCGGCAATATCTCAGTCATTGAACCCGGCGAAGAGGTCTACCGCAAATTCTTGGGTGGATCCGCTTTGGGTGCATACTTTCTCGTTAAAGAAGGGATCCTGGATCCCGATATAGACCCTCTTGGCCCGGACAACATGTACCAGATCATGATCGGTCCTGTCACGGGGGGTGGAGCCAACCCACGCTCTATTGCTGTTACCAAGAGCCCGTACAACTTCTTCTGCGCCTCTACCTGCGGAGGTCACGCAGGGGCGGAGCTGAAGATGGCCGGTTGGGACGGCATCCAGGTCGTTGGAAAAGCTGACAAACCCGTGTACATTTCAGTGGTGGATGACAACATTGAAATCCGCGACGCAAGCCATCTGTGGGGCGTAGAGGTGGAAGAAGCCGAAATGATCATGAAGCGGGAGGTCTTGGCTGACCTCGAATCCCGCGAGGGCATGATCCGCGACGCGGACCTGACTCCAGAATGGGCGGAGATGCGTCCCCCCAAGCGGGAAGGATTCCACGAAAAGCGATTGGCCCATGTCTGGCTGATCGGACCCGGCGGCGAAAACATGGTCTGGTATGCTGCGACCATGACCGAAGGCGCCCGTGCTCACGGTCGGTGGGGGGATGGCGCTGTCGCCGGTTCCAAGAACCTGAAAGGCATCGTGGTTCGCGGCACCAAAGGGCATAAGTTAGCCGACAAAGAGAAATACCTGAGTTTGATCAAAAACATCCAGGCTTCTCAAGCCACGAACTATTTCTGGCGCTCTTACGGGACCGCCGGCATCGGCGCTCGTTCCGCCTACGTGGAAGATGCCTTCCCAATCCGGAATTGGCAATGGTGCTGCTGGGCAGATCCTAACGTCAAAGCCATCACCGGGCCGTTCATGGACACGACCAGCTTCATCCGCAAGTCTGCTTGCGCAGGCTGCGCGCTGCACTGCCTCTACCCTGTGGAAACCACCAGCGAAGACTCCTTGATGGATCGGACACTGTCCGACATGCCAGACTGGGAGGCTATGGGTATGGTGGGTGGGAACCTGGGCTTCATGGAAATGGAAGGGGCCACCCCGAGTGATCCCTTCACAGGCGACCACAACGATCAGGCTGAAAACCTCGCCAAGCTTCAGTTCACCACCTTCCTGCATGACAATTACGGGCTGGACTTCATCGAGGGCGGCAACAACCTTGCCCTGGTGATGGAGCTCTACCAGCGAGGGTTGATTGATGCGGACGACTTAGATGGTATCGAACTGGAGTGGGGTGACATCCATGCTGTGGATGAGCTGATGCATAAAATCGTCCACCGCGAAGGGGTGGGCGACAAGCTTGCCCAAGGCACCTATGAAACCGGGAAATACTTCGCCGAACTGAAGGGTAATGACGAGATCATGGATTACGTCATGACCGCCCATCGCTATGGGCAACCGGCTCACGACGTTCGCAGTCCGGCGGATAAGAACGCCCTTGAATACGTCACCGTCAACCGCCCCTGCGCTCACACCGGCGGCGGCGGTTCAGGCTTCAAACAGGGCGACTATGCAGCGGCGGCTGCCGGCCAGAACGGCACCTGTGCAACCAACTCGCTTTCCATCTGCACCTTCGCGAGAGGGAACTGGGGCGGCTTCACCCTGGACGTCCTCAAAGCTGCCACCGGGTGGGATGACTACACCGAAGAAGACCTTAACGACGTCGGAGCTAGGGAGTATGCCTTATCCCGCATCTTCGATATCCACACCCAGCAGCTCAAAGATCCCAAAGAGGAATGGGACAAGCAAGTCCCCCAGCGGTGGTTCAACGATCCGTTACCCACTGGGCCCCACAAAGGCGCCGTGGCTTATGAAGGGAACCCAGCGAAAATGTTCGATGAGGACCTTCCGGCCTACTGGAAAGTTCGCGGCTGGACGGAGGACAAGGGCATTCCCACCTTAGACACCCTCAAGGAATTGGGCATTGATGACATAGCTGTGGAATACGCAGAACAACATCTCTAACCCTTCCGAGAAGGGTCCGTGCAAGATAAAAAGAGGCCCCAACTGAGCAACAGAAGTTTTCAGCAAGTTGGGGCCTCTCCCATAAATAGAAATGAAACCTACCGACAGCATGTTGGTAGTTTGTTGCGTCACACATCATCAGGTAGGGGTCCCGTGCGGAACGTGAGGTTTAATCTCCTCTCCCTATGCAGTGGGCAGAAAGAGCGCTCACATCTGCTTTCTCACTCCGCAATGCAAGCTGGGCATGGAATACTTCGATCCGCATCGCATGGGAGGCCCATTGTCCGCTTACCGGTTGTTATTGGTAACCCATGACTCAATTGACTTCTCTCATTGTTGAAAGTAATCTCGATAATAACCAACCTGCTTTGACCCTCCGTAAGTGGGGACATCGAAATATCTCGCTTCCTCGATGGAGGATTTAGCCAAGTGTATGAGCAATGTTTTCAGCGTAATTACGGTATTTTAACCCCTGAGGAACAGGAGCTGATCAGAAATACCACAGTGGTGATCGTTGGCTGTGGTGGGGTCGGGGGTGTCATCGCTCTGGCGCTCACCAGGTGCGGTCTTGAGAAGTTTGTGCTCTACGATGGTGATATATACCGTCCCTCCAACTTGAACCGCCAAATCGAATGTTACCGGGGCACCTTGGGAGAAAACAAAGCCCAAGCTACATATGAGGCGATGCTCAGGATCAACCCGGAAATCCAAGCCGAAGTTCATCAACGTGACTTAGAGCCCCAGGGAATCGACGAAGCCATCAGCCAAGGGGATATCATCCTCCCTGTCGCGGATGAATGGCCCCTGAGCATTAACATGCTTGACCGGACCATCGATCTGGGAAAGCCGGCTATCTTGGCGTACCCGGTCGGCGCCCTGGCCCGGGTGAGCACCTTACTCCCCGGGGGGCCTTACGCATCCGAATGCCTGGTCATGCCCTACCGCGCCTCTTACGGGACATTGAAGACTTTCATGGAGAACCCAGACAACCGCCGTATTCTGTACTATTACCAGACCGCCGGCGCTTGGCGCGAGGACTGGTTTGCAGCCTGGTGTGAGGGCGAAAATCCTCATGCTCAGCTGTGTCCCCCCGTTTGGACCACCGGCTCACTGGCAGCCATGGAAGTGATCAAGCTCGCCACCCAAAAATGGGAGCCAGTTACAGCGCCGCGTTACTGGCACATCACCCCAGACAAAGCCCACATTGCCAAGTTTAGTTTGATTCGACGCATGCTCTCCAGGGCAACCAAATACCCTTGGGGGCAAAACCTGCTTCCTGCGCTGGCAAAACGGCCCCGGCTGGTCAAAATCTTCACCAAAGCCATTGGTTGAGGGAAGATAGAAAAAGGATAAGCTGTGAAGAAATATAAGTTTGGGGTCAACATTTTAGCTTTGATCGCCTTGGGTCTCATGGCGTACGCCATGTTCCAGCCCTGGTGGAGCTTCAAACTACAAACCTCCCCGCGTACGGATGTTTATCCCTACCTGATCGACGGTCCGGGGAGCGAATTCATCGGATATCGACGCAGCCCGCAAATGGAAATTCTCACCGGCGTACTCATTGGCTGTACCGTTTTCACCTTCTTGGCCAGTTTTCTGCCGGGAAAAATATCTAGGATCATGCTCGCGGTATCCGGTGTATTTGCCTTGCTTGGCACCTGGCGGTTGATGGCCCGGGTGTCCGGCGTGGCAGCCCGCTTTGAAATCCCCCTCCAGGGAGAAGGCCGGGCAATCTACGAGGGCTTTGCACAGATCAGGGTTTGGACCCGGATAGGTCCGGGAACGTATTTGATCGCCACAGGTGCCTTACTGGCGATATTAGCCGCTGTATTCCATTCCAAAGTCCGCATTGAAGGATAAGTACAATCAATTGGATTGGATGACCCTGTAAGCGGAAAATGAAAAACAAAGGTAAGGAGATTAAAATGAAAGGGAAGATACTCTTCGTATTCATCCCAGTGACCCTGATCATGATCGTCATGGGCTGCAGCCAGGCGACACCACCCGAACCCACGGCAACCCCCACCCCAACCGTTCACCCCGGAAAAAAGCTTGTCAACAGCAGATGTGTTGCCTGCCATGACATTTCGAGGGTGACGGAAAAACGCAGCGACCGGGAAGGATGGGAAATGACGGTGGATCGGATGATCCTGCTCGGCGCTGACCTTAATGACGAACAACGGGATCAGGTCATCGACTATCTGGTTAGCATGTACCCTGAGGAGTAAAAAAGCACATGACGAAGGAATCGGAAGGACAGATTCATGAGCTGATGCGCCTGTTAAACGAGCGCAAGATCAGCCGCCGCGAATTTTTACAAAAGGTAGCCCTATTGGGATTTGCCCTGGGGGCTGGGGGAGGGCTGACCTCTTGCCGCCCCACCGATCAGCCAGAAGATGAGGTATGGAGGGGAAAAGAGTATCCAGGAGCGGACTTTGACTATATCACGGTTACACCAGACCGAACCAAAGAAGCGGTAACCGCAAAACTTACCCAGCAGGCAGAAGCTGAACCCACTAAAACGCCTCGCCCCCCACAGATTCGCTGGTATTGCTCTCACTGCGGCCAGCGTTTCAGAACTTTGGAGGATTACAAAAAACATGCTGCCAAAGAGCACGCCTGGCGTCTGCCGGACACAAGACAGGTCGAAAAAACCACCTATGACCGGTTTTTGACGGATGAGATTGGGCGCTTCAATGAAAAGAACACGGTCTTCTCCCGAACGCTGTGGGACAAAGAGTATCAGGCGAAAGTGAGGGAATATTCCGCCAAAGCGCCTACCCCTGATCGGGAAGCGATCGAGGGGAATGCCCTCGTCGCAGGGTCCATTTATGTGGATGCGACAGTAGGCTCGCTGCATCCCAATTATTATGGCTACATGGGGCACGTCCATGGAGTGGGGGGACTTTACAGCTGGGACGATCCCGTGAGTGATGTCACTTATCCTATACCTGACCCTGTTCAGATGAGCGAACGCATCAAACAGGTCGCCAGATTCTATGGCGCCGATCTGGTAGGGATCGCCAAAGTCGATTCCCGGTGGTTATACTCTCACTATTTCGACCGCGCGACTGGCGAATCCGGGGAGAACGATATTGACTACAAGTACGTCATCGTAATGGGGATTGAGATGGATTGGCAGGGGATCAATACCTCTCCCGGCAAATACGCCAGCGCAGCGACTGCTCTGGCGTATTCTCAGATGGCGGAGCTCTCATCATCCCTGGCGAAATACATCCGCTCCTTGGGATACCCAGCCATCCCCTGCGGCAATGACACCGCCCAGAGCATCCCCTTAGCCATCGACGCCGGTTTGGGCGAATTGGGCCGGAATGGGCTGCTGCTCAGCCCTGAATATGGCCCCCGGCAAAGACTCTGCAAAGTGTTCACGAATTTGCCTTTGGTGCCCGACCAGCCGGTCGATTTCGGACTGCAGGATTTCTGCGAGAACTGCCACGCCTGCGCAGCAGCCTGCCCGGTCAACGCCATCCGCTTCGAGGAACGCACTACAGAACGCACCTCCATATCCAACCGTCCCGGCATCCGGCGCTGGCCGGTGAACGTCTCCCGCTGTTATTTATTCTGGCAGGAAAACGGAACGGACTGTTCAAATTGTGTGGCCGCCTGCCCTTGGGCACTCCATTCTCAACGAGATTGGCTCTCACCATAATCCCCTTTTATGGTACAAATCCCTTTAATCAATTAAAAAGGAGTTTATGCATGGAAGTCGAAACCAGCGCGGTGGATGAAGTCATCGAAAAGCACGGCTTGGAAAAGCAAAGTCTGATCACTACCCTTTTAAATATTCAAGACCAATATAACTATCTGCCGGAGGAGGCCCTGAAGCGGGTTTCCGAGCGGATGGCCATCCCCCTACTTAAAGTGCATCAAGTCGCGGAATTTTACAATGCCTTGAGTTTAAAAATCCTCGGTGAGCATATTATCACCGTGTGTTTGGGCACAACCTGCCATGTCCAGGGGGGCGGACGTTTGATCGACCATATCGCCCGAATCTTGGACATCGAACCTGGGGAGACCACCGAGGATAGGCTTTTCACGTTGGAAAGCGTAAACTGCCTGGGCTGTTGTAATCTGGCCCCTGTGATGATCATCGATGGGAAATACTACGGCAATATGGAAGCCAACGAGGTCGAAAAGGTGCTCAACCAATATCGGGAAGAGGAGGCAGTCGCCCATGACTAAGTCAAAGATACATGATCCTGCGGCACTGGAAAAATTGAGGGAGGAAATCCGGGGAGGACGGGATCCGGATCGAAGGCGAATTACGATTACTGCGGGAACGGGCTGCATTGCTTCCGGGGCTATGGACGTCAAAGCGGCTCTGGAAAAGGCAGTGAAAGAGGAAGGCCTGGAAAGTTCCCTGGACATTTCAATCACAGGATGCCGGGGTTTCTGTGAACAGGGACCGCTGGTTACTGTATACCCAGAGAATATTTTATACACCAATGTGAAACCCGAAGATGCCACAAAGATCATCCACAGAACCATCGTCAACGGCGAGGTGGCTGACTACCTGCTGTACAGAGATCCTACGACCCGTAAACAGATCCTCCACCTGGAGGATATCCCCTTCATTAACAAACAAAAACGCATATTACTGGCAAACTGCGGAAACATTGATCCTACCTCCTTTGAAGATTACCTCTTTACAGGTGGATACCAGGCGCTGGCGAAGGCACTGCAGAGCATGAAGCCTAAAGAAATCGTCCGAGAAGTCAAACAATCTGGCTTGCGCGGGCGCGGCGGAGCCGGTTTTCCGACCGGTAAAAAATGGGAGTTATGTCGAAATTCGGAAGGGGAAGTCAAATATGTGATCTGCAACGCTGATGAGGGAGACCCCGGTGCCTTCCAGGACCGATCCCTCCTGGAAGGGGATCCACACAGCATCCTGGAGGGAATGATTATCGGCGCATATGCGATCGGCGCCTCCAAGGGCTATATCTACGTCCGGCATGAATATCCCCTGGCCACGGATCGATTGGAAATTGCCGTCCAGTCAGCCCGAGAACATGGTTTATTGGGCGAAAATATCCTCGGATCTGGATTTGACCTTGATGCCCAAATCCAATATGGCGCGGGGGCATTCGTATGCGGTGAAGAAACAGCTTTGATGGCCTCCGTGGAGGGGGACATTGGGGAACCACAGCCACGACCTCCGTATCCTACAGAGAAGGGTTTATGGGGAAAACCCACCACCATCAACAACGTCAAAACCTGGGCTTCGGTGCCTTATATCATCAACGAGGGGGCTGATCGGTACGCTCAAGTCGGGACCCAGGGCTGCAAAGGGACGACGATCTTTTCCCTAGTGGGGAAAGTGAAAAACACCGGGCTCGTAGAAGTGCCCCTGGGCATCACCCTGCGCTCGCTGATTGAGGATGTAGGCGGAGGGTCTCCCAATGGGACAAAGCTTAAAGCCGTCCAAACAGGGGGTCCATCCGGGGGATGCATCCCGGATCATCTCTGGGACCTGCCGGTCGATTATGAAAGTTTGCAGGAAGCCGGATCGATTATGGGGTCCGGCGGGATGATCGTCATGGACGAGCGAACCTGCATGGTGGACATTGCCCGCTATTTCATGGAATTCAGCAAATTCGAATCCTGCGGCAAATGCTCTTCTTGCCGGGAAGGCTCCAAACGCATGCTCGAAATCCTGGACTATATCACCCGGGGATACGGCGAAGAGGGAGACATCGAACTATTAGTGGAGATGGGTGAGGCGGTAAAGAAGGCTTCCCTGTGCGGTTTAGGAAGGACGCTCCCCAATCCCGTTCTGACTACCATTGAATATTTCCGGGATGAATACGAAGCGCACATCCAAGACAAGAAGTGTTCGGCAGGTGTTTGCAGAGAACTGGTTACCTATTATATAGATCCGGAAAAATGCACCGGCTGCCACTTATGCTACGACCCGTGCCCGACGGACTCCATCAGCGGGCAGCAAAAAGAACCCCATGAGATCGACACTCAGACATGCATAAAGTGTGGGATCTGTTATGAGGTCTGCAATCTCGATGCAGTTATCGTGGAATAGGGAGTACAGAAAATTATGGCAAAGATAACGATCAACGGACAAGAATTAAAAGTTGCAGAAGGCACGACTATCCTCGAGGCAGCCAGGCAGGCGGATATCTTCATCCCCACCCTATGCGACCATCCCGATCTAACCCCTTATGGCGCATGCCGATTGTGTTTGGTGGAAATCAGTGAAAACGGATCCTCGTGGGTGACGACCTCCTGCAATAATCAAGTTCAGGACGGCTGGGAGATCCAGACGGATACGGAAGAGGTGATGAAATCCCGAAAGGTGGTGGCGGACCTCATCCTCTCCCGCTGTCCGGAAGTTGTACCGCTGCAAAAGATGGCTTCCTCCCTGGGCGTCGAAAAACCCAGCTTTCCGGCCGAGGACCTAGAGGAAGACTGTATTCTGTGCAGTTTGTGTGTCCGCGCTTGTGACGAGATAGCTGGACACAGCATACTGGGGATCGTAGGGCGAGGGTTAGACCGCCGGGTTACGATGGCATTGGACACCCCCAGCGATATCTGTGATGAATGCAGCATGTGCATCCCCTACTGCCCCACCGGGGCCATCACCCATCTGGAAACGCCGGTCATCGGCAGGCCTTATGAGAGAAACGCCATCCGATGGAAACGCATCCGCCAGGTTGTGCAGTACTCGGCCCTCGCCCTTTTCTTGGGGTTGATGGCAAGCACATTGTTAGGGGAGCTCTTTCCCCTAGGGGTCAACTTATTCTCACGCCTCAACCCCCTCCAGGCGATAGCTGCCATGATCGGCGGGTGGGAGCTGATCGGAAACTACTGGCCCGTCTTGCTGACAGTGGGCGTGACCCTGGTCTTTGGCAGGGTGTGGTGCGCCTGGTGGTGCCCCTTGGGAGCCATTTTAGAATTGTTCGGTTTCAAGAGCCGGCGCTTGAAATGGCAGGGGATGCGCTATTGGAAATACGTCATCTTGTTCACGGTGCTGGTGATGGCGATCTTCGGCTCCCTGGCCTTTCTGTACTTTGAACCCATCACCATCCTCGTCCGGGGCTTGACCTCCATATTCAAGCCAGCGCTCGAGTACTTCCAGCTGGAGGATAAGGAAGCCTTCGTCATCCCGGGATTAAACTGGTGGACCCTGGCTATCCCCTTCAGCCTTGTGTTACTGTTGAACCTGGTGGAAAAGCGCTTCTGGTGCCGCTACCTGTGCCCTTTGGGTGCCTTGATCGGCCTGGGTTCCAAGGTCTCTTGGATCCAACGCAAAGTGAGCCAGATAAGCTGCATCCAATGCGGGGACTGCGAGGAAATCTGCCCCATGGGGGCCATCAACCCCGACAATGACTACAAAAGCGATCCGGCAGAATGTATTATGTGCATGGACTGCGCCGTGCCCTGCCCCAAAGCCGCGATCACCTTCGAAAGCGAGCAGTGGCCTTCGCTGACCAGCCACGAATTCGACCCCGGTCGGCGCGAAGCCCTCGCCACCCTGGGTACAAGCGCGGTCGCGGTGGGCCTCCTGGCCGTAGATGTCGGAAACGTAAAAGCCGCCAAAAAGACCGTCCTGCGCCCCCCCGGCGCCCAACATGATGATTTCCTGGCCAACTGCATCCGCTGCGACCAGTGTATTGAGATTTGCCCTCAAGACGCGCTCTTACCGGCCATCTTCGAAGGCGGCTGGGATGCGATGTGGACACCGATCATGGATCCTTTTGTCGGCGGGTACTGCGACTATGACTGCAACCGCTGCGGTCAGGTCTGCCCCAGCCAGGCCATCCCTCCTTTGACCCTCGAAGAGAAAAGGAAAGCCGTGATCGGCACAGCGAAGGTCAATTTTGAAACCTGTGTACGCTGCATGGACTGCCTGGAAAATTGTCCCTACGAGTGCTTCCAAGAGGTGGAAGTGGAGGGTATCCGCGGCGTCTTCCCCGAGGTGATCCCGGAAGACTGCGTCGGGTGTGGTCTCTGTGTGGCGGTTTGTCCCGAACAGGAAGAACGGGCTATCGTCGTTTACCCTGTAGACGCCGTGCCGGAGGACACGTACAAAACCACCCCTTATGTAGAAGAGTGACCAACACACCAGGGCCCTGAACGGCTTCGCCAGCGTTCAGGGCTTGTTTGTATTAAATCATACTGCGTTCAATTTCCCTCAGCGCTCACCTAGATCATCGTCTTCACCTATCATACAATTTAGTTGACCATTCGGATCCAAACGTCCTAAAACCTTCCCCTTCAGCCGGTGATCACCACCTTCCTTCCTCAGCGACAAAAGATGGTGGGGACAACTCCTCTGGGAGACACGGTATGGTTCTGAGAATAAAGAAAACCTTTCTGAATAATATCTTGGCGGCGATCATCCTGAGCTTGTTTCTGATCTCCTGCTCCTCCCGTGCAGCTGTCGAAGAGGAACAGGCTACCCAGCCATCGACGGCTCAAATTGCGGGACCCACCCCCACTGCGGATAACGTATTCAGGGTTGAGGTCTGGGTCGATGATCCAACCCCTGCCCAGGGTGAGCCGGTCATGCTTTACGGGAGCTTGATTAAACACGGTGTGCGCCTGGGCGGGATGACCATGCAGGCCTACTGGCCGGATGAAGATCAACACCCGAGCCTGCCGGACTGCAAAGTCCAGGTCATTTATGGGTCCGGTGTGTGTAAAATCGAGACGGAGGAATTTCCAGTCGGTGTCCCCATCTCCTTAAACGTCGAATTTGATTATGAAGGGGAGACGTATGGAGGGAACATAAAAATCACCCTCCACTGAGGGGGATGGAAATCCTTTTGAAAAGCGCTTTTCAGAGAGTCAACCTTTGACCTCCAATCATAGTTGAATGGCAAGGAGTGGAAAATGCCTACCTTAGGAACGACCGAATTGATCATCATCCTGGTGATCGTCGTCATTTTGTTTGGCGTTGGACGGATAAGCAAGATCGGCGGTGAGATCGGCTCAGGTTTTCGGAAATTCAGGGAAGGGTTGAGCGGCGATATAGATGAAGAAGATGAGACGTGATTCGCTAGATTAAAGGACACCTCTCAGCACTCAAAATATATTTGCGATCCCATGATTTCATCATGTCTCATCCCATCTCCATGATTTTTCTGGCCCATTCCGCAGCGCGTTCCCGCTCCCCATCCAGCAGCGGCCCTTCCATCCCGCCCACATAAAATCCCTCGGGGGGCAGGGTTAACTGCCCTCCCTTTCTCGCAAGCTTGTCTGCCATAGGCTTGGCAGCATAACCAAAGATCTGGACGAAGAAAGCTAAGATGGGGGTTTTTTCAATCTCGCTTTCCGTGAACCGGGTATCAAAGGCAGCGATCTTCACACCTTGGAGTCCTCGCGTGGGGATCTCCTTCAAGAATTCGTTGATGGGCGCTGTGGGGCTGAACCGCTGCGTAGGGGAGCCGACGATCAGAAAGCTCACCTCTGCCAACTGCTCCTTCTCGACCTCGCTGACATGGACAACTTCAACCTCCGCCTGGTTTTCCAAGGATTCCCCTATCGCCTCGGCTATTTTCCGGGTGTTGCCGTATTCCGAATCGAAAACAATGAAACCCTTCAACGCACGATACCTCCCATTGATCTTTTGTCGTCCCTAATCCAGGGCATGGATAAAAGCTATCCCCTTCTCAAGACCGAATGCGCCCAAAAGCCTTAAGTTGGTTCAGGGTTCCCAAGGTTAAAATTCCCTGCCATTCCCGCTTGGCCTGCGCCCAGGCGTCTGGATAATTTTCTCCCCAAGACCAGGTGGGCTCCCAAGTTCCCTGGGAGGTTTGGTGGGCGATTTTGTAGACTAAGTGTGTCTGCAATGCATCCCTGATGAGATCC
Source organism: uncultured Anaerolineales bacterium (assembly GCA_964481465.1). Classification (GTDB taxonomy): domain Bacteria; phylum Chloroflexota; class Anaerolineae; order Anaerolineales; family UBA11858; genus B10-G9. The sequence goes on from CAYZTL010000001.1 coordinate 278,438, forward strand.
GCCCCCAAGGCATATGGCTTTGGAGCGATGCCTAACGGCTTGATGCAGTAGGTGTTCCACTGCTCGGGATTGCGGACCACCACTTCCGGGATTGCCTCCCGGATGCGGGATTTTAAACGCTTTGCATAATCCGCGGGGAGAGTCTCAACCTCCGCTAAGGCAATGGCATATTCCAGATCGCTGCCTCCCCCTTCCCCTAAGACCTCGACACCTTTGATGTACTGGACGGTCTCCTCTGTGACCACCTTCAGCCACTCTTCCGGAACCAAAGATGAATACTGATGCAGATCCGCCACGATCAGCGCCCGAGGAATGATCCGGAACCCATCAAACAGTTTGCTCAGGCCCCCGTTCTCCTCGTGCCACCACGGCGCATGAGGATAAGCGTTAGCATCGGATGGCGCCACCTGCCACACGCCGCTCTCCCGATCGCAGGTTGACAAAAGGTACTCCACCGCACCATAAACCAGGGGATGGTCGGAGGGGCATCCCCATGCAGCCAGCGTCCTCAGGCCAATGGCGCTAGCCAGCGCGGATGAGCTGGGCGTGCGCAGGTCCGGCTCCAAAGATCGACCGTACCCCCCATCCTGATTTTGAAAATCCGCCAAGGCGCTGAACATGATTTCTACAGGCGCTCCCTCAAAACAGTGGTCGAACAAGGCGCGTTCCAAAGGTCTGGCCTTCTGAATCAAAAACTGACGAGGCTGACCAAATGCTTCACGGCTGAGATGCTCCATAATGTCATCTACCTAAAGCCTATTTTTTATCTATCCACGTTTGGAAACTCATTCAGATTGGCTAACCGGTGAGATATACAATGAGTGCGGCGATGAAAACAACAACACCTACGACGAATAAACCCCACATTAACCTCCGAGTTGTGGGACTCATTTCACGATCACGGGTGTAATACTGAAAAATGATCGGAACCAAGGAGGCGACGATGGCAATGATGATTATAAACATAGTCGTGTTCATGGCACTTATCCTTCCTTTTTAATTTAATCGTAACTACTCAGGCTTGAGTCAAAAGTAATGGTTATTTTGTTACTTTGGTTCTTT
>CAYZTL010000002.1:0-273639 GCA_964481465.1 uncultured Anaerolineales bacterium
CATTTGTCATATAAATTTAAGTACTTTTGACCCCTTTTGCCTGAGTAGTTACAAACAATTTAGAATATGGATAGGCGCGTTTTATCCAGTCAGACAATGTTCATAGATTTCATGATAGGGATATCTTTCTGAGAGCTTCATCACCACCCTTCTTGCTGTTCTGACGATCTTCCCGGCCAGAAAAATGTACTTCAAACGAAAAGTCTTTATTTGCTGCCGGTATTCCATTGCCTTTACCCTGTCAATCTTGAACAGCAGGAACAAGTTGTACGCCAGCATCATCAGCTGGAAAATGGCTTCATTGGACCAGAAGGACTTGAGCAACAGCTGGCCAACCGCCATATCATACTTGGCTTCCTTGATGTAATTTTCACTGTTGCCCCGTTTCTGATAGAAATCGACCGCTTCCTCGGGGGAAATTTCTGTGTTGGTGACAAAAAAGGAATAGGCGTATTCTTCACCGTCCAGGAAAGATATTTGCGCCCTGTTCTTCTCATCTTTCAACACAAGCGAGACAACAAACCTTCTGTCTTTCTTCCAGGTGGTCAGGGAGGTGACAAGTTCCGTGGTTTCCCGACCTTCTTCACCTGCCTCAAAGACGAGATCTGGATCGGTGACCTGAGCCACAAGAGTTGGATATGCTTTCCCTTTGATCACATACCGACAGCCCAGCGATTCGATCGTTTCCAGAATCTCTTCATCAAAATAACCACTGTCCATGCGAAAGGTCACTTCCAGGCACTCTTCTTTGAGGTGGGCCATAATTTCCTGGATCATTCCTGCTGCGCCATTGGCGGTATAGGTGTCACCGCTTCTGACATAGCCCGTCGTGTAAGCCTTGAGCTCATCACAGAAGGCGAACTGGATGTTGTAACAGGGGTTGCCCGGCTTTTTGGGATTGTATCCTTTGGCTGTTCCCTCCTGGTGGCCTTCCACGTTGACCACGCTGCTATCGATATCAATGGTAATAGATTTGAGCTTACTTCTCCTCAGAAGCTTCAGAAATGCCTTGAAGTTGATCCCTCTCAGCATTTGGGTTGTCTTGTAATTGAAGTTCCCCAGGAAGCGAGATACCGTTTCTGGTTCTTTGACCGAAATGTCAAACTCGTTGATCACCGGATCGCTTTGCAGCAGTTTGAGCCGTTCCAGTTTGTCGATGCCAATCAAGTTGCCGCAGAGCATGGTCTTGATATGATTCATCTTGATCCTGTTGGTCGATTGGTTCTCAAAGACCAGGTCGTGATTGACCAGGTCAAAGATCCCATTATTTCTGGTATGTTCAAGCAGCAGAAACAATCCGGCATTCGAGGTCAGGTTCCTGGCTGAGAATTCAATTTTGTTGATCACATCGACATCCTTTGGGGCACAATGATCTCTGATACAGCATTTTAACATGCGGTCATTCGATGTTTTTCCTTTCACCCAATGGGTGAAAAACAGGGATTGAATTCAAGCAACTATTTTTCTTTCCTGCAGGTCAAAAAACGTCTTTTCTGCTTCAAAAATGACCGAAAACAGGCTCAGAACCACTCATTTTGCCCAGAAACGATAGTTTTCCTTTAAAGATCGTTTATTTACTGATAATGAAACGTAGAATCCGGGTATATACTAATGAGTGTAATAAGTTTACAGTAAGAACCTATTTGGTTGAATATCAAAACCTTAGCTTGACAATGTTAAATTAGCACGGATGTTCGATTATTATGAACAAAAAATGAATAAAATGGGCAAAACCTCTACCTCTAATGAATGAATTTTAGGATCAAGGGGGCCGGGAATACTCTTCCTTCGCCTAAAATTAGAACATATGTTTTAATCTAACAATGTCAAGTTAGGAGCTCATTTAAAAAGTCTTTTTGCCAGATGGGGTTTTTCTTCCCCTGTTGGGGAATGTAGCTGATATATTTCTCATCTAAAGGCAACGCCTCGGTAGACCCATATTCAATTTTTCCTGGTGTGGTGACGGTATCTGATTTCGATAGAAGGATCATTAAATGAAACAGACAATGCGGATTTTGGGATGGATATTATTTTCTTACTTATTCCTTCAAGCAGCTGGGCATGCCCCTACCCATTACCAGACGATGTTCACATTTATGGTAGGGATATTGTCTTACTTAGCAGCAAGGGTCCTCATCCGTGTATCCCCCAAGCACCATTGGAAGATCGCTATATTATTTATTGTGGTGGGTGGTATATTACGTCTTGCTTGGGCAAAATATATCCCGACGATCCCTTTTACAGATTTTAAGGTTTATCATGAAAGGGCATTGGCTTTTTCTAAAGGTGCGATTGGGGAAGAAGTTCTGAAAAATTTTATGTATCCCTTTGTTTTGTCTTTAGGTTATCGTATTTACCCTCATCCGATCACAGGGAGGTTTTTAAATGCCATTGCCAGTACGACGACAATTGTCATCATCTTTTTATTGGGTAGGGAGTTGCTAGGATCTGTGGGGGGATCCATCGCAGCCATATTTTTCGCTTTTCTGCCGAATGAAATTAATATGGTGAGTGTTTTGGGAACTGAGGTGATGACGACGACAACCTTGGTCACAACGGTTTACTTGTTCTTCTTAGGTATCAGGAGGAAACAGAAATCGCATTTTGTTTTCTTTGCGGGATTGTTATATGGACTAGGATTTATATTTCGGACGTCAATATTATTTTATTTGCCCGTGTTTATCATCTTAATTTTCATCCTCCCCAACATCGAGGTGGATAAAAAGCGCATAGTCCTCATCTTCCTGTTGGGTTTGGTTGTATTTTTAGGGTTTATTATCTGTTGTCATTCATTGCTAATTGGTAAATTTTCTACCGCTACGATTTCTACACAAGATTCGTTTCCCTTTTTATCTGGGACGAGTATAGAGCACTCTGGGATGTGGAACCAGGAAGACGCAAACCTTTATTTTTCATGGCCGGTGAGTGAACGTGACCGACTTGCAAGAAGGGAGGCGTTCAGGAGGATTAGGGAGCACTTTTTAAGTTTCTTGCGCATCCTCATTGCCAAGGTATCCATATTATTTAGGGATAATACCTATGGAAATGAATGGAGTCTCCATTATTTAGATTGGGAGCGGTGGTCGGAATATTCTTTCATAACAGAAAATTACGTAACAAAATTAAATGGTGCACTATCACAAGCGTTTTATGTCGTCATCTGGGGTTTGAGTTGGGTTTCTTTTCGAAAACGGGAGATTAGGGAAACGTCTATACTAGCTCTAATGATGGTTTTATTTACGCTTCTACCTCATACGATCCTTGAAGTCCAAGCCCGGTATCATCATTACATCATGCCGTTTCTTGTATTAGCGGCAAGTTCTGGATTAACCATCCTAGGGAGAAAAAATCTCTCTGACTTGTTCTAGTTATTTAGTGTCATCATATCGAAGACGCCCTCAAAAAAGTTTGGAAAACATTTGGGGTTTTTTGGCATTGAGCGGAGCGGATGAATGAAGATCTTATTTTGTCGGTCCAACCCTGTACATCCGGATCCTCGAGTAGAGAAGGAAGCAAAAGCCCTGGTCAGGGCAGGACATAGCGTTCATGTCATCGCGTGGGACCGAACAGCCAACCTTCCTGACAAAGAATTGAAAGACGGATATACCATAAACCGCTTGCCTATTCGAGCCAGCTATGCACGAGGTTTGGGGAACATCTTCCCATTGTCCCGGTGGTTGTTAGGCTTAACGTATACGCTTTTTCGCCGTAGGACAAGTTATGACATCATTCACGCATGTGATTTTGACACAGTGCTCCCAGCTTTGTTGTGCAAGTGGCTCTTCGGAAAGAGGGTCATCTATGACATCTTTGATTTTTACGCGGATCATCTACGAAAAACGCCAAAGTGGATGCTCCGAATGATTCGCAAGCTTGATTTGTGGGCTGTTGGGCAATCTGATGCAGTGATCATTGTTGATAAGTCTCGGCGAGAACAAGTATCTGCAGGAGGGCCAAAACGTTTGGCGATAATTTATAATAGTCCGGAAGATGTGAATATCGAGGCAAAGCCCGCTTCCAATGAACAATCGACAAGTAAATTGAGAATCGTTTATGTCGGACTGCTTCAGGTGGAACGAGGTCTCTTTGAGTTGTTGCATGTTCTCAAGCGCAATCCAACCTGGTCTCTGGATATAGCTGGATTTGGGGGGGATGAACAGAAAATACGAAAAACGGTGAGTAAATTACCCAATGCATGTTGGCATGGGCGTATTCCTTATCAACAGACATTGGAAGTGACAGCAAGCTGTGATGTATCTGTGGCCACCTATGATCCTAGCATTAAAAACCATCGTTATGCCAGTCCAAATAAATTATTTGAAGCGATGATGTTTGCCAAGCCATTGATCGTCGCCAGGGATACCAACATGGATCGGATCGTACGAAAATGGGAATGCGGGCTGATCGTTGATTATGGGAAAGAAGAACAGTTAGAAGCTGCGCTGAAAAAATTGGACGAGGATCCAGAGTTAAGAAAGAAGTTAGGAGAAAATGGTCGCCTGGCTTATGAGGAGCAATTTGCTTGGGAGAAGATGAGGGAGCGCCTTTATGGTGTTTATCAGGCTGTGATTGAGGATGAGGTATAGTTGTTCAGAGGAAACAAAACAATAACCTTTCCTCCTGGCGCTCTGGATTGTTGGAGAGATAATTACTTAGGATAACTCTAAATGAAGCCGAGGGTGTTGTTAGTTGCCAATTGGGATTGGGTTTTGTATAATTTTCGCCTTCCCTTAGCTAGAGCTCTGGAAGATCAAGGCCTGGATGTGATCCTCGTTTGTCCTACCGGGAGATACACAGAGGAAATTCAAAGAAAAGGCTTCAAGTGGCAAGCGTGGAATTTGAAGCGCAAGAGTTTATTTCCCGGGCGGGAGTTGGTGTCTATTGTAAAATTATGGATCATATATAAGAGGTTACAACCAATTGCGGTGCATCACATTACGATTAAACCTATACTGTATGGTTCGATTGCCGCTTTAATGGGAAAAAAACCCATCGTGATCAATAATTTCACAGGTTTAGGGTACCTCTTCAGTGATGCACCTAAGGCGATTTGGTTGCGTAGATTACTACTACCATTGCTGCGATGGGCATTAAATAGACAAGATTTCCATTCTGTTTTGTTAAATGAAGAAGATTTGGATAAGCTCTTATCTCTGGGTGTGATCTCTGAAAGCAATTCTACAATCATCCCCAGCGACGGGGTGGATGTCGAGCTTTTTAGACCATCTCGGAGTCAAACTATAAAGAGACAGTCTCCGATCGTTTTCATGGCAGGAAGGCTGTTGCGGGATAAAGGGGTGATGGAGTTTTTAGAAGCCGCTGAGATCATCAACTCTGAGGATGTTGAGGCTCGATTTTGGATTGCTGGTGAACAAGATCCAGGAAATCCATCTTCAATATCAACTGAGATTGTCGAGAAATACAAAGAAAAGGAGTTTATCAGATTCCTTGGACATCGTGATGACATGCCCGAGTTATTACGGGAGGTTGATATCGCTGTATTGCCCAGTTATCATGAGGGCATCCCAGTATTTTTACTGGAAGCAGCTGCTTCTGGGTTACCATTGATTGGGACCGACATCGAGGGTTGTCGGATGGTGATTGAGGACGGTGTGAATGGATATTTGGTTCCCAAGAAAAGTGCCATCGAATTGGCACATACGATTAAAAAGATGTTATCGCATCCGGAACTGCGAGAAGACATGGGTCAACGGAGCCGAACTATTGTAAAAGATCGTTTTAATAAAGAGAAAATAATCGGTGACTTCATAAAACTTTACAGGAGTTTAGGGATCATTCCAGGATAGCTAAAATCTGGACCTCAAATAGTGGTGTGCGGAAACATGGTATGATGGGGCGAAGTCATTTGGCTGGTGAAAAAGAAATGTACATAAAAGGTTTTTGAGAATTATGTATTGGGTGACTTTTTTAATAGCTTTTACGTCAAGCATTGGTTTTGTTCTTTTCATTCGCTGGATGGAAAAGAAAACGGGCATTATTGATCATCCTCGTGCCGATCGATGGCATAGTGTGCCGACCCCTCACTTAGGGGGGGTTGGTATCTTTTTTGGATTTGCACTGGCAACCGTCCTTACTTCAAACCTTGAGCAATACCCGTGGGGGATATTGATTGCCTCTGGAATTGCTTTCTCACTGGGGCTCATTGACGATTTGCGACATATATCTCCGCAAACGAAGCTCATTGGCTTATTCATTGCTGCATTTACGATCATAATATTTGGGAATATCACGGCTTTTTTCCCATGGCGTTTCGCGAATATCCTTATTTCTTTCATTTGGCTAGTTGGTATTGCCAATGCACTGAACTTGTTAGATAACATGGATGGATTGGCTGGGGGAACTGCGTTGATAGTATCTGGGTTTTTAGCTTATTTCTTTTGGAAGTCAGGTAATGACCCTTTTTTATATTTAACACTTGCGATAGGTGGATCAGTTCTAGGCTTTTGGATATTTAATTTTCCCCCTGCTTCAATATTCATGGGAGACAGCGGCAGTCTATTTCTGGGGCTGACTTTAGCAGCGCTTGCTATTGCTCGAGAACCCCAAGCCTCTAATGTTTTCGCTGTTATGGGGATTCCGATATTCATTTTTCTGCTCCCTATATTGGATACAGTCATGGTTTCCATAACCCGAATTCTTCGGGGTCGATCTCCGATTCAAGGAGGTCGTGACCATACATCACATCGATTGGTAGCCCTTGGACTGAGTGAACGACAGACATTATTGGTGATGATGGGGATATCGGTCATCTCTGGGGTTGCTGCTGTAATTTTGGAATCCTGGTCCTATTTCCTCAGTCTGGCTTTGCTCCCTTTTATTGTCCTGACCTTCTCCTTATTTTCGGCGTATCTCGGACGTATGAAGGTGGTCGAAATCCCTGATTCTAAAAGGAATGAGTGGAAGGTATTGACAAATTGGATGGTGGATTTAACGTACCGAAGGCGCGTACTTGAGGTATTGTTGGATTTTTTCTTAATTACGTTTACCTATTATCTGGCTTTCATTATTCAATTAGGGCTTCCTATCGACTCATCTCAAGCCTCACGATTTTTACAGACGGTCCCAATATTAGTTGCATCTTCCTACGGTTCATTTTTCATTTTTGGCGTTTATCGCGGTGTTTGGGAATACCTTAGCATGGAAGATGTCTTGCGATATGTTCGAGCAACGCTCAGTGGGACAGTACTCACTGCGGGGATCGTTCGGCTCGTTTTTGGATTCCAAGCGTATCCGGTAAGTGTATTTTTCATTTATGAAATATTATTATTAACGTTGATTGTGGGGTCTCGATTCTCTTTCCGATTATTGGATAAATATATTAAGACCGAGAAGAGTAAAAAAGGAGTTCCTGTGTTGATCTATGGAGCTGGAGATGCAGGGGAGCTAGCACTGAGAGAGTGTACACAAAATCCAGCTCTGGGTTATGAACCTGTCGGCTTTATCGATGATGATCCTTTGAAAAAAGGGCGCAGCATTCATGGGGTGAAGGTTATTGGAGGGTTGGATCAGTTAGAGACAATCATTGAAACTCGACACATCGGAGGAGTGATCATCGCTTCCTCAGAAATTGAAGCCAGTGGAGGAGCAGATCGAACCCTGGAAATATGTAAATCGCATAATGTATGGGTGAGACGATTAGAGCTGAAGTTTGTGTTATTGGATTGAATCAACTCAACGAGGTAGTTGATAATCGTGGAAGTTGAGGAGGAATCTTGGATTTTGACGTTGTGATTGTAGGTGCTTCTGCATCAGGTTTATATACCGCAGAATTATTAGCAAAAGAGGGTGTTGACGTCGCTCTTTTTGAACGTGAACCGGAGATCAATCCAGCGCGCAGGACATACATCATAACTTCTGGTTTGGAACGAGAGATGGCGGATATCCCCTCTTCCTTGATGCTTAATCAGATTCTCAATATGGCTTTGGAGTCAAAGAATGAAACGGTGGCCATTCCTCTTGTCAAACCTGATCTCATTCTGGAGCGAAATCAGATTCAAAAAACGCTGGAAGGGCGTGCAAAGCAAGCGGGCGTTTCGCTCCAACTGGGTTTAGAGTTTAAAAATTTCCATCAATACGGTTGTCAAATGAAGTTAGTTTTCAAGGATGACAAAGGAAAGGAGATAATCGTTACTGCCAAAACCGTCGTGGGAGCAGATGGTGTGTTGAGTACAGTAGCTCACCAGGCTGGCATTCCGAGGCCTTTTGCGGTTCCTTTGCTGCAGGCGGAGATTAAATTACGCATTGCGTCATCAAAAATCTTACTTTGATGTCCTGGTTGCCTCAGTTATAAATCTCCTATACTTTCCCCACAAAAGGAAAATAGGAGAAGGAGATGAGGCATATCATGAGTCTGAAAGCGCGTCGCGAACTGCTGGTTGTTACAGTCATTCGCTATAAAAAAGCATCCCAAAAAGAAAAACAAATCATCCTGGATGAGTTCACTCAGGCGACTGGCTACCATCGCAAATATGCCATCCACCTGTTAAACAACTGCACCCCAAAACAATTTCAGGAACGCCCGACAAAAAGGAAACCACGCCCAAGAATATACAACACTGAAGTGCAGGCTGCTCTGCTTGTTGTTTGGGAAGCAGCCCACAGGATCTGCTCCAAGCGGCTGGTGCCTTTTCTTCCTGAGATCGTCCCAGTGCTGGAGAAGTACGGCCATCTTGAACTTTCTGACAAGGTGCGAGCGCGGTGGACCGGATGCTTTACAAAATCCGCCAGGGTGACAAAGTGAGCAGCAGAAGCACCACCAAGTCAGGCAACCTGCTCAAGAGCCAGGTTGCCGTTCGCAGTTTTTCGGACTGGGATGACGCGAGACCAGGTTTTACAGAAGCGGATCTGGTCGCTCATTGTGGCACCTTTGTGGGCGGTCACTTCTTGCAAACCTTGGTGATGACCGACATCTGCACCGGATGGACAGAGTTTGAAGCTTTGTTGTTCCGAGACCAGGAGACTGTTCTGCAGGCGCTCGAGCACATTCGAGAGAAAATGCCCTTAGATTTGCTGGGACTGGATACGGATAACGGCACTGAATTTCTCAATTATCTGCTTCTGCGGTACTGTTTTGATGAGGAAATCACGTTTACTCGCTCTCGACCGTACAAAAAGAACGACCAATGCCATGTGGAAGAGAAAAATGGATCAATAATCCGCAAATTCATTGGTTATGATCGCTTTGAAGGCATCCAATCTTGCCAGACACTGTCTGCTTTGTACTCTCAGCTGCGCTTGTATGTCAACTTTTTTCAGCCTTCTATGAAGTTGATCTCCAAGGTCCGAGATGGGGGACGGGTGATCAAAAAGTACGATCAAGCCCAGACCCCCTGTCAACGTATACTGGCTTCGGAGCAGGTGTCAGAGATTACGAAACAGAAGTTGAGCGATAAGTACCAAGAATTAGACCCGGTGCAGTTATTAGACAACATCACAAAATTGCAAGATCAACTTTGGCAATTGGCCTATGTGGATCGTGAGCAGATCATTGGGTCTGGCTCAAAAAACGGTGGCCAACCCAAAACGTTTACAGGGTCCTCAACTCATCTCGTTGTATGGGGTCAGAAGGATGCCAGTTTGCCCGTTACAAAATTGGAGACAGCAGATCGTATATACCGGCGTACCAAAAAGAGAAGACGAAACGGACAGGAGAAACGTTGGTGGCGTACCCGCCAAGATCCATTTGCGGATATATGGGAAGAAATTAAACAGGAGTTGGAGACATCACCCTATGCCAATGCGAAGAAGCTTTTCAATGAGTTCCAAGAGCGGTATCCAGGCAAGTTCCATGACGGCCAGTTGCGGACTTTCCAGCGTCGAGTTAAAGAGTGGCGAGTTAAACAAGCAAATGAACACATCGATGTTGAGATGACCTCTCCAACTACTTTCTCGATCCCGGAAACTGAAAAAATAGGGTAAGATTTTTATATGAGGCAACAGGATTACCTGATAATTGGCCCAAGTTCTTGACCAAAGTTTGGTTTGATGTAGATGATACCCGATATTTTTATTGGCTGATCCCTGAATCGGATCAGAGAGCTGTGGTGGGTTTAATTGGTGAACCAGGCCAAGATATCAAAACCAATTTAGAATCTTTCATGGAGGATAAGGGATTTCGTGCCTTGGGAATGCAATCCGGCCAGGTAGGCATGCATCATCCCCATCTAAAGCCGTATGGAGAAGTCGGGGGTGTAAAAGTTCTATTAGTGGGCGATGCTGCTGGGCAGGTAAAGGTATCCACAGTTGGGGGGATTGTAACGGGTTTCAGAGGTGCTAAAGCAGTGTCCCAGGCAATTGGGGAAGAAAAACCTTATGCTGAAACGCTGAAATCATTAAAACGGGAGTTGGACATCCATTGGTGGATTAGAAACTTGCTTGATAGGTTGGATAACCAAGGATATGACCACTTGTTCGGGAATATCTCTCCTCAAGTGGCCCGTTTTCTTGGGAAGCATGACCGGGATAATGTGCAAGGTAGATTTTGGAAGCTGCCTTTCATTCAACCCCGCTTCATCCCCTTTGGGCTAAATTTGCTCTTAAAAACACAGAATCACACACCCATTCCCATTACACGCGACTCAACACAAGAGCATAAGTAGAACTTATTATCCAAGTATAACGAGATTAAATCAGTGAGTTAACGGTTGGGTTTATCTAACCGTTGCCATTCTTGTTCTTGGGGATGGTCGATGTTTTGGTATAAAAATTGCACATTAAAAAACGATGCTTACTTAAAGAATTATCGATGAAACAGCCCCCACTCAATGGGTTGCAAATATTATGAAAAAAGCTATTAAAATATTCGCTTACGTAATCACTTACCTGTTTGTTGGTGTGATCGTTCCCATCTTAGCGGTGGGAGGTGTTTTTAGAAGTGAACCAGCGGATTCGTTGCACATTGATTTAAAGAAGCAGGAATTTAATTCAGTTGGTTCGGAAGCGGATTGGCAGACTTTTCGTAGTGAAGATTTCGGCTTTGAAATTCGTTATCCAACGGGTGTCAAAAAACAGACTGCATTCCCTGGAAAAGTCCTCAATGCCAGTGTTGGTAAGGATCTCAATGTCCCTGTATGGAAGTTTTCTTTAGAAGATAAGGCTTACTATAAGGATACAAACCTAATCGATGCTTCCATTGTGATTCATGTTCTTCATGGAGTACAGGATGTAGCCACTTGTTCTGAAATCAAACCAGGCAGTATCTATCAAACCCCGGAAAGGTCAGAAATAACCCTTCCTGTGGTTGAGGTCAATGGAATACCCTTTTGGAAGGATGAGGTCAAAGAGGGGGCAATGGGAAGGTTTTACAGGAGGATAATATACCGAACGATATCCAATGATGCATGTTACGAGATCACCCAGTTTATTCGAACCCAGAATGTTGAGAGTTTTGCGCCTGGCGAGATCGATCCCTACCCTGAAGGTGAGGTAATCGATGTATTGGATCGTGTCCTGAATACATTTACCGTTTTAGATAGTTCGCCTACTTTTCCTAAACAGGAACCGCCAACTGCTGAACCTGAGATGGTCGTGAAATCACTGGACGGGGCCAGCGGTGAATACGCGGATGGTATTGATGTCTCCCATTGGCAGGGTGATATCAATTGGACAAAAGTTTATAATGCTGGGTATAGATTTGCCTTCGTTAAGGCTACAGAGGGGGTTGGTTTTACAGACTGGTATTTCCATAAAAATACGGATGAAGGGACGGATGCAGGTGTATTAATGGGGGCCTATCACTTTGCACGCCCAGATCTAAATAATACAGGAGAGGAAGAAGCAGAGTATTTCCTCAGCATTGTTGGGGATTATATTGAAGCCGGTTATCTACGACCTGTTTTGGATATTGAGGTCAGCGGTGGAAAAACCAAAAGTGCGCTGTCCAGTTGGGTTGTTGATTGGATGGAAACTGTAAAGAATAAGACAGGCGTAGAGCCCTTGATCTATACTAACTACTACTTTATCAGGGAGAGATTTAACGATACAGTTGCCAATTATGATCTATGGATTGCTTACTGGAATTGTGACCCGACCCCTACTGTAAGCATTCCACCGACAGAGAAATTCGCTGATTGGGATTTTTGGCAATATCAAGCTCCTGGGGGGTGTGGCAACTATTCCATACCCGGTGTTGAGGGTAATGTTGATTTAGATATATTTAATGGTGGGGAAACTGAGTTGTCTACTTTTGAATCTGATGCCCCGTTGTGGGTCTCTCTTGATAGTTATTCTTATTACGCTCCCCGGCCCAATTATGCAGATCTTATTGCAGACGTCAACGGATCCGCTGTGGGTCCTATAGATTATTATTTCTGGTGGAACTGCAATCATCCAGGGACCGATGTAGCGGAGGTCGAAGATGTTTGTGGAGTTCTCCCCACACCTGATTCAGGTCAATGTCGTAAAGATGAAATAGGGATGAGGTGCAGGGATGCATTAGATGAAAACATGATGGCAGAACACACTTATGATTCTATAGGCAAATTCATGTCGAAAGTGATTGTCCATAGGGGAGAAGTAAATCCAGCTGAAGACCGCTACCTGATTACTACATTTAATCCTATTGTCTCAATTGAACCAAGGTTGACTTCACCGGAGTATGCCTTCATTAACCAACGTTTTGATCTCTCTGTCGATGTTTTTGTGAAAACCTCCATTCAAGGGGCTCTCCAAGTAGAAGTGATTGAAGAGGAGAGCGGTGTGTTAATTGCTCAAAAGTGTGAAAAAGTTTCTGATGATGTTCGCATAAAGAAGATGTTTGATCTCTCCTGGAGTGAATCCGAGGTTGCTTTAAAAAAATACACCATTTGGGCACGTTATCGGGATAAAGAAGAATGCCCAGTTGGTGATACTCATGAGTATGACCGTTCAGTTGATTACTCGGTGTATTGGGGGATTCCTGTGATGGGGATAGAGCGCCCAGAGGGGAGGACTATTCTCAAGGAAACAAGTGATTTAGTAGGAGACCAGAAGACTAGTATTAATCACCAATTGATTTATCATATCACGAACACTACTGGAACAACAAAGTTGAAAGTGAGCAATCTAACAACAACCAATCTAGAAAATATCGCTTATTTCTCACTCAATTCTGAGCTGCCCGTCGAGATCTTACCAGGAGAAGGAGATTCACTTATCCTGACTTATCGGGTTGAAACGATTGGTCCGTTTGATTTTACTTTGAATATAGAGAATAACGATCCCAATCAAAATCCGTTTCACTTTTCCATATTAGGAACGGGCATCTCACCATTTGAGGATGTGTCGGAAGATCATTGGGCTTATGATGCCATTGAAGATCTCTACCAATCGGGGTTTACCTTGGGTTGCTCATCGTCTCCTCTGTCATATTGTCCAGACGATGCAGTCACCAGGGCGGAAGCAGCTGTTTTCATCGAACGTGGTGTGCACGGTTCATCATTTATCCCGCCGGATGTTTCCCCATCTTTTAGTGACACTGCAGGGCATTGGGCTGAGGATTGGATTGAAGCTCTGTCAGCTGATGGTATCACAGCGGGTTGTGGAAATGGGAAGTATTGCCCCAACATGGCTACAACAAGAGCTCAAATGGCTGTTTTTCTGATGCGAGCAAAATACGGGGTTGATTATAATCCCCCAGAAGCTACAGGATTGATATTTAAGGATGTTTCTCAAGATCACTGGGCTGCCGATTGGATTGAGCAGTTGGCTAAAGAGGGCATCACGGTTGGATGCGGAAATGGTAGGTATTGTCCCAATACGATTGTTACACGAGCTCAGATGGCAGTATTTATCGATAAAACCTTTCAGATTAATCCCTAAGGGGACGACTTAGATTTAAGTACCTTCCCCTGTCCCGCATGCTTCTGGGCCACTCATAGCCGTTTGGATCCCATCATCAAAGCAGCAAAAACGATCAAGAAACACACCGCACGGTGTACAGAGTATTGGGAAGGTCTTCTAAACGGGTTCGACAGCCTGATCACCATTGGTATTCTTGAGGGTTTTAGTGGTCCTGGTCAAGCTGCTAAAACCCAGGCTCGAGGATTCGTGAATAATGCCCTTGGGGCGGTCGGACAAATCGTAATCTTATCACCACGGCTAACCTTATCGCATGAAAACTCGATTTTGAATTATCCACATAAAACAGCGGGGAGCCAAAGATTTTACTCAGCAGCTGATTGAACATTCGGGTTTACTGGTGGGGGATGATATTAAGATCATCTTCACTGGCCTTTCCCAAAGCGAGAAGTTATCAGAAAAACTGTACGCGGATGAAGAAATAATCAGTGGTACAAGACATAAAAATGTGATGAAGATTTACGAACAGAACGCTGGAAAGATCGATCAATTTGACCGCGATGTGAGAGAGTTGGTTCCTCTGGCGGAATCAGGAGAAAAAGAGAAAGCCAAGACAAAATTCACTCAACTCACACAGTTATGAGGTAAGGCATACTTCTCTGGATGGTATGGTTGATGTTGGAATGAGTGAGTGACCTGGGAAAAGGTGAGAAGGGAGGGATTGAAGGTTGGGATCATTAGGAGGATCGCTTCTTCGATGACCGATCTCCTCGCGATGATAGTGGGTGTTCGATGCAAGGGTAATAGGCCCTTGCATTTTTAATTAAACTGGCATTAAAGTCGTTGCGTATAGTAAAAACCTTCTTCCCGATCGCAGGTATTCTGGTATGAATATTGCTCCATAACCCTTGATGAAAGGTAGGAAGGGTGTGAAAGTCCACCGGCAGCATTGATTTGACAAGGGATAAGTGGATTATGTTCAAACCAGAAAAAATCTTGATCTTCGTCATTGCCTTGGCCAGCTTTCTAATCGGGCTGGTGATGGTGGCCACGGTATTCGATTTAGGTCTGGTGGGGGATATCGGCTTATCCATAGGTAGGCCGAAGGATGTTTCAGACTCCTTTCAGCAAACGGACGATGCTGTGATCGAGAACCTCCAGGACGGCTGGCAGCGCTTTCGCAGCGAGGGTTACGCTTTCCAGATCGATTTTCCGCAGCAGGTCTCCAAAAAATCCGTTCTCAACCAGGAAGCACTCAACGCTGGTCTGGGGGTGAGCCCCGAAACTCCAGTCTGGGAATTCAAACTCAAGGACCCCGACTACTACCAAGGCACCAATCTCCTCGAAGCCTCCCTGCTCATCCACGTCTTGAGAGGCGAGGAGGAGGTGGAGAAGTGCTCTCAATTTAAATCCCGAAGCAAAGCCATCATTGGCCTGGATGACCCGGAAAGCCCTCCAGTGGTGGAGATCAATGGGGTCCCTTTCTGGAAAGATGTAGTTGAGGAAGGGGTGATGGGGGAGATCTATAAACGGATTAGTTACCGAACCGTCGCCCAAGTGGCGTGTTACGAGCTGACCCAATTGATCCACACCCGAAATATGGGATTATATGAACCGGGCACAGTGGAACCCTATGACCGGGAAGCGGTGATTGAACAGCTGGACAGCGTGCTGCACACTTTCCGATTTCTGGATGTACAGCCTTCATTCCCGAAAGTCGTTTATCCGAAGCCAAAAGCCTTCCGCAAGCCGGTGAATAAGGGCAAAGATGATCTGGTGGACGGCCTGGATGTCTCCCACTGGCAGGGAGATATCGATTGGCCCAAGGTGGTGGATGCGGGGTATGTCTTTACTTTTGTGAAAGCCACCGAGGGTACAGGGTGGACTGATCCGAAATTCTTGGAGAACATCCGCGAGGGTGCGGAAGCCGGAGAAATGATGGGGGTATATCATTTTGCCAGGCCCGATTATGGATATTCAGCCAAAGATGAAGCGGAACATTTTTTAAATGTGGTAGGGGATTATTTGAAATCGGGATACTTGAGGCCAGTTCTGGACATCGAGGTGGGCGACGATTTCTCTAAACATGAACTGACCGCGTGGGTCATGGAGTGGATGGAAACGGTTGAAAAGCGGGCCGGGGTAGAGCCTTTAATCTATACCGGTCTGTGGCGCGCCAACACCTATTTCACCGAAGAAGTCACCAAGTACGATCTATGGATTGCCTATTGGTCCTGTGAGCCTGAACCGACTTTTGATATGCCTCCCACTGGGAAATGGGCTGACTGGAGCTTTTGGCAGTACTATGGGCCTGGGGGATGCGGTAAAAACGCTGGCTATGTGCCCGGCATTGAGAAGAATATCGACTTGAATATCTTTAACGGCGTGGAATCCGGCCTCCTTGAGTATGATGCCGCATCCCCGCTGTGGGTTTCTCTGGTCAGCGATACCTATTACGCTCCGAAACCATATGATGCAGAAATCACAGCGGATGTCAATGGGGATACCACCGGACCGGTGAATTATCATTTTTGGTGGGACTGCACGGCCTTAGAATCGGATGTGGCTGCCGTGGAAGGGGCTTGCGGTGAGCTACCTACCCCGGATGCTGGGGAGTGTCTTGGAAATGAGAACGGGATGAGGTGCGTGGGAATAGACAGCGAGATTCAGATCGCTGGGCATACCTATCCGGAAGTTGGGGACTATACATCCAAGGTGATTGTGGAACGGGGTAAGGCCCAAACGGCTGAAGATCGCTATAAAGTCACGGTATACAACCCTGTTCGTTCTATCAGGTTGGAACCCACTTCTCCAGGCGTTGGGCCAATATCTGAACCATTCCGGTTGAAGGTGGTCCCTATCATTCGCACCTCAATTGCTGGGACATTGCAGGTAGAAGTTCATGACGAAGAGTCAGGAGAGGTTATTCACCAAGCATGCAAACCGGTAGAGGGAGATTTCAAAGGGGCTAAAACCTTCAACTTCTATGTATCCGAAGCTGAAATAGGGGTTAAAGAATACAGAGTCTGGGCACGATACCGTCCGGACGGCGAATGTTCCATTGAGGATATTGATCCGGATGATATCTCAAAAAGTTACCTGATCGAATGGCAGGAACCATCACCCACTATCGCCCTGGAGCGGCCCATCGGGACTGTTCTCCCGCAGGACAGCGAGGATGAGGTGGGGGAGAGGGCCGTCCACCGAGACATTGAGCTTACGTATCAAGTGTATAATCCTTCCCCTTCCACCAGTATTCACATTCAGGATATTTTTACCGAGAATATGGTGAATGTGGATGACCTGACGATAGACACAGGTTCACCCATTGAGGTCCTGCCAGAAGGGAAAGCTGCGATCAGGGTTTCTTTCCAAATCGGGAATGCGGGTCCCTTCGCTTTCGACTTGGCCCTGGAGCATGATGCGGACAACCCCTCTCCTTATCGGATCACAGTCCAAGGAAATGGCGTTGAAGTCCCCGATGTCCTCCAGACCCTCGATGTCACGCCCGCCTCTCCCGGATCCGCCTGGATTGGGAAATCCTTCGCGCTGAGCGCGGAGGTGGGCCTGGAGACGACAACCGCTGGAGTGCTCCAGATACATGTGGTGGATCAGTCCTCGGGGAAGACCGCGGATCAAATCTGCCGGTCCATCTCAAGCGGCGTCCAGGGCACGAAAAATTACGACCTTTCCTGGAAGGAATCTGCAGCTGGGGAAAAGGACTACACTGTTTGGGCCCGTTACCGGGCTGGAGGGTCCTGCCCGGTGAGCGGCACGCAGGACGGTGACCTTTCCGCCCCCTATCAGGTTCAATGGCGGGAGGACCCGCCGGGCCTGGAGCTGCAGCGGCCGGAGGGGACCTCTCAACCCGCGGGCAGCGTGGACCGGATTGGAGCGTTCGATTTTTACCAATCCGTCGAGCTGGGTTATGTGATCCATAACCCTTCCAGAACCAACCGATTGAAGATCACGGAGATCACCGCTGGAAATATCAATAACCTCTCCGGGGTGGATGTCTCACCGGACAGGCCTTTTGAATTGGCTTCTGGGGCGAAGAAGACGGTCACCGTTTCTTTCCTCGTCGATAACAGCGGACCCTTTTCCTTCGACATGAAACTGACTCATGACGGATCCAACCCATCACCCTATGTGGTTACCGTGGAGGGAAAGGGCGTGATGGACGCGGATCCCATCCAGTCTCTCGACCTCAACCCCGCTTCTCCTGGCAAGCCTTTGATCGGAGATACCTTCTCACTGAGCGTTGAGGTGAGCGTGGATATCCCAGTTGCCGGCGCGCTTCAGGTCAGCGTGGTCGATCAAGCGACCGGCAAAATCAGGGATAAGAGCTGTCAAAATGCAGCGGAAGGCCTTACGGCAACGAAACAATTCGACCTTTCCTGGACGGAATCCGCCCCTGGTGAGCGGGAGTACAAGGTCCGCGCCCTCTACCAGGCGGGAAGCGGCTGTCCTCTGGAGGGCTCAGCTGATGCAGGAAGCTCAGTGAATTACCGGATTCTGTGGGAGGAGGATACCCCCATCTTGGGCGTTCAGCGGCCGCAAGGAACGGCGCGGCCGTCCGGAAGTGTGGATCAGATCGGAGAGTATGAATTCTATCAACCCCTTAATCTCACCTACTTCCTCCATAATCCCTCCACGACCAGCAGCATGCGAGTTGAGAAGGTTTACGCTGAAAACCTGAACCACCTCTCAAATGTTGACATCTCTCGTTCAGGACCTTTTGACTTGGGGGCGGGAGAGAGGAAAAAGGTCACCGTTTCCTTCCGGGTAGAGCATACAGACCCATTTTCCTTTGATTTGAGCCTGGAGCATGACGCCTCGAATTCTTCCCCTTATCAGGTATCGGTGCAAGGGAACAGCGTGCTAGAAGGAAATCCCATTCAATCCCTCACTCCAAAACCCGCTTCCCCTGGGTACGCCTGGGTGAGAGAGAGGTTTACCCTGCAGGTGGAGGTCGTGGTGGAAGCCCCGGCTGACAGTGCCCTCCTGGTGAGCCTGATCGAGAAAGAATCTGGGGAGGTCCGGACCGGGCAGTGCATGGTCATTGAGGGGAAGGGCAGGGCGACCGGGACCGTGGAACTTCCCTGGACGGAGACTTCGCCTGGAGAGAAGAAGTATGTGATCCAAGCCCGGTATCAGGTAGGGGGAGAGTGCCCTCCAGGTGAGGGGCAGGATGCAACCCTGACCGAAAATTATCAGATCACATGGCAGGAGGAGCCCCCAGTCTTGGATGTCAAACGGCCGGAAGGGGTGACCATCGTCGACGGCACGATGGATTATATCGGGCAGCATGACTGGTTTGACTTTGTTGAGGTCACCTATGTCTTGGAAAACGAGTCTCGCACCACCCCCATGGAGGTGAAGGACATTTATGCGGAGAACCTGTCCAACCTCAAACGGGTGAAGGTGACTCCTTCGGGGCCATTTAGATTAGGTCCCGGAGAGGAAAGGACGGTGAAAGTTTTATTCCTGGTCTTGACGGTGGATCCCTATGCCTTTGACCTGGTCTTCGAGCATAACGGGCCGAATGGAGGTCCATATGAATTTGCCGTCCACGGGGAAGCAAATTTGAATGTAGAAAAGTACACCACAGATCCCCGGGCGCAAATGTATATAAAACGCCTGGTCGACCAAAGTTTCTTTTTGCAGATCCCCGATTTCGTTTTGAATATTCTGGAGGGATATATGGAATAGGAAGTGGGCAGGTTTCCGGTGGTCCCTTTTGGAAGCGAACCTTTCTGTGACACTCCCCATCGCTTAGCGGGGAGTGTTGACATTTAATCATCCCTTTCTTTTACATTGATTTCCGGGGGCGGCTTTTCTGGGGGGTGTTTTTATACCTGGGGGGTCAAATAGGAGAGCGGTCGAGGGCAACTGCGGCCTTTGTCTTTTCATTTCCTGCTCATCGTTTATAATAGGAGCCGGTGGAGTTTTTTTACGGGAGGATTTGTTGAATTTTGAGGTAGTCATTATCGGTGCTTCTTCGGCGGGTTTATATGCGGGGGCGTTGTTGGCGGAAAAGGGCGTTCATGTCGCCCTTTTTGAGCGTGAGGGGAAGATCGATCCGCAGCGCAGGACGTACATCATCACTTCCGGGCTGGAGCGGGTGCTGGGGGAGATCCCCTACGGGCTGGTTAAATACCAGGTCTCAGCCCTGGCGGTGGAGACGAACAACGAGGAGGTGACCATCCCCCTGGTGGATGACGATCTGGTTCTGGAGCGGAATGAGATGCGCCAGGCGCTGGCCGATCGCGCTCGCCAAGCCGGGGCTGCCCTCCACCTGGGGCTCGCGTTTGAGGGGTTCCGGGAGGTCGACGGTCTCACACAGTTGGTTTTCAAGAGCAGAGACGGAGAGGAGAGGCTGGTGAGGGCGGAAACGGCGGTGGGGGCGGACGGCGCATTCAGCGCTGTGGCTCAAGCGGCTGGGATTCCCCGCCCCGCTGCAGTCCCCATCATCCAGGCTGAGATAAACCTCCCGTCCGGGTGGACCCGTGGGTTGACCAAGGTCTGGTTTGACGTGGTGAACACGCGCTATTTTTACTGGTTGATCCCGGAGTCGGAGAGCAGGGCGGTGGTGGGGCTCATCAGCGAACCGGGCCGGGATGTTCAGGCCCTCCTGGAGCGCTTTTTGGAGAAACACAGCTTCCGGCCCCTGGGCTTGCAGTCCGGCCAGGCTGCCATGCACCACCCGCAGCTGGAGCCCTGGGGCAGGGTGGGGGACACGGACGTGCTGCTGGTGGGCGACGCTGCAGGCCAGGTCAAGGTTACCACTGTCGGGGGGACAGTAACCGGCTTCTGGGGCGCGAGAGCGGTCGCAGAGGCGGTCACAACGGGAATAGGCTATCAAGCAGCGCTGCAAGGGCTCAAAAAGGAGCTGGATCTGCACTGGCGGATCAGGAGCCTTTTGGAGCGCCTGGACAATGGGGGATATGACCGCCTGGTGGCCAATATTTCCCCCCGGGTGATCCGTTTCTTGGGCAAATATGACCGGGACGCCATGCGGGGTAACTTCTGGAAACTCGCTTTCCTGCAGCCCCGCTTCATCCCTTTGGGATTGCAGCTGCTGTTCAGGAAAGCGGGCCCCGATCCGCTTCCCTATTCGAAAGATCGCAGCTGACTCCGGAGGCGTGGCGAGTTTCGCATAGTCGTTTTGAGGGCAGGTCGTGATGACTGATATGCAGCGTGCCTTTAGGTCCCTGATGCCTTGACGCTGGTATGGATTAGGTATATAGTGTACCGCGTGGAATGGAAAACGCTATGCTAGAAAAGTTGATTAAGTTTTTTGAATCGATTCCCAAAAGTTACATCTTCATCCTTTTTGGATTAACGGTCCTCCTCGGGGTGGGGTATTGGGGCGTCACCACCTGGATCAGCCCCCTTGGCCCTGCCCTGGATTTGCCTACCCCCACGCTGGATAACCCTACGGAGCTGGCTCAATCCAGTACCACGCCCCGGCCCGGCGAGACAGCGGTCCCCAGCCTGACGCCAACCCCGACCATCAAGCCGGTCTGCGGCGGCCCGCCGACGATGACCATTTTAGTATCTGGAGTAGCCAGCGAAGGATATTCCAGCGGACTGGCGGATGCGATCCGGGTGGCCCGGGTGGACTTTCAGACCCAGCGGGTCACCGTTCTGGCCCTGCAGCGCGAGCTGTGGGTGGAGATTCCGGGCATTGAAGACGAGACGGGGGTCAGCCACGGGCTCTTGAATATGGCCTATTTCTACGGCACGGAAGGCATGCAGTATGTGGAGGGAGCCGGGAATGGGTCCGTATCTTTAGCCATGACCCTGCAGAATAACTTTGGCCTCCGGGTGGATCATTACCTGGCGGTCAACCTGAGCAGTTTCCGGAGGATTGTGGACGCTGTGGGCGGGATTGATATCTGTTTGAGAGGGGATGTTTACCGCGGGCATTACGGCCCTTTTGAAGAACAGAAGTTGTTTTTGAAGGCAGGATGCCATCACTTGGATGGGAAGGAAGCGGAAATCCTCGTCCGCCAGCGCTTGGGGGTCAACCCCGGGACCCGGATCCAGTACCAGACGATTGTCCTGGATGCCCTGGCCGCGAAGATGCTCACGCCGTCAGGTTTGAAGAGCCTGCCCGCTTTAGTGGACCAGCTGCGGAGTTCGGTGAGGACGGATTTTAGCCCCTCACAGATCAGCAAGCTGGTCTGTCTGGCCGGGAAGATCGACCATCAAGAGGATATCGCCTTTACCCAGCTCCCTGGGGAGATCTTACAGGACCGGAAGACGTATTTCGCCCCACTGGATATGTATATTGCCAACAAGGTCGAGAAGGAGGAGGGGGCGATTAGCGAGTTATTGGCCCAGTTCCAGGCGGGGGAGTGGCCGTAGGTGTGACCGGGTGGGGGGGAGACGGGGAGAGGGGGAGGGGGTGAAAGGTTTGCACGTTCAAACGCGATGGCAGTGGGGGATGGATTCTCGCGATGCCAGTTGGTTTTACGCGCCTAGGTTTCGATACAGCCCTCGCTCCACTCGGCCCCCTCGACCCGCGGGTGCCCCAGCACTCAACCGGCACTGGTCCCGACACCGGTGGGTGCCCCTTTCCCTGACAAAGAGCTTCTCTTGGGAGTATAATCAGCCCAGAGTCTGCCTATCATGTACAATATCGTCAACATGACCTTCGCTATTCTCGCTGATTGTGGGAATGCCCTATGAGAAAGTTCGTCCGCGCCCCGCTCTTCTTTGGCTTTCTACTCAGCGTCCTCGTGGTAGGGATCGTCTTTGGGGCTTTCTACCTCTACCGCTTGTGGAATGCGCCGATGGGTGCACCTCTGGACCTGTCCACCCTTACGCCAGCGCGAAAAAGCCCGACGGCTGTGGAGGAGACCTCCACGCCTGCACCGGAGCCTACGGAAGAAATCGTCACCCCCACTCCCACCCTGACACCGGTGCCAACCTTCACCCCTTCCCCCACCGTTTTCCCCAAACCGGAACCCCTCTGCGGGGGTCCGGAAACGATGATCATCCAGGTCACCGGTGTGGACGCGCCGGATTATGACATCGGTCTGGCGGACGCCATCCGCATCGTGCGGGTCGATTTTGTGCGCGGCAAGGTCAGCGTCTTGCCCCTGCCGCGGGATTTGTGGGTGGATATCCCCGTCTCCATACCCGGCGAGACTGAGGATTTCACCCCGGGAAAACTCAGCCAGGCTTATTTGTACGGCTCCGCCGGGATGATTTATTATGATGGGGAGGACCAATCGCCGGGGATGCTGGCCAAGACCCTGAAGGCGAATTTCGATCTGGAGGTGGACCGGTACATATCCGTCAACACGCGGGCTTTCCGCCAGATCGTCGATCAAATTGGGGGCGTCACGGTCACCTTGCCAAAAAACGTCTACGGGCACCGCAATAAGAAGCCGGTGATCTATATGAAAGCGGGCACCCACCACCTCAACGGGGAGGAGGCGGAGATGATCGCCCGCTACCGGAAACTCATCGGTGATTTCGGGCGCATAGACAACCAAACCATCCTGCTCAAAGCGGTGATGAAAAAACTCCTCTCCCCACAAGGGATTAAAGAACTTCTAGGGCTGGTCAGAATTTATCGGAATAACGTGTTTATGGACTTATCCCCCAATGAGATCAGCAAGCTGATCTGCCTTGCCACCAAGATCGACCTGGAGGAGGACGTGATTTTCGCCAGCTTTCCGAAAGACATGGTCCATGGGGAAAGGGTTTATGATGAGGTTCACGACTATAATGCTTCGGTTTTAACCTACGATCCCAATGAAATAAGGCTCCTCTTGGCTGCCTTTCAAGTGGGGATTTGGCCTTAAAGGGACCGGTGAAAAAGGCCCTTTTCCGATAAGCAAACCGCCTGATATGGGGTATACTTTGCAAAAGAACTGAAATCAAATGCACCCAGGAGCGTCCACTTATGCCTAGAAAAGGTTTATTCGTTTTCTTTATCCTCTTCAGTGTTGCGCTGGCAGGGTGCGCCGCAGCCACAGAGCTTCCTCCTTCCGATACCCCCCAGGATACCGTGGTGCCGTCGGACACACCTACGCCAGCTCCGCCCACACTTACCCCCACGCCGACCATTACGCCCACCCCTACCCTGACACCCACGCCTACAGCAACGCCCACCGTGATCTACCCCCCTGAACCCCGGGAGGTGACCTTCGAAGCCCGGGACGGTCAGGTCTTAATAGGCACATATTACCCCTCGGACGAGAGTCCCGCCCCGGTGATCGTGTTAATGCACTGGGCGAGCGGCGATGAGCAGGATTGGTCCGTCATCGCCCGCTGGCTGCAAAACCGGGGCTTGACGGCAGATCTGAAATCCGGGGGCCGACCCTGGCTGACCCCGTACTGGTTCCCGGAAATGCCGGATTCTCTGTCCCCGGCTGTGTTCACCTTCACCTTCCGCGATTGCGAGGGAGGATGCAAGCGTTATCCCAGCGCCGAATGGCTGCTGGATGCGCGGGCAGCGGTGGATGCCGCCAGCAAATTAGAAGGCGTGGATAAAAACCGCGTGGTGGCTGCAGGCGCATCCATCGGAGCCGACGGAGCCGTGGACGGGTGCTACTGGATGAATGAGACCCTTCCCGGGACGTGCCTGGGCGCGTTTGCGCTCTCGCCCGGCTCTTACCTGACGGAGCCCTATGATGATGCCGCCCGGGAATTATTGAAAGATGACCCGCCGCGCGAGGTGTGGTGCCTGTATGCAAAGCGGGATGACGCAGCCTTAGAAACCTGCCCAACCGTCCCGGATGCGAAAGTCATCGATTACGGTTTAACCGATCTCCACGGTATGGAATTGATCACCCCGGAGATTTCCCCCACCGTTTTAGAGATGCTCATTGAGTTTTTAGAAACTTGCTTCCAGGATGTTCAATAGAGTAAAAGCTGGAAAATAGATCCGTTTAGAGGGTTTCCCTATGCCAAAAAAGCAGATATCACTCGCCTTGTTAAGCGTATGCTTCATATTCGCCGCTCTCTTCCACCCCGTTGGGGACGTCCCCTCCGCTTCCGCTTCCCCCCAGGAAGGGATATGTAATGGGCCCGAACTGATGACCATCCTGGTTTTGGGTACCGACCACCGGACCCGGGGGTATTCCTACGGCCTTTCCGATGTGATCATGGTCTTCCGGGTGGATTTCGAAACGCCCCAGGTTACCGCCTTGGGCATCCCCCGCGACATGTGGGTCGAGATCCCGGGGATCGAAGATGATCTCGGCATCACCCACGGAAAATTGAATATGGCCTATTTATACGGCACACCGAAGATGGGGTATGTGGAGGAACCCGGGGGTGGGGCGGGATCCGTGAAGGCTACCCTGGCCCACAACTGGGGGTTGGAAATCGACCATACCCTTGTGGTCAATATGCAGATTTTTGCGGAAATGGTCAATGCGGTGGGAGGTATCGAGGTCTTCAATCCTTCTCCCATCTATTCCCACCACCAGCCTAATAATCCAAAATTTAAGGTGGGAGGGTATCTGTTCGATGGGAAAGATGCCCAACTGTACGCCCGTTGGCGCGACCCCAAGAATACTTTGGACCGCGTCGACCGCCAGGCTATCCTCTTGCTAGCGATCCTGGAAAAAGTCTTCGATCCCGCGGTGGTCCCCCGCATTCCCCGGCTGCTGGCTACCTTCAAAGGCAATGTGCTCACGGACCTCCATCTTTCCCAGATCGCAAAATTGCTGTGTTTGGCTTCCAGGCTGGAGGAGGAGGATGTCGTCCATACCCGGATCCCCAAGGATGCTATCGTGGGCAGGAAGACATATTTCAAGCCCTTTGACGGGTATGTCTTTAACTATGTCGAGCAAGAGGAAGGGACCATTGAAGAGATCATGACCCAGTTCCAGGAGGGAAAGTATCCTCCGGAAAACGGGGAGTGAGCTCAATTTCTGTCTGACGGGACGACTTCTCTTCCTAAAACTCCCTGCAATGGGACCGGTAGCCCCTGGAAAACCATCTAACCAATTTTCCGGTTGTTCCCCCCCTGCCCCGCTTTGTTATGGGTGAGTTTCCCGCAGGTCTCAATCGCCGGGTATGGTGATCCCCGGCGGAGAAGGATCCAGCGGTTAACCTTTCCTCTGACCGGGATTCAAGGTTTAGTGAGCTACGGATCAGCGGGTTAGGCAGGGAAAAGAAGATCCCGGTAAAACCCCGCATTTTTGGTTGAAGAGAAGGGTACGTCTCTCCCTTGGCACGCTATATCACTTATGATAATATTGTTCGAGTGCATGGTCAGGGACAAATCAGTCATTCAATAGGATGTACGTATGTTGGAAGCGATCAAAAATTCACCGATTAAGTTTGGGGTGGCCATCGTTTTGGTCATCCTCATCAATATCGCCGGTTGGTTCTTGTATTTCACCTGGAAAAGCCCCCTGGATCCCACCCTTGATTTGCCTACAGTGACGGGGCAGGCGACAACCGCCACGGAAGTCGTGACGGTTGCGCCCACAAATACCCCTGCCCCGGAGGAAACCGAACCTCCTACTAACACGCCGGAACCCACGTTGACACCGACCATTGAACCGGTCTGCGGCGGCCCGACGTCGATGGTCATTCTGGTTTCTGGGATAGACAGGAATAACTACTCTTATGGTTTGGCGGATGCGATCCGGGTCATCCGGGTGGACTTCCAAACCAAGAAAGTCACGGTGGTGGCTTTCCCCCGTGAGCTGTGGGTCGAGATCCCGGGGATTGAGGACGATACCGGCGTGACCCACGGGCTTTTGAATATGTCTTATTTCTACGGCACAGAAGGCATGCAATACGCGGATGGATCGGGAATCGGCTCCAGTTCTTTAGCCCTAACCATGCAAAAAAATTATGGCCTGCAAGTAGATCATTATATGGCTGTCAATTTAAGCGGCTTTCGAGAGATCATAGATGCTGTGGACGGGGTGGATGTGTATTTAGAAGGCGATGTCTATCGCGGACATTATGGTCCTTTTGGAAAACAGGAGCTGTTTCTAAAGGCGGGTAAGCACCATTTGAACGGCAGGGAAGCGGAAATCCTCGTTCGCCAGCGTTTGGATGTCAATCCTGCTACCCGCTTACGGTACCAAACGATTGTCCTCGAAGCTTTGGCTGCCAAGATGCTCACCCCTTCTGGGTTGAAAAGCCTGCCGGCCTTGATTGATCGGCTGCGGGATGCAGTGAGGACGGATTTAAGCCCAGAACAAATCAGCAAACTGGTCTGTCTGGCTGGGAAAATCGACCCTCAAAAGGATATCACCTTTACGCGAATCCCCGTCAACATGCTTGAGGACACAAGGAATTACTTCGCCCCTCTGAAGGCAAATATTTACTGTCAAGTGGAAAAAGAGGAGGGGTCAATCACGGAACTGATGGCTGAATTTCAGAACGGGGAGTGGCCTGAATAAGGGTCATCCCATGTTTGGGGAATGAAATCTGGAGTATGGAGAGCCGCTGTGGTAGGATTTGAACACAGCGGCTTTTTGATAAGATCATGATCGGGTTCGGAAGTGGGCGGAACCCCATCAAAGGCAGGGAGACGATGAAATACGGTTACGCTGGCAGGATACTCCATGTCCATTTGTCGAAGGGGGAAATAGATGTCGAAGAACCCAGCGATTCTTTTTATCGAAAGTATGTCGGGGGCAGCGCGCTGGGATTGTACTATCTCCTCAAGCATACGCCGCCCCACGCGGATCCCCTGGGACCGGAAAACACGCTGGTCTTCGCTCTGAGCGGGATGACCGGGGCGCCGATTTCGGGACAGAGCCGGATGACGGCGGTGGCCAAATCTCCCCTCACCAACGCGGTGGGCGATTCCCAATGCGGCGGGTTTTTCCCGGCGGAATTGAAATGGGCGGGTTATGATGCGCTCGTTTTTTATGGCCGAGCAGCAGAGCCCGTCTACCTATGGGTCAAAGACGGGCAGGCCCAACTGCGGTCCGCGGAAGGTTTATGGGGGAAACCCACGGGCGAGGTGGAACGTTTGTTGCGGGAAGAACTGGGAGATCGAAAGATTAAAACACTGCAGTGCGGTCCAGCCGGAGAACGGGGGATCCGGTTTGCAGCGGTGATGGCGGATGCCAACCGGGCTGCGGGCAGGACGGGCATGGGGGCTGTGATGGGGAGTAAAAACCTGAAAGCGATTGCAGTCCGCGGCACCCGGAAACCAAAGCTGGCTGACAAGGGTGCCCTGGTCGCCCTCGCGAAACAGGGGGCAAAGCAGTATCCCACATCCGGGATCTACAGCACCGGTGAGTTGGGGACAGCAGATGTGGTAGAGTACCAGGATAAGGCGGGAGGTCTGCCGACGCGAAACTGGTCCAGCGGGACGTTTGAGGGGCACATGGCGCTGGATGGCAGCACCATGTCTGAGACGATATTGCGGAAGCGGGACACCTGCTATGGCTGTGTGGTGCGCTGCAAACGGGTGGTGGAAGTGGATGAGGATGGGTACAAGGTCGATCCCGTATACGGTGGCCCGGAGTACGAGACGGTGGCTGCCTTGGGCACCTATTGCGGGATCGACGATTTGCTAGCGGTGTCTTATGCCAACCAGTTGTGCAATATGTACGGCATGGATACGATCTCCTGCGGGGCCACCATCGCCTGGGCGATGGACTGCTTCGAGGAAGGCATCCTGACCGCTGCGGATACGGATGGTTTGGATCTGCGGTTTGGGAACCCGGGAGCCATGGTGGAGATGGTGGAGAGGATCGCCCGGCGGGAAGGGATTGGGGACCTGCTGGCGGAAGGGTCAGCACGGGCTGCGAAGGCGTTTGGAGAGCGGGCAGAAGAGCGGGTGGTGGCCGTCAAGAATCAGGAATATCCGGCCCATATGCCCCATGTCAAACGCAGCCTGGGTTTGATTTATGCCGTCAACCCCTTCGGGGCGGACCATGAATCCAGCGAACACGATCCCACGTACCAGGGCTATCCGGAGCAGATGGCTGAGTTGGGTCTCACCGATCCGCAGCCCAGCGATGTGCTCAATGAGGAGAAGGTTCGCTTTACCCTGGTCACCCAATACCTGCATTCCTTTCACGATTCCATGAATGTCTGCAATTTCGTTTTCGGTCCTTCCTGGCAGCTGTATGATACCGGGCAGCTTTTGGAGGCTGTACGGGCGGTGATCGGGTGGGACTTAAGCGTGGAAGAAATGCTGAAGATCGGGGAACGGCGGTTGAATATGCAGCGGGCATTTAACGCCCGTGAGGGGTTGGGTCGGGAAGCGGACACCCTGCCTGAGAAGCTGGAAACGCCTTTGCAAGGGGGAAAGACGGATGGGATCTCCCTCTCCTCTGAGGCTTTGGAACGGGCCAAGGATGTGTACTATGACATGGCGGGATGGGATGTGTACAGCGGCATCCCGACCCGGGAGAAGCTGGAATCCTTGGGCTTAGGTTGGGTGGCGGAGGAGATGAAGCGCTGATTGAGTGTTTCCGAACGCATGTGAGGAAATGTATCGAAATCAAGCGGGATTGGTGGGGTGACGCGCCCGGGTTTCAATCCACTCCTGCGGAACACTCAACCGAGACTGGTCATTCTGCCAGATGGCATTCAAGCTACTGAAATATAGCTAGCGAAAGCTAGTTTTACTGACTCAGGAAACTGGACTGGTATTACCCGGACAAAACCTCTTTATATACAGCCGCGATCTGTTCCGCAACCGCGTTCCAGCTGAAGTTTTCCTCCACATAGGGACGGGCGTTATTCCGGAATTTCTCGTTTAAGGGAGAATAGCTGATCAGCCTTTGAATCTGATCCGCCAGGCTGTAAGGGTCGCGGGGTTCGAACTGCAGGCCGACGTGATCTTCTTTGACAGTGGTCTTCAGCCCGCCCACACTGGACGCGATCAGGCTGCTTCCGCAGGCCATGGCTTCAATGGCTGTCATGCCAAAGGGCTCATAATAAGAGGGGATGACGGTGACATCAGCAGCGCTGTAATATTGTGCCAGCATATGCTGCGGCTTTCCTCCTGTAAAAGTGACCTGGCCAACGAGATCGTATTCTTCCAGCAGCCGCCGATATTTAATGTAAGGCTCTTCCCCTAATTCGGTCCAGCTCAGGAAATCCTGTTTGGTGGGGGGGCCGCCGACAATCACGACCTGGATTCGTTCGTCATTGACAATGTGGACCGCCTCCAGTAAGGTGTCAATTCCCTTCCGTTCCTCCAAACGACCGACGAAGGTGATCAGAAAGTCCCGGGGGGAGAAGCCAATTTCCAACTTCGCCTCTTCTTGCGGTATGGGATGGAAGAGCTCCAGGTTCACACCACAGGGCACGACTTCCACCTTGCTGGGATCTGCTTGGTAGAGCCTTCTCAGATCCGATTTCTCCTGAGGGGCGGTAGCGATGATCCTGTCAGCGCTCTTGCAGATCCTGCTCTCGATTTTGATCCGCTGCTTGGGGCTGGGATCTTTGCTCCCCAAGGCTTGTTCTTTGACCGCGCCTAAGGAGTGAAAGGTGTGGCAGAGGGGCATTTCCCACATGTCTTTGAGGTAGATGGCGACGGCGCCGCTGAAGTAATAATGACTGTGAATGAGGTCATATGCGGGTTGTTTCTCTTTCCAGAATTGAGAGATCCAGCGGGCGATGTTGGGGAGGAGAGAAAGGGTTTCCTCCTTTTGGATGGGGCTGGGGGGGCCAACTTTGACCCGGATCACCCGGGCTCCTTCCGCGATGGTTTCTACGGAAGGCTGTTCCGGGGATTCCCAGCGTGAATAGACGTCCACGTCAACGCCCAACTCAGTCAAGTGGCTGGATAATTCTTTGACGTAAACATTTTGCCCCCCGTGATGGGTTCCTCCCAGTGGGGCAAGCGGGTCTCCGTGTAGGGAAAAAAAGGCGGCTTTCAAAGGCATTATGTCCTCTTCTTGTGGATACAGTCTACTATATATGTCTCGATCGATCGCTTTCCGATAAATCTATTTCTCGTCATCTCCGATGACTACCATTATAGGCGCTGCAACCTGTCCTGCAAAGCGGATCCTTCAGGCCAGATTTTTCTGCCAGGATCCTCGCCGGGATATTTTCAGCAGCCACCAACTGTCCTCCCCCGGCGGATAAACTCGCGAAACAACGATCCTCAGGATCACAGTCCCCCAAGGGGTTTAGGAAGGCGACGTGCATGGATGGATCCTTGGGGAATCAGGGCCGAGCGAAATCCACGGTATAAAATTTGCGCACGGTGTTTCCTTTCTTATAGTATATTACACCCACGCCCAAATCGGTAGAATAGGGGGAAAGGATGGTGCGCTTGTGGATGTTGTCGTCGTACTTCGGGTCCTGCGAGGGGTGGTTCATCCACCAATGGAAGGCCTGGCTGGGGGTGAGAGAGCCGCTTCCACCATAGAAAATCTCGGAGCAGCAGCAGTGGTTGTAACACCAGTTGGGCCCATGACCGAGGGCGACGGAGATCCTCTCCCAAGCCGGCGTCCCATCTGATGAAGTATGGCTCCACAATCCATTGCAGGTCATGTCCCGTCCGTGATCGCGGGCGATGGATTTCAAGCTCCAATTGGTTTGTAACGCAGGGAGCCCGTGATCCTTCCGGGCGTTGTTGATCAGGGATTTGATTTGCTGTTCCTCGCTGCTGATCACGGAGGTATAGCTGCAGTACTTGGAGGATGGGGTCGGGCTGGGCGTGAAGGTCGCCGTGGGTGGGCGGGGCGTGTAGGTCGGTGTTGGAGTCGGGGTGGGCGTGGGGGAGTAGCGGCTGGTCGCTGTGGGAGGGGGAGGTGTGCCCGGCGTCGCTGTGGGAGGTTTTTGGGTGTTCGTCGGCTTAGGAGTGGATGTATGGGTGATCTTAACCTGGGTTTCCGTTGGGGTGGGAGTGGGAGTGTAGGAAACCGAACTTGTCGGACTGGGCGGGGGAGTGAAGATGGGGAGGTTTTTATAGTTTCCGGAAGGATTGGCGTAGTATCCCCATAACCAGCAGCTGTTTCCGGTTCCGGGAAGGTTTATGTACCAGTAATCCAGATGGGGATGGCGGGCGATCAGATCCGCTACCTGGCCGGGGAATAAAGACCCGATGCGGCGGTAATTGACTCCTGGGCCTGTCCGGCAGTTGGTGGTTACGGAGACGCTGACCACGGGATTCCCCGGTTGGGCTGTGTTGGTGGGCGCGGGGGTGATAGAGGGGGATGATGTCAGGGTGGGGGGAAGAGGGGAGGGGGTCTGGGAGGGCGAGGGGGGCGGGGAAGGGGTGTTCAAGACCGCGGCTGAAACTTCTTCAGTGATTTCTGTGGGTACGCTTGTGGGCTGCGGTTGGGATGAATCGCTGCTGGCCAGGAGGATGGCGGTCGGCTTTTCCAGGGTGGGGGTGAACGTCGATTTAGGCAGGAAAGGCGTCAGCGTGGCTGTCCCTTTTTCCATCTTCTTGGGGGTAGGGTAAAGGGGGGCGCACGCGCTGATCACGCCTGCAGCCACCAGGGTAAGAATCAGGATCTTCATCCATCGATTAGCGACGTTCATATACCTCTATTATGCAGGATATGCAGCGTTCGGACAAGGCACATCCCGCAAAAATCTGCGTATAGGCAACACCCACCCCGGCGTTAATACCAACGACAGGGTGAATACCACCCGCTGCCCTTCTTTCCGGCTAGGGGGATGGAAAGCAGCCCCCAGCGGGGCGTTTCCTTTTTTGCTTGGAACCCCTCTCTTCTCTGGTGAGGGGACGCTTTAATCTCATTGTATCTCTCGGAGATCGAAATTCTCTGTCACTAACAGATCTGTTAAGGACCGGAGAGACTGCACCGCCTGGTGTTCTTGCTCCAGCACCCGATACCGGTATTCGTTGATGGTTTCTTTCCCCCTTTTCCTCTGCATGTTTTTGGTTTCATGATAGGTGAGTTCGATCAGGATGCGCAGGTCAGCTTCCGCTTTAACCGCGTATAAGCCTTCAACGATCAGGTATTTCATCCCCTGGAATGAGGTCTGGAGTTTGTCGATTTGGTCTGTGAGGAGATCAATACAAGGCAAGGAGACGCGTTCTTGATCCTCCCGAAATTTGGAGATATGCTCGTTGATCAACTCCCAATCGTACTCATCCGGGCCAATCCTGTCCAAGCCATGTTCCAGGCGCCAGCGCTTTCGATCCTGGGGGGCGATCTTGTAGTAGTTGTCGATGTGGAGGATTTTGGCTGGCGTCCCTCGCTCTTTCAAGCCCCGGGCAACCACATGGGCGATCTCTGACTTTCCGGACCCGGATTCCCCTCCTACAGCCAGGACGATTTTCTCCGCCTTCAGGGATTGCAGTTTGTCCAGGATTTGACGGGCTGCTTTTCTATGTTTATCGTTAATCAGTAACACATCGCCGAGCATGTATCTCTCCTTTTCGTCTCTCCCTTTGGCTGCTGGAAACCTGCCGTAAAAGATGGGGAAGAAGTTTTTTGGGTTCCGTACCATTATAATCTCTTATTTTCAGATGTTGCTTTATCTTAGAAATAAGTCATTCTGGGGAGGGCGAGGTAAGCGATTGTCCAGGTGAATGCCGTCGGTATCAGCCTGTAGGCGATGGTTTTGATTGTGATCAACGCAGCGGGGATCCCTCACTGCGTTCGGGATAACACTGGAGGAACGTTTTTTCGGTGACGAGAATGTCGCTGGGATCATAATGTTTTCCGATCAATTGTCATCCCAGGTAGGACACAAACCGGTCAGTAAGGGATTTCCTTCCAGACCCCCGGTTGGAGGTGATATTTATAACCATGGACCAGAATCGTCCTGGCCTTCTCGT
Source organism: uncultured Anaerolineales bacterium (assembly GCA_964481465.1). Lineage (GTDB taxonomy): Bacteria > Chloroflexota > Anaerolineae > Anaerolineales > UBA11858 > B10-G9. The sequence continues at coordinate 33,524 of CAYZTL010000002.1, forward strand.
CCTCCATTTTTACCCGCAAGACATCCGAGGAGATGGCCAGGGAATACTCGGCCTTCCTGAAGTAAAGCTTGAACTCGACCTCCCGCCAACCGGAAGGCAGCTTGGGCTCCAAGGATAAAAGGCCTCCCACCCAATTCAAGCCAGCAAAGGCGCTGAGCACGAAAAGCGCGGTGCCGGTCATCACCCCCATGTGGATGCCTTCTTTTGTGGATCCGCCCTGGATGTCCATGAAATCGCTCCTCACCGCATCCAGATACAATTTCCAACTCAGCTCATGCTCACCGATCTTGCAAGCCAGGTAGGCATGGACCAGCCGGCTGAGGGTGGAACCGTGGGATGCCCTCTGCAGGTAATAGTGAAAATTCTTCTCCAGCAAATCCTGCGGAGGATGGTACCCGAGTTGATTCAGAATGGTGTCAATGTCTTCCTCCGATAGCACATAGAAGATCATCAAGGCGTCGGCCTGTTTGGCGACTTTATATGCGTTGGGGGATTTGCCTTCCGCTTTGAGGATGCGGTCCATGCGGTGGATATCCTCGTATTTCTTCTGGTAATGCTCCCAATCCAATTCTTTCAGGTCAAAATACCCTTCAAACTGCTCGATGATCCCCTCTTCAGAGACGGGCACCGTTAGTTGGCGAGAGACCGTCCTCCAGTGGGCCATTTCCTCTTCGGCGAGACTGATCTTTTCTAAAATCGCTTCCTTGGCCCCCTCTGAGATCAGCTCTAAGAGGTCAAAGGCCCGATTTAAGGCCCAAACCACCATGATGTTGGTGTAAGCATTATTGCGCAGCCCTCCCTCCTCTGTCTGAGGGTATTTCTCGTGGAATTCGTCCGGGCCCATCACGTTCTCGATATCAAAGCGCCCGGTTTCCTCGTTAAATGTGGCCTTATCCCCCCAGTAACGGCAGATTTCTAAGAAGACTTCCACCCCGTATTTTTCCATGAAGTCCAGGTCATCCGTGATCCACATGTACTGCCAGATATTGTAGGCGATGGCCAGAGAGACATGGCGCTGCAGATGGCTGAAGTCCGGCCCCCACTTGCCATCAATGGGGTTGAGGTGGATGCGCTGTGTCTCCTCCCGGCCTTCCAATCCGCTTTGCCAGGGGAAGATCGCTCCCCGGTACCCCTCTTGCTGGGCGTATTTCCGGGCTGCGGGCAGCCTGCGGTAGCGGTACATGAGCACAGAGCGGGCGGTTTCCGGAAAATAGAGGTCGTAAAAAGGCATGATGAAGAGTTCGTCCCAAAAGATGTGCCCGCGGTAGGCTTCGCCGTGTAAGCCCCGGGCTGGGATGCCAGCATCCAGGTGGATGTGGTGGGGCGAGGCGGTGACCAGGCTGTGATAGAGGTGGAGCCGGACCAGCTTCTGCACCAAGCGGTCCCCGCGAATCTTGATGTCGATCCTGTCCCAGATCTCTTTCCAGGCCTTGTTGCTCGCTGCTTGGATCTCCTCGAAGGTTGGCGCGGCTTTGACCTTCTTTCTTGCGGCTTGGAAGACGTCTTCACTGGTGATGTTGGATGAGTAGATGGAGACGATCTTATCCACGGTGAGAGGCCGGTCGGAGCGGACATCCGTCTCCAAGGTGGTCGACACAGCACCGGGATTGGTGTTCACATAGAATGTGATCGGTTCTGCGGTTTCACCCGTTCGCACTGATAACTTGGCTGCTTCTGCGATCTTGATCTTGGACTGATTCGTTTCCACCAGGATGGCGCTGGTGTTGGATTCTCCCCACTGCTTGAGGGGGGTCAAGTGCCTGGCGCTGAGCTCCCGGTAGCGTTTGACCCCGTAATTGATGACGTTCCCCTCCAGAGTGGAGCGCACGGTGAGGTTTTTCGCGTAATTCAACGGGGTAATCTGGTAGCGCAGAGCAGCCAGATTGGGATCCTCCATGCTTGCAAAGCGGGAAGAGATGATTTGGGTTTGATGTCCCTCCCGGTCGCGGAAGACGATCTTGCGGGTCAGGGTTCCGGTTTTGAAGTCTAATTCGCGGCTGAAATCGAGGATCTCCGCCTGGGTGGGATCAAACCACTCCCCGCCTTCAACCTTGAAAGTGATCGGCAGCCAATTGGGGCAGTTGACGAAATCCTCGTTGGTGATCGTTCGCCCGGCAATCGTCGACTCCAGGCGGTTGTATAATCCGGCGATGTAGGTCCCAGGGTAATTGGTGTCCCCGTTGGCTGAGATCTCCTCCAGTGCGCCGCGGGTTCCGAAATACCCGTTCCCCACCGTGCACAACGTCTCCCGGGTGCCTTCCTGCTCCGGGTCATATCCGCTGTATTCAATGGTCCACTGCTTGCGGTCTACCTCTCCCAAAAACCAGTTCTTGATGCGGTTGATGTCAATTTCCCCCATGTCTTCGACCACGATATCCGCGCCGTTAAGTTTGAGGTCCAGTTTATTGTCTCCTCTGGCAATCCCGATCACCAGTCCAAAATTCCCGCGGTACCCGGCTTGGACGCCGGAGATGGCATCCTCGACGATCACGGAGCGTTCATAGGCAGCCCCCAGGTTGTCGCAGGCAGTGGTGAAGATGTCGGGTGAGGGTTTTCCCTTCAACCCCAGTTCTGCGGAGACTACACCATCCACGCAGGTTTGGAAGAGATCGATCAAACCGGTGATCTCCAGGACCTTTTTGGCGTTCTTGCTGGAAGAAGCTACCCCCATGGGGATGCCCTCATCGCGCAATTGGTGGACGAGTTCTACCGTCGGGGCGTATATTTCCACCCCTTTCTCTTCCAGGAGCTGGTTGTAGATCTCGTTCTTGCGGTTTCCCAGGCCGCAGATGGTCTCCCGTTCCGGCGGATCGGAGGGATCGCCGTAAGGGAGATGGATCCCTCTTGACTGCAGGAAAGACTCCACCCCTTTATAGCGGGGTTTGCCATCCACGTAGGCCAGGTAATCCTCTTCATGGGTGAACTCCCGGAAAGGCGCATCGTTCTTTTCCGACCATGTCCTTAGGAAATCATCGAACATGGTTTTCCAGGCCTCGCTGTGCAGCGGGGTGGATTCGGTGATCACGCCGTCAAGGTCGAAAATAACTGCATCTATAAGCTTTTGGGTCATGTATTATGGATCTGCCTTTTCATATCTATGCTTCAAATCAGTTTTTCTTCTTGCCCGGCCATCCATGGAGGGAAGAGACTTTTCTCTATAACCCCTGCTTAAGCAGAGGATCAAGGAACAAGGTTGCCCGGCTGAACATGTTGCATGTCTAAGATTAAATCGATACATAGCGCTGCCGACCAACTGAACATGGGCGCTGCCTTTGCCGGGGGAATCCCTGATTGAGGGTGATAATATTCAAAAATACCCTCGCTTTTCTTGACAAGATCAAGCGTTCGGCCCCGAAGCTGATCCGCGAGTTCCTTTTCTCCGATACCGGAGAGGGCTTGGATGAAAATGTAATTGATGTTGATCCAGGTCGGTCCCCGCCACATGGTGAAGGGGTCAAAACTGGGGGAATCCATGGCAACGGTTGCCAGGGGATACTCACTCCAAAATTTCGAAGGATCTTGGAGGTGATCCAGTAAGCGGTCCCTCATGGATGAGGGTAAGCGGTTTGTCCACAGGGGGTAGAGGTTGAAGGGTGTGAATTCGGGGATGGGTTTCTCTCCCCGCTTGGCTCGGAAATAGCCCAGCTCAGGAGAGTAGAGGTCTTCGACCATCCGTTTGGTTAGGTCATCCGCTCGTTTCATCCAGGCTGCAGCTTGCTCCTCCTCTCCCAAGATCCGACATATCTCTGCCAGGGATTGCCTTTGGATGACCAGGTAAGTGTTCAAATCCGGCGAGGTGACGGGAAATCCGTAGTCCCATAAGGGGCTGTCATCCAATCCGGAAGAGTAGGGATGGGGATACTGCGCCAACCCGCGGTCGTCGGTTTTTGAGAACCACCAGTCGTGCCAGGCGACCAATTGCGGGTAGATCTCTTCCAGGAACTCGATATCCAAGTCTTTTTCATGGATCTTAAGCGCTGCCCAAGCCATAAGGGGGGGTTTGGTGACTGCGTTGGGGAAGGGGTGATCGATCCAGTCCACAACCCCGTCTTGGTGAACGGCGTCGGGCAGCATACCGTCCGCTCTTTGGTGCGCCAATATGATCCGCAGCTGGTCCCGGGCCAGCTGCGGATTGAGATGCCGCAGGGCGAGGGCGTGGAAGCAGGCGTCCCAGTTCCAGATCCCGATGTATTTGGCTTTGGAGGGCATCACCCCCCGGAAGGGGATCCATCCCCGGGGGTCGATTAAATTATTTCCCAAGACCCACCAGGCATAGCAGTACAACCCCTCATACACACCGCTTACGGGCGGGATTTGAGCGAACCACCTTCGCCATCGTTTTTGTGTGTGTTGCAAGGTTTGCGAGAAAGGTGGAATCCCTTCCTGTTTTTGGGCCCTATCCTTGAATCGCAGGTGGATGGCGTCATCCTCTCCAGCCTGCATGACAAGTCTGACCTTCTTCCCCTGTTTCTGCGGGGTGATCTCCTCCTCATCCAGAGAAGCGGTGGTTTGGCAACTGAATTGGAGGGTGGATTCATCCCTTTTATCTTGAATTAAAGGGGGAAGGATTTGAAACTCAATACCGCATCGAACCCCCGGGGGCAGACCGACGGCAAGAGTGTCCCCATCGTGGAAGGCCAGCTGAAAGTCCCCGATCTCCGTTCGCAGATTGAGCACATGAGGGTGGATGGATAGCCTAAAACCTAGAGCGGCCCCGTTTTGGTCAATGAGGGTGAAGTCCTCGACGACAGGGCGCCTTTCTTGAATGGACTCCAAACCCGGTTGAAGAGTAGTAAATCTGCGTGCTATATGGAAGGTTAAACGATCCCGGTCACTGTCTTTGGTGACCAACAGAGGGGACCCGAGAACGCTGAAGGGATCCCGGGCGATGTCGATCATGCCCCCTAATCGTTTTAAAGCGCGATCCGGATATTCAGTCCTCATCCTCTTATCTAATCCCATGTTCAGTTTTCTCATACCAATAGATCCGCATCCTGAGGACCAGCCCATTGATAAGTGTCCTTGCGGCTGGGTATATCGTTTATCGGCAGGGAAAAATGATCCCTAAACCGTCATCTTGGCTTGGTTTTCTATGTTTTTGGCTTCTAACCAGCGAATGATCCAGCTGGTCACCTTTTGGAGATTTAGCCCTTGACTGAACCAGCCAGCAGTCCCCGCACGAAGTATCGCTGGAAAGCGAAGAAGACAATGATCGGCAGAATCATGGACAGGAAAGCAGCGGCAGTCAGCAGCTGCCAGCCTGCGCCTAATGAGGTCACCATGTTGCTGATCTGGTAGGTCAGCACGGGGGTTGTCCCACCCAGGAAGACCAACGCGACCAGCAGGTCATTCCAAACCCACAGGAATTGGAAGATGGCCAGGGAGGCAATGGCAGGTACCGCAAGCGGTAAAGCCAGACGGTAGAATGCGGTCCAGTGGGAGGCGCCGTCCAGGTATGCTGATTCAAACAGCTCCCGGGGCAAGCCGCCCAAAAAATTGCGCATCAGGTAGATGGCATAGGGCATGCCAAAGCCGGTATGGAAGAGCCATACGCCCAGAAAGGTGCCGTTCAAGCCCAGGTCCGCATAGATCTTTGAGATGGGGACGAGGGTCATCTGCAGGGGAACGACCTGCAGTCCGACCAGGATAACAAATAACCATTGTCGTCCCTTGAAGTGCAGCCAGGAAAAAGCATAGCCGGCGAAAGCGGCAAAGGTCAAGGGTAAGACCGTGGCTGGAACCGTGACGATCAAGCTGTTGAGAAACGCCCGTCCCATGCCTCGTTTGTTGAATATGTCCGTGATGTTGCAGTTTAAATCCAGTGAGGCTTCTCCCGCACGGCAAACCTCCAGGTACGTGTTGTCTCCCCGGTAACCCATGATGGCATCGACATAGTTGTTGACCGTAAAACGTGGTGGATCATCGATGCCGGATATGCGCTCCAGATAATCCGCGATATCAGCCGCGGCCTGCGGCTCGGGGATGGGGATATCCCCCATATGGGGTTCACCGTCGATTTCCTCCCGGAGCATGGCCATTAACTGCAAGGACCGGGGGTATTGGCTGACCAGATCCGGGTCTGTGAGATCCGCTTCGGGTATTTCTTTGCCGTCGTCGCCGTGGCAGGAGGCGCAGTTTTCGGTATATTCCTCTGAACCCCGGGGCGGGGATAAGACCGTCCACCAACCGGAAGTGTTGACGGCCTGGAAGGGTCGAATGGACGTCACCAGCAAGCCCAACGAAGGCAGAATCCACAGCAGACAGAGGACGATGATGGTGACGTGGGTCGGTATTTTGCTGAAGAATTTGTTAATTTTTTGTCTGTTCATCGGATGGCCTCCTGCTGCAGGAACCGCCGGGTGTTGACGATGGTCAAGGGGATGATCAGGACGATCAGGATGACGGCAATCGCTGTTCCCCGACCCTGGTGGTAGTTGGCGTACATCTCCGTGTACATCCGGTTGGCGATCACATCGGTTCCCCAGTTACCGCCCGTCATCACGTAGACCAGGTCAAACAACTTCAGGACATTGATGACCATAGTGGTGATGACGACGATGATGGTGGGCAAGATCATGGGCACGGTGATTCTCCAGAAGACCTTCCATTCACTGGCGCCGTCGATCCTGGCCGCCTCAAGAAGCTCGTTTGGAACTCCTTTCAAGGCAGCGGATAAAATGGTCATGCAGAATCCGGTCCATATCCAGATCCCGACCACAATAAGCGCCAGGGTGTTTAGGTGGAGCGTGGACAGGAAAGCTATGGGTTCAAAACCTAAAGACGTGATAATGGCATTGAGCAAACCGATTTGAACATGTTTGGTGCTGTACGCGTACATGAATTTCCAGATGATGCCCGCTCCCACAAAGGAGATCGCCATGGGCATGAAGATCAGCATTTTGGCAAAGGATTCATACTTCACCCGGTCGACTAATAAAGCTAACAGCATCCCCAGCCCTACCGTCCCAGAGACCATGAGGATGACCCATTTGATGTTGTTGCCGTAGGAGGAGAGCCAGAAAGTCTGCCAGGCTGATTTAATGGATTCGAGGTTCAACTCATTGGTCAGCGCATAGCGATAATTTTCAAAGATTCCCCAACAAGGCTTTCCCTCCCTGCATGTCACCGCAGCGCTGGCTGTGCCGTTGCTGTTCTTAAAACTGAGGATACCAGTGTTGATCATGGGGTAGACGATAAAAAACACCATCACGAGCAATGCAGGTGCAAGGTAGAGCCAGGGGGTAATTTTCCCCTGTTTCATAATCTCAGGGACTCTCTGAGTCATTCCACACCTCCTAGATAGAAAAAAAGGGACGCCCTTGAAGAAGGGCGTCCCTATCGTTCTGGACTGATTACTCCCCTAGGGCTTCTTGCTGGATTTCGGTGAGATTATCCAGGAGAGGATCCAGTTCAGCACCGTTGACGAAGTCACTGATGGCTGAGAACTCTGCGCTGCCAAAGCCACCGGGGATGCTGTCTCCGATGTCCGGGACGAATCCGGAGGCATTCGTGAGAATGTCCGCTTTCTTTTGCAGGGCTTCGTTGGTGTAAGAGCCAGAGCCAGCAGAGTTGGGGGTAAGGTCAAAGCCAACCTCGGCCCACTTCTCACCGCCGGCGTCGCTGCTCAGGTAGGCGACAATGGCTTTCACAGCGGGCTTATCGCTGAACATCATCATCCAGTCAGAGCCACCCTGCAGCCCTTGCGCGCCAGGCACACCGAAGAAGTCGTACCCTGTGCCGTACTCGAGATCCGGATACTGGTCTGTGATCGTGCCGCCGGCAAAACCGGACTGCTTGACCATCATGGCCTCAGGTGGATCAGAGAAGACCTTCAGGATAGCATCGTTGAAACCGGTGGAAAGCGTTCCCTGGGCCCCGCCAACGGTATATTTCGGATCCATGGCCCAGTTCCCATAGATTTGCCAGGCCTCTTTGACACCCTCATCGTTGTAGGGGATGCTGCCGTCAAGGATGCCGTTGATGTATTCTGGTCCTTGCTTCACCAACAAGATGTCCTGGACGAAGTCCGTCCCCGTCCATCCGGTGGCGTCGCCGGATTCGAAGCCCATCGACCAAGGAACGTTGCCGTCAGCGACCATCTGCTCAACCAGGGCGTTCAGTTCATCCCAGGTTTCGGGGACTTCATAGCCGAAGGCATCAAAGTTGGTCGGGCTGTACCAGATCAAGGTCTTGGGGTCGGCTTTGACGGGCAGACCCAGCCAGGTGCCGCCAACCGTGCCGATGTTCTTCCAGAAATCAACGTAGTTATCTTCATGCACGCCAAGATCAGCGAGAGGCACCAGGATGTCCTGATACTGCTCGAGCTGGGTGACGTTCCAGAAGGCGATGTCCGGGGGTGTGCCAGCCTGCACGCGGGTGTCAAGTAACGCTTGGTCGCGTGTGGATTCTGGCTCCAGCTCGATGCCACAAGCATCGACAACTGGTTTGAGGATTGCCATGATGTTTTCCTCTTCCACGCCAGACCACTGGTAAAGCATGGATACGGTATCACCCTCTTGGGCGCCCATGCAGTCAATGGCCGCTTCTTCTTCCTCTTCCTCAGCTGCTCCTGGTGCGTAACCAGTGTCGATCTCGCCAGCCAAGAGAGGTTCGCGGATTTCCGCTAACTGGTCTTTGATGTCCTGGGTAATCTCATCTTCGAAGTCGTGGAAGGGTGCCAGGGCGACATCACCGACATAGTTTCCAGTAGGAGCGTTGCCTTTAGTGTACATTTCAATGATGTCTACAACACCAGGGGTGATGAGTTTCATGGCGCTGGAGACCAGGCAGGGGTGTGCCTCGGGCACGGTGTACCATTGATCGGAGTCCACGCCGATGCAGTAGACATCCTCATAACCAGCGGCCTCGATCAACGCGCCGTTTCCGGTCTTGCCGCCGGCGCCGAAGACGATGTCCGCGCCGTTGTCAATGGCCTGTTTGGCTGTCGTGGCGCCCCACTCCGGATCGGTAAAGGCTACATCCAACCCACCAGGGTGGTAAGTGGAGAGCACTTTTGCATCAGGATTGACATAGGCAACGCCGGACTCGTATCCTTCTTTGAAGGCCACAACGGGAGGCACAAGGTCCGTACCCAACACAGCTGCGACGGTGTCCGTTTCTGTCAACAAACCGGCCAGCGCGCCAGCCATGAAGCCTGATTTGTCCTCTTCGAAGATCAAGCCGACGACGTTGTCCTTGGCTTCAGCCTGGAATTGGTCAACCCCGATGAAATACACATCGGGATATTTATCAGCGGCTTCAAGCGTCGCTTCACCGAGGGCAAAGCCGACTGTGACGATGACGTCAAAGTCGTTTTTCGCGAAAAGATCGATGTTGGCCATGTAGTCTTTGGCGTCTTTGGTCTCGATGTAGTCGATCTCGCCAAGGTCAAGTTCTTCTTTGGCCTTTTGTACGCCCTCCCAGGCGGATTGGTTGAAGGATTTGTCATCCACTTCACCGACATCGGTTACCAATCCTACTTTAATAGGCTCTTCCTCCTCCATTGGTTCAGTGGGTTCTCCCTCCGCGGGAGGTTTCGTTGGTTCTTCTGTTGCCTTCGGTTTGCATGCACCCAGAACCAGAGAGCCTACGAGGAGAATGGCTAAAAAAGCCCATAAAATGCGATTCTTTTTCATTCTTCTTTCTCCTTATCTTGAACTAATTTAAAACTAACGCTAATCTGTGAATATGATTTACCTTTTCCGCGCATCACCTCCTTTGATCACATCTCAGTTATTTTATCATGATTCGCCGGCTTTAGTTAAAGGTTGAAAACCTAACATTTTGCGCTTGTTCCTGAAAGTAGTCCAATTCCGGAAAGGACTCAATTGGGCCAATTGTGCTGATTTTGTACTCCGCGATGGTTTGGCCGAGTTGGGCCGCTTCTACCGGGACGAGATCCATCCACAAGCCGGAAAGGAATCCGGACCAAAAGGCATCCCCCGCGCCGGTGACGTCCACCACCGATAAGGGTTGGGCCTCGATCTGATATCGATCCCCTTCAGATGTACCTAACATCACGCCTTCCCTGCCCATGGTCAGCGCCACCATTTGGGCTCCCCAATCTAAAAAGCGCTCTACATATTCATGGGGGGTGAATCCCGGCCCGAAGATGCGAGCGCTGTCATCCAATGACGGCTTGGTGACCGTGACCCAGGGGTAGATGTCCTTCAAGAAGGAAATGAAATTGGGCCGGTCGGGCCAGATTCGAGGATGATAGTTGGGATCCAAAGAGATGATCTTCCCTTCCTGATGGGCCATGTCCAGGCATTCCATGATCGTGTTCCGGCTGGGGTCGTGGGATAAAGAGAAAGCAGAAGTGTGAACGACCCTGCTTTTTCGGATGGCGTTTTTCAATTGAGGCGTGATCCGCAAATATTTATCCGCGCCGCGATAGATGATAAAATCGGGGGATTTCACCTGGCGAGTGACGGGTACCAGGGTGGTGGGTGCGGTGCTGGTGGTTTGAATGAGATCCATGATCACACCGGCTTCTTGAAACCGTCTTTTTAGAAATTCTCCAAAACCATCGTCTCCCACACAGACAGCAAGCCCTGTTTGAAATCCCAAACGGGAGAGATTCATGGCCAGGTTGGTGACTTCCCCACCCGGGAAACGTTGGAAGGTATCTGCCCCTTTCAGGTTCGGAGCGATCCCCGTGGAAATGAAATCGACTACCGCTTCCCCTATGCACAGGAAATCTATTGTTGAGGGGCTTGACATGGTCTCTGACATATGCCTAATTCCGAGGTGGAGCTGTGGATCCTCGCCTGAGTACCTTCACCGGGAGTTGTTGGCTTTGATGACCGGATTTTGTGGTCTCAAGGGCCCGAAGCAGCATCTTCGCTCCCTTGTATCCAGACTCATAAAGTGGTTGGGAAATGGTGGTCAAGTTCACAAATTCGGACTCAGGAATACCATCATATCCGATCACGGAAAGGTCATGGGGGACCTCTATTCCGGCTTCTTTCGCTGCATCCAGGACGCCGATCGCCTGGGTGTCAGAGGAGGTGAAGATCGCGGTGGGGGGGTCCTCACTGCCCAAAAGTCCCTTCGCCAGATCCTTCGCGTTTTCGCGTCCCAATTTACCCTCCCTGAAGTACTCATCCCGGTAGGGGATGCCATGCTCTTGCAGCGCGCGGTAATAGCCTTGATAACGTTCCGCTGCAGATGGTTGGAAGGGGCTTTTTATCCTGTCACTGATGAAGGCGATTTTGGTGTGACCGAGGTCCACCAGATGTTGGGTCGCCATTTCTCCGCCCAAGACATCGTCTACAAACACATGGCTGAGCTGATCATGGCGGGCATCGATGAGCACCACAGGAATTTCATTACCCAGGAATTTATTGACTTGGTCTTTTGTGGGCGTAACGGAAATCGCCAGCAGCCCGTCCACGTGATTTTTATTGGATAGTTTATCGAAGCATTCATCGCGCTGGGCAGGCGTTCCCACCGAATAGAGGATAGGTTGGTAATCCGTGTCACTAAGGGCCTGTTGGACTCCCCGCAGTCGTTCCACATAGGAGGAGAAGGTCAAATTGGGTAAGACGACGGCAATTTGCCAGGTTTTACCCAAAGATAATCTCCTCGCGCTCGGGTTTGGGGTGTAATTGAGCTCTTTGATGGCTTGTTCAACTTTTCGTCGGGTGTTTTTGCTGACTGCTGGGTTTTGATTGATGACGCGAGAAACGGTGCCTACGCCCACCTGCGCTTTTTGAGCAACGTCTTTAATGGTTGGGACCATTTACATCCTTCATAAACACTATTTGGAAACGGTTCCACTGTGTTTATAAGCGTAACATGATTGGATTAATTCGTCAAATTCGGGGGCGCGAAGAATGACATTCATGTTCTATTTATGGCATGGTAAAGCTATGGTTATCTTCCATCGGAGATCCGGTCTGCTGGCTCAAGACAAGGGCATAAACAACCCTGCTCAGGAATTTAGGAAATAAAAATGCAGGGATGGGGAAGATGAGAAACTGGAGGTCCCGATCATCCATCGTATAATAGAAAAAAAGCAGTCTTCATGGAAAGGAATCCCCGTGAAAATATTATCCATCAGTGACGAAGTCGTCCCGATCATATACAGCTTAAAAATCAAGGAACGTTTTGGGGATGTGGATCTCGTCCTTTCCTGCGGGGATTTGCCCTATTATTACCAGGAATTCATCATTTCCACCTTGAATTGCCCCTTTTATTTTGTGCATGGCAATCATGATCCGGAGATCGAACGAGGGCCGGGGAAACCGCGCTCCTATCCGCACGGCGGGATCGATCTTCATCGCAAGGTCACCTGCCTGAAAGGCGTCTTGCTGGCGGGCGTAGAGGGCAGCATCCGTTACTCGGACCGCGCTCTTTACCAGTATTCACAGCAGCAAATGTGGGGTCATGTCCTGAGCCTGGTGCCCGGGCTGCTGCGGAATAAACTCCGGCACGGGCGATACCTGGACATTTTCGTCTCTCATTCCCCTTCCTGGGGGATTCTGGACGGTCAGGATTTCGCGCATCAGGGCATTAAAGCCTTCCGCTGGCTGGTCGAGACGTTTCAGCCCCGCTATCACTTCCACGGTCATGTCCATCACTACCACCCTGATGCGGAGAATGAGTCCAGGCTGGGCAGGACCACGGTCATCAACACCTATCCCTATCGAGTGACGGAATTCGAGCGATGAAAGGCGTTTCCCCCCCACTTCTCAACGGCAAATGAGGATGGGCAGTTGGACCTCGCGGAGGACTTGATCGACAGAACTGCCTAAGACCACTTCGACCACGGAGGTCGCCCCATACCCTCCGATCAAGATGAAGTCAATCCCCTTTTCCTGGACCTGCTCTTTGATCACTTCCACAATCGTTTCCTCCCTTCGCAGGTAGGAAGCCTGGACACCGCGTCCCTGCAGGTAGCGCCGGGCTTCCTTTTGGATTTGATCGGGGCGAGATATGCCCTGGCTGCTGGTGAGGACAGTTAAGGCACTGTCCCAGCGGTTGGCGACATAGGCGGCGATGAAAAGGGCCTCTTTGGCTTTGGGGCTTCCATCGTAGGCGAGGAGGACGTTTTGTAAGGGGGTCGCTGGACCGGGCACCGTCAATACCGGCCGGGGGCAGCGGCGGATGATGATCCTCAACCCCGAACTCAACCTTTGCAGGGTCTTTTTCCCAGGGGGATGGTTCAGCGGCAAAGCCAACAAATCCGTGAAACGCGCGTATTTGCAAATCACCTCGGGGATTTCGCCTGTCGCCATATTCAGGGTGCAATTCTCTACTCCATGAGCTTGGCAAATCTCCCGGAACTCTTCTTCTAAGGCGGTACGGTGATCTTTTTGATCATCTTCCACTGTGGGATGGATGTGGATCCCGTGTACGCCGCTGCCTTCGTAACCGGCGATGACCAGGGTTTGCTCGAGCACATGCTCTTTCTGTGGGCTGTGGTCGATGGCGACCAGGATATCCCTGAATAAGTGATCATCCGCCTGCCTGTTCGCTCTTTCTTCCCTCCATGTCCCCGGGGGAGGGCCTTCTTCCAAGATATCAGGGGTGATGGCGCCCCTGATTTTGCCCCAGAACTGTTGGGCCATATGCTTCAGGGACGATCCCTGGCGAGATGCGAAATCCATTGCAGCCGCTTCCACCCCCACGTCCCATCCTAATTCTTTTTCGAGTTCAGCGCGGTGTTCCGCCAACCACAGGTAGAGGTCTGTTTCTGTGCGATTTGGGAAATCCCTCAAGATGCCCTTCTGCTTGATAACCCGGACGACAGGTTGGTAGACGTGATCGTACCAGTGCGCGACCGCCTCCTGGTAAGGGATGGGGCGTTCTTCATCAATGCCCATGAAGTAGCGGTGGATTTGGATATGTTCCAATAGGGTGGGGTAGCCGCCCGGTTTTGTCACTGAAAGATCTGCCTCGGGCCGGAGTTGATCAAGCTGCGTTTTTTCCAAGAAATTCGTATACTCGGCTTTGATGATCAGCTCGTCCGGTTTAGTGTCTTTGGTGATCGGGACTTTGGTTTTCACCTCCGTGACATAGCCCTGGATGGTTTGATTCCCTAATTGGCGGGCTACCGAAACGCGGTGGTTTCCATCCTTGACGAAATACACCTCTCCCAGTTTGTAGACCTCGATGGGGGGCAAACCAGTCAATCCCATGGTTTCGGCCATGACGCGAGCCCAGCGGTAGGGATTGGTGGATTCTTTAGGCAGAAACGTACGCGTGAAATCGTGGTATCTACTCACACTGCCCACAATGGCGTCCAGGGGAATGTTCTCCAGATACTTCCTGCTTTTTTCCAGTCCATGAAGCCTTTCTCGGATCTCATCAAAAGGAAGCAACTGGACATCCTCCTCTTTCCCTGTGATTTGGGCGATGATCTCTTGTAAGGCTGCCTGGCGTCGGGCGTTTTTGAAATCCTGCAGCGCTTTCAGGTAGTGGATATTTTCCATAAGCATCCGGCCTTTACCCCCAGCCTGAAGGGGGGAAAAGAGGTTGATTACCCCAGGGTCTTTTTTGCGAACCTTCCTCTCGTACTGGGGTGCAAACGACATATTAAGTATAAGCGTATTTCTCTGTCGTGGAAAGATGATTACGGGCATGGGAAATTTTGGTACACTTATTTTGGAAAAGGATCCTGCGATCTTAGACATTGGAGTGGGTCGGAAATGAAATATGTCAGCGTTGAGGAAATGGTTCAAATCGAACGAGAATCGGATGCCAAAGGACATACGTACCCGGAGATGATGGAGAACGCGGGTCGTGGTTTGGCGGAAATCGTCCATAACACGTATGGTGATCTGGATCCAAAGCGGGCAGTGGCCCTGGTTGGTCCGGGAAATAATGGAGGAGATGCACTGGTGGCTTTGGACTATTTGGCATCTTGGGGATGGGAGGTCACAGCGCTCATCGTGGGTTCCCGGGAGGAAGGTGATCCTTTGCTGGATCGCGTCCGGGAAGCGGGGGGACGCATTTTGGATTTGGATGACATGGACAGTGAGGTGGTAATCCGTGAGGAACTGTCCCTGCCTGAGGTCCTTCTGGATGGCGTCTTGGGAACGGGCACCCATTTGCCTGTGCGGGGGGAGCTTGGGGAGAGGTTGGACATCGCCCGCCGGACTTTAGCGGGGATGGAGGATCCCCCCCATGTGGTGGCGGTGGATTGCCCCTCCGGTGTGGACACGGATACAGGGGAGGTTGATCCGGTGTGTATCCCGGCAGAAATCACGGTAACCATGGCTGCTGTTAAACAAGGCCTTTTGAAATTCCCGGCCTTTCGATTTTTAGGGGATCTGCGGGTGGTGGATATCGGGCTGCCGCCGGACTTGGAATCTTACCAGGCAATTCAGCGGGAGGTTGTGGGTTATGACTGGGTGAAGGGGGTTCTGCCCAAGCGCCCTTTGGACAGTCATAAAGGGACCTTTGGGACCGCTTTGATCGTGGCTGGATCGGTCCATTTTACGGGCGCGGCCGCTTTGTCCGCAGAGGGAGCTTACCGCGTGGGAGCGGGTTTGGTGACTTTGGCTGTCCCTCAGCCGCTGCACGGGGCCTTGGCGGGAAGCTTGAGAGAAACCACCTGGCTTCCCCTACCCCATCAAAACGGATTCATCTCTGTGGAAGCGGTAGATCTCGTCCAGGAGAGCTTGGATGGGGCTTCAGCCCTTTTGATAGGTCCCGGTTTCGGCGTTCAGGAAACGACGAAGGCTTTTTTGACCTACCTCTTGCAGAGTAAACCACTGCCTCCGGTGGTTGTGGACGCAGATGGGCTTAAACTATTATCGTACATCGGGAATTGGTCCGAGAATTTGCCTTCTCCGTCCGTCCTGACCCCTCATCCGGGAGAGATGTCCGTGATGACCGGCTTGGGTACTGACCAGATCCAGGCGGACAGGGTTGACATGGCAGAGCGGTTTGCGCGGGAGTGGGGCCATGTGGTCGTCCTCAAAGGCGCCCTCACGGTGATCGCTTCACCGGATGGGCAAACGATGATCGTTCCCATTGCCACGCCAGCGTTGGCTAGCGCGGGGACGGGGGATGTGTTAGCCGGGGTTATTGTGGGATTGATCGCAGAGGGGCTGGATCCCTTCCGGGCTGCCAGCGCTGGGGCGTGGATCCACGGACAGGCGGGGTTAGCGGCAGCTGCTCGACTGGGAAACACTGCCTCGGTGTTAGCCGGTGATGTGGCGGATAGTCTGGTGGATGTCTTGGGTTGGTGGGAATTATGAAAAAATCCTGGCATATCTCATGCCAGGATTTTTCATCTATTGAGGGTAAAGGTTGATTTACGCTTCCTCTGTCCCTTCTTCAGGTTCCTCTTCCAGTTCTTTCTTCAATGTTTCAGAGACCTCTTTCCCCGCCTTTCGGGCTTTATCTAAGCGGGTTTTCTGTTCATCCAGGATCACGCGCCCTTGTTCTTGCAGTCTTTGTGCTTGATCTTGGACGCGCTTTTTGTACTCCTGAGCGGCGGCGCGCGCTTCTTGAGCGGCTTTTTCCGCCCGCCTGCGCGCCTCTTCCACACTATCAGCAGCTTTGCCCTTCAATTCGATCCCTTTGTCGCGGATGACTTTCCGCGTTTCTTCTCCGGAATGGGGCGCCATCAGCAAAGCTGTAATCGCGCCCGCAATGCCCCCAATCAAAAATCCGGATAGGAATGCTCCAAATTCGTTGTTTTTTTCAGACATAGTTCACGCTCCTAATGTGTTTATTTCTAAAGTTTATTTTCCTTTTGGTCGAAAGATGGTCAGGAATTTGGTCAACCCAGCTAAGTACTCATTAAGTTTAATGATGGGTTCGACCAAATGATTGCTGATGAATGCCGTTGTACCCTTCAGCGTCTGGGCAGTCTCATTGGTTGAATCTAGAATCGGTTTCACTTCATGTTGGAGGAGGTTAATCAAACGAGCTAGCTGGATGATGAGGACGATCAATGCCAGACCGATGATCAAAAATTCTAGGGCCATGAAGATGATGAATATGTCCCGAACGCGTCCGGTATCCGTGCTGGGACGGAGTAAGAAATACAATCCGCCCACGATCAAGGCGAGGATGAGGACACCGCCAGCGATGAGGCCGACTTTCCTCCAGGTCTCTTTTTGAGGTGTGGTGACTTGGCTCTCGTCCTGAGGAGCCGGGGTGGGGGGGAGTGATTTCTGTGGTGAAGGGTTTTGAGTGTTCATGGTTAGTACGATTATAGCATAGGCTGCTCAGGATCTGAACTGCGGATGGAGTCGGGGACGAAGCGGTACACGATGAGCGCCCCGATGATCAGCATCACCGCTCCGATATAGAAGGGCAGAACGAATGAATAACTGGTCAGGAAGCCAGCGATTAAAGGTCCAACGGTTATCCCCAAGAAAAAACCCATGGTGACGATGCTCATCTGTCGCCCTTCTATGTCCTTGGAAGTCAAATCACCCGCCAGCGCCAAGGCGGGGGAAGCGATGGCAGCGGAGGTGAGTCCCTGCAGGGCTCGCGCGCCGGTGAGCTGCAGCGTTGTCCCCACATAACCGAGAAGGACCGTGGTCGGTGCCATTAAGACCATACCGATAATGATCAAAGGCTTACGGCCAATTTTATCAGAGAGATACCCTACCGGGGTTTGGACGATCATGCGAGTCACGGTTAGAGCGCTGAAGGCGATGCCGAACCCCAATGCTGTTTGCTGTAAGCGGGTGTTGAATTCATTTTCCAATGCCCCCATCATGGAATAGGAACTGGCCATCATGAACAAAGCTGCAGCGAGGCTGATCATGTTCCTATCCCATACTTTGGCGTCGAAGAAGTTCAAGCGGATTGGAGATGGATCCAGTTCATTTTTAGGTTCCTCGTGGACCAATATCTGGACCAAAATGGTCCCCAGGAAGATCACCCCTGCTCCCACGTAAAACGCGGTGTTAAACCCCATCCGGGTCAGGATAAATCCACCCACCAAGGGGCCGATCGCGAATCCGATGAGACGCAGCGTGCTGTAAAACCCCATCGCCCTCCCCCGCGTCTCTTTTTCGGTGCTGGCGTTGATCAGGGTCAGGGATGCCGGGACGGTCAGCGCCACCCCCACGCCTTGCAAAGAGCGGATGAGAAGCAGGTTGGAATATCGTTTTGAAAAGACGAAAGCCAGGGTCCCTGCAGCCATCAAAAACAACCCCACTGTGATGATCGGTTTCCGGGAGGGGACTCGGTCCGTGAGTACCCCAATCAGGGGTTGGAGGATGGTGTTCACCAATCCATAGAGGGCAATGACCACACTCACCAGGATGGGTTCCGGCCAGGATATCTTAGGTGAGGGCATAGAGGCGATATAGAGAGGCAGGAGAACGAAGATCAAGCTGTTGCCCAAGGCGTCTGTGAAACGGGCAAAGGAGATCGCCAAAACGGTTTGGTTGACGCCTTTAACGAGCCTTTTGACGCTTTTTATCTTCTTCATATGTGAATGGCCTTCCCTGCGGCTGCATGGGCTGCTTCCATGATGGCTTCGCTCAGCGTGGGATGAGCGTGCACGTTGCGGGCGATCGCTTCGACAGCGATCCCATGGTTTTGGGCGAGAGTCAGTTCAGGGAGGAGTTCTGTGACCTCAGGACCGATCATGTGCGCGCCGACGAGTGTTCCGTTTTCAGCGTTGGTGAGGATTTTCACCCAACCCTGGTAATCCCCCAAACCGAGGGCTTTCCCGTTGGCTTGAAAGGGGAATCGTCCGGTTTTGGTGGGGATGCCCCGCTTCTCCGCTCGAGCGGGGGTGAGTCCGAAGGAAGCGATCTGGGGGTGGCAGTAGGTTGCCCGGGGCATCATCTCGTAATCCAGAGTGACGGTATCTACTCCGGCTATGTTTTCCGCGCAGACGATACCTTGCGCCGATCCCACATGGGCCAGCATCAATTTTGCGGTCACATCCCCAATGGCCCATATCCCGGGGACATTGGTGGCCATGCGTTCGTCAATAGCGATCGCCCCCCCTGATGTGGTTTCCAAGCCCAAATCATCCAACCCCAATCCCTTTGTATAGGGTTGGAATCCAATCGCCACCAAGGCTTGGTCAGCGCTGATCTTTTTCGTTTCCTTAGGGTTGGAAACCACCACCTTTACTCCTGCTGCGGTCTTTTCAATATCCTCTACTTTGTGATCCGTGAGGACATGGATGCGCTCTCTGCGGAAGGATTTCTCCAGTTCAGCGCTAATTTCCTCATCCTCCAAAGGGACCAGGCGGGGGAGCATCTCCACGATGGTGACGTCCACCCCATAGGCATTCCACAGAGTGGCGAATTCCACCCCGATGGCGCCGGAGCCGATGATCACCACCGATTCCGGGAGATGTTCCTGGAGGATGGCTTCCAGATAGGTGAGGACCCGTTCTCCATCCACCTCTATACCAGGGATAAGGCGGGGTTGAGCCCCGGTAGCAAGGACGATATTGGGAGCGGTCAGCTGCTGCGAGCCGCCCTTTTCGTCCACGACGGAGACCGTGTCTTTTGAGACCAGACGAGCCGATCCCATATAGACCTCAACCCCATTATTTTTCATCAAAAACCCGACGCCTTTGGTCAGGCGGTTGGAAGCTTGTCTGCTTCTTTTGACGGCTTTGCTGTAATCCAGGTCCAGGTTATCGAAAGAGAAGCCGAATTCACGACCCCGGTTGCGAAGGGTGTGGGCCACTTCAGCGTTTTTGAGCAGGGATTTAGACGGGATGCAGCCGACATTTAGGCATACCCCTCCTAACCATTGTTTGTCGATGATGGCGGTCTTTTGTCCTAACTGGGCAGCTCGGATGGCTGCCACATATCCTGCCGGGCCTGCGCCGACGACAATGACATCGTACGTTGTCTTCCTCATAGATCTCCTTCGTCTCGTTTCTCGATGGCGTCCATGTGATTTTACCACCAACCAACCGTTAAAAAGGGAAAGGCTCAACCCTGTCCTCGGATGAGCCTTTTTCAATCAGGTGGAGATGGCGGGAATCGAACCCGCGTCCGAAAGATTCAACCGCTCGGACGTCTACGAGCGTAGTTAGGCGTTTGTGTTTGCCAGGCGGGCTACACCAAACAAAAGCGTCACCTGGCTAGCCGCTGGGAGCCTTAGGTCCCTCTTAAGCCCGGGTAGCGGCGTCACCGGGGTGCACTCCCGCTTTCCGACGCCCACGCTTCCCCAGCGGGAGTTAGGGGAAGGTAGACGAGGTTACTTTCTAGGGTAACCGTCTGCTTTCCTCACGCTTATGCAGCGAGAGGCATAGCAGCATAGTCAGTGCGGTTGGCACTTAATGTTTTGCGCTGATTTTACGAGCTTCAGCGCCTCTCGGCTCGCAGTCCGGGGTCAGCCTCTTCCGTCGAAGCCTGTCATCCCCGTGCATCCTCATTATAACACAGCTGTCCTTTTGTTAAGGTGTCCAGTATAAGAAGGGTATAAAAACAGCCTTTCAAAAAAGTGAGGAGGCAGGCCGGAGGCTGAATCGGCGCTCCAGATGTCTAAACCGTGTGTTTTTGACAGGCAAAACCCTCTCTTTCCTCTTGGTGCATAGGGGGTAAGGCAGATTCCGGGCCGATATTACTTGATAGGGGTGATGATCCTCCCATGGGTACCGCAGCCTTTGCGCCATACCCGCCCCTCTTTGGCAAGCAGGCCTTGAGCTTCCTCCGGACCCCAGGTACCGGGCTGGTAGGTGGCGATGTCCCCTGTTTGGCGGTCGTCCCACTGTTCAATGACGGGATCGATAAGGCGCCACGCCGCTTCAATGCTGTCGTGGCGGGTGAACAGCGAGGGATCCCCTTCCAAGGCTTCCACCAAGAGGTGTTCGTACGCGTCCGGGATGGTCACATCCTCAAAGACCTCGGCGTAATGGAATTCCATATCTACCGAGCGCATGTCCTGATCCGTATCCGGCACTTTGGCCTGGAACTTGAGATGGGTCCCTTCATCCGGTTGAATGCAGAGGGAGAGCATGTTGGGGGAGAATTCGCTGGCGTCGGTCAGCCCGAACATCAGGTGAGGGGGTTTCTGGAATTCGATCGTCAGCTCCGTCACCTTCCTTTTCAGGGCCTTTCCAGATCGGAGGTAGAACGGGACCCCTTTCCAGCGCCAGTTGTCGACGTTCAGCTTCAGCGCCGCAAAGGTCGGAGTCCGGGACCGTTGGGCCACACCGTCCGTTTGACAATAGCCATCATATTGGGCTGCCACTGTATCCTGGATGTGGATGGGCCGGATGGCGTTGAGCAATTTCACCTTTTCGTTGCGAATGGCGTTGGCATCAAAAGATGCGGGGGGTTCCATGGCCACCAGAGAGAGCAGCTGTATGAGGTGGTTTTGGAACATATCCCGGAACACGCCGGCCTTGTCGTAATATTCTCCCCGGTGACCGACATCGATGCTCTCTGCCACTGTGATCTGCACGTTGTCGACGTAATTCCGGTTCCAAACCGGTTCGAAGATGGTGTTGGCGAAGCGGAAGAATAGGATATTTTGCGCGGTGTCTTTCCCCAGGTAATGGTCGATCCTGTACACCTGATGTTCGTCGAACACTTTATGGACAGCTTCGTTTAGTTCTTGGGCGGATTGCAAATCATGCCCGTAGGGTTTTTCAATCACCACATGCCGCCAGGGTCCATCCTCTGCGTCGTTTTCGCGGTGGTATCCTGCTTTTCCGAGATTGGCGATGGCTTCTTTGTACAGCGAAGGGCCGATGGCCAAGTAATAGAGGTGATTGGTGGGTTGATCTTCCAACTGGTCAAGGATGTTCAGTAAGCGTTCGAAATCTCCCGGGGCAGTCAGATCGCCAACCTCATAGGTGATCCTTGTCGCGAAATCGTCCCAGAGATCTTTTTTGTACGTATCCCTGTTAAATTCCTGCACTCCTTGTTCTAAATGAGCCCGGAACTCCCGGTCGTTGAATTCGGATCGGGAAGAACCGAGGACCCGGGTGCCTTCGGGAAGGCGGTCTTTACGGTACAGGTTATAGAGGGCCGGGATGAGCTTTCTGCGCGTTAAGTCTCCAGAGGCACCGAAAATGAGGATGGTGGTAGGGTAAAGGCTGGACATGCTTTAACTCCCGTATACAGGTATGGCCGCGCCGTGGATGTCGCGGGCAGCATCCGAGGTCAGGAAGATGATGACGTCTGCCAAGGACTCCGGTTTGACCCACTTCGTGTAATCCGCATCGGGCATGGCTTCCCGATTGGGTGGGGTGTCAATGGTCCCGGGCAGCACGCAGTTAACGTTGATCCCCTTGGCCTTCAATTCGCTGGACATGGCTTCTGTCAGGCGCAGCACCGCCGATTTCGCTACGCTGTAGGCGCCCATGTTCGCCTTCCCTTCCAAAGAGGGTCGAGCGCCAACGCTGACGATCTTCCCTTTTCCCGATTCCAACATGTGGGGTACGACGGACTTGCAGGTGATCAGGAATGTGCGCGCGTTGAGCTGCATCATCCTATTCAAGGTCTCCAGGTCCATTTCGTGAACCTTCTGGCCCATTGTGAACCCGCCTACTGTGTTGACGACTACATCGATCCGCCCAAAACGATCCGTCGTTTCCCGAACCATGTCTTCCACAATTTCGGGTTGTGTAAGATCCACTGAAGTCGCCAGATAATGTTCATCTGTGGAAACCAGCTCGGGGTAAACTTCTTTCAGGCGGTCTGCTTTGTGATCGACGAGGACCAGGTTGGCTCCCGCCTTGAGGTAGGCTCTGGAGACAGCGGAGCCGAGATTTCCAGCTGCTCCGGTGACCATGACTACTTGATCTTTAAAAATTTCCATCGTTTCCGTTCTCCTCTAAAGTCCGAAAATAATTCGTGCTGACCGTCATTCCTCTTTGACTGCGTGTCCGCCGAATTGATTGCGCATGGCTGCCAGCAGCTTGTGAGCGAAACTCTCCTCCATCCGGCTCACGAGTCGGGATTGGAGCGCTAAAGTGATCACCGGGGCTGGAATGTCCAGATCTATGGCTTCGAATACCGTCCAGCGGCCTTCCCCGCTGTCGTCCACCCAGTCGTCGATTCCCTCCAAAGTGGGGTTTTCTTCCAAAGCCCGGGCGGTGAGGTCCAGCAGCCAGGAGCGGATTACGCTTCCAAAGCGCCAGATTTCCGCGATCTGGTGGAGATCAAGGTCAAAACTTTCCTTGGCTTTTAGGATCTCAAACCCTTCCGCGTAGGCTTCCATCATCCCGTACTCGATCCCGTTGTGGATCATCTTCACGAAATGTCCGGACCCGGGAGGTCCCACATGGCCCCAACCGATTTCCTTTCCGGGGGCTAAGGTCTCCAGGATGGGGGTGATGTATTCGACGGGCTCACTTTCGCCCCCGACCATCATGCTGTACCCTTCTTTCAGCCCCCAAATGCCCCCGCTTGTCCCGACGTCAATGTAGTAGATGCCCTTTTCTGCCAACGTTCCACCGCGTTTCAGGGTCTCTTTGTAATTGCTGTTTCCCCCGTCAACGATGATGTCTTCTTCTTTGAGGATTGTTTTCAATCCCTCTACCGTTTTACGCGTGGGATCCCCCGCAGGGACCATGATCCAAACCACTTTTCTTTCCGGAAGTTTATCCACCGCTTCCTGGAGGGAGAAAGCCGCTTCCAAGCCGGTTTCTCGAGCTAACTCCTCGGTCGTCCCGGGACTGCGATTGTATCCCACCACTTCGTGACCGTCCCGCAGTAAGCGGCGGGACATATTCCCGCCCATTTTTCCTAAGCCGACCAGCGCCAATTTCATGATCAACCTCCTTTTTGATTCCGGTGTGTGGGGATGTGTTTCGATAATTAGGTACCTTTCACAAACTGGTCCAGTTTTTTCTCCGGGTCCTTCCCCAGTGAGAAGCGGATCAAACTCCGGCCGGCGTCCCTCAATGCCTGGGCATCCCCCAACGCCTGGGCAAGCTTCAAGGTCCCGAAGCTGATGGTGGATGCATCCTCTCCCGGAGTTTTTGGGATCGGGATGTCCTGATCTGATTGAGACGTGAATTGGATGAATATCCCCTTTCCAGCATCCCCTTTATGGAGCTGACCTGTGGAGTGCAGGAATCGGGGGCCGAATCCCAGCGTGGTGGCCAATTTGTATTCATCCCGCAATCTGACTCGCAGTTGGTTGAGCAATTCTTCATGGGTAGGGGTAGGGGGGATGAAAGCTTGAATGGCGATGTAGCTGCCTTCTTGGGTGTGGTTCTCGATGAAGGAAGTTAATTGATCCCAAGAAAGGGGAGTGGTTTCTCCCTCCGGCAGGGTACCTTCCTTTTCATACTTCTCGACCAGCTCTTTAGCCCGGATTTTCGCGCTTTCCACGTTAGGTTGGTCAAAGGGGTTGATGCCCAGGTGGGCTCCCGCCACCGCGGTGGCAAACTCCCACAGGAAGAACTGCGCGCCCAGATCGTACGGATCGCCCATCTGGATGTGGATTACCGGGTGACCCGCTTCGCGGAGGATTTCAAGGGCAGGTGGAGGAGAGATCTCGGAACCCAGGGTGAAGTTTACAAAAACCCGGTCTTCCCTGTAAACATCTGGCTTGGCCAGGGGTTCACCGACGATGGGTAAAATTCCCTTCCCCTCTTTCCCTGTGCTTTCTGCCAGCAGCTGTTCGATCCAATTGGAAAAACTGGAAATGGCGGGTGGGGTGGTGAAGGTGATTTTATCGCGGCCGTTCTTGGCCAAAATGCCCAGAACATTGCCTAAAAAGGCTCCGGGGTGTTCTTGCGGGGCAGCGTCAGGTGCGCATTTTCCCATCATCTTTTGGGCGCGGAGGAGAAGTTTTCCTAAGTCGACGCCCACCAGGGCAGCGGGGACCAATCCGAAGAAAGAGAGGACGGAGTATCGCCCTCCAATGTTCGGGTCGTTGAGGAACAGGTCCCGAAAACCCATCCGTTCCCCCTCTTCGATGAGTTCGCTTCCCGGATCCGTGATGCCCAGAAAATGCGCCCCAGCTTCTTGAGGACCGAGCGCGTCTTTTGTCCAATTGAAGAAGTATTTGAAGAAGGAAAGGGTCTCCACGGTGCTCCCTGACTTGGTAGCCACGATGAACAGCGTCTGTCCGGGATCAAGCCTTTCCCGGTGGGTGCGGACGGCTTCGGGGTCTGTGCTGTCCAGCACCGCCAAAGAAAGGGGAGATGATTCGTTGCCGAAAATCAAACTGAAGAGCTCCGGGGCAAGGCTGGATCCTCCCATGCCCAGAAGCAAGACGTCTGTATATCCCTCATTTTGGAGGTCCCCTACCAGGGAATGGATCCTGGGCAGGGACTTTTCTATTCTGTGTGGGATGTCGAGCCAACCCAGGCGGTTGGTGATCTCCGCAGGATCAGGCTTCCACAGGGTGTGATCGCCTTCCCAGATCCGCTGCAGGACATCATTTTCCGCGAGAGTGGAGAGCCCTGCTTGAATCTGCTTTTGAAATTGGCTTATTTGGTAATCAATGCGCATGGTGCTTTTTCTCTCCCTTGTCTTCCATATGTGTTGTTCTTACCTTTGATTATATATTGTCTTTCGCGAATTGGATTGTGTGACCATCTATGAGGTCAGGAGGGTGTCCGTGCCTCCCTTTATTAAAGAGGGGAATGGGGGGAATGATCTTACTTTTCCCTGTGGCGGGGACGTCCCAGGGATCGGACGGCATCTGTCATCCTGACCCCGCAGGGGGAAGGATCCTTGGAAGGATGATCTTCGTATAGTGATGGGTTATGTTCCAAAGCCTTCGGTATCAGCCTTTAGGCGACGGCCTGAAAGCGATCAACGCAGCAGGGATCCCTCACGGAGATTATCCTGAGCTTGACGATGGGTTTGGGATGACGCTTGTGAGAAAAGACAGTTCCCTTTCCCCCTGCGACGAGGAGTCGCAGGTATCATTTTTGGAATCGAGCTGACGTCCCTGCTGCAGAGATCATGGATAATGTCGATCAGGCCAGCGTCCTAGTTTCAGGGATCGAGGTTAATGTGGATCGAGCTGACATCCTCGTCGTTCAACTACGATCAAGCCGACATCCCCGTCGGCGGACGATAATCATTCCCATTCGATCGTGCTGGGGGGTTTGCTGGTGATGTCATACACCACCCGGTTCACCCCCGTCACTTCATTGACGATGCGGCTGCCGACTCTGGCCAGCAAATCCTGGGGCAGCCTGGCCCAATCCGCGGTCATGAAGTCGTCCGTGGTCACCGCCCGGAGGGCAATCACATCCTGATAGGTGCGTTGGTCACCCATCACGCCCACCGATTGCACAGGGAGCAGGACAGCAAAGGCCTGGGCGGTTCCGGTGGATCTGATCTCGCTGGAAAGCTCATCCCCGGCCTGGGTTTCCATGCGCAGCAAATTCGCCTCTCTGAGCTCGTCCAAGAAAATGGCATCTGCCAGGCGCAGTCGTTCCAAACGCTCCCAGGTCACTTCCCCAATCACGCGGATGGCTAATCCCGGTCCGGGGAAGGGTTGCCGCCAAACGATATTCGGGGGGAGGCCTAACGATACCCCAATCCGGCGCACTTCGTCTTTGAAGAGGTAGCGGAGGGGTTCGATGAGCTCAAAATCCATCTCCTCGGGGAGACCGCCCACATTGTGGTGGGTTTTGATCCGGGCCACCTGAGCGCGGTCGGGTCCCCGGGATTCAACCACATCGGGGTAAATCGTGCCCTGGACCAGGTATTTTGGCGTGCCCAAAGCCCGGGCTTGTTCCTCAAAGATCCTGATAAAGCGGTTTCCAATTAACGCTCGTTTCTTTTCCGGATCCGTGACCCCTTTCAGGTCGGATAAAAACTCTTCCACGGCATGCACGGGTTGGAATTGGACGCCGATGTGGTCCCGGAAAGTGGAGATCACCTGATCTGCTTCCCCTTTCCGCAATAGCCCCGTGTCCACGAAAACCGCGTGGAGTTGATCGCCCACCGCTTTGTGGACGAGGGCGGTGGCCACACTCGAATCCACACCTCCGCTGACTGCGGACAAGACCCGCTCATCTCCCACTTGGTCGCGGATCTCCCGGACGCTTTCTTTGATAATTGAAAAGGGTGTCCAATCCGCCTTTGCGGTGCAGATTTGGGTCGCAAAACGTTTCAGAATTTCGGCACCGTTTTCAGTGTGTCTTACTTCGGGATGGAATTGGACCCCGTAATACCCTCGAGATTCATCTCCCATGGCTGCGATAGGGGAATTATCCGTTTCGGCGAGGGTTTCAAATCCCTCGGGTGGCTCTTCAATTCGGTCTCCATGGGACATCCAGGCTTGATATTTCCCTACCGGGAGCAGGGGATTAGGCCGCTTTACCTGTAACATGGCCTGCCCGTATTCCTGTTTTTCGCTGGAAGCGACATGGCCGCCCAGGGCATGTGTTAGGGCTTGCATGCCGTAACATATTCCCAGGATGGGCACTTCGGTTTGAAATAAGTAAGGGGGAACTTGGGGGGCGTGAGGGTCGTATACGGAAGCCGGACCCCCGGAGAGGATGAACCCTTTTGGCTTTCGTTCAAGGACGCGTTTGGAAGGCGTGTTCCAGGGCAGCAATTCACAGTACACATTCCCTTCCCGGATTCGACGGGCGATGAGTTGGGCGTACTGCGATCCAAAATCGAGGATTACCAGGGTATCATGCATAATTTCCTAGTCGAAGATGATCTCGTCCCCTTCCATGGCCTTTATCGAAGCTAAGGAGTGGATGGGAACTCCCAATTCTTCCAGGCGTTCCCTGCCTTTTTCGAATGATTTTTCAATCAGGGTGCCGATGCCTACGATTTCAGATCCAGCTGTCTTAGCCAGGCGGACCAATCCCAAAATGGTTGCTCCCGTAGCTAAGAAATCATCAATGATCAAGACCCGGGAACCGGCGGAAAGATACTCCGGCGAAACGATTAACTCCACTTTGCGCCCTTTGGTGTGGGAGGGGGCAAGGGTGAGTAATACCTGATCCGGCATGGTGATCGGTTTGTGTTTTCTGGCGTAGACGACGGGGAGGTCCATATGCAGCCCTGTGGTCACCGCCGGGGCGATCCCTGAAATTTCCGCAGTGAGGATCTTATTGGCGCCGACGTCTTTAAAAATGTGGGCGAATTCCTTTCCGGCTTCGTTCATCAAATCGGGGTCGACTTGGTGATTGATAAAGCTGTCCACCTTAAGGATCCCTCCCCCCAAATTTTCCCCCTCCTTTAAGATCCGTTCCTTAAGCAGTTCCATAACCATTCCCTCCTTGTGGCTGGCCGAGCACAAGCTGTGGGTTTGTTGGATTATATCGCAGAGTGGGAATTAAATCTTCATGTTGGGATGCATTCCGCAGTTATCTATCTTCAACTACTTGGGAGTGGACGTTTTCGCGGTAAAGAAGGAAGATGTATCTGACCTCTTTCAGGACCGAAAGAGGTCAGTGGGATGTGCGCCATTTCCTACTTGCTGGATGGCATGTAGCGGGATAATTTTGCAGCCAGATTGGACAAGGGCAGGCTCTGGAGCCAAATCTTTCCCGGCCCTTTTAATGTGGCTAATAACAACCCTTCACCGCCAAAAAGCACATTCCTTACCCCCTTTACCCGTTCAATGTCGTAATCGACCGTGGGCTCGAAGAGCGCGATATGTCCGGGGTCAACGCTCATTTTTTCCCCTGCGGATAAGGTATATTCGCGCGCCTCGCCAGGCACTTCCAAGAAGACGAAACCCGGACCGGTTACTTTTTGGAGGATGAAACCTTCCCCACCGAAGAATCCTGATCCAAGTTTCTTTCGAAAGTGCATCTCTAATGTCACGCTGTCTTCTGCGCACATGAAAGCGTCCTTTTGGCAGATCATGCTCTCCCCGGCGTTCAACTTCAAATCCAGGATTTTGCCATGGACTTCCGGTGTGAAGGTGATCAAGCCATCTGGACTCTCGCAGGTATAGGTGGTGAGAAAAAGGGACTCTCCGGAAAGCATCCGACCCAATCCGGACATCACTCCGCCGCGAGTACTGGTATCCATTTTGATGGATCCCCGCATCCAGGCCATCCCCCCTGATTCTGTGTAAACGGCTTCCCCTCTTTTGAGTTGGATGTCCACTGACTCCATGACGGACCCAGTTATTTGATATTCCATAGATTTCCTCCGGTGATTCTAGGTTTTCTATTTCTGATGTCTTGAAGGAGTATATCATGATGGGGTTCATGAATCGAAGGTATTTGGGTACAATATATGCTCGTTAGCATAAGCGGATTGGGCCTACCAGATTTCAAGCGAGAGTTCCATTTATGGAGATGATCGGAGAGCTGGCCGCAGTAGCGACCTCATTGACCTTTGCCATCAATTCTGCCTTGTTTACGGTTGCAGGGCGCAGAGTGGGGTCGGTAGTCGTCAACCGGATCCGTCTCATTTTCGCTTTCCTGTTCTTGGTTTTGGCGCATTGGGTTTTCTTAGGTTACCCTTTTCCCGTGAACGCTGATCGCCAGCGGTGGATGTGGCTGGGTTTATCGGGGGTGGTGGGGTTGGTCCTTGGGGACGCTTTTTTATTTCAGGCTTTCGTGTGGGTGGGCCCACGGATTTCGATGTTGATGATGAGCTTAGCGCCGGTGATCGCAGCCGTGATTGCTTGGGTTTTCTTGGATGAAGTATTAACGTTGGCACAAATTGCAGCCATCTTTCTCACTTTGGGGGGCGTTATCTGGGTGATTTTGGAGAGGAATAATCGCCGGGACCATGAAAACCAACATTACGTTCCCGGTGTGTTATTTGGTTTGGGGGGCGCGACGGGACAGGCGGTGGGAATGGTACTGGCCAAGAACGGCATGGAAGGGACCTTCTCTCCCATTTCCGGAAATTTCATGCGCATGTCCACCGCCCTGGTTGTGATGTGGGTTTGGACCCTCATCCAGCGAAAGGGGCGCTATTCCGTGCAGAGGGCACTTGGTGAACGTCGAGCCTTTCTTTCCATCCTGGGGGGTGCGTTCGTAGGACCTTTTCTGGGGGTTTCATTATCCCTCTTGGCTGTGCAAAACACCGAGGTTGGTGTAGCCAGCACGCTGATGGCCCTGCCGCCGATTTTCCTTTTGCCGGTCGGCTACTTCTTCTTTCAAGACCGTTTCGGTTGGGGGGCAGTGGCGGGGACAGTCTTGGCTTTATCCGGGGTGGCTGGTTTGCTCCTGATTTAGTTTTCTAAAAGATGCCCGTAACCTGGGGTCTGAAACAAGCCTTTGGATGATGTCTTCTCCCATCATAATTGTATATCCACCACAGGTTAGATTTCTTTCCAATCCAATCCCTGATCCGAGTCCCGGATGATGAGCACGGGTCGTTTCGCTTCGGTCAAGATCCGATCCGCAATGTCCTCTTGAACGAATTCGCGAAGTTCATGCCAGGATTTGCTGGCTGGGACATGAAGCGCTCCGGTGACGATTAAATCGAAATCTCCTCTGTTACTTTCCTTGATGATCTCATCTACAGTGAGCCCATGTCGGACCAACACTTCGCAGCGTTTTTCAGGCACCCCTATGCCCTTAAGGATATCCAAAGCATCTTCCAAATATCCCCCTTCTTTGCTTTTATGTTCCATCAGGGAGCCCGCATCCCTCTCTAAGTCTTCTGTATCCGCATCTGCTCGCAAAGGTACCTGGGACATAACGTGAAGGACGGTGCATTCCGCCTTCACTTCTGAAGCCAATCTTCCTGCCAGGCGCAGTGCCAATTCATCAAGTTTTTTACCTTCTGTCCAGATCAGGATCCGTTCTAGTTTTTCCCATTGGGGAAAGACAACCAGCAAAGGGATGGAAATCCGTTTGGCGATATCCCGAGCGACATGTTTGGGTCGTAAATTGCGCAAGCGGGGATTGAGGTGGGTGCCCAAAACAGCCAGATCATATTCACGGAATTGGGTTTCATCCAGGACCACTTTCTCCGGCTTTCCGGGTTGCAGACTGATTTTAACAGGGCAGTCCGTTTTCAAACGAATCTTCTCCGCCAGATGCTCGAGCAAGCCTATGTGTTCTTCACGGTCGTCTTCGTTTTCATACGCGTAAAGTAAGGTGATCGACGCATCCCCCGCAAATAACATCGTGTACTCTACAGCCCTTTCTATGGTGTCTGCGCTATCACTTGTGACCAGGATTTGCATGAGGTACGCTCCCTACATGAAAACTAACAAAAGAGGGACGAGGAATAAGACCAGGAGGAAAATCAGCATGCGGGTTTTGTTCCCGTTGAGCCAAATGGTAGCGTGGAGGGCGAAGTTCTGGAATCTCCGGAAAAAGAGGATGAGGATTATAAAAGAGACGATCAAAACGCTGATGATCTGGATGAGGACAAGGTTTGTGGCTTCCGGGTTGCTGAGCAATAAACCGGCGATCAGGGTATCAATAAAGGTGGAGATGTTACAACCCATGATGTAGGGGACGAGGTTTTCCCGCCGAATATATCCTCGGACGGACAAAGGCACCAGCAGTCCCAGGGAGATGGAGACGCCCCCAGGCGGGAGCCCACGACCATGCTGAAAGCTGTGGGATTGTTAATGGTGTCAATATCAAAGAGGGCCAAAGCGACCGCAGCAATGGGGGAGCCGCTTAACGTCAGGTAGGAAGATAACCAACCTAATCCCAGCCCTTTCAGGGGACCATGAATTTTGGTCAAATTTTTGGATAAAATGCGCATATCCTTTGCCCCCGCTTTCATGGTCTCCAGAGCGAGGAAGAAAAGCACAAGGCTGAGAATGAGCATCCCGACCTTTTTCCAGCGAATGCGGGTGAACGGGAGGACCCCACGAAGGTTTTTCGCCGTATGTTTTTGTTGGTAACTGTCTTCTTTTGAACGAGAATCAGTCACGGTAATTTATACATCCGGTTTTTATTTCATATTTCCACAATCCACTTTCTATGCTCTAAATGTTATAATTTCTCGGCTTTTCTGAGACAAGAATGGGGACTGTGAAAGAAGGGGTTTTCGGGATGGTTAACCTTAGCGGGATGGGGAGGAGGGGCTGTCAGAATCCGCTTCTTCCCCGGCTTGATCTCCCATGCTATAATGCAGAAAATCATTTACCGATCATTTGATTGGTTTTGTTACAAATCTGGAGGATCTATGTACAAGACTCATAATTGTGGGGAGTTGCGGGAAGGAAATATCGGTGAAGACGTCCGTTTGGCGGGATGGGTGGACCGGCGGCGCGACCATGGAGGGGTGACGTTCGTTGACCTTCGGGATCGTTTTGGGGTCATTCAACTTCTCACCAATCCGGACATATCCCCTGCAGCCCACCGCGCCCTTGATCCCGTGCGGATGGAGTGGGTCATCCAAGTGGAAGGGACCGTCCGGCGCCGGCCGGAGGGGATGGAAAACCCCGAGATCACCACAGGGGATGTGGAGGTTGAAGTCACCGAGGTAGAGGTCTTGAACCCCGCCAAAACCCCGCCTTTCATGATTCAACAAGAAGAGGAAGTCGATGAACAAACGCGGTTGGAGTTCCGCTATCTGGATTTGCGAAGTGAGCGTATGCGGGATAATCTTATCCTCCGCCACAATGTGGTGAAATTCATCCGCGATTATTTAGACGAGAGAGATTTTCTCGAGGTAGAGACGCCCATCCTCTTCAAAGCCACGCCGGAAGGGGCGCGAGATTACCTGGTGCCCTCCCGCGTTCATCCGGGTGAATTTTACGCCTTACCTCAATCTCCCCAGCAATTGAAACAGATGTTAATGGTAGCCGGCGTGGAGCGCTATTTCCAGATTGCGCGCTGCTTCCGGGATGAAGACCTCCGGGTTGATCGCCAACCGGAGTTCACCCAGCTGGACCTTGAGATGTCGTTTGTGGAACGTGAGGATGTGATGGGCCTCATTGAAAACCTTTTTACCCAGCTGGTCCGGGAGGTTACCCCCCAAAAACAGATCTTCAAAACGCCTTGGCCGCGTTTGACCTACGATGAAGCCATGGATCGGTTCGGGAAGGACAACCCTGATATCCGTTTTGGGATGGAGCTGGTGGATGTCACGGATTTGATGGCGGACAGCGAATTCCGCGTCTTTAGCGATGTGATCAAGAAAGGGGGAGAGGTGCGGGGGATCAAGGCACCGGGTTTGGGCGGCTACAGCAGGAACCAGATTGACGAGTTCACCGAATTTGTGAAACAATATGGCGCCAAAGGGTTAGCGTATATCGCGATCACAGAGTCTGGCGAGGAGCGCTCGACGTTCTTGAAATTCATCGCTGAGGAGACGAAAGCGGCGCTCTATCAGCGTATGGAGGTTGGGGAGGGGGATTTGCTGCTTTTCGTCGCCGATACACAGGAGATCGTTTTCGATTGTTTAGGTCGTCTCCGGGAAGAACTGCGGGATTGGATGGGTATCGTCAATGAGGACACGCTGGCCTTTTGCTGGGTGGTGGATTTCCCCTTATTCACCTGGAATGAGGAGGAAGAGCGCTGGGACCCCAGCCACCATCTGTTCACATCGCCCATGCCTGAAGACATCAAATATCTCGACGAGGACCCTTCTCAAGCTCGAGGACAGCAGTACGACCTGGTCTTGAATGGATATGAGATTGGGGGCGGGTCGATCCGGATCCATGACAGCGAGCTGCAGGAGAAAGTCTTTGATTTGATTGGGCTGGACCCGGAAGTCGCGCGGGACCGGTTTGGCCATATGCTGCGGGCCTTTTCTTATGGGACACCGCCCCATGGAGGGATCGCGCCCGGCATCGACCGCCTATGCATGCTGCTGGCGAACGAACCCAATATCAGGGAAGTGATCGCTTTCCCCAAAAACCAATCCGCGAGGGACGTGATGGGGGATGCCCCTTCACCGGTCACAAAAGAACAGCTGGAAGAACTGCATATTAAACTGGATTTAGATTAAAATTTTTCCAATGGGGAGGTTTTACCCTGTTCACCTGAATACTGGTATGGTAAATTGTTATTGCCCTACTGTGTTCGCGATGTGACAGACGTGTTTTGGGCCAACACCTACTTACAGGGTTCCTATATTGCGGAAGTAACGCGATAGGCCTGAGCCAAGGCGGAGCTTGCGTTGCGGAAACCCACTCTGCGAAAGCAGGTTCAAGACTGAGTCACACACGGCACGGTGGGGCTTTTTTGTTATCTGGGGGAGATGGGTGAGAAGATTTACCTTCTATAGAGCCCTTCGCTGTGGTTGGAATTGACAAAGTTGGTTTGGGTATGCAAGCGGTGGATCTCCGCTTCCCTCAGGATTCGCTGTCTTTTGGCGCGACGATTTGATCTTGCAGGAGTTGAAAGGCTGTGTCGACGATCTCTCCGTGATCAAATGCCAGAGGTGGCAGATCAATCAGGGGAACCCACCCTGCATCTGCGGCATCGCTGGCAGCCCGGGGATCCACATCAATATCCGGGGACAAACTAGCGCCATAGGCGATGGAGACGACACGACCTCGAGGGTCCCTGTCGGGGGCACCGAAGGCTTTAATCTGGGTGAGTTCGACCCCTTCCAGCCCGGTTTCTTCCATTAACTCCCGTTCCGCCGCTTCAATCAAGGACTCATCGATCTCCACAAATCCTCCTGGCAGGGCAAATTGCCCTTGAAAGGGCGTTTTTGCGCGTTTGATGAGTAAAACATGAGGTATTCCTCGGATTTCCTTGAAAAGGACGATATCCACTGCTAAAGCGGGGCGGGGGTACTGGTAGGTAACCATGGTTGAATTTACGGTACAATAGTGTCAGGAAGACATAAAATCGTATATAATTCTAATATATT
Source organism: uncultured Anaerolineales bacterium (assembly GCA_964481465.1). Classification (GTDB taxonomy): domain Bacteria; phylum Chloroflexota; class Anaerolineae; order Anaerolineales; family UBA11858; genus B10-G9. The sequence continues at coordinate 68,125 of CAYZTL010000002.1, forward strand.
TGTGAAAATTGCGTTGAAAATCATACATTGGAGGGGAGCTGGCTATGAATAAAAAGGTGTTTTTCTATAGTTCATTGACGATCGTTTTGACTCTATCTCTCTCAGCATGCACGCTGCCCGGGTTTTCCACCCCTACCCCTTTTGAATTTCCAACCCCGGACAAGACGATGACCGCGCTCTTTGAGCCCACGGAACCCCCTCCGGCGACCTCTGCGGCGACCGCGACAGCACAGGCAAAGGAAACGGAAGCCGCACCCACAAATACTCCCTTGCCGACAGATACGGAGGTTCCCCCCACTGCAACGGAGAAGCCCACGAACACTCCGGAGCCGACGAAATCATATGCTGGTCCCGCGGCTCGTCCTGGTCCTAATGTCTCGGCGAAATATCTCAGCGATCCGCCTAAGATCGACGGTCATCTCGAGGATTGGGATGTGGGAATCCTGAAGATCATCAACCATGTGGTTTATGGGGAGGATAAACACACGGGCGAACTGGATACTTCAGGCACTGTGGTCATTGGTTGGGATGAGGATTACCTGTATATGGGAATTCGCGTCAAAGATGAAACCTATGTCCAAATCGCCACCGGGCAGAATATCTATAAAGGGGATAGTTTTGAAATCCTTTTAGACACCCACACCAGTTATGATTATTACCAGGCGACGATGAATTGGGATGACTATCAAATCGGCATCTCACCGGGGAAAGGGAATCCGGGCAACGACCCCGAGTGTTACATTTGGTATCCAAAGAGTCAAGAGGGCAGCACCTGTGAGATCAAAGTGGGGGCAACGGAATCCGGCAAGGGGTATTTCCTGGAGATGGCAGTCCCCTGGGATTTGTTTGATATCACCCCGCAAGCGGGGGATATGTATGGGTTTGCGATTTCCATTTCCGATAACGACAATCCGGGGACGGCGATCCAACAAACCATGGTCTCCAATGTGAGCACAAGGTATTTCTCGGATCCCACTACTTGGGGTGACCTGGTTTTGAAACCTTAAGGGGGCTTCGGACTAACGAGTAAAGCGGAACAGGTTTGCCTGTTCCGCTTTATTGTTTATCCAATTTAGGTGCTTAATCCAAATAGGATTCTAACTTTTCCTGGATGCGAGGATTTCGCAAACGACGGAGTGCCTGGGCTTCGATCTGTCGGATGCGCTCTCGGGTGACACCCATCTTTTTTCCGACCTCATTCAAGGTCAGAGTACGCCCATCGACCAAGCCGTAACGCATTTCCAAAATGCGCGTTTCTCGAGGCGGCAATTCCGAAAGAGCCTCTTTGAGATGTTCCCGCAGGAGGATGCTTGTGGCTTCTTCGTCGGGCGGGGTGATGTCTTTATCAGGGATGAAATCACCCAGGAAGGCATCATCCTCTTTGCCTGTAGGCATCTCTAAGGAGAGGGGACGTCGGGCATGTTTCATCATATCCCGCACATCTTCCGGGCTGACATTCAAAGCCTCTGCCAGCTCTTCTTGGGTGGGGTCGCGATTCAGATCCTGTTTGAGTTGGTGCTGCATGCGGATCATCTTGTTGATCTTGTCACCCATGTGAACGGGGACGCGAATGGTGCGTCCTTGATCTGCGATGGCACGGGTGATCGCCTGGCGGATCCACCATGTGGCATAGGTGCTGAATTTATACCCTCGTTCTCGTTCGAACTTAAGGGCAGCCCGCATCATGCCGATGTTTCCTTCTTGGATCAGATCTAGGAAGGAGACACCTCGGCCCACATATTTTTTGGCGATGCTGATCACCAGCCGAGAATTCGCTTTGATCAGGTGTTCAAATGCTTCCCAACCCTCATCCACGACTTCGCTCAATTCTTGACGTTCTTCAAGGGTGAGTTCTTCCTCCGCCAGCCTCTTTTGAGCTTTTCGACCGGCGTCGATTTTCTTCGTGAGTTCCTGCTCCTCCTCTCGGGTGAGAAGAGGGACCTTTCCGGCTTGCTTGATGTAAAGCCCTACTGTATCTTGGGTGCTGATATTGGTGAGGGGGTCGTCTTCCTGAAGCAGTTCTTCATCCTCCAGATATTCTTCACCCTCGCCCTCATCTTCAAACATCTCTTCCGCTTCTTCTTCGTTCTCCACATAGGGGATGTCAGCGCTGAGCAGGGCAGCGAACGCTTCCTCAAGCTGATCCACTTTTTTCTCCGCTTTTGGATATACCTCGGATATATCATCCAGGGTCACATAGCCCTTCTCCCTTCCCAATTGGAGGAGGTGGGCTATTGGTGATCCGTTTTCTTGGGTTGCTTCAATCGTTTTCTGTTTACTCATTTCCAATCCAGTCGAATCTTCACTCACATACCAACACGGTTAAAACCGACTATTAAAACCCATCCATATTCTTTTTGGATGGGCTTTTTTAGCTGCATTTTGATTATAGCATAGTGCGTGCTGTTTTAAATACGCATTTTGGGTTTATATAAACTGTTAATACTGCCCTCCCGCCTATGAAAAAGTTTATTGCCGAATCTTACTGGTTTCATGATAATTATTGCATATTATATTTGGATGACTACCTTTTGGCCTTTAACCGCCTGAAGGGTTACGGGGTAACTTCGTTGAACCATGCCTGAATGACTTCCGCAGCTGGTTTTCCGTGGATGGAAATCGAAGGGTCATGAAGGATAACGGGGGCGTAATATCCACGGGAGATGAGTCCAGAAATCCATTCCTTTTCTTGGACTGCATGGGTGACTGCCAGGTAGGCCTGGGCTTGTTCTTGGAAATTTGTGGATAATTCAGGCAAGTTGGACCCCGGTGTGGTCAGGGAGCTGGGGGAAAGGCATTCCTCGCCCTCTACCGGGAGACACTTCCCGCTCCCTCCTTCTACGGATGGATAAGCGACGCAGAGGACCAAATCCTTCCCTTCCGGTTTGAGGGTTTTCTCCCAAAAAGGCTGGACTTCTCCTTCCAGCGCCTGCTTGGCGGCTGTGGTTTTCTCCTCCAAGGAGGAATCCGGATCATCGGTTAAAGGAGGGGACCAGGATAAGAACACCTGATCGATATGCTGAAAATACCGGGGGCGAGTATCTTTGCGGGGGAGGGGCATGGCCCAGGCAATTGTCCCATCGAAGTGTTCCCTCACCTCCTCCAGAAGTTGTTCCCAGCGCAGTTCGGCGTCCGCGGGTACTCCGGAGAGATAGCCGTTTTTCAATGTCCCGCCGGGGAGAGCGGGTTCCAACCACTCCCCGCCGAGGACCAGGATATCCAGGTTTTGATTTTGGGCTGCGTCCGCGAAGTGAAGGGCAAATCGCCGGTATTGATCGAACCAACTGTTCCACCAGCCAAAATCCCTGGATGAGGTCAACCACCAATCTTCTGATGTGGAGGGAAAATGGGGATGGGGATACAGGGCGATCTTTAAATTCCGGGTCTTTGCCGTGGCAATCGCGGTTTCCAAATCCAACCACAGCAGGTCTTGATTCGCCTTGGGTTCCAAAACCGGCGGTTTCTGATGTGTAAAACTCCAGGTGGGGGTAAGGGTCACCCATCCGGCATTCAGGGCGCTGATTTCTTTCATGACCTCCAGGAGCTGATCGGTTTGGGAAGGGATGTACCCGGGCATCAGTTCCACGCCCGTCAGGAAATCATCCCTCAAGAACTCCTCGCCTGCGGATGGAAGGGAGACAGCAGGGAGATCAGCCTTTAACCAGGTCCATTCTTCTACTTGATCTTGTTGGAAAACCCCCTCCCCGGTAATGGTCACATCCCTGCCAAATGCTGTATCTCCTCTAGTTTCCGCGTCATCTGCGATCCCGCACTCTCCCCCCCGGCAGTACCGGTAGCGCAGATCGGAGATGATATTCAGGGGGCTATAGAGGATATAGACCCAATGGTTGGGGCCAGCCTTGAGCATGGGAAGGGGGGTGGTCCAACCAAAGGGGTTGAATTGTATGTACACTTCTTCATTGGCCGGTGTGTGGGGCGGAGTGGCCAGGTCAAAGGTGATCGGGCCGTTTTCTCCAGAGGTCCAGGCAACGACGGTGTCGTTGCGTTGGACGGGTTCATCCGGGACGAGGAAGCGGCGCAGGCGAAATTCGCCGTTCGTCTTATGTTCTGCGTTCCAAAACCCATCACCCAGAGTGTACTTGTAACGGATTTCGGCTCCTGCAGGTAAAGAGAGGATGATCCCGTAATGGGTTTGATCGATTTGCGTCAGTTTAGGCATCCGCGCTGGGAGGGTGTTCATCCCCCCTGTGAAATTGCCGAACGTGTTTCCTAATTGGTATAGATTGCCTGCAAGGCGCACGCTTCCTTGGGGGGTCCCTTGGGGGACTTCCACCACGAACGTGATGTCCACACGGTCCCGGGGGGTGAGCTCCAGGATAGCTTCGGTATTTGCTTGGGATCCGACCTGGGCGCCCTGTTGGGCGATGTCATAACTGCCGTCTAGAGCGTACGCGACCAGGTTATGAACCCCGGGAGGGAGATTGGAGAGCAGGAAAGAACCATTTGCTGTGGTATGGGCTTGAACCCCACCCGCTGAAACCAACACGCCAGGTATGGGTTGACCTGTCTTGTGGTCGATAATCTTTCCGGAAATGCGCCCCGGTTCTGGCCCGGAATAAGTCGTATCCGACCATTGGTAGATGACATCATGTACTTCCCCGGGGTTGGCAGCATGGAGCATGCGGTAGCGGACCTGTTCCCCGGTGTCGGTGTGCTCGATCACGGAGTATTGATCGCGCCGGGTGTAGCGGTATTTAATTAATGAGTGCTGGGGGACGGTCAATGTCGTTTTATAGGTCAATCCTTCTTGGGGTGATGATTCCCCAAAGACCGGTTCCATGGGGTGTGCCTGGGCATTGACCCCTAAGCCGGTCACTTCGTCAAGGGTGCTTAAAAAAACCGGCTCTTCGGTCGGCGTTTCCGGGGGTACTTTAACGAAAAAGGTCATTTCCACCATGGGTTCCGGCTCGCCTACGGAATGGATTTGGGGCAGGTATCGTTCGACAAATTCAGGGGCGCTGCATGAGTTTGTCAAGGGGGTGAAGATGATCAGAAGGAGTAACACCCTTCCCAGGTTTTTTTTCAGATGAGGAGTCATGATCGCACCTCTTCCTTGATGAGTTTAATGAGCAGTTCCATGTTTTGGACCTTTCCGGTTGGGATCTCGAGGTGTTTTTGGGGTGAGAGTCGGATGATCAGGTTTCCATTGGCTGCGGTGATGCCCTGGATGTAATTCCAGGGGATTTCCTTTTCCTGGTAAGAAAGGTAATTTTTTGACATGGTTAAGGCGCCGAAGTGGAGATCTTTGTTGGCGTGAAAGGTCTGTTTAAGTTCCGAGATCAACCGGGGGTATATTTGCTTTTTAAGAATAGTGATCAGGTCCTCAAGGTGTTTTATTTTATGATCGAGTTGGAGGGGTGGGTCCTGAGTGGGGTGGATGGTTAATTTGTGCCGCGGTCTGGATTTCCAACCCAAGAAGGAGTTTTTGGTGGTAGAGGTGGAAATCCCGGCGATTTCTTCCCAACGGAGTGTCTTTCTCCGGCTGGGGGGGCGGTGGACGATGATCCCCTTGGCATACACTTCCACCCAGGTATGAGCGCGGTGAATTCGCCTTAAGGCGTAGAGCAAGACGGGGATGGTTAGGTAAGCGGCGGATAAAAACCACGGTTGTCCCCAGAAAAGGGCCGTCGCCGGCCCATAATTCGTATAGCCATATATGGCGCGCCAGTACCCGAAGCCCACAAGGCTGAGGATTATAAGGCACATGGGGACGAAAAGCAGAAAGAAATCCCGCCAACCCAAGGGTTGCACAGTAAATGACATCACCAGAGATCCTAGAGTAGGGTGTTTTTTCTTACTCACAGCAATGAACCATGCGTCACTGAAAATGGTTAGATACGATTATAGACTAGAACGGTTGAGTTTGCACGTCAAAGTTTACTGCCAGAGGGGGATTTTTATTCCGGCTTTGCCAATGTCTCCAACAGCGGATTGGGGGCGATAAAAAATGAGAATACCAGGATCTCATCAACCTTTCCTGGTATTCTCATCATTGACTTCGAAATGGTTTCTCAGGCGGGGACGAAGTAAACGTCCGTGGGTTTCAGTTTGCTGTTGCGGAGGAACTTCGGTTTCAATTCCATCCCGATCCAGTCCAGAGAGGCTTTTTCAGGATCGACCCCCATCATGCGGCTTAGAAGCAGCGTATCCACCCCTTCGAATGCAACCAGAACCAAAACGAAGGGCGTTTCGTCCAGAAACTCTTCTGAACCAAAATGGCATACGGTGAAGGCATGGACTGTGGCTTTTCGATCTGTGATATCGATCCACTCCGTTTCTTGCCCGGTATACATGTCATGCCCCCGGGGAGTGGCGTAGGTGTACCCGGTCTCCGGATCGCGATTGGCAAGCAGCTTCTTATTGGTCAAACCCGCGAACCAGGGACTGTCCTGGGCGTAGGAATGCAGGTAGGTGATGCTGTAAGGTTGCTCGACGAGGATGGGAGCCATTTGTTTCAGCCAGGAAAGCGATTCCGGCGTCAGTTCTTTGGGAAAGGGAAGATTGTGGACAACCTGCCCCCCGAGTGTCTCTTCTCTTTTCTTAGGTAGCTTACTCATCAGTGTCTCCTTATGCTCGTTCCAGGATGCTGACCGTGACATAGGTCCCCGTCCCGGCGTGAGAATGGATCGCGCCGCGCTGCGCGTCTTTGACCTGCAAAGCATCGTCTTTGAAATGCTTTCCGATCGTGTTTTGGAGCTGCCAGGTGGCAAACACCGCTTGCATCAAACCTGTCGCTCCCACCGGGTGACCGCAGGCGATCAGCCCTCCTGAAGGGTTGACCGGGCAAACCGGCGACTCGGTTAGGTCCAGCTGGTAGTCGATGTTAGGCATGAAAGCCTTGCCCGAGGCTGCAAAGGGACCGCCTTCTCCGTAGCGGCAGAGCCCTAAGTCTTCATAGGTCTGGATCTCGCTGGAGGTGTAGGCGTCATGCAGTTCCACGAAGTCAAGCTCTTCTAAGGGGTGTTCGATCCCGGCATGCTTATAAGCCATGTTTCCTGCAGTGCGGCCTGCCCGGAAAGAGTGTACGCCGGGATAGCGGGTGCCTTTGTCCCACAAGTCCCGGTAATAATCCAGCGTTTCCTGGGAATTCTTCTCCTCGGTCGTAGCGTAATCTCGGATGAACTGATCGTAATCCACGTGAGGTCGATCGGCCATGCGCATGGCGTCCGTGCCCCTGCCGATCCCTGTGACCTCAACGAGGGGGCGGGTGATCTCGGCGCCGGCCCCTTCGAGTTTCTCCAAGCCTTCTTCAGAGGCCAGGATGGTTGCCGCTGCCCCGTCCGACATGACGCAGATGTCCAGGCGGGTGAGCGGCCAGGCCACCATCACCGAATCCCGCACATCTTGGACTGTATAGCGGTTCCTTTTTTGCGCGTAGGGATTGTGGTAGGCGTTGAGGTGGTTCTTGACGCTGACATGCGCCATCTGCTCCACGGTGGTCCCATACTCTTCCATATGCCGGGTGACCATCATTGCGTAATACCCGGAATAAAAACCGCCCACCGGGTAATCAAAGGACACATCAGACGCCAGGGCGATGAATTCATTCCCCTTCCAGGTCTCCACATGGCTCATGGTTTCAAAACCGTAGGCGACCACGAGGTCCATGTGCCCGCTGGCGATGGCCTTCCAGGCTTCCTGGAAACACAGGCCGCCCGTCGCCCCTCCTCCCTCCACACGATGGCTGGGTTTGGGGCACAAACCCAGGTAATCCTGGGCCATGATGGCCGCCATTAACTGGCGGCTGAAGTGGTCGGAAAAATAGGATGCGACGGATCCATCGACCAATTTCGTAAAGGTGGGAAAATCGATTCCCAGGTCGTTGATGGCATAGTCATAGGCTTCCTTGACGATGGCCTGGTAATCCTTCTCCGGTCGAGATTTGGTAAATTTAGACACTCCCCCTGAAATGGCGTATACAGGTCTCATAAGTCAGCACTCCCTTCGTCTCTGAGGACGATACACTTGGATGTTTGGGTCCGGTTCACCTGCAAATGGAAAGGGCACCTGGTAAGAAATCCGGTGGGTAAAGATGACCTCCCTACCCAACGGGATATGTCATCGGCTGGCTGACTGGTTTCCTTGGATCCTGTTATCTGGTCGTCCTTGTAAAGAACTGCTGTCCCCTTCATTCATGTCCCTGGAGGGATAAGGATTGAATGACTATCCCTTCTCGCTATTTTCCGTGGAAGGGGAACCGTCCTCCTCCGTTTCCGTGGGGGGGTGGGTTGAGGGGCCCTTCCATGATGATTGCCTGAAGTGAGAGGTTTGCTCCCCAGTTGGAAAATCCTCTTCCTTGATTTTGTAAAGCTCGTTCCACTCTTCGAATTCCGCCTCGCGCATTAATTTGGAAGGTAGGTTTTGGACCTCGTCTACGCCGCTCTGCACGCTGCGCCACCATTCTGAAGTGACGACGGAACGGATTAATTTTCCCAGCTTTCGACCCGTTTCGACCATGCCTTCCGGGCCTAAAACGAGAATTCCAATCAAGATGACCAAGAGGATTTCGAGGGGTCCAATGCCAAAGATATTCATTTGGATCTGTCGGCGGTTTTTGAATTTAAATGCTGGAGGGACTGTTTGAGCTCGTTCTCGCGTTTCGCCAGGCTTCCTAAAACCCCATTTACAAAGCGAGGAGCGCTGTCAGAGCCGTAGGTCTTTGCTAATTCCACCGCTTCGTTGATGGCTACTTTCAATGGGGTGTTGGTGTTCACAGCCAATTCCCACAGCGCGATGCGGAGGATGTTGCGATCGATGATCGCCACCTGGTCAAGCGGCCATTCCGGGGCGTGTTCAGCGATAAAGTGGTCCAATTCAGAGACATTTGGCCAAACGCCGTGAACGATATCGTGGATGAAATAAATCAAATCCTCGTCCATGTTGGCATCGGCGATTCTGTTTTTAAGTACGGTCCCAAGGGGATGATCGGTGACATCTAACTCATACAAAGCTTGTAAAGCGATCGCCCGAGCTTCGGTCCGTTTTTTCATCGATGCTTAATCCTCATCGCGGGGAGTGGAGGGGAAGTCGACATCTTCAATGTGAACGTTTACAGAGCCAACTTCCAAGCCTACCATTTTGGAGATGGCAAGATCCACTTCTTTTTGCACGTTCAAACCGGCATCACGGAGATTCACTTCACCGTTCAAGACCAAGTGGATGTCAGCGTGAACGCGACCATTCTCTTCTACGTTGATTTGGACACCTTTCTCATGACCACGTTGAAATAGCGTGTTTACACCCCCGGTGGTCGGAGCCAGGCAGCTGACACCGTCCACCTGAAGGGCAGCAGCCTTGACAATGGTGACCAATACGCCGGGAGCGATGGTGGTTTTTCCGGGGGGACGCTCTGGTTCTGTCATGGGAACTCCAATTGGCTTTTTTGTCGTTTGTTCTCTCGGTTATCGAGCCTGATATCGTTACTTATTATAACCTATCGTCTATTTAAAACACAGGAGGCCGTGAAAGTCACGGCCCTCACTTGCCCCCTGCTAAAGCGGTGGTAATAAGAACGCTGGGTGTTTTATTCTGGAACCACTTCGCGCCCCCGGTAAAACCCACAGTTGGAGCAAACGCGGTGGGGGAGTCGTTTCTCACCACAGTTACTGCACTGAACCAGATTCTTGGGTTTAAGTGCGTCATGGGCACGGCGGCGGTTTTTTCGTCCGCGGGATATTCGTTGTTTGGGCAGTGGGGTCATAATTTCACTCCTGCTTTCCGTTAAAAACACATCTGTGATGTGTTTGAATTCTTCTATCTAAGCAGGGAGATTATACGGAGAGAGGGGCGACCTGTCAAGGTATACCGTGACCGGGGAGGGGAACAGGGGAGTTTCCCGTTATTCAGGGAGATCTCGGGAGGTTGCAGGCCCTCACCCGGGCCGGCAAGTGGGGCAGAACCCGGTGGGGATCCTCTAAAAGGGGCGCCAGCTGGGTGGCGGGGGCCGGCAGCTCCCCTGGCGGGGCGCCGTACCCGGCGTTGCTGAAGGTCCAATGGCGCAGGGTATCCTCTTCCACGCCCAGGGGGCGGAGCACGCTGTGAGCCGCGCGCAGGAGGAGTTCGGCGTAGTACTCCGTGTCCAGGATGGACGGGTCCGGCCGCTCCGGCAGGTCCCCGGCGTACACGCCCGGTTCGCCCCGCGTATACAGGAAGCGCACGTGCTGCCCGGGTGTGAGGTCCACACCGGTGTCTGCCAGCTGCCCTGCAGCGCGAGCGGCAGGAGAAGGGACCTTGTACTCCTCCAGCTCCCGGCTCAATTTCTGCGAGACCAGCAGCTCCTTGAGGGGGATTTCCCTCTTGCGGAGACGGTCCAGTTCCTCCTGCAGCAGGGTGTGGATCCCGGGCAGCTGGTCGGGGAGCGAGGACACCCCGGGGGCCTCCGCCAGGCGGTGGAGGATCTCAAGCTGGACCTTTTCGATCCAGGGAGGGGTGTCGTGCCGCCGGGCTTCAATGCCCCGCATTTTCAACGTCCCGTTCTGGTAGACGCCGAAGTAGCGGTTGGCGACCGGCACGCGCCTGTCCTGGCGCGAACTCAGAAAGGCCACCCAGCGGTAGATGCCGTCCAGGCTGATGGGCAGGCCGGTGCGGTCCAGGATTTCCTCCAGCAGGGGCTGGAAGTCCTCTCCAGTCTGGGCTCCTTCCTTCCGGACCCAGAGGCCGTCGACGTACATGTGCAGGACGCGGAAGCCTAATTCCTCCGCCGCTTCCTTGGCGCGCAGAAGGGCCTCCCGCCCGTAAGCGGTGACCGCTTCGTGGGCCTCGATGCGCCCGAAACGGGCGTTCTTGTAGCCCAGATACCCAAAACAGGTCACCAGGAGCCACTTGTGCGCCGAGGCCCGGGCCTGGAACGGCTCGTAGCGCATGTCCTTGGGATGGAGGTGGGCCAGCTCCTGTTTGAGCTTGACCCGCTTTTCCAGCAGGGGCTGCAGGGTGTCGGGGACCAGCCCGCGGTGTTCCTGGTCGACGGTCATCTCCAGCTCGGGGATGTAGGTCCCCCCCGGCTTGCCTTCCCCCACCGTCTCCGGGGAGATGTTGAAGTGCTCCATGATGCTGGGGTACATGGAGATGAAGTCGATTTCCGCCACGTGGGGGTGCAGGCCGATGGTGGGCTGGAAGACCAGCCCACCGCGGTCCGCCTGGAGCAAATTGTAGGCCGTTTTGGGGCGCTCCGCCTGCTGTTTATGCCAGGGGACGAGGATGCCCTGTTGCAGGGCGGTCAGCATTTGCATGGCTGAGATGCCGGTGCCGGGGGAGACCCGGGCTGCGGTCTGGACCCGCAGGCGCGTGACCCGGGCCATCTCGAAGACGCCTTCCAGCCCGTAATCGTGGTACATGACCGTGTTTTCGGTGGAGATGTGCAGCCGCCCGAAGGCCCGCACTTGGGGCCCACGGTAGATCACCCCCCCGTAGGAATGGTAATAACGCTCCGGGCGCCGCTCCACGTCCCGCCCCTTGTCACGGTTGAGGGGGAGCCGAACGTGATGTTTCTTCTCCAATTCATGCAGCTTGGGGATCAGCCAGTTGTCGCCCCACACGGTGAGCAGCAGATCGGGGTCGTGCTTGTGGAGCAAAGCCCGGAGCTTGATGAGCAGGCCCCGCTCTTCGTGAAAAGGGAAGCGGTAGTGGCGCTCATCCAGGCGGACTTTCAGGGCTCTGGGGGGCTCGTGGAAAGGGTTGCAGTCGGGGGAGAGGGCCATGACCCGCAGAGGGGGAGAAGGGGGGTCGATGGCCCAGGGCGAGTCGAGGGCCTCGATCTTGTGTATTTCTCCCCCCTCTCCGGCCTCCACGCGGCAGCGCGCCAAAGGGAAGGTCCCGGTTTGGGCCGCGTAACGCAGGTCGAGGGGGATGTCCGCGTTGTAATAGGTCAGATCGGGATAGTCCCTCTTGAGGCGGGAGAAAACCCGTTCCTGGAGGGTGGGCGTGGGAGCTTTGACCTCCAAAACCGGGATGGGCTCCTCGACAAACAGGTCGCGCCTTTCCCCGCGGGAGAGCTGGAGCGGGAAGGGCAGAGAGTCAAGATAGCGCCACAGCTCCCGCAGGCGATCAAACTCGCCGTGGGCGTAGAAGGCCGTTGGGAAGGGGTGGTGCAGGCGGCGCCGCTTTCCCTCTTCTTCGTCCAGGAGCCAGAGCGCCACGCCTCGATCCGGATCCGGATAAAGGTCCAGCAGCCAGCTGGTGAATTCATTCATGGGGCTCGTCGTCCAGGGCGGCGATCTTTTGCCGCAGGCGGATGACTTCCTTGTGCTCCTCCAGGAGCATGGCCAAGAGAAAGGTCTCAAAGGGTAAGGCGTGGGAAGCGTAGGAGGCTGCAGAGAGGTGCTTGCGCGCCGAGGCAAACAGATCGTCCAGCGCCTGCTGGTCGCGCTGCCGGAGCGCCCGGCGAAAGCGGGCAAAGGCGGCTTTCTCTTCTAAGAACGTTTGGGTGATGGAAGAAACGGTGCGGCCCATAATAGAAGTCTCCTTTATAGGTAAGAGAGTTGGATGGGTGAGGAGGGTTTTTCGAAAGTCCACACCCGGTCGACGCTCTGCTCCAAGCGCTCCAGGAACGGGTCCCCCTGGGGGCGCGGGCGGAGGACCAGCATCACCGGTGCCCGGTGGGCGGCTTTGTCCAGCCAGTAGAGGGCGGTTTCCAGCAAACGCAGCCGCTCAGGGAGGGACACGCTTTCGTCTTCAAACGTGGTCAGCGGGTTTAAAACCAGGGTGGGGGACCCATTCCCCGAGGTCTTCTCTAAAAGGGTGACCATCTGGTAGCAGGTAAAAGCCCGCGCCACGCGAATGCGCTTGAGGGGGATGTAGAAGTCGCGCCTCCGGCCCCGCAGCTCGCGGTTGAGGCGGAGTACGTCAAAGCGGTTGCCCCCATCCAGGACCTGCACGGGGCCCTTCAGAGCCAGGTCAGCGATGAAATGGGTCATTACCTGCTGCCGGAAGGGGTTGGGGGCGATCAGCAGCTGCAGCGAGCCCACGGAAGGTATGGGTAAAGGTGTGGGTAGTCGGTTGATCATACACCTTCACCATATCAGGCCTGGGGCAGGGGGACAATCGTCAAGGGGATGAAATGGGGGTGGAAAAAGGGGCTACCCCAATAGGGGAGGGAGGGGAAAGGGGTTCACTCTTCCCATTCTGAGAAATCCCAGTCCGCCAGGGCGTTGCGCAGTTCGAGTTTGCTGCGCAGCCCGAACTTGCGCTTGGCATTCCGGAGGTGGGTCTTGACGGTCGCCGGGGCGACGACCAGACGGCGGGCAATTTCCTGATTCGTGTAGCTCAAGCAGGTCAAGGCGGTGACCTCTTTTTCGCGAGGGGTGAGGGATTCCCAGGCTTCCAGGTTTTCTGCGGCCGCCTGGCGGTGCTGGAGGGCAAAGTTGAGCATGTCTTGCCCCAGCTCGTCCACCGGGCGGTCCTCCTGTTCGGCTAGGCGGGCCAGCGCCAGACTCAGCTCATCGTTCAGTTTGATGAAGTGAGAGGGGAAGCACAGGTATTTGAAGGAGTCGAGGACATGATCAGGCAACATGGCGAAATGACCGTAAGGACTAATTAGAACGTTTGTTCTATTATACAGTCCTGGGGGCGGTTTGGCAAGGGGGTGAGAGGGATGACCTGGGGACCGGGAGAGAGGGGATGGGGTGTGCGGAGATCTTAATTTGCAGGGATCGTTCATCGTCTGGCCTGTGATCAATCCCCGGGAACTAGCCGCAAGGTCCCCTCGGCTTGCTCCTCGATGCTGGACTTCTCCCACAGCATGGGGTGGTATTGGATCGTCCGCCAGCGATCGACCATGTCGATGTAATGGGAATGGTAGGGATGACCGGACTGTCCAGTCGTGTTGATGGTCAGGGATTGGGTGAGATCACTGAGGTCCACAATCATGCGCATGGAGGGCAGACTGTCGACATGAAAGGGGTTCTCCTCGCTCCAACCATTGGCGTTGACGATGGCATTTCCCCCGGCAGTGGGGTACGGCCCGCGGTTGAAGGCGGTCTTGATCACCGGGAGGCTGCTCATCACATCATGGGTAAAGGTGATCGTGTGGATCTCGCCCCAAGACCAGTTGTTGGGGTCTGATCCCAGTTTGCGTTTCAGCTCTTTGACAGTTTGATTGAGCGTCAGGCGGAGGATCTCATCCCGGGTTTCCACCTTTCGTGTGTCCTTATCGTCCCACCAAGGATGGTCCGGTTGGGAGAGCAACCGGCGGATGATCTCCTTGGCACGAGAATCCACCCCGACACTATAGGTTTCGGGGAGGTCGTCACTCAATGTGGTATCCAGCAGGGTTTGCCAGAACACCATGTACAACGCCGCTGGTGCAGAATCGATATCTGCCTGATACTCCCATGTCGCCAGGAGCGCTTGGGCTTCAATCAGCGCCCGGTTTTCAAGAGGGAGATCCATGATCAAAGGGACCAGATCTTCCGCTAAGAGGTCTTTATTATCCCCTTGAAATGATTGGATCATCTCCCGGGAAATCGGTCTGGGCGCGGATTGGATAAGCTCCTCGATGCGCTGGGCGCGGTACCCATATGACCACTGTTTGGTGATCAGGTAAGGATATTCCTCCCCGACGACGGGGTTGTTGGCCGTGATCAGGTAGCCTTCCGGGGGGTTGAAGGCGTAGGGGAGTTCGTCGAATGGGATGTATCCCTGCCATTCAAATTCACCCGTCCAGCCCGGAATGGGGAGCATGCCGTCGTGGCCGGAATTGCGGATAGGGATCCTCCCCGGCATTTGGTAGCCGATGTTGCCTTCTACATCCGCGTAAATAAGATTCTGAGCGGGAACTGCGAATTCCCTGGCGGCGTTCCGGAACTCCTCCCAGCTTTCAGCGCGGTTGAAGTCCCAGATAGCGCAGAAAACGCAGGAGGGGTCCAAAGCGGTCCACTGCAGCGCCAGCGCATAGTGCTCTGGCACCTCTATCCCCGCTTCTCCAGCGAAATCTTCCAGCCCGTACACCTCGCCGATGATGGGCCCATGGCGCGTTTTCCGGACCTCAAGTTTGATCGTCTCTCCCTCCGCGACCTGGATCTCCTCGGTGAAGATTTCCATGTCCACCCATTTCCCTTGGAACCGGTATTGGTCCGGGTTGTCAGGGTTGATCTTTTCGATATACAGGTCCATCACGTCCGGTCCGACGTTGGTGAAACCCCAGGCGATGTGGTCGTTGTGGCCGATGATGATCCCAGGTACGCCTGCAAAGGAGAAACCCACAATGTCCAATTGACATTCTGCCCCTTTTGGTTGGCAGTGCAGCCCCACCTCATACCAAATGGAAGGGGTTTGCTGCCCCAAATGGGGGTCGTTCGCCAGGTAGGGTTTCCCGGTGTCCGTGTGTTCACCCGAGATAGCCCAGCTGTTGGATCCTATGCCTTCAGATCCCATACCATTGAGATGGTCGAGTTGGGTGAGGGTGCGCTTCGTTTTTTCCAGGAACGGAGAAATCGATTGCCAGGGGATCCTGTTCACTGGGTTATCTGCCCTTCCCGATGGTGGGGGAGTAAGGTTTTCCCATGTCGCCCCTGGCTTGAGGATCACCGGATGGTCGTCCGGGTAGGGAGGGTAAAGGGCGTCGACTTCTTCCATGTCCATTGATTTCAAGAGCAGGGCACGGTCAATTTCCGTACTCAGGTTGCCACGTAAATCCCAGGCCATGGCTTTGGCCCAGGTCAGGCTGTTGAGTGGGGTCCAGGGATCGGGTTGATAGCTGCGGTTGAGGAGAGGTAAGATAGCGTACTCCAGACCGAGTTCGATGCCGGAGCGCGGGGCGAGGTAGGCGTTGACGCCCTCTGCATAAGCTTCCAGAATGGAACGCTCCTCCTCATCCAGGTTGGAGAGCTCGCTTTTCGCCACCCGCTCCCAACCCAGGGTGCGCAGGAATTTATCCGTCTCCACCGTGGAACTGCCCAACAGTTCTGATAACCTACCCGCGCCCTGGTGCCGCCACATATCCATTTGCCAGAAGCGGTCCTGGGCGTGGACGACCCCTTGCGCGAAGAAAAGGTCATGGTGATTTTGGGCGTAGATATGGGGGATGCCCCATTCATCGCGGATGATCTCCACCGGTTTGATCAAACCTGGCATATCTATCTCCCCCTCAATTTGCGGATAGGCTTTCTCGGCCCTCTTTTTCACTTGAGGGGGGAGGAGGATGCCCCCCATAACAATGAGCACACAGAGGATAGCAAATACACCCAGAAGTATGCGACCAACTTTAGCTCTCACGGCAGCACTCCTTTGGCGCGGGTTTGGGCCTTTCCTTTGGGTTGGAAATTCGCCCTGTGATTGATGTTCGTTTCCGTCTCTTAATTTAACGGACCTTGGGCGTTTTCGTTATTCTCAAGGGATGCTTTGCCACACAGCGGGTTAATTTTCTTCGTTCCCTACATTGGCTCGCAAATAGGTTTCAATGAAGGGGTCCAGTTCCCCGTCCAGAACGGCCTGGGTGTTGCCCTCTTCATAGTTGGTGCGGTGATCCTTGACCATTTGATAGGGGTGTAAGACGTAAGACCGGATCTGGCTTCCCCACTCCGCTTTCGTATATTCACCGCGGAGTTCATCGATCTTTTCTTTACGTTTTTCCTTCTTGAGTTCCAGCAATCGCCCACGCAGCACACGCATGGCCATTTCCCGGTTTTGAGTTTGGGAGCGTTCGTTCTGGCAGCTGGCCACGATCCCGGTCGGTTCGTGGGTGATCCGCACTGCGGTATCGTTCTTCTGCACGCTTTGACCTCCGGCCCCTGCAGAACGGAAGGTGTCGATCCGCAAATCGTTGGGATCGATCTTCACGCTGGTCTCATCTTCCACCTGGGGGAGGACTTCCACCAGGGCAAAGGAAGTGTGACGGTGGTTGGAGGAGTCAAAGGGAGAAATGCGCACCAGACGGTGGACGCCCTTTTCAGGACGCAGGTAACCGTAGGCATATTCGCCGTTGACAGCGATGGTGATGCTTTTCACGCCGGCTTCTTCCCCGGGGGTGAAATCGACGATTTCCGTCTCATAGCCGTGATCTTCCGCCCATCGCAAATACATGCGCTGCAGCATGGCTGCCCAATCTTGCGCGTCGTTGCCCCCGGCACCGGCATGTATCGCTAACAGTGCGTCTCCCCGGTCATATTCCCCAGAGAGCATGGCTTTGAACTCGCGCTTTTCCATTTCTTTTTGGATGGCGGCGACTTCCTTTTCCAGTTCTCCCTGAATGGAATCGTCGCCAAGTTGTGCCAGCTCCAGCGTGTCCTCGACCCTCTGCTTTAGCTCTTTCCACCCTTCCACTTCCTCTTCCAGGTTGGAAAGGGTCTTCATGATCTTGCGAGCCCGCTCGGGGTTGTCCCACAGGTCTGGAGCCTGGGATCTCTTTCTGAGTTGTTCCACCCTGTGTTGTTTCTCTTCTACGTCAAAGATGCTCCCAAAGGTTTTGAAGGAGGGATTTGGCTTGCGTTAATTTTTCGATTAAGTTTTCCATAGTTTGGACTCCGATTTCGCGTATGGATGATGGCTGTGTTAATTGTACATCATGGGATGGGGTTTTGTCCCCTGCTCACTGCTTCCGGTCATTCACTGAGCCCTTTTTCCTCTGGTATAAGCCTGATAAAGGGTGACTCCCACGGAAAGGGCGATGTTCAAGGAATCCACCGCTCCTTCTTGAGGGATGCGAACGCTGGTCCCAAATTGGTGGTATTCCTTCCCCAACCCGCTGGATTCCTCCCCGAAGATGAGTGTATAGGGGGGCTGGAATTGGATTTCCGTTAAACTAACCTCACCGTCAGTCATCATGGGGTACAAGTGATGGGAGGCGAAAGTACCCCAATAATCCGCAAACTGGTCGAACCACTGGAAGCGGAGCTGAAAAATCGCCCCCATGGAAGCCCGGATGACTTTGGGGTCGAAGAGATCCGCTGCGGGCTCGACCAGGCCCAGATTTTTGATCCCGAAGGCGAGCATGGTACGGGCGATGGTGCCCAGGTTGCCCATCCCTTGGGGTTGAACCAAAACGACGTGGTTCGCGCCCTGATCCAAGTCGGGCTGGTATTTATCAAAGACACCGACCGCGTAGGTGTCTCCCCGCCGGGAAAGCTTTTCGACCAGGTGGTCGTGTTCAATGGTTTCGATGCCATGTTCCCCGCACAACTCCTGGATGAGGTCCAATCCCTGGTTCCGATTTCCTTTGGAATGGAGCAGCACCCCTTTTACGGAGGAGGGTTGGTTTTGGAGGAGTTCGATGGTCGGGAAGACCCCCAAAGTGTACGAATACGGGAGTGTTTTTTGGTAGCGTTTCAGGCGAACGTCCATGGCTCCTCTAAAAGCCTGCCAGGATGCTGTTGACAAATGCTTGGGGGTCAAAACGCTCCAGATCATCCGCAGATTCCCCCAGCCCTGCATAGAGGATGGGCAGGTCAAGTTCCTTCTGGATGGCAAACGCCATTCCCCCCCGGGCGGAGGAATCCAATTTCGCCAGAATCACCCCATCAAGCGGGATGGCCTCTTGGAAAGCTTCTGCCTGGTGGAGGGCATTTTGTCCCGTAGTGGCGTCCATCACCAACCAATTTGCATGAGGGGCCCCGGGAAGGGCTTTACCTGCCACACGGTGGACTTTCTTGAGCTCTTCCATCAGATTGTAGCGGGTGTGCAACCGCCCCGCAGTGTCGATCAAGACTATATCCACCTGGCGCGTGATGGCGGATTTGATGGTGTCGTAAGCCACTGCTCCAGGATCCCCCCCTTTTTCCCCGGATATGACGGGGATACCCAGCCGCTCCCCCCAGACTTGAAGCTGGTCCGTCCCCGCCGCCCGATAGGTATCCGACGCGCCGAAAATCACCGTTTTACCTTGGTCTTGAAAGCGCTTTCCCAGTTTCGCCATGGTGGTCGTCTTTCCGGAGCCGTTGACCCCGGCGATGAGTACGACAAATGGTTTTTCGGACCAATCCTCCTCTGGGGGCCCCTTCAAGCGCGAAAGGAGCTCCTGCTCGATTTCATGCAGCAGCTCTTCGTTTTTGGTCAAACCGGTTTTCCGGGCCCGGTCCTGTAAGGTTTCGATGAGATCCAGGGTTGTCTCCACGCCCAGGTCCGCTTGGATGAAAAGGGCTTCCAACCTCTCCCACGTTTCGGCTGAGATATCGCTGGCGCCGAGGAAATTGGCGATCCTTCCAAAGGTGGTCTTCCTCGTTTTTTCCAGCCCTTTGACCCATTTTTCAAAGGTGGTTTCCATAAAATCTCCCGCAGGGGTCTCCTCGCTTCAGCGGGGATGGAATGCGTGCCGGGCGACAGCCTGGTTCCCCTGCTATTGCAAACTCGAACATATGTGCTATATTTAGTGTATGGACAGCAAACGTACGCGACATGCAACCTACAACATCAATGACCACTTCGTTTGGTGTCCGAAGTACCGGCGGACTGTTCTTGGAAAGGATGCTGCCAGACGACTTGAAGAGTGGATTCGCGAAAAGACGGAGGAGCTTAAGGGCGAAGTACTCGATCTGACAATCCAGCCCGATCACGTTCACTTTTTCTACAGTTTTCCGCCAACGATTGCGCCCTACCAGATTATGTACCGAATTAACGGTTACTCCGCTCATGTTTTGCGAGAGGAATTCCCTTGGATTAGAAGCCGGTTGCCGAGTATGTGGACGCGCAGTTACTACGTCGGTACAGCCGGGCACGTTTCTGCTGAAGCAATCAAGCAATACATCCAGGCCCAAAAGGGACATTAGGATGTTCCGCACGTACAAATACCGCCTTTACCCGACCGACGAGCAAAAAAAGCCTTGCGCGATATTCTTCAGGCCGGTTGCTGGCTGTACAATTCGGCTTTGCACTTTCGCCGCAAGCGATGGAGAGAATCGCGTCACAGCCTCACGTACCACGAACAGGCAGCGATGTGGCGCGACTGGCGCAATGAAGAACCGGATGAGAACCCGCTGCGAATGTTGAATATGACGGCCGGGCAGCAGGTGTTGCGCCGTCTCGATAGCGCGTTTCGCGAATTCTTTCAAGGTAAGCGCGGATACCCTCGCTTCAAGAAATCGCCTCGCTTTAATAGCGTCAATTACAAGCCGGGCGACGGTTCCCGCATCAAGGGCCGTAAACTGTACGTGCAAAAGGTCGGACTGATCACCGTTCGCTGGCACCGCTCGCTTCCAGATGGCAAGCTCAAAAACATCATCGTCCTGCGCAAACCATCCGGTTGGTACGTATGCTTGCAGGTTGAGCTGCCTGAACCTGAGCCTGGGCAACACGCTGGCCCGGCCGTTGGCGTAGATATGGGTCTCATGCACGCCCTGGCGCTTAGTGATGGCACGACGTTTGACAGCCCAAAACACTTGCAGCAATCGCTCGCCAAGCTCCGTCGGTTGCAGCGGAAGGTTGCCCGGCGCAAGAAAGGCAGTAAGCGCCGTCGCAAGGCGATTCAGCACTTGGCAAAGCAACAGGAGCACATTGCCAATCAGCGGCGCGACTTCTGGCACAAGGTGACGCGCAAGCTGGCAGACACCTACAGCACGATTGTGTTGGAGGATTTGAGCCTTAATTTCATGCTTCAGAACGGCAGCCTCGCCCGCTCCGCTCACGACGTGAGCCTGGGAATGTTCCGCGAATTGCTCGCATACAAGGCTATCGAGGCCGGATGCAGCATCGTGGTAGTCAACCCGGCCTACACGTCGCAAGCCTGCAGCATCGTGGTAGTCAACCCGGCCTACACGTCGCAAGCCTGCAGCGGTTGCGGTTGCATTGTTCCTAAGAAGCTGAATGTTCGTATTCATCATTGTCCTGACTGCGGTTTGATTCTCGATAGAGATATCAACGCCGCTCGTATTATCAAATCGGCCGGGACGCGGCCGCTGGGCGCTAACGTAGACGATTGCGTCAGGCGTAGCCCAGGAAGCTCCCCGCTTTAGCGGGGAGAGCCGTCACAGCTGGCATTATATCACGAGGGAAGGGGTCTGATCCCGCTGGGCACGAGTGGAAGCCGCTTCTTGGTTTTCATCCAAAATCGGATAAATGCATAGTTGATGGGGGTTGAAGAACGGCTTGTTTAATAGCGGGTGGGCGGCTGATTTCGAGAAGGGAGGTTGCGGTATAATTTTCCTATATGGACGAAAAAACCTTATCCCATGTGGATGAAGAAGGTCAGGCACATATGGTGGATGTGGGCCAGAAGCCGGTCACCGAACGGGTGGCTGTGGCCAAGGGGGAAGTGAAAATGCGGGAAGAGACGCTGCGTTTGATCCGTCAAGGTGAGATGGGGAAAGGGGATGTCCTCACCGTGGCCCAGGTCGCAGGGATTCAGGGGGCGAAAAGGACGGCCCAGCTCATCCCCCTCTGCCACCCGCTGCCTCTGAGCCACATTTCCGTGGATTTTGAGCTTGATGAGGAGCTGCCCGGGGTGCGGATCACCGCGGAAGTGCGCACCCAGGCCCAAACGGGGGTTGAGATGGAAGCATTGACCGCGGTGTCCACTGCGGCGTTGACCATTTATGATATGGCGAAGTCCGCGGATAAGACGATGGAAATCACAAATGTCCGCTTGGTGAAGAAGACCGGCGGGGTGAGCGGCGACGTTTATAATGTCTGAGAGTGAACGAATACGATGATGAAAGTTAAGGTATTATTCTTCGCGACCATCCGGGATATTATCGGTGAAAAGGAAATTGAAGTTGAACTACCGGAAGGATCACAGGTCCGGGACTTGAAAGCGACCCTTGCCGAGGAGTACCCCCAGGCTGAAAAAGCGATGCCCACCATGCTGGCCTCCGTAAACCATGTTTTCTCAGATGGGAAAACCGAGTTATCGGATGGTGCAGAGGTGGCCTTTTTCCCCCATGTCAGCGGTGGGTGAGGTTTACCATGCCGGGGTGTACTTTATCAAGGGTTGGAGAAATCGATGGCCCATCCGACGGTGGTAGGTTTACAGAAAGAGGAATTTGACCTTAATCAACTCACGGATCAGCTCCTGACCCCCGAGGTGGGTGCGGTATGTACCTTTACCGGGGTGGTTAGAGGCCTGACGAAGAGGGATGAACCTCACTGCACCAAGTACCTGGAATATCAAGCCTATCCATCTATGGCGGAGGAGAAACTTCGCCAGATCGCTGCCGAAATCCGGGAGAGATGGCCCACGGTGATTGGGGTCGCGATCGTGCAGCGGACGGGCCGTTTGCTCCCCCAAGAGCCTACCGTCGCGGTCATCTGCACCGCGAGTCACCGGGGTACGGGCATATTTGAAGCTGCACGTTACGGCATTGATCGCTTGAAAGAGATCGTCCCCGTCTGGAAGAAGGAAGTCACCCCGGAGGGGGAAGAGTGGGTGGAAGGCGATTACAGGCCGGAACCGGGGGAATAGGATAACCATGATCGTTTGTTCTTCCTGTCAAAATCCCTATCCGGAGAAAGGCGTCCCTTTTCGTTGTCCCGCATGCGGGGGATTGTACGACTTCCGAAGCCATCCGGATTTTCATCCTCAAAAAGTGGAGTGGGAACTACCGGGGATCTGGCCTTATCGGCACAGTTTCGGATTGCCTGCAGAGAGCCCTACCGTGACCCTGGGAGAAGGGAACACGCCGCTGGTATGGAGCGATGTGTTCAGTACACAAGTGGGGTTCAAGGTGGAGTCCCAGAACCCTACCGGGTCTTTCAAAGATCGGGGCACAGCGCTGCTGGTCAGTTTTTTGCGATCGAGGGGCATCAACTCCGCAGTAGAGGATTCTTCAGGGAATGCGGGGTCCTCGTTTGCTGCCTATGCAGCCCGGGCGGGAATCCGTGCCCAGGTGTATGTGCCGGCTTACGCTTCAGGCCCTAAAAGGGAGCAAATTGAAGGCTATGGGGCGGAGGTCATAGCCGTTCCCGGCCCTCGTTCCGAAGCTGCCCGTGCTGTGAAGGACGCTGCTGAGAGGGGGAATGTGTATGCCAGCCATGCCTACTTGCCGCAAGGATTACCCGGGTTTTCAACCATCGCTTATGAATTATGGGACCAGATGGGGCAGGTTCCGGGAACAGTGGTCATGCCGGTCGGTCACGGCAGCCTGTTGATAGGGATTGGCAGAGGGTTCCAGGCCCTGAAAGCTGCGGGGGTCATTTCTCGTATGCCTGCGCTGGTCGGCGTTCAGGCCCAAGCCTGCGCTCCCCTTTATAAAGCGTATGAAAAAGGCAGGGATAAACCTGTCTCTGTACCGGAAGAGGAGACGTTGGCGGAAGGGGTCAGGATCCAAACCCCCTACCGGGGCGAAGAAGTTCTAAAGTGGGTCCAAGAGAGTCAAGGCCGATTCGTGTCGGTGTCTGAAGCGGAGATCGAGCGCGGACGAGAGCGCTTGGCAGGTTTGGGACTATATGTCGAATGGACATCAGCCCTGGTGTGGAATGGATTGGAGCAGGTCCTTGGGCAGGTGCCTGAACCGGTTATAGCCATCCTCACCGGCCATGGCCTGAAAAGCGGTTGAGCAGGATGGATGGGGAGGATTGAGTCCATTCTTGACTGCTACTTCGGGAAGGGAAGGCCCTGGCGTGTTCTGGGGACGATGAATCCCATTTCTACTTTCATAAATTTCAAAAAAACGCCTTCAGCGGACACGAAAACGGGAGGATTTCCTCTTGAATCTGCGCCCCGGGCCCTTTAAATGGCGAATTTGCTGGGGTTTAACTCATGAAAGTGAATAAATGGGATGGAAATCCCGTTTGGTGGGGCGTTCGAGTTTAGGTATAATAGGGTCTTGTGTAGAAACGAGGTGCTGGTGTGCAAGGATTTGGAACTGACGGACCCCGAGACTCTCGATGGGAACCTCTCAATTTGGGGAGTTTCGGGGACCCTGAGTTCCGTGGAGGAAGCGAATGAACGATGCTCTGGGAACGAATTCTGGAGAGTCCCCCCACCAATTCCAAGCGCGTTTGGGCGTCCAATTTTCAAATATCTCATTGCTGACCAGGGCATTGACCCATCGGTCTTATGTCAATGAGCATCCGGAGGCGCTGGAAGACAATGAGCGGCTGGAATTCCTCGGTGATGCCGTCTTGGATTTTGTAGTTGGGGGGTGGCTTTATCACCATTTTCCGGAGATGAAGGAAGGCAGACTCACTCAGCTTCGAACTGCGCTCGTGCGCACGGAAACGTTGGCGGAGTTTGCGCTGGATATCGGCCTCCACCGCGCGGTACGGTTGGGGGAGGGGGAGGAACTGTCAGGAGGGCGGGAACGATTGGGCATTTTATGTGCTACGTTTGAAGCGTTTATCGGCGGATATTATTTGGATAAAGGTGTGAAAGCGGTGGAAAGCTTCCTGGAGCCGTTCTTGGAGGAAGCGGTGGAGGATATTTTAGAGAATGGGGAACACCGCGATCCCAAAAGCCTCTTGCAGGAATGGACGCAAGCCCGAGGGTTGGATGCTCCCACATATCGAACGGTGTCTGAAAGGGGGCCCGATCACGCAAAGACCTTTGAGGTGGAAGTGCTGGTTCAGAGTCAAACCAAAGGGCTAGGGCAGGGAAGGAGCAAAAGGGAAGCGGCCAAGAATGCAGCTCGCGTGGCGCTGGAACGGTTCCGGGCCGAGAGTGGATGATCATTAAGCAGGGAAGTGAAAACGCATGCGTTTGAAATCAATCACGTTGAATGGGTTTAAAACCTTTGCCACTAAGACGAAGTTTGAATTCGACGACCGGGTCACGGTGATTGTCGGTCCAAATGGATCAGGCAAGTCGAATATCGCTGACGCGGTACGCTGGGTCTTAGGCGAGCAATCCTATAAGCTCCTCCGGGGAAGGAAAACGGTGGATATGATCTTCCACGGCTCCGATGAACGTCCCCGCTCCGGCATGGCGTCTGCGACGATCGTCTTTGATAACAGCGAAGGTTGGCTGCCGATTGATTTCTCCGAGGTTTCTATTACCCGGCGTGCCTACAGGGACGGCAATAACGAATACCTCATCAACGGTCAGCAGGTCCTGCTGCGGGATGTCAATGAATTATTGGGACAATCGGGCCTGGCAGGTCGGACCTATACGATCATCGGCCAGGGGCTTGTTGACGCAGCCCTGGCGTTGAACGCGGATGAGCGCAGGACTTTATTTGAAGAAGCGGCGGGAATTGGATTGTACCAATCGCGCAGGGAGGATGCGGAGAGGCGGTTGGAGAAAACGTATCGAAATTTGGATCGGGTGGAGGACATCTTATCGGAGTTAAAACCGCGCTTGCGAAGTCTGGAGAGGCAGGCGAAACGGTCTGAGAAATTTGAGCAGGTCAGAGCGGATTTAAAAGAGCTGATGAGGGAATGGTATGGCTACCATTGGTATGAAGTCCAGGAAGCCCTCAAAGAGGCCCACAAACGGGAAAAAGCGCAGCGTACAGCGCTTGAAGAAGCCCGGGAAAGGCAATCCAACCTGGATCGTAAATTGACCCAGTACCAGAGCGAACTGCAGGGCCTCCGGGCCCAGTTGAACACCTGGCACCGGGAGTTGTCTGGGCAGCACGCGTCGCGTGAGGAGGTCAGCCGCGAGCTTGCTGTGACTCTGGAGAGGATCCGTACGCTGGAGAAGCAAGCTAACGAACTTGTCACCGATCTGGCGCGGTGGGAGGAACAAAAGAAGGCTGGCAAAGCGCGTCTGGAAAGCGCTAAAGAGGAAGTGGAGGGTCTGGAATCGGATTTAAGAAATGCGGAAACCCGTTTAGAGGATGCCCGCCAAGAGCTGACGGCTCAGGGTAGAGACCGGGAAAGACTAAGAGAGGATCTGGATGGAGCTCGTCAGCAATTAACCAATGAAAAGGAAAAATTATCGAGTTTACAGGCCCGGAAAGAGGAACGCCAGGAACAAGTAAAACAGAAGCGGGAACAATTAACGAAATTGGCAGAAGAGATAGAGAAACAGGAAGGGGTGTTGGGAGAAGCTGAGGGTGAATTTCAGTCTGCCGAAGATGACCGCGATAAAGCTGTAATATCCCGCCAAAAGACGGAAAACGAATTGGCTAGACTTGAGGGTGACCTCCAGTCAGCGGAGAGATATCTCAACCAGCTCCGAGAGGACCTTTCCTCTCTGGAGGCTAAGATCAGTCGGACCCGGGCTGAATTAGATGTCCTTAAACAAGCGGAGGATAAATTTGCCGGGTACGCAGAGGGGGCGCGGATCCTCCTCCAGCGAGCCCGCCAAGGGAAACTCTCCGGCACATTAGGCGCCTTAAGCAGTCACCTGGAGGTGGAAGAGGGGTATGAGACGCCAATTGCTGCAGCTCTGGGAGAATATTTGGACGCCGTAGTTTTCGAAGAGAGAAGGTCCGCGAGCGAAGCGCTGGAAATCCTGCTCAAGGAGACCACACGGGGTGCGCTGCTGCCGGTGGATTCCCTGACCCCACCAAAACCCCTTCAAGTGGATAAAAGCATCCCTGGGGTCGTTGAGATCGCATCCAAGTTGGTCAAAGGAGATCCTAAGCTTCAGCCGGCGATTGACCTGCTCTTAGGGCAGGTCATCGTCATGGAAAACAGCCGAAACGTACAGCGCGTGTTGAAGGACCAACCTCCGGGGGCGAGGGTGGTCACGCTCAAAGGAGAGGTCTTCTTCACCAGCGGCCAGGTTTTCGCCGGGCAGGATGGGCAGCCGAGTACGCTTGGTCGTTCGCGGCGGCGTCAATCTTGGCAAGAGAAATTAAAGCAGGCAGTGGATGAAAAAACCTGCCTTGAAAAGAAGAGGGAAGATGTTAAGGGGAGGATATCAGAGAAGGAAGGAGAAGCAGATTCCCTCAAAAAAAGGCTCGAGAAGCGAATCGCTCAGGAGGAGCGTACGGAAGCGGCTTATCATCAAGCGGTTTTAGCCAGGGATCAAGCACAGCAAGAACTCAAGTGGCTTAAAGCGCATCGGGATACCCTGCAGGATGAGATCCAGACAGCGAAAACGGCCCTGGAGGTCATGGAGGAAGAAGCGACCAATAAGACAACAAAGATCGAAGAAATACGGAAGGAGATTCAGGAGCAGCAGGCTCGATTGGAAAATATCACTCTCGCTGAGGAGAGGGAACTGGTCTCAGAATGGAGGATGGAAGTTGCCGTGACCGAAAAGGCGCTTGCTGGTGCCCGGGACCGGTTGGTTGAGCGGAGAGAAGCCTGGCAAGACATAGAACGTCGTGTGAATCAGATGCAGCGCAGAAAGGGGGAGATAGCCGATGAAATTGAGGATCTAAAAACGAAAAAAGAGGAATGGCAGAAAAAGGAAGCGGAAATTGAGAGCAGGATTGATGAGATACGGGGGTTGATTGAACGTTCGGAGGAGGAGTTAGAGGAGAAAGAAAAGGAGCAATCTCAGCTCCATCGTGCCGAAGCTGAAGCCCGAAAATCTTTGAATCAGGCGGAAAGGTCTTATGCCCAAGCGGAGGTCGCCTTAACCCGGGAAAAGGAGAACCTGGAGAGGATGCAAGAGCGGATCAGGGAGGATATCGGCCTGGTGGAATATGACTACGATGATGACGTCTCTGGTCCTACGCCTTTGCCGTTGGATGGTTATGTGGAGAAATTACCCAGAGTGAATGAGATCCCTCTCGATTTGGAGAATAATATTAAGTCCTTGCGAAGGCAAATGAAAAGGCTGGGGTCAATCAATCCCGAAGCGCAGTCTGAATATCGGGAGGTCAAAGAAAGGCACCAATTTATGGTGGAGCAGTTATCAGATCTGCGGAAAGCGGAATTGGATATCAAAGAGGTCATCGCAGAGCTGGAAGTGCTCATGGAGCGGGAGTTCCGGAAGACATTTGATGCCGTCGCCAAGGAGTTCCGGGAGATATTTGTCCGTCTGTTTGATGGGGGAGAGGGCCGATTGGTGCTCACCGATCCGGGCGACCTGACCAGGACGGGCGTGGAAATCGAAGCCCGACTGCCGGGCCGCCGCAAACAGGGTTTATCGCTGCTCTCGGGCGGAGAACGGAGTTTGACTGCAGCGGCTTTAATCTTCTCTTTGGTCAAAGTGTCCCCAACCCCCTTCTGCGTTTTGGATGAGGTTGACGCCATGCTGGACGAATCGAACGTGGCCCGGTATCGGGAATTCCTGCGCGAGTTAAGCTCGGAGACCCAGTTCATCATCATCACCCATAACCGGAACACAGTACAGGTGGCGGATGTCCTTTACGGGATTACGATGGCCGAGGATTCCACCAGCCAGGTCTTGAGCCTCAAGCTGGATGAGGTGGAAGAGGTCATCGCCTGATATCTTTTCTCCAAGCTGGGTCCTGTTTTCCAATTCCTTTCAAAATCAATCCCATACCGGAAATAATCCATCTACGGTGGGGGTTAACCTGGATGGGTTGGGGATCATTGGAAATGCAATTATCCCGGTTGTGATTTATAATAGGTTCAATGAGATAGGCTAGAATGGGAGGTTGCTATGGCAGAAGGCGTTGGTTGTGCCCGACCTACCGGGGCCCTTGTAGGCGAAGAACCCAAAGAAAAGGTGCCAGAGGTCATGGAAGAAAAGGAGATGAAAATGGAGACGGCAAAAGTTGGCAGCAAAGCACCGGATTTCAGAGCCCCTGCTTATTATCAAGGCGAATTCACCGAAGTGAGTTTATCGGATTACCTGGGGGATTGGCTGCTGCTCTGTTTTTATCCGGGGGATTTCACGTTCGTTTGAGCGACCGAAGTATCAGCGGTCGCTGATCGGTTTGATCAACTGCAGGACCTGGGGGTGAATGTCATTTCTGTGAGTGTGGACAGCCAGTTTGTGCATAAAGTGTGGAACGATCAAGAATTATCGAAGATGGTTGGAAAGGACATCCCCTTCCCGATGGCATCGGATGGATCCGGAAATGTGGGCAAGGTCTATGGCGTCTACGATGAGAATGCAGGGGTGGAGATGCGGGGACGATTCCTGATTGATCCGGATGGTGTGATTCAAGCTGTGGAGATCATGACCCCGCCCGTGGGGCGGAAGATCGACGAAGCCATCCGTCAAATCAAAGCCTTCCAACACGTGCGGGCCACAAAAGGTGGGGAAGCCATGCCTGCTGGTTGGGAGCCGGGAAAAAAGACCCTCAAACCTGGTCCGGATCTGGTGGGGAAGGTTTGGGAGGTATGGAATCCGAAGGACGATATGTAGTTTTCTGTCTTATCCAGGCGGATACTTGGGAAACTTCGCCATTGCCCTGCTGGCAACCAGCAGGGCAATTTCCGTAAAAGAGAGCTGGGGGTAAATTCCCGTACGTTAACAGGATTCCCGCTTATAATCAAAGGGTACCTTTTCCTCTTTCCCCCCGAGAAGGGGAGAGAGGTTAGTGGCCTAGGTAGAAAATAGTTTGCGAGTGGGAGGTGCAAGGATGATCCGCTATGCAGATTACCCGTCCTCAGTTGTGGAGGATATCGTCCGGGTTCGGAGGCGTTTGGAAAGCTCGAATGTGCCCCAGAAGAGAATGGATGAGAATTTGATTATTGGATCTTGGAATATCCGTGCCTTTGGCCGGTTGTACGATAAATGGGAGGAAAACCCTGGCAGCCCCAAGCGGAACCTGAGAGCCATGGCGTATATCGCCGAGATGGTGGAGAGGTTTGACATTCTGGCTGTTCAAGAGGTCAAGCGGAATACGACCGCGATCCGTAAACTGCTGAATTTATTCCTGGGGACGGAAAATTGGGGTCTCATCCTCAGCGATGTTTCTGCCGGAAAAGGTGGAAATCAGGAGCGATTGGCTTTCATCTATGATAAAAGGCGGGTTCAGCCTTCGGGATTGGCGGGAGAGATCGTCCTCCCTCCCACCCCTGAAGGGGATCCCCTCGATCAATTTGATCGCACGCCCTATATCGTTGGATTCCGATCCGTGGGGGAGAGTTTCGCTTTACTCACCGCGCATATCAAATATGGCGATATACCCGCTGACCGGCTGGGCGAAATCAGCGCCCTCGCGGAGTATATCGCGGTTGAAATCAGAGATCGGACGAAAACCGGTGGGGAAGAAAGGAATTTGATCGTTTTAGGGGATTTCAATATCGATCAGCGAGGTGACAACCCGCTTTTCCAGGCGTTCCGGAAGACGGGTTTGGTTGTCCCTCCCCAGCTCTTGAACCTGAAGACGACGTACGCGACGGAGCCCAAGTATTATGATCAAATCGCCTGGTTTATGGGCAATTTGGACCTTTTGACCGAGGGTAAGGCAGGGGTGGTTGATTTCGCTGGGGCGGTGTTTAAGGAGATATCCCTCCGTCAAATGTCGTACCGGGTTTCGGATCATTTCCCCATCTGGGTGGAATTCATCGTGGATCGAAGCAAGGAGGAAATGGCCCAGACTTTGGGATTGGATCCGGGCATGCCGGATCCTTTCCACCATGTCCCTGATTAATATCGACCAGGCGGAATCCACTCGGCAGGGTGGTTTCCATGGTTTTCCCTCCCCTGGGCTTATCCCCTGAAAAGGTTCCTAATTAAATTCGGTTGGGTTGGGACAACTTGACGGATCCTTTTAGTGATGCTAAGATACGGCTAATATGGTTAGAAATCAGAAGCGTCATGCGAAGCCTGTTCATTTCCTCCCGGAGACCGGAGGTTGTTTTCGCATGTAAGATAGAATTATTAGGAAAGTATTGCGATACAGCCCCGGTCAAACCGGGGTTTTTTCTATTAAGGTAAAGAGTCGTTTGTAAAGCGGTCATTTCCAATCTGAATGGGCACTGAGAGGTGAAAAAAAGGAGGTGGAGAACGTTTATGCCAGGATGAGGAGGAAATTTTTTCATGATATATTTAAATCACGCTGGTTCCATTTACCTAAGGAGGAAGAAGTATGAGTAAGAAATGGTATTTCGCATTTGTCTTATTGCTGATCCCTTTGCTGGCGATCACAGCCTGCAAGGAGGAAGCGACGCCAACCCCAGAGCCGACAAAAGTGCCAGAACCCACTGCCACTCCGGCAGAAGAGGAGGGTTTGGGCACGGTGACCGTGGGCATGAACGCCGAATATCCGCCTTTTGAGTATGTCAACGAGGAAGGGGAAATCACCGGGTTTGATGTCGACTTGATCAATGCCATTGCTGAGGAAGCGGGTTTTGAGGTTGAGTTGGTCAACACCCGCTGGGACGGCATTTTCGTAGCCCTGGCTTCCGGCGAATTTGACGCCGTGATTTCCGCGGCGACCATCACCGAGGAACGCGCGGAGATGGTAAACTTCAGCGATCCCTATTTTGCCGCCGGGCAGGTGATCACCGTACGCGAGGACGAGACCGAGATCCAGGGTCCTGAAGATCTGGCTGGAAAGAAAGTCGGCGTCCAACTGGGCACCACAGGCGATATCTGGCTGACGGAAGAGACGGAGGCAGAAGTCGTCCGCTATGATGAGAACACGCTGGCCTTCCAGGCCCTGGCTAACGGGGACGTGGATGCCGCAGTGGCGGACAGCCCCACAGCCGCTGAGTTGGTGAAAGCCAACCCGGAGATGAACCTCAAAGTCTTACCCGGGGTCTACACTGACGAGCAGTACGGCATCGCGGTCAATAAAGAGCGTGATGACCTGCTGGAAGCCATCAATGAGGGGCTGGCGGCGGTGAAAGCCAGCGGGGAATACGATGAGATCTACGACAAGTACTTTGCCGCTGAGGAAGAAGAGGTCGGTCTGGGCACGGTGACCGTGGGCATGAACGCCGAATATCCGCCTTTTGAGTTCGTTAACGAAGAAGGGGAAATCACCGGGTTTGATGTCGACTTGATCAATGCCATTGCTGAGGAAGCGGGTTTTGAGGTTGAGTTGGTCAACACCCGCTGGGACGGCATTTTCGTAGCCCTGGCTTCCGGCGAATTTGACGCCGTGATTTCTGCGGCGACCATCACCGAGGAACGCGCGGAGATGGTGAACTTCAGCGATCCCTATTTTGCCGCCGGGCAGGTGATCACCGTGCGCGAGGACGAGACGGCGATCCAGGGTCCTGAAGACTTGGAGGGCGTCCGGGTGGGTGTGCAGTTAGGCACCACAGGCGATATCTGGCTGACGGAAGAGACAGACGCGGAAGTCGTCCGCTATGATGAGAACACGCTGGCCTTCCAGGCCCTGGCCAACGGGGACGTGGATGCCGCAGTGGCGGACAGCCCCACAGCCGCTGAGTTGGTGAAAGCCAACCCGGAGATGAACCTCAAAGTCTTACCCGGGGTCTACACTGACGAGCAGTACGGCATCGCGGTCAATAAAGAGCGTGATGACCTGCTGGAAGCCATCAATGAGGGGCTGGCAGCGGTGAAAGCCAGCGGGAAGTACGATGAGATCTACGACAAGTACTTTGCCGCTGAGTAGCCATCCCTCTTGAGAGCAATCTGCGCATCGGTGAGGTTTTCCTCACCGATGCGCTTCATCGTGAAGTTGCGGGTGGGTTCCCTAATTTCTATTTATTGTCCCTTTCAGAACCGTATCCCTGAGTTGGTGTTTGACAAAAGGGTAAAGCGTGTCATAAATGCCTTGACAAAGGAAATCCTATGACAAGAAACAACGATGATCCCCATTCTGATCCGGCTCCTCCAGAGACTTCTAAAAGCCCTTTGGATAAACCAGAGATGGTTATCCCGTGGGGAGAGGTTCCCTGGTGGGCGGTAATCGTCCTCATCGTGGGGGTGTTGATCAGTTATTCCATGCTCACCAATGTTAAATACATCGATGCCTTGACGTTTATCTTGGATATGCCCTGGCATAAAGAAGAGCTGCAATCGGAATCGATTGGGGAGGATGGGGAGTGGATTCTGACCTCAAAAACTGCTTTGGAACAGGGGAAACACACCCTATATGTTGAGATATTGGATGTCGATGAAAACGTCATCACTCGCACCGAAGAGTATCGTCTGAAAATAGCTTCTCAAGCCCTCGACGAGGGGTCAGAACCGATAACAGATCCAGGGAAAACATACATTGAAATTGAGTTCAATCGACCTACCATCAAGGGAAAGAGCGAGATAGGAGAAGAGGCAGTCCTCTACAATGATTTTTCCAAAAAACCGCTGCGGATTTTGAGGAATATGTGGAATTCGGACGGGTTATTCCTCACCCTGCGGGTGACGGTGATTTCTTTTTGCAGCGCCCTTGTCCTCGGGTTATTGTTCGGATTAATGCGTGTCGCGGACCGGTCCCCGGATTTACGGGAGAATATCCTCCTCCGTTTGTTGGTAGGGGTGGCATTAATCGCCCTCGCTTGGGTTCTCACTTCCTTTCCAAAAGACATCTGGAAAGTGGCCCTGATCGTGATTGCTGTGGAGGGGGTGATGGTCCTCCTCCCCGCCGTACCTTATACGTTATCCACGTTGTATGTTGAAGTCATGCGCGGGCTGCCCATGTTGGTGATTGTCCTCTATATGGGATTTGCTGTGACCCCTGCCCTGCGGGATGCCAGCGGAGGATGGATGACCGGGGAGATCGATTTGCGGGGTATTCCAGCGGCGATCATTGGCTTATCCATCGGCTATGGAGCGTATCTGGCAGAGATATTCAGGGGAGGGATTGAATCGATCCCCAAGGGCCAGATGGAAGCCGCCCGGTCTTTAGGGATGAATTACTTCCAAGCCATGCGCTACGTGATCCTTCCCCAAGCCATCCGGGTGATCTTGCCCCCTTTGGGAAATAACTTCATCGCTTTGCTGAAGGACTCCTCTCTGATCTCCGTGATCGCCCTCCCGGAGTTGTTACAGCGCGGGAGGTTGTGGATTTCCAGGACGTTCCGGGCTTTTGAGGGTTATAACTCTGTAGCCATTCTTTATCTGATCATGACCTTGGTCTTATCTCTGCTCGTGCGGGTTATCGAAAGGAGATCTTCCATTGACTGAAGAACCGATCATTCAGATTAGTAACGCATATAAAAGTTTTGGCAGTGTGGAAGCGGTCTATGATGTCAGTTTTGATGTCCATGTGGGGGAAGTCTTAGTCATCATTGGTCCATCAGGGGGTGGCAAATCCACCTTATTGCGGTGCATCAATCGCCTGGAGGTGATTGATAAAGGCGATATCATCGTCGATGGCGTATCGGTGAAGAACCCCAAAAATATCAATAAGGTCAGGGCAGAGATCGGGATCGTTTTCCAATTATTCAATCTCTTTCCCCACCTCACCGCCTTAGAGAACATTACCCTGGCCCAGCGCGTGGTCCGCAATCGGAAAGCGAAGAAGGCGGAAGAGATCGCGCACCAGCAGTTGGAGAAAGTGGGCATCGGGGAAAAGTGGGATTCCTATCCATCCCAACTCTCTGGTGGACAAAAACAACGGGTGGCCATCGCCCGGGCCTTGGCTATGGATCCCAAAATCATGCTTTTTGACGAACCGACCTCGGCGCTCGATCCAGAGATGATCAAGGGGGTCTTGGATGTCATGCTGGATTTGGCGGAGGAAGGGATGACCATGGTCGTGGTCTCCCACGAGATGGGTTTTGTGCGGGCAGCAGCGGACCGGATCGCTTTCCTGGATTTTGGCCGCTTGGTGGAATTGACCACGCCGGAGGAATTGTTCAACAACCCGGGCACAGAACGGACGAAGGAATTCTTGAGCCAGATCCTGCATCACTAACCATCCTAAAATGTCTTTCACAAGCACGGGGGCAGCGGGTAAACGCGTATTGGTAGGGAGGGTAGAAGATGGAGCGTATAGATGGACGCCGGTATGACCAACTCCGACCGGTCTCGATGGAGACAGATTTCATCCGATACCCAGAGGGGTCGGTGTTGATCTCAACCGGAAAAACCAAAGTGCTTTGCAATGTCAGCGTGGAAGAAGGGGTGCCGGAGTGGATGGAGAGAAAGGATCTGGGAGGGGGTTGGGTTACCGCTGAATATGCCATGCTTCCTCGCTCCACGCATACCCGGACCCCCAGAGAAAGGGCTGGTTTCGGCGGGCGCGCGCAGGAGATCCGAAGGTTGGTCGGGAGGAGTTTACGAGCGTCCCTCAACCTCGATAAATTGGGTTATCGGACCTGCATTGCGGATTGCGATGTCTTACAAGCAGATGGGGGAACCCGGACTGCCTCCATCACAGGAGGATATGTGGCGTTGGCGCTGGCCCTTCAGGAATACATCCGGGAGGGGGAAATGTCCCCGGAGGTTTTTGCCTCCCCAATAGCGGCGACCAGTGTGGGCCTCATCCGGGGTGAGCCGCTGCTTGACCTGTGCTATCGGGAAGATGCCAGCGCTGACGTGGATGTCAATGTGGTCATGAATGCAGATCTGCAGTTTATAGAGATCCAAGGGACAGCCGAGGGTGACCCTTTTTCAAGAGAGTCGCTCGATGGGCTGCTGGATTTGGCCATCAGGGGAATCGAAGAGCTCTTTGAAATCCAACGGCAAATCCTGGATCGGGCATAACCAGATCCATCATGCCCAGAAAAAAACTCCCGGAAAAAGCGCATTCCGGGAGTTTGTCATAGCTAGGGAAGCCAGGGTTAAGGATTGGTTGTGGGTTGGCTTGGTTGCGGTTGTTGGGAGAGGTTGATGAACTGCAGCAGTTCTGGAGGCATATCTGGTTCGCTGGGAACGTATTTCTCCCAGTTCTCAGCGATTTCCGGTTCATACTCCTGTCTTTTTTCTGCCAGCCAGTCGCGAAACGTCTGATCTTTCAATTGCTGATATGTATCTTGAGAAACGGGGCGTTCTTCGTGTCCTAAAACCTGGATGATGTGCCATCCGTACTGGGTTTGGATGGGTTCGCTGATTTCCCCAATCTCAAGCGAGAAGACGACTTCTTCGAAAGCAGGCACCATGGCCCCTTTCCCAAACCAACCCAGACAACCTCGATTGTCTTTATTTGAGGTATCTATGGAATATTCCGCTGCCAGATCGGCAAAGGATTCCCCTCCCTCAAGCTTAGAAAGAACCTCCTGGGCTGTCTCCTCGTCTTCCACAAGGATATGACATGCCCAAACCTGTTCTTGGGTTCGTTCGACTTCGGAGGTAACTTTTTCACGGACTTTTTGGCGGATCAGGTAAGATCTGGCCATTCCGCGGAAGGTCTCTTCCTCAATACCGGCCTCCTCCTGAAGCTGGTCAATCCACTGTTGGTAGTTTTCCTGGTAGAGGTCATAGGTGTATTCAGTGGGTTGAATCATGGGGGTCGCTGTAGGATCAGGGTCGCCTTCCGTTTCTTGCGTTGATGTTGCTGTGGGGGTCAACGGGGCTTCCTCATCTGTCTCTGTTTCTGTTTCACCCTGGGTGGGGGTGGGTGTGTTCGGCATCAATGTCAACTGTTGGGATGTCAATGTCGAGGTAGGTATGGGGACAAACGTCGCTTGAGGTGTGGGTGTGCCTCCGGGATAGTAACCGAAGAGTCCCTGGAGTTCTTCCTCGAATTCTTGATCACTTAACGTGATCCCCATTTCATCTGCCTCTTCCAAGATGATTAACTCGTCAGTCAAGGTTTGGATGACTTGTTGACCGATCACGGAAGGTTGGTTGAGTTGTTGGGAGATTTGCATCAGCTGCTGTTGGAAATAACTCGCCGTTTGCGGATCCCCTCCCAGGCTCTGTTGGAACTGCACCAATTGTATCGCCTGGCTAATCATCTGGAAGCGTTGGTAGCGAACCCGTTGTTTGAATTCTGTGGCATTGATGGATCTGGACCCCAGTTCGATGACTGTCTTTTTGGGTTGGAGGACGTTTAAGTCAAAGACACCGTAGATTACCAATCCCAGCACAGCCACTAAAACGATTACAGTCCCGATGATAATAATGCGCTTTTGACGCTTTTCTTTCTCTCGTAATGCGATGTATTTCTTATTTTTTGGCTTTGGCATACGTATTCTTACCCTTTGTCTTTGCTGGAGTTTATGAACTTAGGTGGGTGATAGCTTAGGACTCCAGTTTGCGAAAATAGCTTATCGTAATGATTCCCCTGAAAAGGGGAGGAGTGCCAGATGTCGCGCTTGTTTGATCGCCTTGGCCAGCTTTCGCTGGTGTTTGGCGCATGTTCCTGTCTGGCGGCGCGATCGGATCTTTCCATGGTCGGTCGTGAAACGGGTGAGGGTGTTTATGTCTTTATAGTCAATTTTTAAACTTGGATCTGCGCAGAACCTGCACTGTCTGCGATCATGAAATCTTCTATTTGCCATAAGATACTCCTAATCGTGTGTGATCCCTAAAATGGGAACTCGTCTTCTTCATTAAATTCTTCCTCGCCGGGTTCATCGATCTTGGAGGAGCTGCCAAGCATGATCATTTCTTTGGCCACAACTTCCGTGGCAGATTGGTGATTTCCCTCCTCATCCGTCCAATGGCGGGTGTGTAGACGGCCTTCGATGTATACCCGTTCCCCTTTTTTGAGATATTGGTTGCAAATTTCAGCGAGTTTGCCCCAGGCCACCACATTGAACCATTCCGTTTCCGTTTGTTCCTCACCGTTTGCCGTGGTCCAGCTTCGGTTCGTCGCTACTCGGAATTTCGTCAGTGGTTTACCCGATGGGGTATATCGCATCTCAGGATCGTGCCCTAAATTACCGATGATCATCACCTTGTTTAGACTGCGGGTCATACGTCAACTCCTGTTGATAAGAGGGAGGAATTCCATCTCCTGCGTTCATCTCCATCTACACATTCTTGATTCATCAATGAAAGGGATGATCGCATTTGAGATAGAAAAAGTTAGTCTTCTTGACGAGTGATCAAGTAGCGTAGGATGGGTTCCTGTAGGCGCATGTTTCGCTCTAGTGTGGCGATGTAAGTGGGGGGGAGGTTAACCTGGAAAATGAAATACTGCCCCTCCTTATGATTCTGAATTTCGTAGGCAAATTTGCGCCGTCCCCAATGATCGAGATTTTCTAGTGAACCCCCTGCTTCTGAAATCCACCCTTTTATTCTGTCGATGATTTCCTGTGTTGCTTCTTCGTCGAATTCTGGGGTGATGATGACGACTACTTCGTAATTTCGCATGTCTCTCCTTTCCACGGGTTTGCTCTCGGGGATCCTGGTCAGGGGGCCGAGAACGGAAAGCTAAGTATTCGATTGACCGTCAGGTAGTGTAGCATAGAAGGGATTATTTGAGAAGGGATTTGCACCCCCGGGCACTGCGGGGCAGAGATAAAAACGCTTCCTTCGCGGAAGCGTTGGTTTTCCGTATTTCCTTCTTTTATAACCTTAATTTTCTGCTTAACTCAATATAACCCCCAGTCGTCCTCCCCGTCTTCCATGAAAGACCGATTCCACACTTCCTCTCCTAACTCAATCTCTGTGGGAAGGTTCAAAGACCCCTCGGTTTTTGCCCGACAGGATTCCAAAAGCTGAGGTGCATAGGGGCAGAAGGGCGTGGTCATGATCATGGTCACCAGTGCTTCTCCATCTGTGATCTCCACATCCCGCACCAATCCCAATTGGATGATGTCCATCCCCAATTCCGGATCGATCACTTCCCGCAGGTCAGCTAGCAAACGTTGGGCTTTTTTGGGGTGGGTTTCTTCGATTTTCCATTCCCGGTTGCTCATGGTATTTTCTTCCTTAATCTCCAGCACTCAAACTGCTTTGGGGATGATGTACGTGCATTGTGTGTCACCATCCAGGATGCAGGTGATCCTCTGGGGAGGGACAGTGACAAAACGGGAGATCAATTCCTGGTCAACAACGCATATCTCCGGATGGGATTCTCCTACGTGATGGTAGGGACAGCTGGCCTCAATGACATGGTAAGCGTCATCCTTTTCCTTTAATGTTACGGTATATCCCTCAGAGGTCATCACGTCTTTTAGGAGCTGCAGGCGTTCTTCCATCGATAATTTGTCAACATCGATGTCTTTGGTCAATTCCTCAGCCATGTCTTCCGCCATATCCTTGAAAAGGTCACTGACCGCTTTCTTGGACAGGTTGTTTTCCAGTTGACCCAGGATGCGCAGGGTGAGATCCAAATACCGCTGTGGGAAATGCTCCATGCCTTTCTTTGTCAAGCTGTATACCAGTCGCGGACGCCCCACGCCATGGCGTTCTTCTTCGGAGACAATCAAACCTTCCGCTTCTAATTTATTGACATGATGGCGGACGGAAATGGGATTGATGTCCACAGCCTCTGCCAGCTCGTTGACCGTGCAGTTTTGTTTCAAAAGCAGGTTTTTTAAAACACGTTCGCGGGTGTTATTACTCATTTTTCTATAATTTATCACCAAAATAGGCCTTAATGTGGGTGAAGTATATCATTGAAACCTCAAAACGTCAATAATTTATATGATAATTATCCTAAATATTGACTTAAGAACCCTCATGTGCTACAATCTCATCCAGTGTGTGGAGGATGTGTTCGTACCTATAAAACGGGAATTGGAGTTATCTATTCATGTCTGAATTGAGGATCAAAGACCTTCACGTTGGGGTGGAAGATACCAAAATCTTAAAAGGGGTGAGTCTGACCATCAAAACCGGAGAGGTTCACGCGATTATGGGTCCGAATGGGACCGGAAAATCCACCCTGGCTTATGCCCTGATGGGACACCCCCATTTTGAGGTGGAGAAGGGGGAAGTTCTCTTAGATGGGGAGAATATTTTGGCCTTAGAACCGGATGAAAGGGCACATAAAGGGCTCTTTTTGGCATTTCAGTATCCGGTAGCCGTCCCTGGTGTCTCCGTTGCCAACTTTTTGCGGACTGCGATTAACGCCAAAAGGAAAGCTCAGGACCCGGATGATGAGGGGATTTCCATTCCCGCTTTTCGGAAGATGCTGCGGGAGAAGATGGAATTATTGGAGCTGGAGCCCTCCTTTGCGGGACGATATTTGAATGACGGCTTTTCCGGTGGGGAGAAAAAGCGCGTCGAAATCTTGCAGATGGCGGCCCTGGATCCCAAATTCGCCATCCTTGATGAGACGGACTCCGGGCTGGACATTGACGCACTGCAAACGGTTGCCGATGGCGTGAATAAGCTCCGATCGGACAATCAAGGCACTTTGATGATCACCCATTACCAGCGGGTATTAAATTACATTGAGCCGGACTTTGTGCATGTCATGTTGGACGGGAGGATCGTCGAGTCTGGTGGTCCTGAATTAGCACTCAAGTTAGAAGAAGAAGGCTATGCCTGGGTTCGGGAGAAAAATTCCGCTTAATGGTGGGTCTGGGTAGCCTTTAGTGGTGGAGGGATCATGACAACTGATGAGCATCTTCTGGAGGGGATTGGAGATTACAAGTACGGGTTTCGCGATCCGGAAACGCACGTTTTTAAAAGCCGCAAAGGGCTGAATGAGGAAGTAGTTCGAGAGATTTCATTCATGAAGGGGGAACCGGAATGGATGTTGGAATTTCGCCTGCGAGCCTTGCGGCATTTCGAAGGGCGACCGATTCCAACCTGGGGACCGGACCTCTCGGGTCTGGATTTGGATGACATTTATTATTATGTGAAACCCACCGATAAAGAAGGGCGGTCCTGGGATGAGGTCCCGGACACGATCAAAGAGACCTTTAATCGCTTAGGGATCCCGGAGGCGGAGCAGAAATTCCTCGCCGGCGTGGGCGCTCAGTATGAATCCGAAATGGTTTATCACAGCATTCATGAAAAGCTGGAGAAGAAAGGGGTCATTTTTAAAAGCATCGAAAACGGGTTAAGAGAACATCCTGACCTCTTCCGGGAATATTTCGGCACGGTGATACCCCATACGGATAACAAATTTGCCGCGTTGAATGGCGCGGTGTGGTCGGGAGGTTCCTTTGTCTATATCCCCCCAGGGGTGGAGGTTGAACTCCCCTTACAGGCTTATTTCCGGCTCAATGCAGCCAACATCGGACAGTTTGAGCGTTCCCTGATCATCGCAGACGAAGGGTCCAAGGTTCACTACGTGGAGGGATGCACTGCCCCCCAGTACACGACCGATTCGTTCCACAGCGGCGTGATTGAGATCGTGGTCAAGAAGGACGCCCGGATCCGTTATACGACCATCCAGAACTGGTCCCACAACGTTTACAATTTGGTGACCCAGCGGGCGCGGGTGGAGGAAAATGGGACCATGGAATGGGTGGATGCCAACATGGGGTCCAAAATAACTATGAAATATCCCTCCTGCATGTTGATGGGAGAAGGGGCCCATGGTGAGATCCTTTCTATCGCCTTTGCTGGCGAGGGACAGATCCATGATACGGGCGGGAAGGCGATCCATCTCGCGCCGAACACATCCAGCAAGATCATCTCCAAATCGATCAGCAAGGACGGCGGGCGGGCTTCCTATCGCGGGTTGATAAGGGTCAACAAAAGCAACAAGAACGTGAAGTCCAACGTGGAATGTGATGCTTTGCTTTTGGATGAACGATCGCGGACGGATACCTATCCCTACATTGAGATTGACGAGCAGGATGTGACCATCGGTCACGAGGCTTCGGTGTCAAAAGTGGAATCAGAACAGCTCTTCTATCTCATGAGCCGGGGTCTCGACGAAGAGCAAGCCATGAGCATGGTGGTCTCCGGGTTCGTTGAACCTCTGGTGAAAGAGCTGCCCATGGAGTACGCAATTGAGATGAATCGATTGATCCAATTACAGATGGAAGGGTCCATCGGCTAAGAGGAAAGGTATGGCACGCAGGCAACGCACAAAAGAATTACCATTCACGGATCGAGATCTCCCCTTGGATGGGGAGACTCCCTCTGTATGGGCTGCATACAAGAAACGTTCCTGGGAAGCGTTTCAAACGCTGCCCTACCCATCGACGAACGATGAGGTTTGGCGAAGGACAGCGCTTCGTTCCTTGAAGATGGACGCCTTACAGCTTCCTGATGGGGAGGTAACCTGGGATCTAGGAGAAGAGATCCGCAAGAGAACGTTCGTTAAATCATCTAAAGACAGCCAGGGGGGGAAGGCCATCCTCACTCCTCAAGGGGTAGAGATACAGTTATCCCCCGAATTGGCAGATCAAGGGGTGATATTCGCAGATCTTAAAACCGCAGCGGAAGACCACCCGGAATTGGTGGAACGCATTTTAGGCCAGGTCGTCAACCCTGAGGATGGGAAATTCGCAGCCCTTACCGGCGCATTTGCTGAGCAGGGCATCTTCGTCTATGTGCCCAAAGGGGTCCGGGTTGAGAAAGCTTTACACGGTTTGACATGGGCCCCAGGATCGGGTTACGTCCACCTCTCCCACCTTTTGATTTATGTGGATGAAGGTGCAACATTGCCCTACCTGCATGAATCCGGTTCGCCCGAAACCGGGGATGGACAAACGTTGACCGGGGAGAATTGGGAGATCTATATCGGTCAAGGGGCAAATTTAATGTTCGTGGAATTGCAAACTTTCGGAGAGCATGTGTGGAGTTTCGCCCATAAGAAAGCCCAGGTGGATCGAGATGGGAAACTGGATTGGGTGATGGGCTCTTTAGGATCCCGTTTGACCAAGCATTTTTCGACGTACGACCTGATCGGTCAGGGCGCAGAAGGGCGCATTTCGGGATTGTATTTCGGGCACGGAAATCAGCATCAGGCGTTCAATACCCAGCAGAATCACCTCGCGCCCCATACTTACAGTGATCTATTGTTTAAGGGCGTGCTTAGAGAGGCAAGCCGCTCCGTATGGCGGGGCATGATTTACGTATCCCCTGGATCACAGTATATCGACGGGTACCAGGCCAACCGCAACATGATCTTGAGTGATGAAGCCCGGGCTGACTCCATCCCTGGGTTAGAAATTCTCAACGATGACGTACGCTGTACCCATGGGTCTACGATCGGGAAAGTTGATCCGGAGCAATTGTTCTACCTTCAGGCTCGCGGTATCCCCTTAGAAGAAGCGAAGCGTTTGATCGTCTATGGATTTTTTGAGGAGATCATGAAGCGGATACCCTTTGAGGATGTCAAAGCGAGGTTGAGCGAAGAAATCCGTACTCGGCTGAGCAAAGCTGCCGGAAAATGGCAAGTGATAAAATAGAGAAAGAACGCACTAAAAGTATGATTGGTTATGGAGGGTCCATTGGCAAACGTTCCTTTTCAAACACCCCCAAATAAAGAGAAAGATTTTGAAATTGGCGATACTGTGGAAGTGTTTTGTGATCACGACGAAAATGACGACCGCGTCCGGGATTGGCTAGAAGGTGTGGTTGTCAAGAAAGGGGATAAAAAAGTCGCCGTGCAATTTCATAAAAACGTGTATTTGACGGACGGATGGATGGTGCCGGATCGCGTGCTGTGGTGTCCGGTAGATTCCCAGAACATTCGACAACCTATCAACCGCCGTCGCAAAAAACATAAGAGCAACTGAGTTCATGAGCGATCCTAGGAGACAGCGGAGCGAATGGCGAAAAGCAAAGACACCTCTTCCTTCATTGGCAAAAACGTAAAGGGGGATTTTCCTGCGCTCTCTCGAGAAGTGCATCCCGGCGTTTCTCTGGTTTATTTGGATTCCGCTGCCACCAGCCAGAAACCGGAAGCCGTCATCGAGACCTTGAACACCTTTTACCGGAAGCACAACGCCAATATTCACCGCGGCATCCATGCTTTGGCGGAAGAAGCCACCGCTGCATATGAAGCAGCGCGGGAGAAAGTGGCTGCCTTCATTCACGCGCCCAGCGTGGAAGAGGTCGTCTTCACCGGGAATACCACCGAATCGATCAATCTGGTCGCCCAAGCCTGGGGCAGGACAAACCTCAAACCTGGGAACCGGGTCCTGCTGTCCGAGATGGAGCATCACTCCAATCTCATCCCCTGGCAGATGTTAGCTGCAGAACGGGATCTCGTTTTGGATTTCATACCCGTCAATTCGGACGGCTATCTGGAAATGGATGAGTTGCCTGCCTTGCTTCAGCGGGAACCAAAGCTGGTGGGCATCACCCAGATGTCCAATGTCCTGGGAACCATCAACCCGGTTGAAGTGATCATCCGTGAAGCAAAGGGGGCGGGCGCGGTCACTTTGGTGGATGCGGCTCAATCCGTGCCCCATTTCCCCGTGGACGTATCCTCCATGGGCGCTGATTTTGTGGCTTTTTCCGGGCATAAGATGTGCGGCCCCAGCGGGATTGGCATCCTGTACGGCCGCCGTGAGTTGCTGGAGGAAATGCCTCCCTTCTTAGGGGGCGGGGAGATGATCAAGAAAGTAGAGCTGCGTTCCTTTACCGTCAATGATTTACCTCACAAATTTGAAGCGGGCACCCCTCCCATTGCGGAGGCAGTGGGTTTGGGGGCTGCTGTAGATTACCTTTCGGACTTGGGAATGAGCGCTGTGGCTGCCCACGAGCAGGAGCTGATCCAATATGCCCTCGATCGTTTGGGGGAAGTGGACGGCTTAAAGGTTTACGGACCGCCGGCGAAGGATAAGGGGGGAGTCGCTTCGTTCACTTTGGACGGCATCCATCCCCATGATGTGTCTCAAATCCTGGATCACTATGGCATTGCTGTCAGGGCCGGGCATCACTGTGCCCAACCTTTGCACGACAAATTCGGCATCCCCGCGACGACCAGGGCGAGCTTTTACCTGTATAATACGCTGGAGGATGTGGATCGATTGATTGACGGTCTGGACAAAGTCAAAGATGTGTTTGCGTAAATATCCGGGGTAGCATCGTATGGGCATGGAAGATTTCTATCGTCAGCTGATCATTGAAAGGTATAAATCCCCCCGCAATAAGGGGGAGCTCACCCCGTATGATTTCAGCTATGAGGATGATAATCCCGCCTGCGGCGATCATATTCGCATCGATGTCCGTTTGGATGAAGAGAATAAAGTGAAGGAAGCGGCCTTTACCGGGGAGGGCTGCGCGATCTCTCAGGCTTCGGCGGATCTTTTGGTGGAATCCATCATCGGCAAAGAATTAGAAGAAGTCAAATCCCTCTCCAAAGAGGATATCTTAGAGATGTTGGGGATCGAGTTAGGACCGGTTCGCTTAAAATGCGCTCTGCTTTCCCTGAAGGTTCTCAAAGCGGGTGCTTACGGGTTGGGAGAAGCCCAAGAGGAACTGGAGGAATTGGTCGACTGATCTGTCCTTGAATATCTCATTTTGAACCCATTTCACCCTTGAAATGGGTCTATTTTTTTAATCGTTTGGATGGGAGGAGAGGGGGCCTGTTAGATTTGCTGGTTGAATGATTGGAAAAAAGAGGGCGGGGGATTGATGTATAATG
Organism: uncultured Anaerolineales bacterium; assembly: GCA_964481465.1. Taxonomy (GTDB): domain Bacteria; phylum Chloroflexota; class Anaerolineae; order Anaerolineales; family UBA11858; genus B10-G9. Next base: position 113,082 of record CAYZTL010000002.1, read on the forward strand.
TTTGGGCATGAAGGATATAGGTTTGAGAATGTGTGCAGTTGCCAAATCGATCATTCAAATGACAGCTTAGTTTTGATTACTTTTCTGAGGAGGATGGATGCGCAAACCTTGTGTGGCAGGAAACTGGAAGATGCATAAGAACGTGGCTCAGGCTACAGCACTCGTTGAAGATATGATCCCCGGTTTGGAAGAGATCACAAAGGTGGAGAATGTCCTCTGCCCCCCTTTTACCAGTCTGGCGCCGGTGGCTGAACTTCTGGAGGGGACGAGCATCGCCTTGGGTGCCCAAAATATGCACTGGAAGGAAGAAGGCGCCTACACCGGGGAAATCTCTCCGGTGATGCTGTCCGAATTGGTCAGTCATGTCATCATCGGTCACTCGGAAAGGCGGGCATATTTTGGCGAGACGGATGAAACCGTAAACAAGCGCGTAAAAGCGGCTTTGGAGCATGATCTCATCCCGATCATCTGCGTCGGCGAGATGCTGGAAGAAAATGAAACCGGGCGCACGGAGGAGGTCGTCTCTCGCCAGGTCGAACGGGCGTTAGAAGGGGTGGAGGTGGAGGACGGAAAGGCGCTGATGATCGCTTACGAACCTGTTTGGGCCATTGGCACGGGAAAGGCAGCCACACCGGAAGGGGCGAATGCGGTCATCGCTGAGGTCATCCGACCTCAAATAGGCCGCGCTTTGGGTTCTGCTGTGGCGGAAGCGATCCGCGTCTTGTATGGTGGGTCTGTGAAGCCCCATAATGCCGCTGATTTCTTCGACCAGCCGGATATCGATGGGGCACTGGTTGGGGGTGCGAGTTTGGAAGCGGCATCCTTCATCGAGATCACCCAGGCGGCGGCTTAAATCCGGGACTCGTGGCTGGAATGCATTTCACCCCGGGATTTTTGAGGGGACCGGGAAGCGAGTTTTTTCTCTGAATCAAGGCCCATTCAGCCGGTCCCAAATTGACGATCCCCCGCGTCCCCCAGACCGGGGATGATAAACCCATCTTCGTTCAAATGGTCGTCAATGACCGCCAGATGGAGGGGGACATCAGGGTGTGCGTTTTGCATGGCTTCCACGCCTTCGGGTGACGCCAAAATGCCCATAAATTTAATTCGTCTCACCCCCCATTCCTTGAGGATGTCCACGGTGGCTACCGCTGATCCACCGGTAGCAAGCATGGGATCCAGGACGAGGCAAACGGAAACGGTGGGCTCCAGAGGGAGTTTATTATAATATTCGATGGGCTGTAAGGTCCTTTCGTCCCGGTAAAGGCCGATGTGCCATACTTCAGCGCTGGGCATCAATTCCCAGACACCCTCCACCATACCCAAGCCAGAACGCAAGATGGGGACGAGACCAATGGGTTCTTTCAACTCCGCCCCTACGGTGGACGCTAAAGGGGTCTCCACCTGTCTGGGAGCGGTAGCTAGATCTCGGGTGGCCTCGTAGGTGAGGAGGGCAGATATCTCCCGGATGAGTTCGCGAAATTTTTTGGATTTGGTGTTCTTGTCCCGTAAACGGGTCAACTTATGGGAGACAAGGGGATGTTCTGATTCGAAAACCGATGACATGGTGTTCCTCCGCTAAATGATGATCTTTTTCATATGTTTTGCTATCTCATTCCGTTCCCCTATTATATACAGATCAAAAGAAGGTATCCTTCCACTTCCTACGCAATGTGACCTTCCTTCGGTATAATCTAGTCTATGACAGAAAAAGAACGAGAAAGCGTGATCAATCCCAATCATGAACCTGGTGACAGTCTGGATCAAGCCCTTCGGCCCCAGAGTTTATCCACCATGATTGGGCAGGAACAGATCCAGGAGAACCTGGAAATCCTCATTTCCGCGGCCAAACACCGCGGGGAGGCCCTGGATCATGTCATGTTTTACGGCCCTCCAGGGCTGGGGAAGACCACCTTGGCGCACATCCTGGCCCATGAGATGGACGTGAAAATCAAAGTCACCTCAGGACCTGCGGTGGAACGAGCCGGTGATCTGGCAGCTATCTTGACCAACTTAAATGGCGGGGACATCCTTTTTGTGGATGAGATCCATCGCTTAGGGAGGGCGGTGGAGGAGGTCCTCTACCCGGCCATGGAAGATTTCGCCCTGGATATTGTCATCGGCAAGGGACCTTCTGCACGATCAGTCCGTTTGAAGTTGCCCCGCTTTACCATCGTTGGCGCCACGACGAGGTTGGCTCTGGTGACCGCTCCCTTACGGGCCAGGTTCGGCGCGGTCTATCGCCTTGATTATTATCCCAAAGAAGCCATGCAAAAGATCATTACCCAGGCTGCAGAAAGTTTGGGAATCCCGGCGGAGAAAGAGGGGATTGAGGAGATCGCCCTCCGTTCCCGGGGGACGCCGCGGGTTGCCCTCCGCTTGCTGCGGCGTGTGCGTGATTATGCCCAAGTCCGGGGGAATGGGGTGATCACGTCCGAGATCTCCCGAAAGGCTTTGGACCTATTAAATATCGACCAAAAAGGATTGGACAGCATGGACCGCAGGGTCCTGAAGGCGATCGCCATCAAATATCAGGGCGGTCCGGTGGGGCTAAAGACGATCGCTGCTTCCATTCGGGAGGACCCGGATACGATCATGGATGTTGTGGAGCCGTATCTTCTGCAGATGGGTTTTTTGCAGAGGACTTCCCAGGGAAGGATGACCACCCAGCAGGCGTACGAACATTTGGGGTTGGAACCACCCGAAGACGCTGTGCAGCCGCGCTTGATCAATTAACAAGGTGGAGCTATGGAATTATCAGATCTGGCCCGGCTGCTGGCTTTATTTGGCGTCATCCTTCTCGTCATCGCAGGGGGGTTGTATCTCTTTTCGCGCTTTGACCTGCCTTTTGGGAAGTTGCCAGGGGATATCGTCATCAAACGGGAAAATTTCACCTGCTTTTTCCCCATTGTCTCCTCCATCGTCCTCTCCCTTCTGCTTACCCTTCTGCTGAATTTTATTGCCAGAACCCTTCAGAAGTGAAGTCGACCTGACGAGATGTCCGAATTGAAAACATCTGATTTTTCTTACCATTTACCGGAGGAATATATTGCCCAGCAGCCGGTCACCCCGCGCGATGCGTCGCGCCTTATGGTGGTAGACAGGGAGACAGCGAAGGTTGAACACGCGCATTTCCATGAGATCGGAACGTATCTCAATCCGGAAGACATCCTGATCATCAACAAATCCCGGGTCCTCCCGGCCCGACTTTATGGGAGAAAGGTGCCCACAGGCGGGAAAGTAGAGTTATTACTGCTTCGGAAGAGGGAAAGTAGAACCTGGGAAGCGATGGTAGGAGGTTCAGGTTTGGGGGAGGGAAAGCGGATTTACATTCAAGACGGTCCCAAAGCGGAAGTTGTCAAAGAATTGGATGGGCCGCTCCGATTGGTTTCCTTCATGGAGCCGGTGGAGCCCTATCTTGAAGACATCGGCCATGTCCCTTTACCCCCTTATATTCACGAAGAGCTTGAAGATGGAGAGCGGTATCAAACGGTGTATGCGGACCAGCTGGGATCCGCAGCGGCGCCCACCGCGGGTCTGCACTTTACCCCGCGATTGATGGCTGAGCTTCGTTCCCAGGGGATCCAATTTGGGGAGATCACGCTCCATGTGGGATTGGACACCTTTGCTCCCGTTCGAAAGGAAAACCCGAAAAAGCATCCCATTCACAAAGAATGGTGCGCTTTACCGAGAGAGACCGCGGAATTGATCAACCGGACTCGACTGGCCGGTGGGCGGGTGATCGCGGTGGGGACGACGACGGTGAGAACGCTTGAGACAGCAGCCCAAAGATCGGACCTGGAGGATATCTTGGAGCCGTTTGAAGGGGAGACAGACCTTTTTATCCTCCCGGGGTATGATTTCAAAGTCGTGGATGCCATGATCACGAACTTCCATTTACCGGAATCAACCCTTTTGATGCTGGTGTGCGCTTTTGCCGGTCGGGAAGTCATTTTTAAGGCATACCAGGTAGCCAAAGAAGAGGGATACCGGTTTTTCTCTTTTGGGGATGCCATGTTCCTGGAGTAACCCATGCGACGGAAAGACACTCGGAATGTGCTTCCCTACCTAGGTTTAGCGGTCGGCGTCCTGAGTTTGGGTTTTTCCGCCATTTTCGTCCGGCTGGCTGCAGCCCCCGGCCCGGTGGTCAATGCTTACCGGATGGGGATCGCCACCCTGTTGTTGGGATTTCCCTTTGCCTGGAGCGTGAAGAAGCAGGAAGGGATATTGCCCAGGAAGGGCATTAAGTACGCTGTCCTGGGAGGGGTATTTTTCTCCATTGACCTCATGTTATGGTCCACCGGGGTGGTTCTCAGCGGAGCAACCAACCCAACTTTGATGGCCTATACCGCCCCGTTGTGGGTGGGCTTGGGGGCTGCCCTTTTTTTGGGTGAAAGGCGGGGGAAGATCTTTTGGCTGGGGGTGTTGATCGCATTAACAGGCAGTGTCCTCATTTTGGGGCATGACTCCCTCCGCTCTGCTGAATTTGGTTTGGGGACCTTCTTAGGGTTGTCGGGGAGCTTCTTTTACGGGGGATATTTCTTATTTTCCCAAAAGGGTCGAACGTATTTAAACTCTTTGCTGTTCTTCTGGATTGTGGTGGCGAGCGCCACGGTGGTGCTATTATTATCCACGTGGGTTTTCGGTTACCGGCTGACGGGCTACAGTCAAGAAACCTACTTGAATTTTGTGGCTTTAGGAATTGTCGTTCAAGTCATTGGGTGGTTGGCCATTAATTATGCCCAGGGATATCTGCCCGCCGCTGTTGTATCTCCAACCCTTTTAGGTCAACCTGTAGTGACAGCGATTTTAGCTGGGCCCCTGCTGGGCGAACGGTTGCGTGTGTTGCAAGTGGTTGCTGGCGCAGTTGTCCTCATTGGCGTCTGTATGGTCCATAGAAGTGGTTCCGCGGAGGCAGAAGGCGATTGAAATAGAGTGACCCCTGATAGAATGGATAAGGTCTGCTGAAGTTCACCGGAAAGGGAGGGGCAGGCATTGTCAAAGGAAAAGGATATCTCGTTTGCGGGTTTGGCGCACTTGTTCGTTGTCTACGTGGTGTGGGGGAGCACGTACCTGGCGATTCGCGTCGGGGTCCGGGAGGGCTCAGGGTTCCCGCCATTCACGTTCGGAGCGATTCGTATAGCCATTGCTGGTTTGGTCTTGCTTTTCATTGGGAAGTCCCGCGGAAAGCGGATCCTTCCCACGAAAGGGGAATGGTTGACGCTGATTGGTTCGGGCTTACTGCTCTGGATCGGGGGTAACGGCCTGGTTTTATGGGCTGAACAGCGCATAGATTCGGGGATTGCCGCTTTGATTTTAGCCTCTGTGCCTATCTGGGTCGCAGGGGTTGAGGCCCTTTTGGACCAACGCCTTCCTTCGTACCGTTTGATCCTCTTTTTGGTGATTGGTTTGGGAGGTATCGTCCTCTTGAGTGTCCCAGTTTGGACCTCAGGGGTTACCGCCAATATCCTGGGGATCCTCCTCCTTTTCACAGCCAGTTTTAGCTGGGGATTGGGGATGATCTTGCAGAGCCGCCGTCCTGTCCAATTGACAAACGCGGTGAGTTCTGGATACCAGCAGCTCTCAGGTGGTCTTGCCTTTACATTGTTGGCGTTCATTTTTGGAGAACCCCATTTCACACCTTACCCTCAAGCATGGATGGCCTTAGGGTATTTGATCATCTTTGGTTCCCTCTTGGCCTTTACTTCATTTGTGACTGCCTTGCAGCTTTTACCCACTCACATCGTCACTACATATGCCTATGTCAATCCCATGATCGCGGTGTTCTTGGGGTGGCTGCTGCTCGGAGAGCCGGTTTCTTTGTGGACATTGGCTGGAGCTGCCTTCGTGCTCATTGGCGTGGCAGGTGTCTTCCGGGAAAGGCGAAGGGCGGGAGAAATGCCAGCCGCCGCTGGATAGCTGAGACAGGTTTCCCGGATTCACCGAGTGGAGGACATCATCCACCTCTGGATAGATACGGTATAATGAATTTTCATTCTCAGTAATCTGAATGCCCGGGTGTGGAGGAAGACAACGGAGATCATATGCGCGCGATAGACATCATCATTAAAAAACGGGACAAACAAGAGTTGACGGAGGAGGAAATCCGGTATTTCATCAACGGCTTTACAGCCGGTGACATCCCCGATTATCAAGCCGCAGCTTGGGCGATGGCTGTCTTGCTCAACGGCATGACGCCGCGAGAGACCAAAGACCTGACCATGGTCATGGTCGAATCCGGGGACGTTTTGGACCTCTCCGAAGTCGTCCCCATTGCCGTAGATAAGCATTCCAGCGGCGGGGTAGGGGATAAAACCACCCTGGTCGTCGAGCCGGTGGTGGCTGCCTGTGGGTTGCCGGTGGGGAAGATGTCGGGCCGGGGCTTGAATTTCAGTGGGGGCACACTGGATAAAATGGAATCCATCCCCGGTTACCGCTGCGATCTGACCCGGGAAGAGTTTTTAAGACAACTGGAAGAGGTTGGCATGGTCCTCACAGGGCAAACCGCGGAACTTGCCCCTGCGGACGGGAAATTGTATGCCTTGCGCGATGTGACCGGGACGGTCGATTCCATCCCCCTCATCGCTTCCTCGATCATGAGCAAGAAGATCGCTGCCGGGGCGAATGCGATCGTCTTGGACGTAAAGGTCGGTTTGGGCGCTTTCATGGAGTCCCTGGAGTTGGCCCGGGAATTGGGAAAGCTGATGGTCCATATTGCGGAATTAGCGGGGCGTAAGGCGGTGGCCCTGCTTTCCGACATGAATCAACCGTTGGGGAGAGCGGTTGGAAATGCTTTGGAGGTTAAAGAAGCGATTGCAACCTTACATGGAGAAGGTCCGGATAGTTTTTGGGAGCACTGCCAGGAAGTGGCCACCCAGATGCTTCTTTTAGGGGAAAAGGCGAAAAGCGAAAAAGAGGCCAGGGACATGGTTGAGAGGGCGGTGCAGGAAGGCAGCGCATTGGAGCGGTTCATGGATTTGGTCGCTGCCCAAGGGGGTGATGTTTTGTATGTCAAAGACCCCGATAAGTTCCCGGAAGCTGCGGTGATCAAAATGGTGGAGGCCCCCCGCACGGGTTACCTGAAGCAAATTCATGCCCGGCGTGTGGGCGAAACCGCGGTCCTCCTCGGGGCAGGCCGGGAGAAGAAGGGGGAATCGATCGATCATGACGTGGGTATCGAAATCCTCCGGGAAGTGGGTGATTATGTGGAAGAGGGGGAGCCTTTGTTCATCATCCACACCAAAGATGAAGCTGACTTTGCAGCGGCCAAAAAGGGACTTCTGGAAGCCCACCGTTGGAGCGATTCGCCCGTAGATCCCCTCCCTCAGATCTATGAAATTATCCGCTGAAGGACGGCTGGAGGGGTTTACCAAGACAAGCCAGATTTCCGATTTCTGATTCGAAGATTATCTTGAGTTCAATTGGATGAGGGCCTGGTTATGGACTCGGGAATTGGGCGATAAACCGGTCGGGTTGATGGGCATAGGTGTCGAGGGGTCTTTGACCCTCAACAAGCTGCAGCAAGGTTTGGTGGAAATACCGGTTGACAGGAGTCGATACGCCTAATTTTTCCCCAGCCCGGACGACCGCTCCATTGAGGGCATCCACTTCGCTGTCGGCTTTCCCCTGGTAAAGATCGATGTGGAAGGAAGGCATTTTCCCCCCTCGGCCCCGTTGGATGACGCTGGCCAACAGGGGATGGGAGAGGGGTATGGGCCAGGTTTCGACGATCCAGGCTAACAGTTGACTGGGGATCCCCGGCAGATGGATGGGTCGAATGTCCTGGGCTTTCATGACAGCCAACGCTTCCCGGAGCTGCCGGATTTCCAATTCGTATAGCCCGCGATGAGCGTAAATTTCCCCGGGCGTCATATCGAGAATGGCGCAGCTCGCATTTCCCATCAGGTTGGTGAGCAGTTTGGTCCATTTCATGCTTTGTTGGTCGTCGTATAAGGTTGGATTGAGCTCTGCCCTGTCAAACGCATCAAATAGGGGTTGGGAGAGGGGATATCCATTTGCGATCCCAGTCCCCCGCTCTTTTAGGATGGTGATTTCGCCGGGGCCGCGGCGGGAAATTGAGCTGGTCACCGTGCCGGGGATGATGGCTTTCTCACTGAAAGCTTTGGAGAGGATCATCTCATTCTCAACGCCATTTTGTAAACACAGGATTGGGGGCACTTGATCCCGGAAAGGTCCTAATTGGGAGGTCATCTCTGGGGTGTGATAGGACTTGAGGGCAAAGAGGGCTACATCGTAGGGACCCAGGGTGAACGCTTTCTGCAGCGAGCCGGCTACGTTTGGATGGGAGAGGGTGTACGTCTTTCCGTCCTTGGTCACGGAAATGCCCCCTTTGCGCAGGATGTCGACCCGATGGGGGCGTTCTAGGAAGACCACGCGGTGTTCATTTCGAGCCAATCCAGTGCCGATATAGGACCCGATTGCGCCGGTTCCAAGGATGAGAATGCTGAGCTCGGATGTATTTGCCTTTCCCATGGGAGATCAATCCAGGTGGGGGGTTAGGTTGTGTCCGTACAGGAACCAGCGGCTGTCCCAGGGATGATAGACCATGGATGCGAATCCGCTGTTGTCGAATTGAAAGTCTACGGCCTGGTAATTTGGCTGGGGAGATATTCCGATCAAGGCGTACATGACCATATTGAACAAAGCCCCGTGACCGACAACCAGATAGCTGCCGGGGTCTCTTTCCATGAGTGTGGTCACTGCCTTTCCCGCCCGGAGGTAAAGCTCCCACAGGCTTTCCCCCGTTTCCGCGATGGGTTGGTAAAGGGGGATAAAATCCGGCTGTGGAATCTCTTCGTGGGCTTCTTCATGAAGCAGCCCAGCCAACTTCCCGTTGTCCCTTTCCATCCACAGCGGATCCGTTTCGATTTCAATTTCCAACTCGGCGGCGATGATCTCCGCCGTTTCCCTGGCCCGGGAAAGGGGACTGGAGAGGATGAGATCAAAGCTTTGTTCCTGGGCTTTCCAGTATTTGGCCAGCGCTTGGGCTTGCCTGCGCCCCTTCTCGGTAAGCGGAAAATCGACTTGACCCTGGTGCCTTTTTTCCGCGTTTCCTACAGATTCCGCATGCCTGAGAAATATGATCTGGTAGATGGATGAAGAGCGGTCTGATGAAGACATGAATGTATCCCTTCTTATTCTGTGAATTCATGGGTTTGCTGATCGGACATTGGTTGCAATAAAGGGCGAGGATCGTTTTGTGGGGTGTTTCTCTTTTACTTTCCCCAATCCTTCGCTCCGTGCAGAAAATCCTCCCCTGGCATTTTCCGTTTCCCTGCGGGCTGCACCTCATCTAAAACGAGGATCCCCTGGCTGGTACCGACGGCTGGTTTGTCTTCATCCCTACATAACACGCCCATCCCGGGTGAAGTTACGGGTTTGGCGTGGGCTTGATGGACGATCAAGCGTCGACCCTTCCAGGATGTGAATGTACCCGGCCAGGGATAATAGGCGCGCACCTGGCGGGCTAAGAAATCTGCGGGTCGATTAAAGAACAGCTCCCCATCTTCCCGTTGGAGCATGGGTGCATAGGTGGCTTTGGAATCATCCTGGGGTTGAGGGGAGATCTCTCCTTCTACATAGGGGGGGATCGTTTCTACGAGGAGCTGGGCGCCCAATTGGGAGAGTTTCTCAAAGAGCGAACCCGCTGTGTCATCCTCCTTAATGGGGATGGCTTCTTGGGCGAGGATGGGTCCGGAATCCAAGCCCTCGTCCATTTTCATGATCGTCACCCCCGTTTCCTGATCCCCATGCAGTATGGCTGCGTTAATGGGGGCTGCACCCCGCCAGCGGGGGAGCAGGGAGGCATGGACATTCAAACATCCATAAGGGGGGAAATCCAGCACATTGGGGGGAAGGATTTCTCCATACGCAGCTACTACGATCAAATCCGGATTCCAGAGATTCAACTGGTCCAAGGCCGCTGATTCATGCAGCGACCGGGGCTGGCAGCAGGGGATCCCGAGCGTTTTGGCCTCGCTCTTAACCGCTGGTGGCTTCGGTTTGCGCCCTCGGCCCGCAGGCCTGTCAGGTTGGGTGATCACGCCTACGACGTGAAAGCGGTCTGCTAAAGCCCGTAAGGTGGGAACCCCAAAATCCGGTGTGCCCATGAAGAGGATTGGTGTTTCCATGTAGGGCATTTTAGCATACAGCGGGGGGGCCAGACAGGGGAAAGAGGGCATCCCTCCTGGAAGATCCGTCTTTTAATGTGGGCGGGAAATGAAAAACGCTCCGGAGATTTTCCCTGATTCCGGAGCGCTGTTGGTTTCCTTTCCAAGATAAATTTACAGGAAGCTCTCCATCAGTGATCCCACTTCCGCCATGGAAAATACGGGACCGTCGACGCAAATCAGCTTATCTCCCAGATTGCACCGCCCGCATTTGCCGATCCCGCAGTGCATGCGCGCTTCCAGGGTGACATAGCTTTGTTCCGGTTTAAATCCCATGGATTGTAGGGTTTTATCCACGTAATAGATCATGACCGGAGGGCCGCAGGTGATGGCAATGGTGTTGTCAGGAGAGGGGTCCACTTTTTCCAGGAGTTCCGTAATCAAACCCACATTCCCTCCCCACTCCCCGTTGGCTTCGTCCACCGTGAGGTGCAGGTCCGTTTGAGGAGCGGACCGCCATTCCTCATATTCTTCCCGGAAGAGGAGCAGATCGGGTGTCCGGGCGGCCCAGAGGATGGTTAATTTTTGGTAATCATCCCGGCGGTCAAGGATGGTTTGCAGGACAGGCCTTAGCGGCGCCCCCCCGATCCCACCGCCGAGGACGAGGATGTTTTTGTCCTCAAATGTTTCCATGGGAAAGCAATTCCCCATGGGGCCGCGGACGCCGAGGATATCACCCTCCCCCATCTCATGAAGCTCAGTGGTCACCGAACCCAAGCGCTGAACCGCGAAATCCAACACCTCCCCACGCTCCGGTGTTGAAGCCAGACCAAAGGGCGCCTCTCCCACTCCAAACGCGGAGAGAAATGCGAATTGACCGGGTTGATACTCCGCGAAGGCTTCCTTCCCCTCGTCCGAAAGCTGGACGTGAAAAAGCTTGATTTCGGGAGCCATGTCCTCGACTCCGACAAGTGTTCCCTTATAAGGCATCATAGTAAGATGCTCGGCTGAAGAGGTCATACCCGTTCTCCTTGTGCCAAGGTGGTAAGTATTTCTGCCAAATCGATGTTGACAGGGCAGGCATCGATACATCGCCCGCATCCCGTGCAGGCCATCACCCCATATTGTTCTGGATAATAGTGGAATTTGCAGAAGATTCGATTCCTCAAGCGCGTTTTCTTCTCCGCCCTGGGGTTGTGATCCCCGGCAATGGTGCGGTAATCTTCCCGCATACAACTGTCCCAGGCCCGGATGCGTTCAAATTTTTTGAGATGTTCTCGTTCAGTGAGGAGCTCGTCCCGCACATCAAAGCAGCGGCACACGGGGCAGACATAAGCGCACATCCGGCAGCCTAAACAACGCTGGGCTGTTTCCTCCCAGAGTGCGTCTTCAAAACGCTCCGCCCAGGGGATGTTTTGCGGCTCTGGGACATTCTGGGTGGGGGAAGGAGGTTCCGGCAGTTCCCCCTGAAATGGATCTAATTCCAGGCCCTGAAGGAGGTCAGCGCCCTTGTCTGTCAAAACCTCCACTGCAAACCCTGAATCCACTTTGGTGAGCATGATGTCCATCCCCTCGGAATCTTGGGGGGAGCTGCCCAAACTGGTGCAGAAGCATGTCTCTTTCATCTCTTCGCAAGCCAATCCCACCAGCGTGGTGTCCTTTCGTCTCTGCGCATAGTAATCGTCTTTGGGTTCTGTGTCCAGAAATAGGGCATCCAACCCTAGGATCCCCTGAACGTCGCAGGGGCGGATGCCGAAGATGACCTGTTCTCCTTGAGGCAGGTTCTCGGAAAGTTGGATCCCATCCTGTCTCTTCTCAATGGTCAGCAAGCGTTCCGTGGGGGGGAAGAGAGTCTCTTTTGCGGAGAGCACCGGTAACGTGTAATCCCACTTGATCTCCGAACTATCTTTCACCGGGCGGTAAAGTACCCTATCTGCTACCAACGTTTGTGCAATGAGCGTCTGCTCCCCTGCGATGTTGTCCAGCCATGAAACGAGTTCTTTTTGAGGGATGATTTTCATGGTTAGTTCTCCTGGTCAAGTACGGTGGTCAGCGGGGAGGGGAGGGTATTAAAGCCGGGATGATAATCAAAGGCGGATTGAATTTCCTGATTTAATTTTTCGTTCAGAAGGTTGATGGGGATGTCCATCGGGCAGACCCGGACGCATTCGTTACACCCCACGCAGCGACCTGCCAGGTGGTATGCCCGGCCGAGATGGAAGGTCCGCTTTTGATCGAGGGAGATGTTCATCCCCGTCCACAGGGAGTCATCCCGTTCGTACAAACACGGGGAACAATCGCAAACCGGGCAGGCGTCCCGGCAGGCATAGCAGCGAATGCAGCGGTCGAATTGGCTGAGCCAGAATTCCATGCGCTCTTCTGGCGCTAAGCCGGTCCATGATTCAAGGGCATTCCCGCGGGGAGGAACCTCGAAATCAGGGACGGATTTCGGATTGCCAATCAAGGTGTTGTAAACGAGAGGGATTCGTTCCCCACAGTGCAGGCAGCGCTCTTGGAGTTTGGCGTTCTCTCCCTTGCCAAATCCAGCCCCTTCCTGGATTCCAGGGCAGATCACGCCAATGGCGTGGATCTGATCCGCGGTGAATTTATTGTTACCTACTAAAACGTTGAGCGATTTGCTGTCGCAGGGCTTGGCCACCACCGCTACCCGTTTTTCTTCTTCCTCGTCTCCGGATAATTCCTCCCGCAGATAGCGGGTCAAATTGTGGGTGCAGTGAGGATTCCATACCAATCGATCGACATCCTGCGCATCATGGATAAAGGCGGGTCGCGTCCAACCTCGGGGGCCGGCCTCATATCCGATGACGCAGTCCACTTCTTGATTGGTGAGGAGGGTGCGGGCTTTCTCCCGGATTTGCGATGTGGCTTGCTCCCAGTTGACGGGGATGTCCGGGAGCTGTTCGCCACCATTGGTGCCCAACGGGAAATCAACGGTGGGGGAGAAATCGCCACGAGCTCTGTCCTCTTCCTTCCAATAGATCGGTCCCAGGGCTTTGACATCTTCCGTAAATTGGGTGACGATATTGGTGAAGCGTTCCCCTTCGGAAGCGGAAACCCAATCCAAGCGCAGCCGATCCGGTTCCAACCCCACGAATTCCAACAAACTTTTCAGGATGGGAATGCGTTTCGCGGCGCGATGGTTTCCGGTTTCATAATGGCATTCGCCGATGTGACAGCCGAGTACGATCACCCCGTCCGCCCCTTGGTCGAAAGCGCGCAGGACCAATTCAGGCGAAACGCGACCGGAACAGGGGACGCGGATGGCGCGAATGTTCCAGGGGGACTTCAGGCGGGCCGTCCCTGCTGAGTCTGCACCGGTGTAGCTGCACCAAGTGCACAAAAAAGCGATGATTTTCGGTTCATACGTTACCATGGATGGTTATCCTTTGCTTTCCAATTCCCAAGCAATACTGGGCGATGTTATCGATCTCAAGCGGTGTTGGAAGCGATGGTGATCAACTTAACGCTCCTCTGATTTCAGCGATCAACTGCTTGTCGTTGTAATGGATGAGGGTGAGGGCTTTGTTGGGACAGCCGGCCACACATGTGCCGCACCCTTTGCAATTGTAGATGTCGACATCAGCGACCCCATCCATGATGTGAATCGCGTCATAAGGACAGGAGGCTGCGCACTGCCCGCATCCCGCACACTGCTTCACGGAGACTTCCGCAACCGAAGGGCTGAGGGCGATCGTGCCTTGATCCAGCATGGAGATGGCGACGGCCGCCGCCCCTTTCGCTTGGGAGACGCTGTCCGGGATGTCTTTGGGGAATTGACAGGCGCCGGCCAAGAAGATGCCTTCGCTTGAGGTTTCGACCGGAGCCAATTTGGGGTGTTTCTCCCTGAAAAACCCGTTGGGTCCGAGGCTGATGCCGAACTTCTGGGCGATTTCCGGCGCATCGGACTGTGGTTCAAATCCCGTGGCCAGGATGATCATATCAGCCTTGATATGGTCGGGCTGGTCGTAGAAGCTCTCATCCCAGCTGACCTGCAGGCGACCGTTATTTTGGGTCACTTCCCTGACTCGGCCGTGGTGGAAATGAATGCCCTTCGCCTTGGTCCGGTTGTAGAATTCCTCGTAATCTTTCCCGAAGGAGCGGATGTCGCGGTAGATCTCATGGACTTCCGCGCCCACATAATCCCTGACCAATTGGGAGATTTTGAGGGAGTACATGCAGCAGGCGCGAGAACAATATTCATGGTACTTTTGGTCCCGGCTGCCCACGCAGTGGATGATGGCTACCGTTTCCGGTTTACCCCCATTTTTCAGGCGAATCTCGCCGTTGGTGGGACCCATGGTGTTGATCATGCGCTCGAATTCCATGGCGGTGACGACGTTGTCCAACTTCCCGTACCCAAATTCAGGGGCGACTTCGGGGTTGAAATCCTGGAAACCGGTCGCCAGGACAATGGTGCCGACGGAAAACTCTACTAAAGAAGGCTGCATAGCGTGGTTGATGGCTTCCCGGTCGCAGGCAGCGACGCATTCCAGACATTCCGCACAGATGCCGCATTGTAAGCAGCGATTCGCTTCCTGGATGGCTTCTTCTTCTGAGAGCGTGATATCGACTTCTTGGAAATTATTCACCCGTTCTTCGACTGGAATGCAGTGAATGGGCGCTCGTCCTTGTTCAGCGGCCTTTCCCGTCTTAATTTTGTTTTCAATCTCGTCTTTTGTCAGCGTAGAGACGGGATTTTCCGGAGGTTCTTGAACGCCTTCCTCGCCCCGCAGGTAGCGGTCGATGCAGCGGGCGGCATGGTGGCCCTCCCCGATGGCATCGACGACGAAGAAAGTCTGGCCCCGGTGCACGTCCCCTGCGGAGAAGACACCGGGCATGGTGGTCATCATCTCGTCGTCCGTTTTCAGACCAATGGGGTAGCGGGTGTTGATAGAGCCGTCCTGGGGCAGGAAGGAAAAGTCCGGCCCCTGACCGATAGCCCAGATGATGAGATCGGCTTCGATGACATGTTCGGTGTTGGGAATCTCGTCAAAATCAGGTCGGCCGTGTTTGAACCCGTGGAAGTCCACTTCCACACAGCGAATGCCGGTGATCTTCCCATTCTCAACGAGGATTTCTTTGAAGGTCCTGCCGGGTAATAATTCGATGCCTTCTTCTTCCGCGACCTCAATCTCCCATTCAAACCCGGGCATCTCCCCCCGAGGTTCGAGACAGATCATTTTCACTTCAGGCTGCCCGAGTCGGACGGCGGTCCGGGCGGAGTCCAGGGCTACGTTTCCGCCACCCAAAATAGCAACTTTCTTTCCAGAGAGGTCAATTTCCTCTCCTAAGGTAACCCGCCGCAGGAAATCTAAGCTGATCCAGTTATCCGGATGGTTGGAGTTGCGGAGGGCTAGTTTCTTGCCTTGGTGAGCGCCGGTGGCGATCAAAGCCGCGTCAAACTCTTCTTCCTCTAATAATGCGGGGATATCATCGATCCGCGTGTTGAGTTCGAGGTTTACCCCTTCGTCTACGATTTGCTGGATTTCCCAATCCAGTAAATGATCGGGTAGCCGATGGGGCGGGATGCCCACCCGCATCATCCCACCCGCTTCGGGCAGCTGATCAAAAACCGTCACCTCATGGCCTAAACGGACCAGGTCGAGACCGGCGGTCAGTCCTGCCGGACCGGCTCCGATGATGGCAATTCGCTGTCCGGTGGGGGCGGGGTCCTCTTTAAAGGGGGTTCCAACGAGGGACTTATCCCCCATTTCGGGCAGCTCATCCCGGTGTTCATAGGCCCAATCGGAAACGAAACGTTTCAGGCCCATGATATTTACCGGTTCATCATATTCCCCTCGGCTGCAGGCTTCCTCGCATTTTCGATTGCAGACTCGGCCGCATACGGAGGGGAAAGGATGCTCGCGGCGGATGGCCCAATACGCGTCCGCAAACCGTCCTTCGCGGATGAGGGCGATGTAGCCCATCGCTCGTTGATCGGTGGGACAAGCGTCGCGACAAGGAGCCACACCTTTTTTGTCAATCGTGAATACGTTGGGTACAGCTTGGGGAGAATTTCGGTAAACCGCCTTTCGGGTACTCAATCCCAGATCGAAGGAATTGAGGACGTCGATGGGGCAAACATCAACGCAGTCCCCGCACCCCGTGCAAGCGTCTTCGTCGATATAACGGGGTTTCTTGCGCACGGTAATGTCGAAATTCCCCACAAAACCGCTGACCGATTCAACCTCGCTGTAGGTGAGTAATTCTATGTTTTCGTGGCGTCCCACGGACGCCGTTTTGGGTGTGAGTATTCAACCCGAACAGTCGAGGGTAGGGAAGGTCTTGTACAGCTGGGCCATATGTCCGCCGATGCTGGGTTCCCGTTCTACCAGATAAACCTTTCTGCCTGAGTCCGCCATGGTCAAAGCGGCTTCGATCCCTGCGATCCCAGCCCCGACTACCAATGCGGAGGGCTGCATGTCGACCTTGCGCATTTGCAGCGGATCGTGTTCGCGGACGCGTTCTACAGCGCCGGCCACCATCTTTTTCGCTTTTTCAGTGGCCAGTTGGGGATCATCGATCACCCAGGAGCACTGCTCCCGGATATTTGCCATTTGAAAATAGAAAGGATTTAAACCGGCTTCCCGACAGGCGGATTGAAAGGTGGTCTCATGCATGAGGGGTGAGCAGGAGGCGACCACAACGCGGTTAAGGCCGTGCTCTTTGATATCCTCTTTGATCAGGTCCTGTCCAGGATCCGAACACATATAGCTGTAATCGCGGGCGAGGGTGACACCTTCCAGGTGACTGGCATACTCCGCCACTGCTTCCACATCGACTTTATTGGCGATGTTCGTGCCGCAGTGACAGATATACACGCCAGTTTTGATTTTTGAACGATTCATCTATTCGCTCCTTATGACAAGGGGCTCTAAAATCCCATCAATTTCCGACATGATTTGCTTTCCAGTGAAACCGGATTGAGTGGCGACTTGGGAAGGACATGCTGCGACACAAGCGCCACACCCTTTGCATAACGCTTGATTTACCTTACAAACCTCGCGTCTATCGTGGGTAATTGTCTCGATGGCGTTATAGGGACATGTGCGGAGACAGACTTGGCAGCCGCTGCATTGCTCCGGATCGATGTAGGAGGTAAAGGGTTCCATGGTCACGTGCCCGATGTCCATCAAGGCCAGAGCAACGGACGCTGCAGCGCTGCCTTGCGCAACGCTGTCTGGGATGTCTTTCGGGCTTTGACAGGCTCCGGCGAGGTAAACGCCGGCTGTTGAGGTTTCCACAGGCGCTAATTTGGGGTGCTTTTCCAGGAAGAAACCGTTCGGTCCAGTGCTGACGCCGAAGATTTGGGCGACCTCGTTATAATCGGATTGCGCTTCGAGTCCGACGCTCAACACGACCATATCCACTAACTCTTCGTTCATTTTCCCGGTGAACAGGTCGGTTGTGGTGATCTTTAATTTCCCATCTTCTTTCTCAATATAGGGTTGAGGTTTTTCGTTCTTCCCGTCCCGTTCGAAACGGATGAATTCCACATCCTCCTTTACAGCCCGGTTATAAAACTCTTCATAGCCTTTTCCAAAGGTGCGCATATCGCGGTAGTACTCCACGACATCTACATCCAGGTACTCCCGAATCAGGCGGGCTAATTTCAGGGAGTACATGCAGCAAACGCGCGAACAATATTCATGTTGATCCCCCCGGCTGCCCACGCAGTGGATTATGCCGATCCGTTCCGGTTTCTCACCGTTTTCCAGCCGCACTTCGCCGCTGGTCGGTCCATCTGTGTCAAGCAAGCGTTCCAACTCCATCCCCGTGATCACGTTGTCAAGCGTGCCATATCCATACTGGGGTGAAACGCTGGGGTCAAAGGCCTCGAATCCAGTGGCGAGGATAATGGTCCCGATTTCCAGGTCCAGGATCTCATCTTCCTGGGTGAAATCGATCGCTTCAGTGGGGCAGAATTTTTGGCACGCCCCACATTTTCCGTTCTCAAAGTAAATACAGCGTTCGGTATCGATCACCGGAATGCGGGGCACAGCTTGTGTAAATTGAAAGTGAATGACTTTCTGGTTCTCCAATCCTAAATTGAAGTCAGAGGGCGTTTTTTCCCAAGGGCATTTTTCCACGCAGGTCCCGCACCCTGTGCACAGATCTGCGTCAATATAGCGAGCTTTCTTGCGGATTTTGACGTTGAAATTCCCGACGAACCCCGTGACTTCTTCCACTTCACTGTAGGTGAGGAGGGTGATGTTTTCGTGGCGTCCCACGGACACCATTTTGGGTGTGAGTATTCAAGCTGCACAGTCGAGAGTGGGGAAGGTTTTGTACAGCTGCGCCATATGCCCCCCGATGCTGGGCTTGCGTTCCACCAGGTAAACATGCTTCCCTGCATCAGCTAGACGAAGGGCTGCTTCCATGCCGGCGATACCGCCGCCAACCACCAGGGCCGTCTGTTTTACCCCTTCCTCTAAGATTTCGAGAGGGTATTGATCCTTTACCCGGTACACAGCTGCGGTGACCAGGCTCTTGGCTTTTTGTGTGGCTTCAGTGCAGTCGTCCGAGACCCAGGAGATGTGTTCCCGGATGTTTACCATCTGGAAGAGGTAGGGGTTGAGACCGGCCTCCTCACAAGCCATTTGGAAAGTGATCTCCTGTAATAAAGGGGAACAGGAAGCGACGACCACACGATTGACTCCCTCTTCTGCGATGTCCTTCTTGATTAATTCCTGCCCCGGCTCCGAACACATGTAGGAGTAATGTCGGGAAACGACCACGTTTTCCAGTTGGCTTACGTGTTCAGCCACAGCTTCAACATCGACCATGCCGGCAATATTCGTTCCACAATGACAGACATAAACACCAACCCGGGGGCCATCGCGCTCTTTGCTGGGGACGTTATTCATATGATATCTCCTTGATTCGGAATCTTTTCTTTCCGCAATTATCTTTCTCTGGTCGTCATACCGAAAAAGGTTGGTTCAATCTTCAATTCTTTCTCCGTCGTGCCAATCATAGGAGGGGCTTGGTTGGCTGTGATTCATCCTGGGGGTGCTCTCGAAGATCTTTTTTAGCCTATTCCAAGCCGTTTTGCTGATTATACCTGGCTGTACCATGCTCAGTAATAGGATGATGTATTAAATCCCATGTGTCATTGATCACCACCTGGTAAAAAATGGACAAGGGATGATCAGTTTTCATTATCAGCCTCTCAATCGAGACCTCAAGTTGACCTGGTTTTGTCTAATATGTGAGGGTTACTTCTGATGTAGGGAGATCACCTCAACTACTAACACCAATAAGGGTCATCCTGGTTTGGGAACTGCGCAAATTTGTCAAGCCCAAGCCCCATGATTACCAGCGTGTTGTAGACATAATAGACTTTGTGTTGTTAAGCTTCGATCCGAATGCTTGCTTGGTCAAGGGCCAAGGAGGAGGTTATTATGATAGGCAAACTCGATCAACTTCCCAAGGGAGGAGAAGCGTTGCCATGGTTTCAGTTTCTAGATTGTGTGGCGAATTGACTTGTAACCTCCTTGCTTAGGACCCTCCTCGGCTCATGGTATTTATCGCTGGGCGTGAAATGAATGCGTGCCTGTTCTGGCTTGTTTTCGGGAGGTAAACGCACCGAATTCGGAGGAGTGCTGTATTTTAAGTACATATTGTGGTGATTTGGAACCATTGTAGCACACATCGTGAAAAATTGCACAATGATCAAAATCATGTTGTTATTTTTAGAAGGGGAAATAATAGGACTTGCTTATAAATCAGGAGAGGTAAACCTGCGGCGAGGACAACCTAGGGTTCGTGACTCCTTCGATCGAGCCGACATCACCGACGGCGAGGAGGGGAAACCTGCGGCGAAGACGTCGCAGGGATCTAAACTTCGTTAGGGATGAGGATGGAGGGCTTTACTCAGTGATGACGATTTGATCGCGCCCTTTATCTTTTGCCTGATAGAGCGCCCGATCTGCAATGACGATTAACTTGTCAATGTCTTGGGTATGGTCAGGCAGTGTAGCGATTCCCTGGCTGACCGTGGGCTTGGGAATGGGTTCTCCATCGGAATTTGTCAAAGGCAGTTTGGAGAGTGTCTTCCGTATGCGTTGCGCGACCATATTCGCTTGTTCGATGTTTGCATTGGGTAGGGCGATGCCGAATTCCTCCCCTCCCCATCGCCCCACGGAATCAGATTTCTTGACATGCTTTTCTATCGCCTGCACGATCAATTGCAGGACTTGGTCGCCTACGACATGGCCGTAGGTGTCGTTATATTGTTTGAAGTAATCGATATCCAGCATGATCAAAGAAAGGGGAGATTTTTCCTCCTTCGCTTTTTGTGCCTCATGGTGGAGGGTTTCAATGAAGTGACCATGGTTGAGGGCTTGCGTTAGGGAATCGAGCTTTGCTTGTCGTTCCACTTCCATGTGATGCCGGGCGTTTTTAATGCTCAGGGCAGCTTGCTGGGCGATCAGTTCTAAAAGGTGTTGATCGTTTTCATCATATGCATACACTTGATAACAGGCCACAGCCAAAATCCCGATCAATTCCTCTTCGATGACCAGGGGGACACCCAACCAGGAAGGAGTGATTTTATCTTGCCCTACGACGATGGGATCAATGGGAAGGGCATCGATTTCCTCTTCCAGATTTTTGATCAATAACGGTTGCTGGGTGTTAACGATCCAACTGGATAGCCCCTGGTCTGCCGGTATTTTCTGGGAAGGGTAACGTGTTCCATTGTCAATTAACATCCGCAGGTCTAAAGCATCCTCTTCGGGAAGGTACAAGGCGACAAAGTATGCATCGCTGGGGATAACCCGGGACAGTTGTTCGTAAATCAGTTCAAGCAAATCATCGATTTCTATGGTCCTGCTGATGGCCTTTCCGACATCATAGACCACGGCTAGGCGATTGGCTTGGGTCCTTAAATCCTGGCGCAGTTGAGTGGTGCGGATGGTCGAAGCTGTCTGGGTCGCCAGAGTTGTGAGTAGTTCAACCTTTTTAGGAGGGAAAGGTTCTCTCTTTTGACTTCTCGCTTCCCCGATCGATAAGCAGCCGAACACTTGACCTCCTTTTTGGATAGGGAGGATGCAGATCGTTTTCACATCCTTAAAAAAGAGCAGGGCTTTTTCTTTTTCGCTTAAAGCTTTCTGATCCTTTTCGAGGTCGATGAGGACGATCTTTCTCTCTTCAATCGCTCCTCGATGACTTGGCAGGTCATCCAGAGCACATTTTTCTTCGATGTCTGGATTCAGATCATCCAGGTCGCGTAGGGGATACGCTCCATAATTCCTTAAATAATTTCTGGTCTTGTCCAAAAGCATAATCCGGCAGGTGGTGGCGGGAAGACCTTTGGCGATATTTTTCGCCAATTCGGGAAGAGCGGTTTCTAAATCCTGGGTGGCGGATGTGATCCGGTTGGCTTCAACCAGCATGGAAAGCGAGCGGTTTTTCTGTGACCTATCAAGGTTGAACCGATGGAGGGTGTAGCCGATCAATCCGGAGACCAAACCGATGATGCTCAATCCGATCATATCAAAGACCTGGATCATGATATATTGGGTGGAACGGAAATCGACTAATGTGGTATTGACGAAGTAGTTGATCCCGATGCTTAGAACCGTAATGGGGATCACGGATTTCCAGTTTCCCAAAATGCTCCCAACGATGATGGTTATGGCATAAAATTTATCGATTTGCAGATTGTAGGGGCCGAGGATGTAATGCGCCCACCCGATTAACAAACTGCTTATCCCAAGGATGGTATTGAACAGTATGGGTCTCTTTTCGAATTGAGGGATAAGGCTGAAGTACAACAACAAAGAATAAAGTATGGAGGCCACAAGCAGCAGGGTCAGGTGGATTTTCTCGTATCGGTTGAAAGGCAGGAAGTAGGTCAGACCTGCAAGGGTGAGGAATAGGAACCAGACGATAATGCCAATCTGTTGGTGAAACCTTCTCCGTTGTTTTTTATTTAATTGATCGAGTATAGAACCCGACATAAAAATTATCCCATCATAGTTTGTGTATCAGGGTCATTACCTTCATTTTAACCCATGAAGGAGACCCAGGGACTCCTTTAATCCTCATTGTTGATTAATTCCAGGAAGACTTTGACGACTTCCGGATCGAAGTGTTTCCCTGACTGTTCTTTGATATGCTCGAGGGCTTTCTCTTTTGACCAAGCCTTTCGATAGGGTCGGTCGCTGGTCAAAGCATCCCAGACGTCGACCACTGCAAAGATACGAGCGGGGAGGGGAATATGCTCGCTTTTGAGACCCTTTGGATACCCGCTCCCATCCCAGCGTTCGTGATGAAAGAGGGGTATGTCAAGGGCTTTTTTCAAGTAATGGATTGGCTCCAGCATTTCCTTGGCGTATAGGGGATGCTTTTTAATGATCTCCCATTCCTGGTCAGAAAGCGGACCTTCTTTGAGCAGGATATCGTCGGGGATGGCCATCTTCCCAATATCATGCAATAAAGCTCCCCGCCGGATATGGGAGAGTTTCCTTTCGGGAATGTCGAGGTTTTTCGCCAGCTGAATGGTAAGATCACTGACCCGCTGGCTGTGCCCTTCGGTTTCATGGTCCCTTAACTCAAGGGCTTTTGCCCATCCTTCCAACGTGGAATCATATGCCTGGCTTATCTCCAGGTTTGTTTGTTGGAGCTCGGTGAATAACAGCGCGTTGTCTATGGCGATGGCCGCTTGCCTGGAGAGGGTTTCCGCGAAATTTTTCCAGCTGGTCGTGATCGGTTTGGGAGAGCGGTGAAACAGTTCCAGTACGCCTTGCGGTTTCCCTTTGGATGCCAAGGGAATCCCATAATAAAAAACAAAATGTTCGTCATCGATGAGGGAAGATCTCTCAAGCTTGTCTATTTCTTCATTGAGATTGGGGATGAATAGGGGAGAGTTGCCCAAAGCGACTTCTCCAGCCAAGCCGATCCCCAAGCGCAGGTAAGATTCTTGGAAACTGTGACTTTGAAATCCTTTGCCTTCTACGAATTGAAAACTTTGTGTGTAGTAATCCATGAGAAGCACACAGGCAGCATCTACGTCTAAATGGTTCGTGATCTGATCGAGGATGATGTTTAAGGAAACATGGAGGTCAAAGCTGCTGCTGATAGCCCTGTCGATCTTGCGCAGGGACTGCAGACGGTTGACCTGCTGGTTGACGGTGTTGAATAAACGCGCTCGCTCCATAGAGGTCCCCAGCTGTCCTGCCAGTGTGGACAGCAACCGTCTGTCATTCTGGTCATAGGCGTCGATTTCTTTGCTCTCGATGTTGATGACCCCCAGGATTTCATCTTTCGATTTAATGGGGACACACAGCTCGGACCGGGTTTCTGGGATGATTTCCAGGTAGTGAGGGGCTTTCCTGACATCCGGAAAATACTGTGCTTCCCCTATCCTGGCCACCTGGCTGGTAATGCCCTCTCCGGAAGGAAATGTGGCATCCTTGTAGTTCGGGGGGACATTCTGAAAGCTGGGATGGATGGTGAGTTGTCCCTTTTCCTCATCCAGAGTCATCACCCCGTAAAAATCCGGGTCCAAGATATCGCCGATCACCTGGGTGGCAACTTCAATGATCTTGTCTTCATCGATTTCTTGCGTACCTATTTCCGCAATCCTGTGAAGGGCAGCAAGCTCTTTCAACTGGCGCTGGATGGCTTGCTCGGTCGCTTTTCTTTCTGTGATGTCTCGCAATACTAAGACCATGACCTCCTGGCCATCGATGGTTTGCAGTTGAGCGGAAAGTTCTACAGGAAAGTGTTCCCCAGTGGATCTTCTATTGATCGATTCAATGTTTTCAATAGAACCCCCATTCTTTCGTAAATATTCGGAGGTTATGATCGCCCCTTGATCAGCGACGATGTCAGGTACAGTCTTGCTAAGGAAATGGTCATAGTCATACCCGAACATCTCGCAGGCCCGCTGGTTGACATCCAGGATCTCTCCCTGATCATTCTCCAACAGGATAGTGTCTTGTACCCCTTCGAAAATGGCCCGATACCGTTTTTCACTGGCTTTGAGTTTCTTTTCCTGTGCTTGAAGCGCTTGCAGTTGTTCCCTTAATCGCTTGGCCTGATTCCGGAGGACGCTGTTCGTGGAATAGATGATAAAGGTGATGGCCCCACCTCCTATGATCCATGTTAGGAAGGAAAAGATCATATTGCTTTCGGTTGTTCTGGGTACCAGCAATTGCAAATATTGTTCTGAAAAAGCGAGGTTGATGATCCCAAGGGTTACCGTAGAGATGAAAAAGACAAGCCAAGCCCATCGTGGTTCAAGCAATACCATGGCCAGGGTGACCAGATATAATAAGGAAAGGAACCCGCCAATGTTGATTTGAGGTTGGGGACCAAAGATAAACACGGAAAGGGAAATCAAGAACAAGCAGATGAGGATGAGGAGGGAACCGCCTAGAAGGTTCTTCTTTTTTAATAGGTAGATGGTGGATAACCCGATCACTACACCGAGGAAGTCGGATACTAAGTCCGAAAGCGGCGGAGAAACGATAGCGGGGTGGAAGATTAGGTAGATTTGAATGAGGAGGAAGATGCTCCCGGCTCCGGTAAGGATCAAACCTGATGTCATGAGGACGCGTGCTTTATGTTCCTCTTCTTTGGAGTATTCCGGAAGGTCCAGAATCGCTTGAGAACGGAGGTTGAGTTTTTTCTTAAAGCGAAGCCAATCCTCCTTAATCCGGTTCATGAACCTATCATAACGGGTTGCCTGAAATTTTACCTTACGGTTTCATTAGGTTAGGCACCACAGTTATCAATAATTAATCAATGGTTCATCCCGGAAGGGGCCGCTGCCCATGCAGCGCTGTTTCTGTTGGCATAGATATTTGAAAGATGTTTGAAGGGCGGTACTGTGGTTGATGGGAAACCCTGCGCTTTTTCCCAGTGCCCGGGGAGGTTGCGTATAGTTAACTACCAGGGGGCAGCAGCCTGAGAAAAAAGGGGAAAGGGGGAAGGATTTGTTGACAAGAGGGTATTCTGTAATATAAATATATTAGTTTAATGAGGGAGAACATGGTTGGTCCCCCCTCGTTTGAAATCTTTGGCTTTTGGTTGAGAGAGACCAGTTTGGATTTATAATTTGGGTAATTCGTTACCATTTTTTCAATTTGGCTGCAATTATCTGGGAAAGTGAGTTGAGGAGTGTTTCATGGGGTCCGTTAAAGATGTGGAAGGGATTGGTGAAATTTCCGCCCGGAAATTACGGTGGGCTGGGATTGAAACGACGGAGGTATTGTTAGAACGAGGGGCAACGCCGCGGGGTCGGCGCAAGATCGCGGCCCAGACGGGCTTAAGCAGCAAGAGGATTCTGGAATGGGTCAATCACGTTGACCTTTTTCGAATCCCTGGTGTGGGGGAAGAATATGCACAACTTTTAGAAGAGGCTGGGGTGGATACGGTAGTGGAGTTGTCACACCGGGATCCAGCAAAATTACGGGAAAAGATCGAGGTCGTCAATGAGAAAAGACAACTCGTACGGCGCTTACCCTCAGAATCTCGCTTGGGGGAGTGGATTGATGAAGCGAAGAAGTTACCCAGAATTGTGAAATACTGATCTGTTGTCTTCTTGGCTAACCGATAACTTATTCTGCTCTTCCCTCATGGGTCACGAAGCCATTGTTTTGCTTTTGACTGTACATGGCTTGGTCCGCGCGATGCAGCAAGTCTTCCAAAGAGCAGGGGGATTGCGGATCATAGCAAGCCCACCCAACGCTTATTGAGAGGTGGAAGGGTCGCTGTTCATTTGTGTTGTGCGTTATCAGATCCTTCTGGAGGCGGCGGGTGAGGGTCTCAGGGGACGCCGGCTCGGATTCCAGGGCCAGCATGACAAACTCATCTCCTCCAATTCGGGCGATCAGGTCTGATTTTCGATACGTGTTTTTCAAGATTGTAGCTACGTCCTTCAACGCCGTGTCCCCTTGGGGATGTCCGTAGGTATCGTTGATGGCTTTTAGATCATCGATATCGGTATAGAGTACGTACAATCTCCTCTTTTCCCGGTCAGCGAGCTTTAGTTGCTGTTCTGCGAGGAGAAAGAATCCGCGCCGGTTGTATAGCCCGGTCAGTTCGTCCCGCAGCGCCATGGCCCGAAGCTCCTCCTCCATTTGCACTCGCTCTGAGATATCCGTGTAAACCCCTACCGCCCCTACCAGTTTATCTTCGAGCATGATCGGAGAACCAGCCAGGATGACCTGCACAGGGGTGCCGTCTTTCCGGTAGCGGACGACTTCTGTGGGTGGGAGGTCATGACCTGCTTGGATTCTTTTTGTGAATCCCATCGCTTCTTCAAGAACATCAGGTTGGGTGATTAATTCGTCAAGATCTTTTCCTTTTGCTTCTTCTGTAGTGTAGCCGAATAACCGCCTGGCGCCAGGATTCCACTCCACGATGCGGTGTTCCGCATCAAGGGTGACGATGGCATCCGGTGTGGCGTTCAATACGCTTTCCAGGTACTTGCGCCGTTTTTGATTTTGACGCAGGGCTTGTTTGCGTTCGGTGATATCCAATGTGACCTCGATGCCCCCCACCACATCCCCGTCCTGGTTTTTCACCGGATATCCTCGAATATACCAGGCTCTTCCGTCCGGGGTGACTTTCTCAATTTCTTGGGGTTTTCTCCTTTCCATGGCTTGGATGACGGGGCAATCAGGGCAGGGCTCTTCCCTTTTCGGCCAGATTTGATAGCAGTAACACCCCACCAATTCTTCGCGGGTCATATTCGCTGATCCGCAGGCAGCTTTGTTGGCCCAGAGAACTTTCATATTAGTGTCTTCATAGATCACATGCTCTACCAAACTGTCGAGGATGATTTTCTTCTCTTGTTCCGCTTTTCTGAGCTCTTCCTCTGCTTGCTTATTCGCAGTGATGTCTTTGTTCATTCCGAAGAATCCCACAATTTCCCCATCTTGGTAAATGGGGATCTTAGTCAGCAGGTACCATTGGGACTGCCCATCAGGGGCGGTAACCTTCCGCTCTTTGCGGATCATCTCTTTTCCCCCCAGTACGCTTCTTTCGTCCGTTAAAATCTCTTCCCCTTCCATTGGCCAAAGGTCCAGGGCGGTTTTGCCTAACAATTCCTGTCTGGTTTTGTTGAAGATGTCGGCGTATGCCTGGCTGACTTGGGTGAAGCGGTGATCCTTATCTTTGAAGTACACCAGATCCGGCGTGTTGGCCATCAACGTTTCCCACATCCGGCTGAGGTTGCGCAGTTCGTCCCGCTCTTTTTCCAGCTGGTCGATGTGTTCATCCCACTGGGCGAGTTCTTCTAAAAGTTGCTGTTTGGTCCTTTCCTCTTCTGGCATGCTGATCATTATGGCAAGATAAGGTATATATATAAATACTGTAATGTATTATATGTTAATTTATGTTCGTTTTCATTAACAAATCAATTAGGCTGGCCCTTTTTTGGCTGAGATGGGTCTTTTTTTCCTTTCAGAACCTAAAGGTCGAGAGGTGGAGAAAGAGGATCGCTTACCTTCGATACCGTCTTTGGCCTACTCATGACGCAGGCTGCGCTCGCGGTGACAGTTTATTAGAAGCCGCTTGATTTCGATACGTTTTCTCACTTTGTTTGAAAACACTCAATCGGCGCTAATTTTCCGCTGACGGGGATGTCAGCTGGATAGTGCCATCATTTGTAAAATGAAAAGAAGCGGCGATCGCCGCTTCTTTTCTTCCTCTGGTAGGGCGGGTGGGAGTCGAACCCACACGGATAAACCGGGGGATTTTAAGTCCCCTGCGTCTGCCAATTCCGCCACCGCCCCTCGGTTTTACGCACCTTTAATTGTACACAGCCCCCCTCATGGGTCAAGGCATATCCCCTGCCATCTCCCTAGAAGAGGATGTTTGCCAGTTGGGGACGATATTCTCTGGTCAGCGGGTGCTGTTCTCCCAGCAGTTCAAAGATCCCCAGGACGATTTCTTTGGCTTTCCCCTCCTTGTACCGCTTGTTTTCTCGCAGCACCTCGAGCAGCCCGTCCAGCGCCGCGGGGTAATTCCCCATGGTGATCAAGCGGAGGGCTCGCTGGTAGACCGCGTCGATTCCCGCTTCCGGCGGCATCGCGTCCCCACTTCTTTCTTCCATGGCTTCTGCCAGAGGGATGAGCCTCTCCGCTGATTTGTATTCCGGACTGGCTGGGAAATGATCAAGGAGGAAATGGGCTTCGCTGCTCTTTCCCTGGGCTAGCAGGCTTTTCGCCAGGAACAACTTTGCTTGAGGATGATTGGGTTGGTTTTTCAAGATCTCCCGGCTGGCGTTTTCAGCCGCAGCGTACTCCTCTTTGCTGAATAGGCTTTGCGCCTTATCCACCAAGAGATCATCCGGGCTGGGTACGATTTGACGGACGAAGGTCCTGATTTGGGCGCTGGTCTGCACGCCCCTCAATTCACCGACCACTTGACCATTTTGAAACGCTTTGACGGCAGGCAGCTTATGGACCTGATAGCGTTTAGCAAGTCCGCTGTTCTCATCCACGTTGACTTTTGCCAGCCGGAATTTTCCCTGGCTTTGTTGGGTGAGCCGTTCCAGCAAGGGGGTGATCTGGTGGCAAGGATCGCACCATTCCGCCCAAAAATCGACGATGACGGGCTTTTTTTGTGAATAAGCCAGTACCTGGTAGTCGAAATTCGATTCGTCAACGTCCACAATGTAAGGTGAAGACATGTCATTCATCGCTCATCTGCTGGCGAATATCCCGGTTGGTGTACTTTAAGGACCTCTCCATGGTGGTTGATGGTGATTTTGAATCCCGTCATCCCTAAGTAAGCTCGCGCTTCTTCCGCGATGCCCACTTCTAAAACTTCTTCTAACTGTTTGTCAATATTCTTCAGCTGTTCTTTCAACATCGCTTGGGAGAAGATGTCATCTTGTCCCAGCATCTTAGCCGCTTGTTCGCTGAGGATATCCTCATGGCCTTGGATCATCTCGCGCATTTCACCGAGCACTTGCCGGTCCACTTTCTCTGCTGAGATGTGGCGTTTGAAACCGTCATCATCCACCACATAACAGGGCTCATCCCCTATATGAGAAGTGGAAACTGCCTGGTCTTTTTCATCGACTACTAAGCCTTCAAAAAGCGGTTCGCGGGTCATACGATCTATTTAACAGCTATCCATTCGGGTTCGGGTGTGATGTGATCCGCGGGGGTGTCTCCGGGGTCCTTTAATCCCGTACTCTCCGTGGTGTTGATCACTTTAATTGTCATGTCGCTTTCGATCTTGATCTGGCAGGATAAGCGGAGGTTGGAAATATCCTTATCTTTCCATTTCTCCTTTTCCGCTTTGGTCATTTGTTCAGGTTCTCCAGATATGAATTCCACACGGCAGGTGGTGCATTTGGCATGCCCTCCGCAACGATGGAGGATGTTAATGCCAAGGTCTTCAATCGCCCTTACCAACCTTGTGCCGCGTTCCACCTCAAATGTGCCGTGGCCTTGAATGGTCAATTTTGGCATGCACGCTCCTTTTCTGCGCCTTATCCTGCTTCTTGGGCTGATACCATTTTAAGATTAATGTTGCCTGCCTTCAATAGCACCCAATAATATCGCGGCTGCGATCCCTAAGCGGGGGTCCAGCTTTTCTGTCAGGTTTTGGGAGAAATCGATCTCCAGGATGAACCGCAGCAGGTGGAATCGTTGTCGGAACGTCGCTACAGGATCACCTAGTAGAAATACATGATACGTCTGGGGAAGCAGCGAACCGAGCAAAAAGCGCCGGAGAAGTGCGCTGCTAAGGCTGTCTTCTTCAATGATTCCCAGCTGTCCTTCCGAAGGGGTGAGGATCTGCCACTTATCCCGGACCATGGACTGGAACCCTTTCCTCCGAATGCTCCCGACATGCATGTGGGTGGTGGCATCAATGACATCATATGCGGCTGCAAAATCGATCACTTGACGGGCTTGAATGAGGAGCAGTTCTTGGGATTTATCCTCATCGTTGTAAACCCGGATATCCTCTTTCAGTTTGAACATCTTTTGGTGACAGAAGAAGACTACATCTCCATGAGGATTGTAGATATAGTATTTATTGGCGAAGGAAAGGAACTTTCGCTTCATTAAGTACTCTGGGTATTGGAAGGCAGGGTACATGGTTCGTCCTTGGATGGTATGTATTCGAATTGTGGAAACGAATTACTACCGTTCAGGGAGGACGTCGACCGCGGTGCCGGTGTGGTCATAGACCAATTTCTGGTCAGGGGGGACGTGAGGAAGGGTCCAGCGATAAAACCATTTGGCTGCTTTGGAGGGCAGGTTGATACAGCCGTGGCTGCGGGCCTTCCCAAAATCATTATGCCAGTAGGTCCCGTGCAAGGCGATACCGTCTTCGGTGATGTAACTGATCCAGGGCACTCCGGGCAGGTCATACCCGTTGTATGCTAAATTCCCCGCTGCCATGTGCCGGGAAGGACGTTTATAATTGGTGATATGCCGTCCAGGGGGGGTGATGTATTTGCCCGTGCTGAAATGAGCGCCGGTGGAGGCCTTGACCATGTACACCGGTTCGTTCCACTCGAAGGCGATGACCATTTGTTTATCCGTGCGGACCTCAATTCGCTTCGCATAGCTAGGGACATGGGGGGAGATCAACGTCAATTCTTGATGGGGGATGATCCGCATATGTTGTGCGGGGACAAAATATTCCAGGTCCCATTTGTCTTCCAGAATATGATAGTATCCGGCCCCGTCGTCCGTGTAACGCACATCCTTCACCCAGTGTGTGGTTTCGAAATAGAAACGGTAGGCGACGCGATATTGTGCGCCGGGTTCCCAGAGGGCGTCTGTAAAGGGAACGGTCACTTCAGCCAGTGCCCCTTGCGCTGGAAGGCCTTCCACGACCGGGTTTAAGGACGTTTGAACGGGCTGAATGCCGCTGGAATGGGCATAGCCTTGGCTCCCAGTCTTGTACCAGATTCGGTTATAAGTGGGCTCTCCATCCCCGATCGTCACTCTGGATATGGGAAGGATGGTGTCTTTCCACTGCAAGCGGATTTCCCGACTGTTTGGATCCGGTTCTTCGTAGATCGATATTCGATCGTAGATTACTCTGCCTTGTTGCTGAAGAGAACGCCTATTCCGCGTTTCCAGGTTGGAGCCCATCAATCCCAGAATACTTGCTCCACTTACGTTCAGAAAATCTCTCCGTGAAAAGTCCATTTTGTCATTCATAGCGTGCGAATTATCGATGGATATTTACCACGGTTCCTACCGAAGCCCACTGGAATGCCCACTGAGCGTCAGAAGTGCGGAGATTGACACATCCATGACTCATGGGCGTGCCGAAATTGTTGTGCCAGTAAGTACCGTGGATACCGTACCCTCTTCTATCATAATACATCGTATAGGGTACATTAGGTAAGTAATAACCCGGTCCTGACATATGGGCGTAACGGTATTTTACGTAAATCTGGTAAGTTCCAGTAAGCGTGGGGTGGGCCCATGTGCCGGTAGAGACAACCATGGTTTTGACGAGCTTTGTGCCCTGGTAAGCGTACAAGCGCTGTTGGGAGAGGTCCAGATCGAACCAACGTTCATTTGGGTATACTCCCGGCGGCATGATGGAGTTTCTATTCGCGGGGGTTGCTTTTTTCGTCTTCGTCGGCGTGGGTGTTGGAGTGGGGGTATTAGTGGGCGTAGGGGTTGGGGTTGGGGTGGGTGTCGCGGTGGGGGTGGGGGTATAGGTTGCTTTCTGTATTTGAACCTGGACCGGCTGGGTAGAGGAGGTGGGTGTGATCAAGGGCGCTTGAAGCGCAGAAGAGAATTCCGGCGTCCACAACCAGATGATGATCCCCATCACGAAGATCAGCACGGTCACAGACCAGGGCAAGAAAGCGGGGCGATTTCGGATCATGGCGTCTTTTGAGATCGCCAGGGAGATGAAATTTTTTGTTGAAGAGGATTGGGGTTCTGATCGGAGACGCTTTGCCGCCCAATGCATGCCTTGGCGGGCGCGTTTGCTGTTCGGATTGATCTCTAATACTTTCTTGAGATAAGCGGCGCTGGCGTGGGGGGAGGAGACGGAAGCCAGGTAAAGCCACGGTTCCTCATGTCCGGGGGCGTGTTTGACAGCCCTCCACGCCCATCTGCGAGCGTTTTGTTTGTCCCCTTTTTCCAGTGCGTCTCTGGCTTGACGAAGCGCGTCCAGAGCAGGTTCAGGTAGTGGTGCTGTCATAGCTCATTGCCCCGGTGAAATCTCCTCACGGTTTAAGTAGCATAAAATGCCCTCCACGATGCCCCGGGCGACTTTATCCGGTTCTTTGGTCAATAATTCCCGGTCTTGGTTCATGAAACCTGTTTCGATGATCACTGCCGGCGTATTGGGGTGAACCTCATTGAAAGCGTGATAGCTGGTCATGTCTTCGGTCGAGCGATGATCGTATCGCAACCCAGTGGCTGTAGCGTACCTGTTTTTCAAACATGCGGTCAACCGGGCTGCTTCTTCAGGGCGCTTATTCTCTATCGTCTCCGAGATCTTAAAACCAGTGGCATTTTCGGGTAGATACTCACATGTGTCCGCGTGAATGGAAATCAGCGCATTAGATTTGTAGCCCTTCAAGCGCCCGTCGAATTCTTTGAGGAGGTCAACCCTTACGCCTTCCGCCTGCAATAGTTGGCGGGTAAGCTCTGCCACGTTGTAGTTTATGTCCACTTCTCGATGACCCCCCAGGCTGTCCGGACAGATCGCGCCTGCATCATGACCCCAGTGACCGACCACAATCCCAATGTGGAGGGCCGCATCAGGGGAGGGTGTGGTTGCTGTGAAGCGCGCTTCCTCTCGATCCGTTTGAAAGGGGAAGCCGATCCCTGTCGATGGCCAGGCCGTAAAAAGGGTGGCAGTGAAAACCGCCGCCATGGATACCGCAAATATCCCTTTGAGGGTGTTGATGAAAATATCGCCCGTGGTGGGTTTTGCGTGCTTCTCAGCTTGTGTTTTCATGGGGTTATTGATCGCTTTGGGGCGTTTTTGCCTGATCCGACCTCATATATTTTACCTTATTTGCCTGGCTTGGTTAATTTTATCACTTGTCGGCAGATCATTATTCTAATAGGATATTAATAAATTCGTCAGGATGGGTGAAAGGATCTTTTGCGATTGATAAATCTCCTGAGCATGACCTCTATGGTCCATAGGGCTCATTTAGGCTTGGCGCTCCAAATCCCATCCCTTGAGGGCGTTTCTTAGGTTAACATGTAGTATTAAGTGCAAGAATATGACCAAAGATCTCTCCAGAGAAGATAAAAAAACGTTGTTGAAGATCGCCCGGGAAGCCATTGCGAAAAAGGCGCAGGACGAGGCCCTCCCGGAGATCTCAGTGGACGCTTATTCCCCCCCGCTTAGAGAAAAAGGGGCCAGTTTTGTGACCCTCAAGAAGCAGGGGGCTTTGCGGGGATGTGTGGGGACATTAGAGGCCGAACAACCCTTGGTGAAAGATGTTCAGGAACGGGCGGTGGCAGCTGCCTTCCATGATTTTCGCTTCCCCTCCGTCCGGGAGGAAGAGCTCTCTGAGATCACCATCGAGGTGTCCTGCCTTACTGAACCCCAGCCTTTGGAGTATGAGAAAGCGGATGAGTTAACCCAAAAGCTGAAACCCGGAGTGGACGGGGTTGTCCTCAGCGATGGCTATCACAAAGCCACATTTCTTCCCCAAGTTTGGGAAACACTGCCGGATGTCGAGGACTTCTTGAACCGGTTATGTTATAAGATGGGGGTAAAACCGAATTTGTGGCGCGAGAAGAAGCTGGATGTGAAAACCTATCGGGTCATTAAATTTAAAGAAGGGGAGTTATCCTAAGCGAACGACTTTCCGATCCTGATCTCTGACCACGGTTCTTTGACCGTCGGGAAATATGACGGTTGTTCTGCCCTTTTCATGGATCACTTCTAATCCCCGGTAGAGGAGTTTTACAGGCCACGGGAAGGGATTTTCCCATTTGATGAGTAATTCACGGTTGCTGTGGATCTGAATGCCCAGGGTCCGGAGGAAGAGCCCAATTGGTGCAGCTCCGGTGATCCGATAAGGCCTGCCCCTCCCGTTTCCATTTGTTGAGTCGTAAGCGGTAAAAAAGGATTTGCTTTTACGGATATTTTTGATGATCAACCTCATCAAGCGTTCGCATAGGTCAACAGCCAGATGTTGTTTTCCGTAAGCCAACAATCCCTCCCCGATGAGACTGTTCCAGGGCAGGAGGATGGAGGGGTTATCGGGCTTTATCCCGGAGCAGAGTCCATACGCAGACCGAAACGCCCCTTCCACTGTGATCTTCCTCTCAATAAGGGCGCTGGCCTGATCTTGGGCAGCAGTTTTGGACCCCAACGGAAGCAGGAGCAGAATGTCTTCTGATTGGAAGTCCCCAATCTCAACGCTGATCTCCACATCCTGGCTGATGCCGTAGGAGACGACATATTCGAGATATGAGTAGAGATGTTGGCTGGTAGCGTTGCCCCTGTCGCCGTTCCAGTGAATCTGGTGAATGGAGATGCTCTCCACCCAATGGGCTTTGGATTCCCCGACTCCGTGGAGGAAGATCCTGGTTTTGGGGGAAAGGGGATGATCGCTTTTGATGTGGATGACCAGCCGGGAGGGAAAATCGAGTTTCTTCTTGACGATCATCAATCCCGGACCGCTCCTGCTTTGGAGACTCTTGCCTGACGGGGAGCGATGGGACTCTCGATCCCAGCGCCGGTATTGAGCCTCCTCAGCATCCCAAGATCGTTGGATATGTTTGGATAATGCCTGTTTTCGCTTCTGAAGTTTTTGGACATCACCCGTCTCATTTAGCAGTTCACAGATGTCCAGAAGGCAGTCGATTTCCGCGGTCAACAAGGCGCACAAAGCTGGGGATTCCAGGTAATGGATGTGAGGGACAAGGTGCCAATCATCACAGCTGGGATGCGCTGGATGGGCGCTGCATTCAACTTGGCGAACCCGGGACCACTCCGGCGCTCCATCGCCATCTCGATCTTGATCTGCCCGGAACCAGGCTTCAAGGTATTTGACAAGGGTGGGATAAAGATCCTCTAGATAGGAAAGGTCTCGGTTCATTTCGTAGGCCTTCCAAACCAAACGGACGAAGAATGGGGAAGATAGCAGGTCCCGCTCCTCTTTTCCAGGATGGTTGCAGAAAGGCACAAATCCATCCTCCCTCGCAGATTCTAGAAATGAGCCGACAAGGGATTCCAACATCTCCGGAGGGGTTGGGCTGAGGAGGTTGGCGAGGTAAAAAGCCTGCAGGGCTGTGATCCCTATATCTCCGAATGGATGCTCAAAACCGGGTCCTGTGGGATGGGGGTGATCAAGGTCCAGGCGTCCGTCCTGAAAATGGAGAGAGCCTTTTTCAGGGGCTTGGTGGCAAATCGAGCCAAAACCGATCCTCTGGGAGAGGGAAAATGCCAGGTCCCAGAGCGGGTCTCCGGTGGAGATGTGCAGCTGTCCGCGGCAGAGGGTTTCGATGCGCGCAAATTCCGCTTCCCAGTTTCTCTCCATAATGGACTGCACCACCTGAAAGGAATCCTCCGTGTGCTCCATCGCAGCGGAAACCCATTGAATGGATTTGGATTGGTTGGGAGGAAGGTCAATTTCCAAAGAGAGACTAGGAAAAGGTCCGGTGCCTTCCCCAGCCCCTCCGGTGAGGAAAAGCAGGGGGTGAAGCGCGCCCGTTTCGCCCCTCAAGATGGTTCGGCCTTCAAGGACTTCCGCTTTCATGGTCCGGCCCCCTTTAAGGGGATGAAGGACCCCTGCCAGCTGAAAGCGAAATTGGAGGGGCTCGGTGCCAGTGTTCGTAAAGGTGAATGTCCCCCCAACCGATTGGCCTTCAGGGACCCAATAAGCGGCTGTGGTTAGCAGGTCGTCCCAGGGGGCAAAGGAAGCCTGAAGGAAGTTGGTGAAGATGAAGTGGATAAGGGGAGGAGAGGTAAAATCCTGCGGGTGGTGGACTGCCGTGTCGTTTTTCGCGAAGGTAGGGAATATTTGGAAGGACCGGGCTTGTAAACCAAATCGAGTCAGGAAAGTCAAGGCAGGGGGTTGGACATTCAGGGAAGTGAGGGTCCAAATATGGTCCCCTGGCAGGGACATTCGAGAGAGGCGCCAGTCAGCGCCCAAAGGTATGTTTCCAAGTGCGTCGAGTTCTGTATGCCAATCCCTCATGATGGCATTGTACAGTGTGGCTGGGGATCGGTCAATTGGAGAGGAAAAGCGTTCCTTGGATTTCCCATGTTTTTCCTGCCAAAAACACCCCGTCTGGATAAAAAATTGCACCGATATTATCGCGTATTTTCTAACGAGGATGTTTTTGGTCTTATCCCATTATGTGCTAGAATTAGCACATAATTGTTGGACTATTGATAATTCTAGAGTTCCACGGCAGCCCTTTATGGCAGAGAATAACGAAGATTCCTCTAAAGAACCCCATAAGCGCTTCAAGGATTTATTAAGAGAGGTTGAAAAATCCGAAGAAGAAGCCAGGAAGTTCGCCTCACAGATGGAGGATGAGGGAATCGATATCCAGGATGCCCCTGATCAAGAAGGAGAAGGCAGGCCGGAGGAACCCGAAACCTCTCCTTCTCAAACGGCCGGAGATCAGCCCACCCCCCCTGCAAAGGACCTTCCGGAAGGGGACCAGGGAGGTGGAAGGACCTCTGAATCGGATGAAGAGTCCATGGACCCCCAAGAAAGCTTCCTGGATGGGGATGAAGGGGATCAAGACCCTGATAAAGAACGTGGCGTGGGGGATGAGGTTGTCGTTTTGAAGGAATTGGATGCCCGAATAGACGCGGCACCCGAGGAAGAGAAAGAAACCCCTTTCCTGGATGAGAGAAGGGAGGAGAAGGAGGAGAGGGAAGAAAGCCCTTCCGGAGAGGAGAGCGGTTTTGGGGAAAAAGAAGGGGAGGGACCTCCTGACCGGGGAGAAACAGGGGAGGAGGGAGGAGAATCCTCGCTGAAGAAGACGATATCCATGGAGGAGACTCCACAAAAAACCCCTCCTTGGATTGAACCTGCCCAGGGGGAGAGGGAGGAGAGTTCAGCCTGGGACGAAGATGAGTTTATGGAACCAGCGGAGACGGAAGTCATCCCCGAACCTGACCCACCTCCATTATTGGAAGAGACACCTCCCCCTCCGTTGGGCGATACCCCACACACGCCACCCCCTGCTCTGGATACCCGGGGAATGCCCCTGCCCCGGCGGATGGATGAACCTCAACAAAAGGGGAAGGAGACCACACCCCCGCATCCAGCGAAAGCGCCGTCAAGCGCGAAAGAGCCCACACCTGGTTCAAAAGGGCTTTCTCCTTTTGCCCGGCGCTGGTCCACTTTCAAACGTTGGTGGAAGCGCTCCGGACCTGGGGGTTGGAATTGGGGGCGGGGATTGGGTTGTCTCGTGCGCATGGGGGTGATCGGGGCCTTTATCGCGGTTATCTTGGCTGTTGTTTTGGGATCAATTGGGATTTATCATTACAACAAGGTGGCGAAAAGCCTTCCTGATGTGGATAACCTGAGGGAGCAATCCGCGAAATTTGAAACGACCCGCATCTTGGACAGGGATGGGCAGGAATTGTATGAAATATTGGATCCCAATGCAGGGCGGAGGACGTATGTCCCTCTTGAGGAGATTTCTCCCTATTTGGTGGCCGCGACCATCGCCACAGAAGACTCCCATTTTTACAGGCATCCCGGGTACGATGTCTTCGCCATTGCCAGGGCCTTCTGGTCAAATCTGGTCAGCGACGCGATCGTTTCCGGCGCTTCCACGATCACCCAACAATTGACCCGGATCTTGCTTTTCTCCCCGGAAGAGCGCACACGCCAGACGTATGCCCGAAAACTACGGGAAGCTATCCTGGCTGCGGAAATTACCCGGCGTTATTCCAAAGATGAGATCCTTGAACTTTATCTGAATGAAATATATTACGGCAATTTATCCTACGGAGTTGAAGCGGCTGCAGAGACATATTTTGGAACCTCTGCGAAAAGCCTTGACCTGGCGCAGGCCTCCTTTTTGGCCGGCATCCCCCAACTTCCTTCTGTATATGACGTTTACACCAATCGCGAACTGACCTTGAACCGCCACGAACAGGTCCTGGTCTTGATGTATCAAGCCAGCCAGGAACAGGGATGTATCTATGTCAGCAATAACCAGCAGCGGATTTGCGTCGGCGCGGGAGACGCTGCCAGCGCGGCGCAGGAAATTAGAGAGTATGAATTTAAGGTGCCGCGGGGGGAGATGCGCTACCCGCACTGGGTCAATTACGTTCGCTCTCTTTTGGAAGATCGCTACGATGCCCAAACCATTTACCGCTCCGGTTTCACAGTCCATACCACGCTGGATCCTGATTTGCAGGATGTGGCCCAAGAGGTCGTCCGGGAACAGGTTGAGAATCTGAAAGAAAAACACCATGTCACCAATGGGGCCTTAATCGCCATTAAACCTGTGACCGGGGAAATATTGGCCATGGTGGGTTCCGCTGATTTCCAGAATAAGGATATCCAAGGGGAAATCAACATGGCTCTCCGAGAGCGCCAGCCCGGTTCAGCGATCAAACCCCTTACTTATCTGGCTGCTTTTGAGAATGGCTGGACGCCAGCCACCTTGATCTGGGACGTGCCCTCTGAATTCCCTCCTTCGGGGGATCCGAATGACCCTCGACCGCCCTATAAACCTGTCAATTATGATGAGCGCTTTCACGGCCCGGTCCTTGTCCGCTCCGCCCTGGCCAATTCTTATAATGTGCCCGCGGTGAAAACCTTGGACTTTGTGGGCATCTATGATAATCCCGACACGCCAGATGAGGAGGGGCTCATCCCCTTCGCGCAGCGGATGGGGATTACCACCCTTACCCGGGATGATTATGGTTTGTCATTGACCTTGGGTGGGGGAGAGGTCACCTTGCGAGAACTGACTTATGCATATGCGACCATAGCTAATGGGGGACGCCAAATCCCTCCGGTGGTGATCACCAAGATTGAAGACCATCAGGGAAATGTGGTCTTTGAACACCAGACTCCGAGCGGGGAGCAGGTCATTCGACCGGAGCATGCATTCTTGATCTCCTCCATCCTCTCTGATAACGAAGCCCGTACCCCTGCTTTCGGTCCCAATTCGGTCTTGAAGCTGCCCTTCCAGTCAGCAGCAAAGACGGGCACGACGAACGATTTCCGTGACAATTGGACGGTAGGGTACACGCCCGATCTCGCGGTCGGTGTGTGGGTGGGAAATGCGGATTACACACCCATGCAAGATACCAGCGGGTTAACTGGAGCGGCGCCCATCTGGGCCAAATTCATGAAGAAAGCCATAGGGATGCTGACCGGGGGGAATCCAACTACTTTCGTGAAGCCAGCGGGGATTGTGGAGAGAGTCATCTGCGCCATTTCCGGTACGCTTCCTTCCAAATACTGCCCTCGACAGCGGAGTGAATATTTCGCAGCGGACCAGCTGCCCAAAACTGCGGAGGAGGATTTATGGAAGGAAGTCGAGATCGATACCTGGACTTATAAGTTGGCTTCCT
The DNA here is from genome assembly GCA_964481465.1 of uncultured Anaerolineales bacterium. Classification (GTDB taxonomy): domain Bacteria; phylum Chloroflexota; class Anaerolineae; order Anaerolineales; family UBA11858; genus B10-G9. The sequence goes on from CAYZTL010000002.1 coordinate 152,720, forward strand.
CGGAATGTTCCCAATACAAAAAAGAAGAATTAGGGTTGAATGTGGATGATCCCTGGGCGATCAAGTGGATTAGGAAAACAAACCAGGGAGAGATGTGGGCTAAAAGTATGGGCCTCACCAAATATCCCTATATTATCCGCGATGAGCAGTGTTCCCAAAATGACCCCCGGCCGATCATTGAGATCGCTTCCCCTCGCCAGAATGACGTGATCTCTTCCAGCCCTTTGAAGATATTCGGGAAATTGGATGCTACGGGAAATTTTGAGAATTACCGCTTGGAATACGGGTTGGGTAAGGATCCTGTAAATTGGAAGTTGTTAAAAGAGAGTGATGATCCGGTAACGACGACCTCAGAGATTTACTCCTGGGATGTGAGTGAGATGCCTACCGGTTGGGTGACCCTGCGGGTGTATATGAACAGCACCCAAGGGGGTTCCTACGCGGAAAAACATATCCATCTCGATATGCAGGTGCCGACCCCCACGCCCACTCCCACAGAAACGCCAACCCCGACTCCCACCTATACGCCGACCCCGACTTTTACCCCTACAATGACCCCAACCCCCACGCCAACCTCGACCTTTACCCCCACGCCAACCTTCACACCCACCCCGACGGATACACCCACACCAAGCGATACGCCTGCACCAAGCCCCACACCCTCTCCCTAAAAAGCAATTAAATGCACATGGAGGCAGGGGATGCCCATTAAATCAGGGGCAGCTGGGGTGCGTCGTATTGCAGGGGATCTAAAGTCAGCCGTTCTCCCAAGTTTTCCCTGGTCACACTTTCATCATCGACCAGGCGGCGCAAGTGACGGAACTTAAGAAATCCCCAGTCTTCTTCGATCCGCTGTGCAAGGGGGACATTCTGGCTGAGCTTGTAAACCACGAGGTAGGCGCGGCTGCCCGGAAGGACAATCCAGGGGTTTGGGGGTGGTTCGGGATTTGTCAGGACCAATTTGCCCAGAAGCCCTGAAGCGGAGATGAAGAATGTATATCCTGTACCCTCATCTGCACGCCAGGTGAAAACGCTCACATCCCCCCGGGGAGGTTTCTTGGCGATCGCGAATCCCAATCGCTGACCAAGCTTTTCTAAGAGAATCTCCATCTCCCGTATGTCGTCCCTCCTGGCAGAAGGGGTTTCGCTGCTCATCAACGCCCAGCGATCACTCCCGGACTCGACCATCTTTGCATAGGATTCAAGACAGACTTGGATCAGCTTAGCGTGCGGGGTCAGCAGACCAGGGTAGGAGTGAAAGATCGCATTCTCCAGTTCTAAGCGGTCCAGAGGGGAATCCGCTTCCACGAGACGGGTGACGATTTCCTGTTCTACCTGGTCCGCGAGTGGAGATAAGTCCAGGGATAATTCTTGATGCCACCAGGTGTCCGAGTCAGGGTAATGTAAAAAGCCCTGCCTGTAGGCGTAGGTTTCCTCGATTTCCGTGATCAGCTCGTTGTAGATCTCCGCCCCATCCTGCTCTTCACCGAAAAGGAATGCGCCTTCCTGGTCCAATGCTGTGATGCCCGCAGCCTGCAAAGACATGGTGTAGCTGGGTTCCCCTCGCGCTGAGAGGTGGCTGTAACCAGCATTTCGCAGTACCGCCTTCGGGCTTTCTGGAGGATACCTTTCTGATTCATCCCTGCGGGTCCAGACGATTTGAGCTTCTTTACGGTGGATTTCAAGGGCTGTGCTTTGCACTTTGAACCCTGATAGGTGACTGGCAACCAACGTCGAAGCCAAAAATTCGGGACTGACATCAGGCAAGATGGCAAAGCACGGAGTTTGGTAAGTGAGGAAGGAGGTTAAGTTGGAAAATGTATTTCTTAACGCCCGTGTATGCCAGGGCCAATCGGGTTCTTGAAGGCTGAGGATATTCCGCAAGGGAGCCGCCTTTTCTTGACCCCACAACCACCCTGCCCAAAGGGCGGAAAGGGACCAAAAAGATGGGTTGGGCTGGGGGACCACCAATACGGCAGCGCCGAATGTCTCCTTTAGCTCTTCCGCAAGGTCCTTGAATCGACCGGGATAAATGGAAATGCCCCCTCCAACGGATGGCAAATCTGGCCAGCGGGTGATCTTGACTGGATCCTCCTCCTGGTGCCAGATCTGGACTGCTTCCTCCAGGGCGTGCCAGACGTTATGTTCCCGATACGTAGCGATGGATGAGAGTTCCAGGATCGCTCTCTCTTGCGGCGGGTGGGGCCAAAGGCTGTGGGTCCTGTAAAAGACATGGAGGAGGAGGGCTTTGATGCGATCCTCTTCCTCCGGGGAGAGAGAAAGGCCGCTGTATTTATTGATCAAGGTAAATAAGGCGTACACGGCTCTGGGGGTGTAAAGTTGAAGGGCGTTCTCTGCGTAAGCGCGGATGGGGTCGTCTGGGGGGGCGATCCGGGTCAGGGCCCGGGCATGATACAAGCTGTTTTCCTTGTATTCATGGGCTTTATTGATGTCATCCTTGGATGTCGGGTATTCCCCCTGATTATGGCAGTAAGGGCAGTGGCATATCTTTCGGTCCGGCGCGGTACCTTTCGCTTTCCAGATGAAGGCTTGGACGCTGATCTTCCGTCCGCAGTTCGGGCACTCGGTTTCGTATAGAGATAAGATGTGGGGTTCCAGCCGCTCTTTTCCCTTGTACGTCGAAGCCAAGGTGACCAATGCGGATTTCAAGTCAGCGGAGGATGGGGCTTGGGCGGAATAAGTGACCAGGAAGCGGGTAATGGGATTGTTGATGGCAACCAGGATCCGGTAACCGCTCCTGGCTGCTTTCAACAGCGATTCTGGCGAACTTCCAAAAGGATCCAGGATCAAATTGGGGTGGGGGGAGGTCCTGTTCAACCAGGTAGTGAGGATGGAAGAGGATAATTTTGGTAGATATTCTTCCAGCGGTACTGGCTGCGAGGAGGTTTGACCGGCAATAAAGGGGATGGTGTCCATGATTTTCCCCTGTATAAAGCGATACTTGGTTTCCTACCTTTATTTTATCTCATGGCCCAGCGATTATGCTGAACAGACCCGGATAAGGGTCTCATTGATGTTCCACCGTGTGCAGGAGGGCGAAATTCGGCGGCAGCATTTTGTTGATCGGGAAACCGGCGATAAGGAGGACTTTCTGCCCGGGTTGTACGGGAGTCCCCTCAATCACCGCTTGATTGACGTGGACCAGCATATCTTCCAGGGTGTCCGCGTGGGGAATCAGGTAGGGGGTCGTTCCCCAGAGCATGGAGATGTAGCGGTACGTTTTGGGGATGGGGGTGAAGGCCAGGATGGGTACTGTGGGTCGGGCTTTGGATATTAATCGGGCTGTCCGGCCGCTTTGGGTGAAGACAGCGATGGCTGCCACATCTTGATCGTGAGCTAAATCCCGCCCTGCCCGGGTGATGGAGACCGCGTCGTCGTGTTTGCAGTCTTCAGTGAGGTCGAATTGTGTCTTGCCCCAGTCCTCGATGTGTTCTTCACTCTGGCAGATGATGGAAGCCATCATCTCTACGGTTTTCACGGGATATTTACCGATGGCCGTCTCTCCGGAAAGCATCACTGCGTCGCTCCCGTCCAGGATGGCGTTGGCGACGTCCGTCGCTTCTGCGCGGGTGGGGCGGGGGTTATCCACCATGGAATCCAGCATCTGGGTGGCGATGATGACGTATTTGAGGTGCCTGTTGGCCATCATGGTGATCCGCTTCTGTTCGATGGGCACCTTTTCCGCTGGCATTTCAATCCCCAGGTCGCCCCGGGCGACCATGACACCGTCGGAGGCATGGATGATCTCGTGGAGATTTTGGAGGGCATCCGGGTGCTCGATCTTGGCAATGATGGGTTTTTCGGCTTGGGTGGCGTCGATCTTCGCAATCTCCTGGCGCAGGCGTTCGATATCCGCAGCCCTGTGCACGAAGGAGAGGGCGATGGCATCCACCTGATGTTCTAAACCAAATTTCAGGTCTTGAATATCCTTTTTGGTTAACGGGGGCAGCTCCACATCCGCTCCGGGGAGGTTGACCCCTTTGTGGGGTTTGAGGATCCCCCCCAAAACGACTTCTGTGACAACATGGTCAGACTCGATATCCCTGACTACCAGTTCAAGTTCCCCATCATCCAGCAGGATCTGCTTCCCGACTTTGACGGTTTCAGGGAGCTTCGGGTAGGGGACATAAATCTTCTCTTTTGTTCCTGTAACTTCGTGGGTGGTGATGATCAGGGTTTCTCCTTCCTTCAATATCACCTGACCACCTTCGAGTTCCCCGGTGCGAATTTTAGGACCCGAGAGGTCCTGGATGATCGCCAAAGATTGGCTGCGCTCCCGGGATAATTTCCTGATCGTCTTGATTACGCCCCGATATGTGGGGTGGTCGCCGTGAGAGAAGTTCAAGCGAGCGACATCCATCCCGGCGTCCATCAATCGTTGGATGGTTTCTTCGTCATTGCTGACCGGTCCAATGGTAGCGACAATTTTCGCGCGACGTTTCATGGATGGAACCCTTCCTTACAAAAACAGACTAAGTCATTGGGTGAAAATATGTCGGTGTGGACTCATCGATCGAAGGCATCAGATGTAATGGAGCTCCTTGGCTTCCTTCCGGAGTTGATCCCGAAATTTGGGGTGGGCGACGTTGATCAGGGCTTGTGCGCGTTCCCGGATCGTCTTCCCGTAGAGTTCCGCGATCCCGTATTCCGTGACGATATAGTGCACGTGGTTCCGGGTGGTGACCACCCCAGCGCCCTTTTTCAAGGTGGTTACGATGCGGCTGTTTTCTTTGGCTGTGCTGGGCAGGGCGATGATGGGTACGCCTTCGTCGGACCGGGAGGCGCCATAAATGAAATCAAGTTGGCCCCCCACGCCGCTGTAGAGCCTGGTCCCGATGCTGTCCGCGCAGATTTGCCCGGTGAGATCAACCTCAATGGCAGAATTGATGGCCACCATGCGGTCGTTTTGAGCGATCACAAAAGGGTCGTTCACATATTCCGTGCGGTGGAATTCGATCGAGGGGTTATTGTGGACCCATTTATATAAACGCTCAGTGCCCAGGATGAAGCCGGCGATGATTTTCCCGGGATGGAGGGTTTTCCGGGTATTGGTCAGGACCCCGGCTTCCACCAGATCGATCACGCCGTCCGAGAACAGTTCGGTGTGAATGCCCAGTTCTTTCTTGTCCATAAGGTGGTTCAGCACGGCGTCGGGGATGGCGCCGATGCCGAGCTGCATGGTGGCGCCGTCCGGGATCAAGCTGGCGATGTACTGGGCGATTTTGTCCACCTTTTCTGAAGGTTCTCCGCCTCCCATGGGTAGTTCCGGAAGTTGGTAATCCACGGGCACGATGTAATCGAGCTGGTTGATGTGGATAAAGGAGTCGCCCAGAGTACGGGGCATTTGTTCATTGACTTCGGCGATGATGATCTTCGCCGATTCTGCGGGGCTTTTGCTCAGGCCGACTTCCACGCCAAAGCTGCAAAAACCGTGTTCGTCGGGGGGGGAGAGGTGGACAAAGGCGGCATCCAGAGGGAGGTGGTTTTCCTTGAAAAGGAGGGGAAATTCGGAGAGGAGCACGGGTGTGAAGTCCGCCCGGCCGTTTTGAACCGCTTCCCGCGTGTTGTGGCTGATAAACATGGTGTTCACCCGCAGGTGCCCTTCCATTTCCGGGCTGACATAATCCGCGGAGCCCACGGTGAGGGCTTGGTCGATCTCCACATTTTCTAGCTCTTGGGCCCGGTCGACAAGGGCGCCCAGGATCATTTTCGGCACGGAGCAGTTTCCGGTGAGGAAGATCCGATCGCCGGATTTGATGGCTTTGACAGCCTCGCTTGCTGAGACGACTCTTTCGCTGTATTGTTCAGTCCAACTCATAATCTTATCTCCCCTCTAACGCCTGATTGAGGATATCGTTGACGATCTTTCCATTATGGGTATAAACACCTCTTTGAAGGGCTTTGTTTTCCTTGATTGAGGGCTCTATCCCCTGTTTGGCGATTTGTTTGATGAAGGGCCAGGCGGCGTTGTTAAGGGCGTGGGTGGCAGTCCTGCCCAGCACCCCGGTCATGTTGGGCACGCAGAAGTGGATGACATCTTCCTCGAGGTAGGTGGGATTGCTGTGACTGGTCGGGCGGCTGGTTTCAAAGCATCCTCCCTGGTCGATGGAAAGGTCGATGATGATGGACCGCGGGTGGAGCTGCTTGACCATCTCCCGGGTGACGATCACCGGGGTGGGTGCGCCGGGCACCAGGATGGCACCGATGATGATGTCCGCGTAGGAACACACTTTTTCGATGTTGAACGGATAAGAGACGAGGGTATGCACGCAGCCCTGGAATTCCTGATCGATGGACTGCAGCACACCCAGGGAATTATCGAGTAAATATACATTGGCTCCCAACCCCAGGAAGGTGCGGGCTGCGTTTCGTCCTACGATCCCTCCGCCGAGGATGACGACATCGGAGGGAGGGACGCCGGGGACGCCGCCTAATGAGAATCCCTTCCCGCCGTAGTTGTTTTGCGCCAAAGTGGCGGCGATCTGGGGGACCATCCGTCCTGCCAGCTGGCTGATGGGGACCAGGACGGGCAGTCTGCCGTCGTCTTCCTGGATGATTTCGTATCCGATAGCGGTGATGTTCTTCTCCAGCAGGACATTGACCTTGCTCGGTCGTCCCGCGGTGAGGTGCAGGAACCCCATTACAGTTTGCCCCTCCCGCATCCACTCGTATTCCCTTTGTGTGGGAGGGACGACTTTGATCACCAAATCCGCCCGGCCGTAGACCTCTTCCCCGCTGTAGACGATCGTCCCTCCCGCTTCTTGATAGTGGTGGTCGCTGAAGCCGCCCCCCACACCCGCTTCGTGTTCCACGAACAGGGTATGTCCTTGTTCGGAAAGAAGCTGGACGCCGGCAGGGGTCAGGCCAACCCGGTATTCGGAGTCACGGCGTTCTTTTGGAATGCAAATATTCATAGGTCTCTCCGTCAGTAAATAAATCTTTAGGTCAGTAGATAGACGAGCAACCCTTTTTGGGCATGTAAGCGGTTGTGGGCCTGTGGGAAGAGTACGGAATGAGGGCCATCCGCGACCTCATCGGTGATTTCCTCCCCCCGGTGGGCGGGGAGGCAGTGCATGACGATGACATCTTCTTTGGCCGAAGAAACCAGCTTTTGGTTGACCTGGTACGGCGGGAATACCTTTCGACGCTTTTGGGCTTCCTCGCTTTGCCCCATGCTGATCCAGGTATCCGTATAGATCACGTCCGCGTTTTCGGCCGCTTGCTGGGGGTCATGGAGGAGGCGGATGGAAGCGCCGCTGCTCTCCGCCACCGTTCGTCCTGTTTGAATGGCTTCGTCAGGCATATCATACCCCGGGGGGGTGGCAATCGTGAAATGCGCGCCCAGTTTGGCGCAGATGTGCATCAAAGAGACGGCCACGTTGTTGCCGTCCCCGATGAAGCTGACCTGCAAGCCTTCTAATTGCCCCTTTTTTTCCCGGATGGTCAAGGCATCCGAGAGCGCCTGGCAGGGATGGTTGTAGTCGCTCAAGCCGTTGATTACGGGGATGCTTGCCCAACGGGCCAGTTCTTCCACATGTTGATGGGCGAAGACACGAGCCATGATTGCGTCCACATAGCCGGAGATGACGCGAGCCACATCGGCGATCGATTCGCGCTCCCCTAAACCGATTTCATCAGGGGACAGGTAAAGCGCATCTCCCCCCAGATGGCGCATGGCCATATCGAAGGAGACCCGCGTTCGCAAGCTGGGTTTTTGAAAGATCATGGCCAGCACCTTACCTTTCAAGCGGGGTGCGTTGCCTCCCCTTTTCCATTCTTCTTTCAATTCCAATGCCAGATCCAGTATGGATTGGATTTCTTGGGCAGGGTAATCCGCAATCGTTAAAAAGTCTTTCATGAGCTGCTCCTGGAAAATGTTTAAATAAGGTAGTTGCCAGAGTAAGTATATCATGAGAAGGGAAGGGCATTCACCTCCCTGCAGTCAAGGGCTAGATGAGGTGAGAAGGACACAGTATAATGAGTGTCAGGCCTTTATCTTACCTTGAGGAATCACACAGGCGATGGCAAACGGGAAATCGTTCCGACTCTTTCTGACCGGTGATGATCCCTCTTTCTTAGACCGCTACTTTGACATCCTTTCCCGAGAGGGATATCAGGTGGAAATTATCCAAAACCTTGAGGAGGGAGTAGAACGGGGCCAGATCCGGGATCAAGATTATGTGCTCCTGGATCTCCTTGTTTTAGAAGACCCTTCAGGGGAGATCACGGAGATAATAGAGGGGCGCAAAGCTGCCTTTGGTCTGGTCCTCATGGGCAATCTAGAGGAATTCGTCCATCTCCCCTGGGATGTATGGGCTGAAGTCGATGGGGTGGTATTGGAAGGATGCGCGGAGGACATCTTCCTCTCTGAAATGGAAAACCTGTTCAGCATTGAGAGAGAGGTAGAGGGTTACGGGAAGCTGTCCTTAATCCGGTCCATCTACAGGCAGGGGAAGGACCGCTTTCTTATCGGTGACTTCGATGAGGTTTCATTACTCACTTTGCATGTATTGAAGGTCGCCTTTGACTGCCGTTATGCAAGTCTTTCCGTGCAGCGAGAAAATTCGGGGGGCGAGTACGGCATGACCTATCAAATGGGGGATGCCCTTCCCATTCAAAATAAACCAGAAGCATACGAACCGGGATTGGTTCGGGAAGGGGAACTTCCCGAAGGTTCGTTGGGGGGAATAATTGAAGAGAGAGGTCTATCTTCCCTGATCTGGAGCCCTATTCAAGGGGATGAAGGTCCAGCGGGACTGATCCAACTTGGAAAAGGGGAAGGCAGTTTCTCAAGGGAAGATCTCGAGCAGTTGATCCTCTTCAGCGGTTATGTAACCAGGATTGTCCAATATATCCGCTTGCGAATCAACCGGCAGGAGGAAAGAGAGGAGTTATTCCAGGAGCAAGAAGCCCTGCTTAGGGATGAGAGGTTATCCTGTATTGGGCGCTTGATGAGTTCTGTAGCCCATCAGATCAATAACCCCCTGCAGGCCATCCAAATTAACCTGGAATTAGCCCAGAGGGAGGATGTGTCCCCTCAGAAGCGCGAGCATTACTTAAACATTGTGGAAGGGGAAGTGGAACGCCTGCGCAAGATCGTCAGAGATATGATCGATCACTACCGCCCCAATCAGCGCACGAAATCCCTCTTCTCCTTATCCGAGGTCATCGACGAAGCGGTCAACTTATTCCAGTCCGAGTTAGAAGAAAGGGGGATAGAAGTTTCCAGAAGTTTCTGCGAACCGTCCCCCCAGGTATGGGGCATGCCCAACCAAATCAGGTTGGTGTTCATCAATCTTATCTCCAACGCCGTCGATGCTATGCCCCAGGGCGGAAAGATCCATCTCTGCACGGAATTGCAAAAAGGGCATATTGCGTGTATGATTAGGGATAGTGGGAAGGGGATACCGGAAGACCAATGTGAGAATGTGTTCGATCCCTTTTTCAGCACCAAAGAGAACCGGCACGGGTTGGGTTTGACGATTTGTGATAATATCATAACGCAGCATCAAGGGAAGCTTGAATTATTGAAATCAGACGAGGAAGGAACATGCTTCAAAATTACCCTTCCAAGTGGAGGATGAGCATGACCGCAAATTTACTGATCGTCGACGATGAAAAAGCTGTTCGAGACGCTTTGGAAGACGTTCTCAAGTTGGAAGATTACCAGGTTGATTCCGTGGCTTCTGGGGAGCAGGCCTTGGAAGCCTTCAATGAAAAACAGTTTGATCTGGTTCTGTTGGATATCAAGATGCCTGGCATAAGCGGCATTGAGGTGATGCAGCATGCCCGGCGTCAAACGCCGGACACCAAAGTGATCATCCTCACCGGCCACGGCTCCCTTGAATCCGCGATCGAAGCACTGCGAAGCGGTGCGAGCGACTACATCTTGAAGCCGTACGATTCCAAGGACATCATGACCAGCATCGGGCGGGCCTTATCTGAAAAGGCGGAGAAACAGCGCAAAGAAGTGCTGATCGAGCAGCTGGAATCATCTTTAGACCAGTTGAAAGATATGGAAGGCATTACCACGCCTGAGATACCCGCCCGCCGGGTGATCACCCTTCCGGAGGGGATCATGGTTGATCTCGAGCGAAGGGAAATGTGGCGGGGCGGAGAGCGGGCTCATCTCACACCCACAGAAGGGAAATTGTTGAGCGTATTTCTGGAGAACAAAGGGCGGGTGATGACTCACAAAGAGATCGTATTCCTGGTCCAGGGGTATGAAACCTCGGAATGGGAAGCCCCGGAAGTGCTGCGGCCGATGATTAGCCGTTTGCGGAAGAAGCTGGGCACCTTCCCCGGGGTGGAGGAGTGGATCCAGAACGTGCGCGGGACGGGGTATGTGTTCGACCCCAAAATTTAACCGTTGAGTAACCGAAAATTGAAAATCCTTCCTCAGCTGAGGAAGGATTTTTTTATGCCCTAAAAAGTAGAGAGCGGGTGACGGGATTCGAACCCGTGCATGTCAGCTTGGGAAGCTGATGCCTTACCGCTTGGCTACACCCGCGTGTCTTGAAACGTATTCCTTTGCCGAATTATTATATCAGAAATGAAAGGAGGGACAAGGCGAAATAGGATGGAACGCTCAATATCCCCCTTGGTAACCGCTTTCCTCGACCATTTCCTGCGGGGGGACGGCGGTCCAGGTATCAATATCCGCCTGGGGGTGGGACCGCAGGTAGGACTGCACAATATGAAATCCGATCGTGTAGCCCGTCCAGGTGGGTGTGTCCTCATCGCCGCCTACCATGAAACGGGTTTTGACGATGCTGTTCGTCGTCTCGCCTTGGCTGAGGATCTTCTCCCATTGATCCCGCTCTTCTTCGGCGGTGAGGGCGTTGACCCAGGGGACGTCAATATCCGGGTAGATGATGTGGGCAAAGGAATCCGCTTTGCCTTCGAAAATCAGATTGTCGATCAGACTTTCGTGGTCATCTGTCCGATAATAACGATCCGTCCACACGCTGTGATGGTACTCATGAGCGATGATGTAGGGGACCCAGGTTTTCCAACCCGGGACGGGGTTGACCTGAAGGATGATCTTTCCCGCGCCGAACGTCCAACCATTGACCCCGTTCATCTTTTCGTGGATAAACCAGTTGGAGGGGTCAGCAGCGATGATACACACTGTGGTGTCTGCCCCTTCCAGCTTCCGGGAGGATTTCTGGAGCGCTGCCAAGACGATCCTTTCTAAATTGGATTCTTGAAGAAGGCGGATTGTTTCCTCAAGGGCATCCAGGTCTTGAATGGGTTCATCGAAGATGGACCCCGGGGGAGGGAGGTACTCGTCCCCGGCGCATTCCTCCCAATTGGGCTCTATGACATAAGTTTTTAAGAGGGCATCCAAATCCGGCTTGTCAAGGGCACGGGCAGCCTTGATGTAAGCCAGCATATCCTCGTAAACGGGGACGACGGTAAAGGATTGCTCATCCGGTGTCGGTGTGGCAACGCTGCACGAGGTTATCACAGAGAAAAATAGGAAGAGGATCAAGACCCGTTTCAGTGCATTCATAAACCTGTGTGTTCCCTCACCAGTAAGAGGACTTCCAAGGTCGAACCTATTATAATCCAATCCCCCTAACCGGTATATGTTCGAGGTATTTGTGTGAATGCCAATGGCCTTTTTTTTGACCGGAATGACTACTAACAATGTACCACATCTCTCGGTTAAATCACCCCTTTTGGTTTTTCAAGTGAGAATTCGGTATCATAAGCTGGGAAGAGGATAAAGGATCTGGGATGGCTGGTCATGCAGCCATCGCTTGCATCGTCTCCGCTTCCCCTGAATGGGTTAGCGATGGTTTACCCATTGCGTCCGTGTATATCCATTAAATATAATACAAAGGTAAGGGTTTATTTCAACCTCATCCTGGCGGTTGCTGGTAGAATTCATGTTAAGTCATTTCCATCTCATCTTGAATGATGGGGACGAGGGCTAGGGGCTCATGGCTGCAGAAATGGAGCAAAAATACCCTGAGGAGCGGAGGTTGATCTCCGTGTTATTTGCCGATGTGCTAGGCTTCACCAACCTGGCTGACAGGTTGGATTTTGAAGTGGTCGGCGATCTGATCCGGGGCGTTTGGCTGAAATTGGACCAGGTGATAGAAAAATATGGGGGGTATATCGACAAACACATGGGGGATGCGTTCATGGTGGTCTGGGGCGCTCCCCGGACTCGAGAAGATGACGCTGAACGAGCGGTATCAGCCGGTTTGGAGATCCTCTCGGCCATGGATGAATTTAAGTCCGAAGCAAAGCATCCTGCTGCCCAGCAGCTCCACCTCCGGGTTGGCATTCATTCCGGTTTGGCTTTGGCTGGCTACGTGGGGTTAAGGGGGGAATACACCGTGATGGGAAACACAGTCAACATCGCCAAGCGCTTAGAGGAGAGAGCGGAACCCGGCACGCTGTATATCAGTGAGTCCACGTACCATTTTGTCCGCGGAGGATACCGGATCCGGCACCTGAAACCCATGCAGTTGAGAGGGATAGAGGAGTTGGTCCAGGCCTATGAAGTCGTCGAACCTCTAAAGCAGCCCAGCAAGCTCCGCTATCGGAGTCTGGGAGGGTTGGAAACCAATCTGGTGGGGCGGGATAAGGAGCTGATCCACTTAGGCAGGTTATATAAAAACGTTCAAAATCAAGAGCGGCCGTTATTTGCCTTGATCACAGGGGAAGCCGGTATTGGAAAATCCAGGCTGCTGATGGAATTCGTCAGCCAAACGGAGGTCGAAAACCCGAGTCTGACCGTGATGTCCAGCCGAGCTTTGCAGCAAACGAAACAGGTCCCCTTCTTTTTATGGAAGGAATTGTGGTCCAACCGGTTCGATTTAAATGACGATGATCAAGATGAAGTGGCCCGCGAAAAGATCGTCCAGGGGGTCCGGATGTTATGGGGTAAGCAGCTTGGCAAGATATCAGCGATTGAAATGGCCCATTTTGTCGGCGACCAAATCGGGATCCAATGGCCTGAAAGCCCTTACTTGGAACCTTATCAAGGAAAGGTGGAAAAGCGAAAACAGAGAATGTATGAATTGTATGGGGAACTCATGTCGCGTTCGCTGAGAAAGGGACCTTTGATCTTAACCCTGGACGACTTGCAATGGATCGATCGTGCCAGCTTGGAGTTGGTGAAGTATCTGCTGCGCGACTCGCTGAAGGAATTACCCATGTTGATTTTGGGGGGTTGCCGACCGGTTTTTGTGGAAGACCATCCGGATTTGAAGAAGGATGTAGAAATTATCGAATTAGATCCCCTTCCTGTGAACAGTGAAATCGTCAGGAAAGCATATCCGGCTTTGAAGTCAGCCCCGGAGTCGGTCTTGATGGATTTGGCGCAACGGGCGGAAGGGAACCCGTATTATTTAGAAGAATTGGTCAAGAGATTGATCCAAACTGGGTACGACGGCGTTTCCGAGACCGAGATTTCCGAAGCCATGCCCCCCTCCCTGCAGATGTTACTCCAAGCTCGCCTTGATGCGCTCTCTACCCAGGCAAGAGCCATCGCGTTATTCGCGGCTGTGGTCGGCCGCGTATTTTGGAAGGGGGCGGTGATGGCGTTGATCCCTGAAATCTCCGGGGTGACAAAGGTCTTCAATGTCAGCAGCCGGGATTTAAATGCCAATGTCGAACGCTCTTTGGAGGAATTGATGCAGGCCGAATTGGCGTTTCCCCGAGTGGGCAGCGCGTTTTCGGGGGAGAGGGAATATATCTTCAAGCATTCCATGCTTCGAGATGTCGCCTATCACCTGATTCCCAAAAAATACCGCGCGCAATGCCACCAGGTGGTTGCGGATTGGTTAGCCGATAGAGCGGGTTTAGAACGCAGCGTGAGCATTGCCAACCATTATGAATTGGCGGGTATGAACGACCAAGCCCAGACCTATTACCGGGAAGCGGGCCGTTACGCACGTTCTCAGGGCAATCTTCAAGAAGCATTGGAATTTGAACAAGATGCAGACAGGCTGGCTTTATAGCTGGCTTTCGTTAAGAGGAAGAAAGGGGATTTATGGGTGTATATTTACACGATATCCCGCTTCAGGAGGCGAAAAAAAGGTTCCACCAAGCGCTTCAGAAAGCGGGATTGGACGGGGTGTTGGGGGTAGAAAGCCTCGCTGTGGATGAAAACGCTGTGGGCCGTGTTTTGGCTGAGCCAGTCTGGGCGGAGATCTCCTCCCCCCACTATCACACCTCGGCGATGGACGGATTTGCGGTTCGCGCCCAAGATACGGAAGGTGCGATGCAAACGGCACCCCGCACGCTCCAGCGCGGTTCTCAAGCTGTGTATGTGGACACAGGAGACCCGATACCGGAATGGACCAATGCGGTGATCCCCATTGAAAAGGTTGAACCGGTAGATGATGGAGGGGATCCAGCGGAAAACCCGCGGGAGCCGGCAGCGATCAGGGTGCGCAGCGCTGCACCGCCCTGGTCGAATGTGCGGCCCATGGGCGAGGATATGGTCGCCACCCAGCTGGTCATCCCTGCAGGTCAAACATTAAGACCGGTGGATTTGGGGGCGATCGCAGGCTGCGGTCACGATCATGTGGTCGTGGCCCGCAAACCGCAGGTGGCGATCTTGCCCACCGGCACGGAACTCGTTCCGGTGGGTGAACCCGCCGAAGAGGGTGAAATCATAGAATACAATTCCATCGTCTTGGCAGCTCAGATCCGGGAGTGGGGGGGACGCGCTACCCGCCTAGCGATCACCCCGGATGAAGTTCAAACCATCAAGGATCGCGTCCACAAGGCGGTTCAGGATCATGATTTGATCCTCATCAATGCCGGGTCCTCAGCGGGATCCGAGGATTACACTGCCCAAGTTGTGGAAGACCTGGGAGAGCTGCTCGTTCACGGGGTGGCTGTGCGTCCGGGTCATCCCGTTGTCATTGGTCTTGTACCGAGCGGGGAGCGAAATGTGCCCATCATCGGTGTGCCCGGGTATCCCGTTTCGACAGCACTGACCGGGGAAATATTCATTGAACCGCTGCTGGCAAAATGGCTGGGACGGTCTCCCCGGGAACCCCAGGAGATCGAAGCCACCTTGACCCGGAAAATGACCTCTCCCGCGGGGGATGACGATTATGTGCGGGTCGCGGTTGGGAAGGTGGGGGACCGTACGCTGGCAGCCCCCTTATCCCGGGGTTCGGGCGTGATCACTTCCCTGGTCCGCGCAGACGGGATCGTGATTGTCCCCAGCGGCTCCCAGGGATATCCCGCAGGGAGGCAAGTCAAAGTCCGCTTGTACCGTTCGCTGAAGGAAATCGAGAAAACGATCTTCGCCATCGGTTCCCACGACATCACCCTGGACATCTTGGCGCAATTCATAACCCGGCACGACCGCCGGCTGGCCTCCGCCAATGTGGGCAGTCTGGGGGGGCTGATGGCCCTTAAACGGGGAGAAGCGCATTTAGCAGGAGCCCATCTCCTGGATCCGGAAACCGGGGAGTACAACTTGCCGTATATCGGGGAATATTTGCCTGATTTGCCGGTGCGGGTGATCACCCTGGTCGGTCGCACTCAGGGCCTTTTCGTCGCCCCAGGGAATCCGAAGGATATTCAAGGCATCCGGGATCTGCAGCGGGAGGATGTCACCTTTATCAACCGCCAGCGCGGGGCGGGGGACCCGGCTGTTGTTGGATTACCGTCTCAAACAATTGGAGATTGACCCTCAACGTGTCCAAGGTTACGATCAGGAGGAGTACACCCATCTGACAGCGGCGGCTGCAGTGGCTTCAGGGAGGGCGGATTGCGCTTTAGGCATTGAAGCTGCATCCGAAGCGCTTGGCCTGGACTTCATACCCGTCGATCACGAACGCTATGATTTGATCATCCCGCTGAAATTTGCGGAGAGCGATTTGTTAAAACCGCTGATTGGCTTATTGGATGACCCCGTATTTCAAGAGACGGTCTCTGGCCGGCCCGGATACGATATCTCATCCATGGGGGAAGTGGTCGCCGAAGTAGGTTGACGGTTTTCCTATCCCCGATGTATCCGAATCTCTTCGTCCATTTCACGGAAAGCTAAACCCTCCTCAAGAGGAAGTTTGGTCGGACTGACCAGGCTCTATTGGATGGTATAATTTTAAAGAGAAAAACATTCGGATTTTTATTGTTTTGGAGGGGATCCTGAGATGACTGGGAATGCCGCTGAAAAGAGAAACATGCTCTCCGGTTGGTTGTGGATGTTGTTATTGACCATATCGTTATATTTCCTTTTACGCTGGTTGATTAAATGGATGCAGCTTCCAAGTTACAAGCGCATATCCTCGGTTGAGATACAAACGCCTCGGGACACAATCGACTATGCGTCGCTGCCAGAAGATGACTTGACGAAAATCAAAGGCATTGGTGCCAAGATGGACCAGGCGCTGCGTTCGGCTGGAATCCGGACTTATCGTCAATTAGCCCTGGCTGAGGACAGCGAATTGGAACGCATTCTGAAAGCTGCCAACGCCACCATCGTTGATCCAAGTACGTGGCAAGAACAGGCGAGCCTGGCTGCCCGAGGAGCTTGGGAAGAGCTGGAAACGTTCCAGCGTGAAATCTGAACAGATCCATTCATAGACAAGAGAAAAACCCTGCGGATCGTTTGATCTGGCAGGGTTTTATTTTTCTGGGGGATAGATGGGGATGTTAGCGGGAAACGGCTAATTTGACCATCTCTCCCTTTTCGTTAAATGTGACCCGCGCGTAATGGCGGTGGGTCAACGTCCCATCCTTGTGGGGGAAAGAGAAGCTCTTGCTGAGGGTGACCACCTGGCGCTTGGAGGACGGCTGCCTGTGGACCGCTTTTCCTAAATCTGATGTGGGGCAGCGGTGGCTTTTCCCTTCACAGCGGTTTTCCTCCATGCTGAGCACCATCTCGGCATCTTCCATCCCGGGCAGGTAGTTTTTGACGACCATTTTCACGTGTCTTAACGTCTCCACGGGGATATCCTTTGTGATCGATGAGCGGTCGCAGACTGTCTTGACAACAGTAGGGGTTCGTTTTGGACGCCAAACCATTTTCGCCTGCTTCCGTTTTGCGTCCTGAGGGCTGGCCAGCGGATCCCCAAAGAGGTTGAAGGAGATGAGGGTTTTCTGATCCTCGCCGTCCAGATACCCCTGGCGTTTGTGCATGATCCTTGCCATGCGGATCTTCGCTTTTTGGAGAGCTTCACCGCTTGTGGCCCCCTCTTTTATGTATTTCCAATAGCTCTCCGCCAGCAAATCGGCAGCGATGAGAGGGTCCTCGATCGATCCGTACGCGGTCACCGTGGAACCCACCACCGTGTAGCTGCCTTTGGACAGGTAAGAGAGGGCGATGGATTCGTCGATCGAGCGGCCATTGAGGTGGATGCCGTAACAGGCCTCGGTAAACACAAACAGCGGCGCATCTTCATAGGCGCTGATGTCTTCGGGGTGGAGGGCAATGGGGTAATCCGGCCCATCGGGCCCGTTGGTGAGGTCTTTTTGACCGTACCAGGAGGCGTCGTTTTCCACCCCGTGGAGGTTGAAATAACCCAATCGGGTGACGGGAACGGGGATCTCGGTATGTTTTCCGAAGGGTGGGGAGGTGACGACATCGAACTTTTCGTGAATGGGCTGGAAGACGATGTCGGAGGCTTTTTTCCAGGCTTCTGCTGCGTAGCCAAAACTGGGGTTTGCCTTCTTGGTAATGGAAAGGAGTTCCAAAACCTTTTGCCAGATGGATTGCCACCATGACTGCTCCGGTTTCCCTTTCCCCATGTGATGGTCCGCAATTTGCCGCAGCATATCCAGAAGGAACCCGGGGTCATTTCCCTTTCCCCCAGGAACCCGGCCGACCGGCCATTCGGGGATGAAATAGTTCTCATCCTGTGTGGCGTAGGGATTGTCCGAGGGGACATCTTCGTCCACATCTTCCACGGGATTGGGTAAATGGTGGTAAGGGATGACGTCGGGACCGCCCACGATCAGTAAGGCTCCGATCATCAAGCCCTTCTTGCCCAGCGCGCGGTCCAGATCGGCAAGGGCTAATTTCAACGCCCAGGCATCGTCTGCAAGGGTGGGTTTTAATCCGAAATTGGCCATGCTGCTGGGGTCGTCAGCAAAGAGGGTGATCGAGCCCCAGCCGGGTTTCAAACGTACCGCCCGGGAGACTTTTTTCATCTCCTCTTTGATGATCCCGGCAGTTTTGGGCCCGTATTTATCCACCAACCCTTTTTGGGTTGAGAAGACAACGTACATCGGGAAGCGGCCGTCGGATCGCAGCACCGCTTCTTTGCCCAGCTTCTGGGCTACTTTCTCAAGTTCTTCTTGGATGGATTTCAGCGTTTCGGGGGGCATTTCCGGCTCAACGTCCACCTGATCAGCGTTCCTGGCGCTCTCTCCGGCAGGGGATCCTTCTTCCCCTTTCTGGGGGGAGGTCTTCTGGTATGTCTTATCCCCTTCCGGGAGTTGATTCCAGCCCAGGGCAGCGCTTACCTTGGCAGGGACAGGCAGGTCGAGGTGGGCGATTAACTGGTCCGGCCACAAGTTTCGATAGGGGTGGTCTGTCCCCCATAAGCGTTTTGGGACTTGACCGGACACATCCTGAGATGCGGCTTTATGCAATATGCCCACCCCTTTCTCCGATTGGCCGACCTGAATTAACGTCTCTCCTAAAGCCAGGGTGCAGGCCAGGCAGGTCGGGTATTTTGATAGATAGTGTTCCGCCAAATCCCGGACGGCATGATCCGGCGTCTCCGGATCGGAGAGCATGACTTGCAGGTGAGTGACCGCGGCCAGGGGAGAATCCGCATCCGACCCCAAGATATCCTGGAGGCCGTGGTTGGCAGAATCTATATCTTCGTCCTTGAGGTGGCTGCGAACCAGGACGATATCCTGAGTCCAATCTGGGATGACATCGTCCATATCGGAGGTCCGGAAGGGAGCGGCGTTGGGTTGAATGGCGTATAACTCACCCCAAAAGCGTTTTTGATCTGGGTGGTCCAAGTGATTGGCCAAGAGGACCCGCAATTCTTGGGCTTCGACGAATTCGGGATCGTAGTTGCAGAGATCGTCCGCGATCTGAAAGGCCTGCTCGAAGCGTTCCTCTTCCCAGAGCGCTTGGGCGTGTAAGAGCTGGACGTTGAGATCACCCGGGTAAACGGCTAACCAGGCTAAAGCCGCTTTGCGGACAAAAGACGGTTCATCCACGGCGAGGGCGATCCGGGACAGGTTGATCAAATAGTCACGGGGCCAGGGTTTTTCTGGGGGTAAGGGGGAGATGGATTTCGTATTCATAGTTTTCAGGATGGTTCACTAGCAAATCGGTTCTTGGACGACTAGTTTACTTTTAGGTGAGGGCTTCTTCCTTTTTGCGGTTGCCATGGACCAAATTCAAGGTGACCAACACGCCCAATTGGCGGTGGATGCGGAGGTTGTTGGGAGCCAGCTTAGAAGCCTGGCGGAGCGTGCGTTCCGCCCGTTCATAATGTTTGAGCTCTTTCAAGACTTTGCCAGCGTAGAAATATCCCATAGGTTCATCTGGGGCCAATTCGATGCTCTTGTTCAAACGCTCCAGGGCACGGTCATATTCCCGCCGGTCCAGATGCGTGCGGCCCAGTTCAAGGTAGGATTCATGGCCTTGTGGATCCAGTTTTTTGGCTTCATTGAGATGGTGAACGGCCTGGTCGAGTTGACCTTCATTTCGCAATAAACGGCCAGCGAGGAGGTGAAGCTGCGCTTTCTGTTTTGGAGTATGTCCGACATCGTCTTTGGAGAGGATGGTTTTCGCTGTGCTGATCGCCTGGTCCGTTTCTCCGCCTTCTGCTAAAGCTTTCACCAGGGCGGTGACCACACGGTATTCATCAGGGTAATGGCTGCCAATCACACGCAAAGCATCTATTCCTGCGGAGATGCCGTCGACTTCTTTTATCAAGTCCGCATGTTGTAATTTGAGATCCAGGCATTCTCCATTGAGGGGGATGGCTTTTTCGATGACCTCCAAGGCCTGCTGGGGACGGTTTTGAGCTGCCAGCGTCTCCGAGAGCAGGGCTAAAGCCTGGGGGTCTTCCGGGTCCTGGTCCACGAGAAGCCGGAGATGGGATTCCGCTGCCTGGTAATCCCCTTTTTCAAGGGCGACCTCAGCCAACAGCATCCGCGATTCTCTGTGATCCGGTGAATAAGCCACTGCCTGCTGGGCGCAGTCCAGGGATTGATCCAGATCCCCTAATTGACGATGACACCGGGAAAGGTTGATCCAGGCGTCCACCTGCTCTGGTACCAAAGTAAGGGCTTCCTCTAAAGCTTCGAGGGCGATTTCCGGTTGGTTATTCGCGAGGAGGCGTTTCCCCAGCGCAAGGTGATGTCCCGCATAGGCGGGTTCGAGTTCGATCGCGCGTTCAAGGTAGCGGAGGGCCTTTTGGGTGTCCTGGGTGTCCTCCGCAGCCAGTGCGTGCCAGCGAGGTTCGTCCTCCCAGATCTCAAGCGCGTCTGACACCGATTGATAAGCGAGTTCCATATCTTGATTTTTCTCGGCTGCCATCGCTTTCAGGATGATGTAGAGGGGTGTCCTGAGGTTGAAGGCCTTTTCGCTGGTCTCTAAGGCCGAATTGGCTGCTTCCAGCGCTTTTTGGGGGTTGATGTTGAGGATGGATAGGGCAATTTGTGCATCAAAGTCCTGATCGCTGCCGATCTTATCAAAGTTGCCGATGGCCCTTTTTGCCGCTTGGTCCATGTGATGGTGGCACCGTAAGGCGGCCAGCAAAGCAGCCAAATCATCGGGATCCTCTGCGAACTCATCAAGTGCCTTCGTGGTTTGGGGGTTGGGATGGAATATCGCCTGTCCTCTTAACTCCCATTTCCGGACGTAGGCCGGTTCATCGGTAACCGCTTTGAGCGCGGTTATGCCCTTTTGGAAGGACCCTCTGGCACCCTCCGAGAGGGCATCTTGTCCAGGAGCGTGATGGATGACTTTCAGTGAGTCTGCAAAGCGTTGGATCTCCGCCCTGCGCACCAGTGCCCGTGTGAATTCGTACTGCGCCCGCAATTCCTGGGGCGACTTTTGGGCAGCTTCCCGGAAATAGGCCAGGGCTCGATCCCAATCTTCCAATTCCCGGTGCGCTTGCGCGTAAGCGAGAGCCAGCGAAGTCCTGTATATGCTGGATCGCGTCTCTCCTTCGCCATAAGCTGCAGCGGCTTCCTCGAGGTGAGATTGAGCCTGGGAGTACTTCCCCTGGCGGGCAATCACCCGGGCTTGGAGGGCCATGACACGAGGGGCGTCAGGATGGTCTTTGAGAAGTCCATTCAGCAACTGAGCCGCTTTGACCTCTTCGCCCCGGTTCAGGGCCAGTTCCCCAAGCAGACAAAGGGCATCTACGAGATCTTCTCCGTCGCTGGAAGGTTGAGAAAGCAGCACCTCTTGGGTGGTGTCCAGGATCTCCCCGGCCAGCTCCGGCTGCAGGGTGGCAGATGCGATATGGGCAGCGAGCGTTCGGGCGAGAAGTAGATCGCCCGGGGATTGTCTTTCATCTAATTCATAAATTTCAACCGCCTGGTTTGCATGGCGAAGGGCGGACTCGTAGTCTCCAATTTGCCGGTGGACGAGGGCAGTTTTGTAATGCAAGGTGGGATTTTGAGGGCTGAGGTCCAGGGCGTTTTTCAGGCTCGCTAAGGCAGCCTGGTAGCGCTCTTCCCCGACCAAGAAATCCGCTTTCTTAATTCTCCATATCGGTTGGTCGAGGTCCGCAGCGATGGCCTGGTCCAGGAGATCCAGAGCCTGATCCGCATCCCCGTTCATGGCGTGTCCGTCCGCCAAACGGGCCCATATCCTGGGCAGCAGATCCTGGACGGCGGTATTTGCCTGGCTGACGTGGGCTGCTTTCTCCAAACAGCTCATCCCCTCTTCAATGTCGCCCAGGTTGAGGAGTTCATCACCGGCCTGGAACAACCCCTCCGCTGAGGCGTGGTCCAAGGTGCTGATTCGGGAGAAAACCTCTTTGGCTTTTTCCTGGTCCTTATTCATCCGGTGGGCTTTCCCCAGCTTGATGTAGGCCTGAGTCCGTTCGGGTTCCAGATTGATGATTTCTTCCAGAGCGGGGATGGCGTTTCGGGGGGAGTCCATGCCCAGGGCGAAATCCGCTACCCAATCCAGATTTTCCAGATCATCCGGTGCGATGTCTAAGGCCTTTTCTGCAGCTTCCAAGGCGTCATTTTTCAGTTCAGCTTTGGCAAACGCTTTCGCCAAGGTTTGTGCCAGGGTCAGATTGTGGGGGTTTTTGTGCAGGCCTTCTTTTAACGTGGCCAGCGCGGTTTCCGTTTGGCCGAGGTTCAAAGCCGTATTTCCAAAACCGGTTGTGATCCTCGGTCCCCAGGTTGGATCGCTGCTCAGCTCGGACTCCATCGCCTTTTGGTAATGGGATAAAGCGCGCTCCCATTCTCCATTGGCTTGGTAGGCTTCTGCTAACAGGGCCTGGGCTTTTTCGTTTCCCTGATCCATCTCCAGGACCTGGTTGAGGGTTTTGATGGCGATCCTGGGGTTGGCACCAATCCGCAAGTGGGCATCAGCGTAATCCAGGTACGGGTTTACATCGTCAGGCTGGGCATCCACGACCTGGGCTAGGTAGGGCAGAGCGCCGCGCGGTTCATCCATATCCAGCAATATCTTCCCGTAAATATAATGCGTTTTCTGGTTCCCGGGATAACGCTCTTTGAGATCCCGGAGGGTGTTTCGGGCTTCTTTCAGATGCCCCAGTTGGTAATATGTCTTTCCGAGCTGGTAGCCAATTTCCTGTTCGGTTTGTTGATCTATGTTTTCTTTTTGTGACAACTGGGCGGATTTCTGGAAGGCTTCGAGCGCTTTGGATTGAGCGTGGCGATCGTTGTGAATTTTGCCCAGGGCCAGGTGAATCTTTGCGCGCCGATCCGCGGCATTGGCCCCCATCTTCAAGGTTTGGATGGCTTGTTCTTCTTCCCCGTTCTCTAATTGTCCCTGCGCCATTGCGAGCCAGGGATCGGGATGTTCGGGAGAGAGATCGGTCGCTTTTTTAAGGTGATCAAATCCCTTTTCAGGCTCACCAAGCGCTAAGAGTGATTTCCCCAAGGTGGCGTGGGCCAGGCCGTCATCGGGATTCTGATCGAGTACTTTTTCGCAGGCTTTTACCGCTCGACCCGGTTTCTGGGCATGGTAAGCGCAGTTGGCCAGTCCGAGCAGGTCTTCATGGGGTAGATAAGGCTCAAAGGGCGATTTGGCGTCGATGTTTCCCTGTAATTTTGCCAACACCCGGGAGCGTTCTTTCAAGGCGGATTCCCACTCTCCGCCGTGTTCCAGGTAGGTGGCGAATTGTCTGCGGAGGTCAACTTCTTCGGGACGGGTAAGGACGGCAAGCTGTGCGCTTTGAATGGCCCGGGGATGGTCTCCCACTTGATCCAGCGCCTTAGCCAGGGTGATCAGTGACATTTGGTGATCGGGGTATGCTGCCAGGGTAGACTGAGCAGCTTGGGCAGATTCTTCGTACAACCCTAGATCGAAGAGGATACCCGATAGAGGAGGAGCGGGAGCGTCCTCGGAAATCAGATTTAAAGCCTGGATCGCGATCTGCCGCGCGCGCCCTGTCTCCCCCTGGGAGATGGCGAATCTCGCTAATTCGGTCAATAAACCGGGGTGATCAGGGTAAGGTTCCTCCATCGCATCGATGAGATTCTCCGCTGCTGCATAGAATTTTTTCTTGGTCAAAGTTCTCAATAAATCACTGATGGCATCAGCGTGTCTTTTCAGTTCGGAGGGATTTTTCGCTGTCTGGATGACATCCTTCCAGGCTTTCGAGGTCAGCTGTGGAGCCTCGACGAGAGCGTGGTTGGCGTTGACCTGGGCAGCCAGCGTACCTTTTAACTCTTTGTGGAGAGAAGAGGCTCTTTCCAGCAATTCCAGGGCATAGCGCGGATCATCAGCAACCTGGTGGAGTTGGGATTCACCGATCATCTCTGCAATGGTGGATGGTTGTTGAGTTGGAGAGGTGGTGAGTGTTTTGGCGATCTTTGCGGCCGTTTCCGGTTTTTCACTCCGCAGGATACGCAGCCAATTCAGTTGCTTTTGGCGTGGGAAGAGGGTGAGATGTCCCTTTAACCGTTCCCGGTGTGCGGTGGGCGGAGCCGGTCTGGAAAACACGATGTGGATCCCCAGTCCTTCAGGGAGTGTTTTTAACAGCGCGGTCGGAGAGTCTAGCATTTCATACAAGCACACAAAGGAACCTCTCCAATTTGAGAGTGGGAACGGCCCTTGGATGAGTTCTTCCCAGGTCTTTCCAGCGTCTTTTTCTTGTTTCAATCCCAGGGCAAGCAAAAATGCCTGGCTCAAGCTTTGCGGGGGCGAGGATTCTTCGATGCTAGCTTGATATGCTTTATAAACGCGCTGGCGAAGTTCTGGCGGCAATTCGTTGAAAGGCGGTAACGGCCAAGAGAGGTGAAAGGGGAGATCCAGGTTTAAAGCGATTACGCCCAATCGAGCTGGGGTCCATTTTTCCGCTTGGCTTCCAATCTCTTTTTTCGCTTTATCGCGAAAATGTTCCCCCTGCAGGGCTTCCCATATTAAAGGTTCCCGCCTGAGGGCTGGAATGGCCCAGGACCAGGCGTCCTCTGGGTAGATGTCTTTCAATGCTGTGATCAGAGAAAAATCCTGTTTTGCCATGTTTATCCCATTAGCTAAGACCGAGGTAGAGGGTTAATGCAATCCCCAGCAGCATGGAGAGTGAGCCGCTGATGATCAAAAAGACGCCGATTCCTTTCGTGGTTCGGATGAGGTCACTTGTCGCCGATAGCAAGGATGATGCATTCCCGACCAGGCCGGAGATATCTTCAGCGACTCCCTTTTTCGCCAAGATGGAGACTTGTTTGCTGATCGTACGGGTGTCCTGCCCGATGGAGCGGGAGACGAGGACAGCAACGCCGGTGGCGAATGTGACCAGACCGATAAGGAATAACCCTGCGGCCATCGCAGATAAGAGCTGTGCAATTTGAAAGATCGTCATCGTGGAACTCCTTTTCTCGTTTCTTTGTCTATGTGCAAGATGCGTGCCGCATACCGGGGAAATGGCATTTGCTTCTCAGAGGTCGACGTCGAGAGAAAAACAGGGTGTACCTCGCTCCCAAAGGGGTCTGCTTGGATAGGGAGAAGTGGTATCGGATCTGTCCCTTGCCATTGACACATGACCTCGTCCTCGGTACAATTTTGGTTGCGTTTTCGCCGTCGTCACTGGGAAGTGGCGGTCTTTTTTTGAGAGAGGTGATTTATGGTTGAGGAAGCTAAGGATGAATCCAACGAAGTCCTCGAAGTTGAGGAGTCTTCATTGGAAAAAGTGGTAGGGGAAAGCATATCATTGCGGAATACCATGGCTCAGGCTGTGGAGGGGGAGGAAGTGCAGGTAACCAACAGCGCTGCCGGGACGATCAATGCGGATAGCATCACATGCCAACAAAGCGCCGTGGGCAGTTTGAGTGCAAACTCAGTGATCTTTAATGACAGCGCAGCATTGCTTGCCCGAACGGAGCAAGCGCAAATATCCCAGTCCAGACTCGGTGTGATGGCTGCCAACGCTGCGGTGGCAGATGAGATACAGGTAGGCTTGCTGGCTTCCCAGAAGGTGGATGCGGATCAAATCAAGACAGGAGTCTTGCTTGCCAGAAAAGTTGAAGGACCTGTTGAAGCCACTATCGACACCCAGGAGGCGGTCATATTCGGGATTCTGGCCGGCGTCATTGCTGGGGCTATCCTTACCGCAACCCGACTCTTGTTCGGTGGAAAACGCAAGGAGTCATAATCTAGCAGACATAAATCTCCGGATCTCTTGGAGAACACTTATAGGAGCGAGGGTAACTGGCTGAGACCAGTGAGAGGCGCTCCGAGGAAGGAAGAAAATGGAAAGAATCGTTTTAAATGCATCAAAGCGTGATGTCACGGGTAAGAAGGTGAATGCGCTGAGGCGGGACGGGAAACTCCCTGCTGTCATTTACGGAAAGGAGATCAACTCTACACCCATCACGTTGGATTACCAGGAAGCTCGTCAAATTCTTTCAGAAATCGGTGCCAACACCTTGATCACCATCAACTTGGATGGGGATGAGCATTTGGCGCTGGTTCGTGAGGAACAGCGTGAGATCATCCGCAGGAATTTGCTCCATGTCGATTTCCAGGCGGTTTCTCTGGATGAGAAGATTTCTACGACCGTACCTGTGCTTGTGGAAGGGGAAGCGCCTGCGGTGAGTGAATACAATGCCTTGCAGGTTGTGGAAATGGATGAGTTAGAGGTGGAAGCCTTGGCAAAAAACCTGCCCGATTACATCCCCGTGGACGTTTCGGGAATGGAAGAAATTGGTGATCACATCTTCGTCCGGGATTTGAAAGTTTCGGAAGATGTAAAGATCATGGAAGATCCTGATGACATCGTGGTCGTCATCGCTGCGCCCACCACCCTCGAAATCGAGATTGAAGAGGAAGAGGAAGCCGAACTCTTCGAAGAGCTGGAAGAACCGGAAATCCTCGAGGAATTGTCCGAAGAAGAGCTGGCAGAGTTGGAGGAAGAAGGAGAAGAAGAGGAAGAAGAAGCTCCACCGGATTACATGCGAGGTTAGCAGATTCCCATCCCCTGAAAGTGAAGAATTCAGGGGATGGTTTATTTAAGGAAAGCCAATCATGCATTTGATTCCACTCCAGGGTAGATATATGGTTCTGAGCCTGCTCTGCGTTTCGTTGGTCTTGGGGGTGGGTGCCTGTGCAGCGAGGGGGGATGGTCCCTCCACCCCCGAGGTTCACATGGCTGAGACGCAGTTTACCCCTGGATCACAGACAGCAGCTGTCGAAGAAGGGGATCTTCTCAATCAATGGGCTGCGGATGCAGAAGCCAGTTCAGAGTACACGGTGCCGGAATGGGGAGCGGAACAAGCGATCGGTCCGCCCGATGCGCCCGGTTGTGGGGATTATCAATATGCTTGGGCATCCGCAGCCAACGATTCCGTCGCTACCCTGACTTTGGACTACCGGATCCCGGTTTATCCCGTGGAGATCGCGGTCATCGAAAGCTTCAACCCTGACCAGGTGGTCAAAATCGAAGTCAGGACGTTGAAGGGGGAATTCCTGACCGTCTACGAAAGCGAACCCAAACAGATGGACCGTCCCTGTCCTTATAACCTGACCGTCCCAGTTCCGAAGCTTGATGAGCGAGTCAATGGGGTGCGGATTACGGTCGACCAGTCCGTCTTGGGTTTGGGTTGGAATGAAATCGATGCCGTTCGGTTGGTGGGCAGAGAAGGGGAATGATCAGGGGGACAAGAGATCGATGAAATCCCGGACGATTTTCGCTGTCGCTCCCCAGAGGACTTCGCCTTTGTAAGGATTGAAAAAGATGATCGGGTAAGGTTCCATGGCTTCCCCTTGGGGCTTCCAGAGGCGGACGTATTGGTTCTGTGGGTCCATCAACCACTCCAAAGGGATGGAGAAGATCCGCTCCACTTCCAGAGGGTAAGGTCGGAGGGGGTAGGGCCAGGGGATCAGGCCTACCAGAGGGGTGATTTGGTACCGGGTAACGGTGATGATGTCATGGGAAAACCCCAGGATTTCCACATCTTGGGGGCGGAGGCCAATTTCCTCTTCGGATTCCCGCAGAGCCGTGGCGGTCAATGTTGGATCCCCCCTTTCTATACGTCCTCCCGGAAAGGCGATTTGACCGCTGTGGTCGTCATAATCGTGTTCCGTGCGTTTTATGAAGATCAAATGCCATTTTTGGTCGTCTTGAAAGAGGGGGAGAAGGACAGCAGCGGGAGCGAGCTCTGAATCCTGGATCAAACCTTTGGGAGGCGTCCCCTGGAGGGCATTCGGGCTTGTTTGTTGGGCGTGTAAGCAGTCTTTGATTTCCTCAAGCGTCTGGATCATGGTCGTTCTTCTTCTAGTTGGTGACTGGTCCAATGCCCGATGGATAGAAGGAGGATGCTGCCGACGCTTCCGAAACCAGCAGAGATGGGTCCGATCATGAGCAGCGAGAAATCGATGTACTCCGCGAACAGATGTCCCAGGGCAAATCCCAACCAGGAAAGGAAAAGGTACATAAATAGCTTTTCCCCCCCGCCACCTTTCCAGAAATGGAATATCGAACCGTATAGGGAGGCTAACAAAAAACTGAAAAAGAGAGCTGGTGTGGTCATGATGCACTCTGAATGATGCCGCCGCCCAAGCAGATTTCACCCTGGTAAAAAACAGCGGCCTGACCCTGGGTAATGTCCCGCAGGGGTTGGGGGAAATGGACTTCCGCTTTTCGACCTTCCAAGGGGGTAACCGTTCCTTCCTTGGCCGGTGCCGTATAGCGTATTTTAACATCGGCTTGCACCGAGGTGGAGGGCGGGGTTCCCGAGATCCAATTCACGTCCTCAGCGGTGAGGGTGTTCTTTCCCAATTCGTCCCCTGTGCCAACGATGATGGCGTTCCGTTCCGGGTCTTTGTCAAGTACATAATGGGGGAGGGGCGGGGAGATGCCCAGGCCTTTGCGTTGTCCGATGGTGAAGAAAGCCAGCCCTGGGTGTTCCCCGAGTTTTTCGCCCTTGGTGTTCAAAATCGGTCCGGGATTTTTCACGGCGGGGGCGTTTCGGATTAAAAAATCGCGGTAATCGTCCTCCCCGAGGAAGCACAGGTCCTGGCTGTCCGGGCGATCGGCGACGGGGAGCTGGAATTGACGGGCCATCTCCCGCACCTCGTCTTTCGTATAGCCACCAAGGGGAAGGAGGGTGTGGCACAATAACACCTGATCCAGGACATGGAGCACGTAGGATTGATCCTTATCCGGGTCCACACCCTTCAACAATTGGATTTGACCGCTTCCGTTTCGACGCAATCTGGCGTAATGACCCGTTGCCAGGTACTCAGCTCCCAACGCTCGTCCGCGCTGGTACATGAAACCCCAGCGGATGTGCCGGTTGCAGGTCAGGCAGGGGTTGGGGGTGATGCCTGCTTGGTATCCTGCAATGAAAGTGGAGACCACAGTATCGTGGAATACCTCCTTGGCGTCTACAGCGTAGAAGGGGATGTCCAGCTTGCCGGCGATGTGACGCGCGTCCGTCAAGGCATCCACGGTGCAGCAGCGGTTTTCTTTCCCCAAATGCTCTTCGCTCCACAAGCGCAAGGTCATCCCGATGACATCGTACCCTTCCTTTTTGAGGAGGGCCGCGGCCACAGAGCTGTCTACCCCGCCGCTCATACCGACGACCACGCGCGTTTTCTTCTCACTCATGCCTAATTCAAATCTCTCAAGCGGCTGATCACACCTAGTAAAACATCTAAGAACTGATCCACCTCATCATCCGTGGTATCTTTGCCCACCGTGACCCGCAAAGACCCCCCAGCCCATTCCCGATTAAATCCCATAGCCTGCAGCACAGCGGATGGTTCGGGGTTGCCGGTCTTGCAGGCCGACCCGGAGGAACAGGCAAATCCCTCCACATCAAGGGCTGAGATCAGCATATTCCCGTCCACGCCCTTGAATGCGAAACTGGCGTGGTTGGGCAGCCTCCGCTGAGGGTGTCCGGTGAGGGATACGTCTGGTATGCCGTCTAAGATCCCGGCAATGACACGGTCGCGCAGCCTCCGGGTGTGCCCCTCCCGCTGTTCGCTCTCTTCGTGAACCAGGTTGAAGGCTTCTGCCATGCCCACGATGAGGGGCAGGTTCTCGGTTGCTGCTCTTCTCCCAAACTCCTGGGCTCCCCCCGTTTGGGTGGGGATGAGCGGGGTGCCTTCCCTCACATATAGAGCGCCGACCCCTTTGGGACCGTAAAACTTGTGGGCGCCAATTGAGAGCAGATCCACCTGCAGATCGTCGACGTGCAGCGGATAGTGAGCTGCCCCCTGTACGGCATCCGTGTGGAACGGAATCCCTTTTTCTCGACAGAGATTGCTGATCTCGGGGATGGGATTTACCGTGCCTATTTCGTTGTTGGCATGTATGATGGACACGACGGCTGTGTCGGGACGCAGGCGTTCCGCCACAGCTTCCGGATGGACCATGCCGTGCTCATCCACGGGGACGGTTTCCACCTCGAAACCGAAGATGCTTTGCATTTGTGCCGCAGTGTGGGAAACGGCATGGTGCTCCACCTCCGAGATCAGGATATGGGTTCCTTTGCCCTTTTCTCTGCGGGCCAGCCCCACTCCCCGCAGGGCCAGGTTGTCGCTTTCTGATCCGCAGGAGGTGAAGATGACCTCCTCGGGTTGACAGTCGAGGAGATCTGCCATGGATTGCCGCGCTTCATGGAGGGCGGCGTCAGCTTGCTGGCCGAAAAAATGCAAGGAAGACGGGTTCCCAAATATCTCCCTAAAATAGGGAATCATCGCTTCCTGCACCCTTTCATCGACAGGGGTGGTCGCCGCGTGATCTAAATATACATGTGCCATGGATTCTCCTTCCAGGGAGATTATAGCATGCGAGGGGAGAAGGAGATTCGGATTAAGGGTTTGCTAAGGAAGGCGAGCTTTTGGGGAATCATGCCTTTTGTCGAAGCGCGCTAAGAATTTCCCGGGATGTTGTGATGTCCAATTCTATCCCTCTTTGTTATAATACCTTCGTAGATTAGAGATAATGGATACGGAGGGATCATGGCGTTGGATATCAAGTTCGGTACCGATGGTTGGCGGGGACATGTGGCGGAGGATTACACCTTTGCTAACGTCAGGCGCTGTTCTCAAGGTTTCGCTGCATATTTAAAAGACCAAGGTTTGGAAGGGGAATGGGTTATTGTCGGACACGATCGGCGGTACCAGGGGGAGAACTTCGCGGCCGCGGTCGCGGAGGTCCTGGCTGGGAATGGTTTTCATGTTTACTTGACGGACGGTCCCACACCCACCCAGGTGATCTCATATGCCATTGTGGCCAAGGGAGCGGCAGCCGCGGTGAATGTGACCGCATCTCATAACCCGTTCACGGATAACGGCTTTAAAGTCCGGGATGAAAATGGTGGGGCTGTTGCCCCGGAAGGCCTGCGGAAGATCGAGAGTCGCATCCCCCCCTCTGAAACGAATGTGAAGCGGGTGCCGTACCAGGAAGCAGAAGAAAAAGGGCTGATCGTGACCTTTGATCCAGCCCCGGATTACATCGCGCATATTGAAGAGATGATTGAATTGCAGCCCATCCGGGAGGCAGGTTTGAAGATTTTGGTGGATCCCATGTGGGGCAACAGCGCTGGATGGTTCCCCCGCTTATTAGGGGGCGGATCCACGGAAGTGATGGAAATCCATGAGACTCGGAATCCACTTTTCCCGGATATGACCCGGCCGGAACCCATCCCCCCCAACGTCGATCCCGGTTTGGAAGCCACTGTGGAGAAGGGCGCAGATGTCCTATTGATCAATGATGGGGATGCGGACCGGATTGGGATCGGCGATGAGAAAGGCAATTTTATCGATCAGCTCCGCGTCTACGGTCTCCTGGCATACTATTTATTGGAGGTTCGCGGAGAACGGGGGCCGATCGTGAAGACGATCTCAACGACCACCATGCTTGAGAAGTTGGGTAAAATATACGATGTTCCTGTGCATAATACAGGGGTCGGATTCAAATATGTGGCCCCTAAGATGCTGGAAACGGACGCGCTGGTGGGCGGAGAAGAGTCCGGGGGGTATGCCTTCCGGGGTCATGTCCCAGAGCGGGATGGGATCTTGGCCGGTTTGTACATCCTGGACATGATGGTTAAATTGGACAAGAAGCCGTCGGAATTGATCGAGGTTCTTTTCGATACGGTGGGGGCCCACTACTACGACCGCATTGACACGCCTTTCCAAGGGGATCGTGAAGAGAAAAGGGAACGCATTGAATCCGCGGATCCGGAAACGATTGGCGGTTTGAAAGTCACCGACTTGATCACCATTGACGGGTATAAGTTTGCTCTGGAGGACGGGGGTTGGCTGCTGATCCGTTTCTCCGGCACGGAACCCATCATCCGCGTGTATTGTGAGACCACCCACCAGGATCGTGTGAATGACATCCTCAAAGATGGTTTGAGGATCGCGGGATTGGATGCTGACGGATTGTGAAACTCGTAGATACCCATTGCCACTTGGATTTTGACGCATACCAAGCAGACCTGGACCAGGTTTTGGAACGGGCTTGGGAAGCGGGGGTCGAGAGGGTGCTTGTCCCTGCGCTGGATCTGGAATCCAGTCACAAGGTGGTAGGATTGGTAGAGAGGGATCCCCGTTTATTCGCCGCGGTGGGTGTCCACCCCAACAGCGCGCGGAGCTGGACGGAGGGAACAACTCAGGCTCTTCTCGAGTTGTCTCGCCATCCGAACGTCAAAGCCATCGGGGAGATCGGATTGGATTACTATCGCGACCGGGCTCCCCGTGATCTGCAAAAAGAGGTGTTAAATAGCCAATTGGCCTTGGCCAGCCAGCGTGGTTTGCCGGTTGTTTTGCACGTCAGAAATGCGGAACCCGGCGATCGATCTTGTATAATGGATTTGTTGGACATGCTCCAGGCATGGCGGAGTGAGGAAGATCAAGGTAAGATAATGCGGGATCGAATTGGTGTCGTGCATTCCTTCTCTGGGAATGTGTCGGAAGCCCAGCGGGTGATATCCATGGGATTCCATCTCGGTGTTACCGGTCCTGTGACCTTTGAGAATTCGAGAATCATGCGGGAAGTGGTAATCTCCTCCCCGCTGGCATCCATGTTGATCGAAACGGATGGTCCGTTTTTAACGCCTCACCCCCATCGGGGAAAACGGAACGAACCGGCCTATGTCAGATATATCGCTGAGAAGGTGGCTGAATTGAAGGGGCGTTCTGTTCGTGAAATCGGGGAACGCACGACGGAGAACGCTGATCATTTATTTCATTGGAGATAACCGATTTGGAAAACGTAGGATTTTTAAATTTTATTGGAGACCAAATAGCGAAAGTTGACCAGCGGATGCTTTCCCGGTCTTCCGGATACCATCCGGAATTAGAAGCCGCAATTGAGCACCTATTGTCTTCGGGTGGGAAGCGGGTACGCCCGGCCATTGTCATCCTCACCGGATCACTGCTCGGAGCAGATGAGGACAAATTGATCTCTTTAGGGGCTTCCATTGAGTTGCTGCACACAGCGACTTTGGTCCATGATGATCTGATCGACGGCTCCCTGCTTCGACGGGGAAGCCCCACCCTGAATTCGAATTGGTCATCTGCCGCAACAGTGCTCACCGGGGATTACATTTTCGCCCAAGCTGCGGAAATCGGTTCCGATATCGATTCCACAGAGATCATGTCCCTCTTTGCGAGGACCTTGTCGATCATCGTCAATGGGGAAGTGAGGCAGCTTTTCAGCGATCAGGGCGTCACTACGCGAGAAGAGTACTTCCGGAGGATCTACGAAAAAACGGGATCGTTGTTCGTCCTATCCGCCCAAGCAGCTGCCATCCTCAGTTCTGCGAATGAGGAAATCGTGGAAGCGGCGAAAACGTTTGGGGGTCAGCTAGGGGAAGCCTTTCAAATTGTGGATGACGTGCTGGATTTCACCGGGGAAGAGAAGCTTTTGGGAAAACCGGTGGGTCATGATTTGTCTCAAGGCGTCCTTACTCTACCCGCTTTGTACTACAAAGAATCCAATCCTGATGACCAGGACCTGAAGGTCATCATGAGTGGGAAGGGGGATGATCGATTGATGGAAAAAGTCATCGGGGAGATTATATCAAGCGGGGCTATTGAACGCGCCTTAGAAGATGCCCGCCGATCTTCGCGGCGTGCGGTGGAGGCTTTGCAGGAACTCCCTGAAGGGAGGGAGCGGGATGCGCTGGAAAAGTTAGCGGAGTTTGTCGTAGAAAGGGAAATCTAAGCGAACCGGTCCCGATAAAGGAGTCCACTTCTCAGGTTGAAGTGGACTTTTTCATTTGGCTTGGATGTTGAAAAGGAATCCTTATCCGTTTTCATTGGCTTTCAAGTCGAGGGTTCTTGAATATCGCCAAATGCTACTGTGTGGGCAGGTTGTAGAAATTGTAGATCGCTTCAGACAATTTTCCCACCAGGAGGGAGGCGTTATCCCAAATGATCTGCACTGGGTGGTTTAGGAAGATGACCAGGATGTACTCGCCGCCCGGCGAGTAGACAATGCCCGCATCCCCCAGGGTGTAGATAATGCCATTCAAGGTCGTCCATCCGTGCTTATGGGCAATTTCCGTTGTGTCTGGGACGCCGCCATCGATTAGATAGGCGATTTTATTCTGAGATAGGTAGTCGATCATCAATTGGCACTCTTCCTGGGTGATCTGATCAGGGAAGATGGCTTTGAATGTGCCTTCCCCCGTTTCAGCGCATTGGTAAATGTCTTCCAGGAGCATGCCCATGTCCGAAGGGGTGGTTTGATTGTAGGGATCTGGATCGGTGTCGACATCATCCCTTTGATTGGCAGGTGTATCGATCCTTTTCAACAAAGGGGATCCCAAACCGAATTCGCCGGCTAAAAACGTGTTTTCCAACCCTAATTTACGCATATCTTCGGTGACCTCTAATGGGGCCAGATCGGGGTGGATGACGCGCTCCATAACCCAGTCCGCATCGGCGTTACCCGATTGGATGATCATCTTTTGGAGCAGGTTTAACGCTTCCGGATCTTCCTCTCCTTCGATGCGGCGGAAGACGGAAACCATGATCGGTATTTTGGCGATGCTGCCAGCGGTGAAGGCGACATCAGGATTTTTAGGGATTTCTTGGCCGTTTTGATAGGCAAAATGGATCTCCTCCACCGCATCCAGATGGAACATATATAAACCAACGACACCGTCAAAGCCCTCGATATCGATGGTTTGTTTCAATAATGTCTTTAAATTTTGCAGGGAAGGCCGGGGTGGAGAGGTCCGGCTTTTGGGGAGATTCACCCTGCGGCTGTTGATGGAGTATAGTGCGTTTTCGATGGCGGTCACCGCTTGGTCTATGTCCAGCTCTGTGCCCACATCTCCGGAAATAAATTTGACCGTGCCCGTTTGGGGTTTTGCCGGGGTAGGGGGCTTGTCGTACCGGGCAGCGATCTCATCTTTCAGGTAGGTTCGCAACCGTTCTTCAGAGTAGTCCGCCCGGAGGGGAACAGTGCTTCCCCCTATTTCTCGACCCCAAAGATAATCCCAAAATCCAGCCCAAAAAGGCTGTTCAGTGCGTTCCAGGTCTGCGGCTGCCAGCATGCTTTCTAAATCCAACTCAAACCCAACGGTGGAAGGGGCGAGATGGATGATCGCTTCATCATAGCGCAATTCCACGGGTTGGGAATAGGCTTCTAATAACCGCTGAGCTGCCTCCTGGCGGGTGAGTCCGCCCACAGGGACATCCGCGATTTCCATACCTGGAGGGTATCTGGTCCTTAGGCGGCTGAAACGTACGATCTGATAGGTGGTGAGTACGACTGCAGCGATGAGTAGAAAAACCGCGATCCATCTTAACGCGGAGAAAGAGCTCCTTCGACGCACAGTACCTCCGTCATGCTTAGCGATTTACACAGGGGTAAGTCTATCACAGGATGATGTTCTTGCCAAATAAGGGCGATCAACCCCGGGTCCTGAAGACCAATAAACAGCTGGTCAGGAACTGAGATGGAAAAAAGAGCACTAAAGATTGGCGGACCGTTTTGGGGCTTATGATCTGGGGGACAGGAAACCAAGGGGAAAACTCATGATCTGTCTTCCGCTTTTTGAATATCATAAAAAGATTTTAAGGCCTTTTGAACGTGATAATTAAAGGTGTTTGGGGGATATTTACCCTTTTCATCCTTCTCGCCGGGATCTAATCCCGTCAGCAGCGGGATCCCCTCGTCGACCTTTTCAATAGGCCAGATATGGAAAACGCCCTCTTCTACAGCCTGAATGACTTCGTCTGCAAGCATTAGGTTTTGCACGTTCGCTTTGGGGATGATCACACCCTGTTTTCCGTTCAAGCCCTTGGCTTGGCATACGCGGTAATAACCCTCGATTTTCTCATTGATCCCGCCTACAGCCTGGATCTCTCCATGCTGGTTGATGGATCCGGTAATCGCCCACTTTTGTCGTAAGGGGATGTCGGCGATGGATGACAACAGGGCCAATAGTTCAGCCGCTGAAGCGCTGTCCCCATCCACTTCTGCATAGGACTGTTCGAAGGTGATGCTGGCTGTGAGGTTGAGGGTGTGTCGTTGGCCGTAGCGTTCTCCCAGGAAGCCGCTGAGGATTAACACACCTTTCGTGTGGATTGGGCCGCTCAACTCTGCCTGCCGTTCGATCGCCACTACGCCTTCGTCTCCTGGTCTGCTCACCGCGGACACGCGGATGGGGGATCCGAATTCGTAATCTATCTCTGATAAAAGGGTTAGGGCGTTCAACTCCCCGATCTTTTCTCCTGTGACGGAGATCAATATGGTGTTATCCTGGATGTTCTCCACAGTGCGTTGTTCAGTGAGGTTTTCCCGGTATATGCCCATCTGAATCGCTTTCTGAACCGATCGGGAAGAGACAGCGACCTCTTGGTCTTTTTTTGCCCAATAGGCTGATTCCCGGATTAAGTTGGATATTTTCCCAAAGCGTGTGGTCAATTTGTGTTTGCTTTCCGCTAATCTTGATCCGTATTCGATGATCCGGGCCACCGCGGTGTTGTCGAAGGGTAGCAGATGGTTCTCATCTGCTACGGACTTCACGAACAGAGCGTAAGCATGTTCATTTTCCGGTGTCCTGTCCATCTCGGTGGCGAACTCGGCGTGGACTTTAAACAATTTTTCAAAGTCCTCATCATTTTCCTTTAAAAGATAGTACAGCCTGGGGGTCCCGAAGAGGATCACCTTGATGTCCAAGGGGATGGGGTCCGGATCCAATGAGGTCGTCAAGGCCCCCGCCTTGCTGACTTGAGCTTGGATACGGATGTTGTTGTCCCTCAGGGCTCTTTTTAAACTGTTCCAGGCTTGGGGGTTGAGGAGTAGGTCCCGAGCTGGGAGCAATAAATAACCCCCGTTGGCTTTGTGCAGGGCTCCGGGTCTGATCAGAGAGAAATCCGTCTGGGAACCCTGGGCGGACAGTCGGTGTTCGATGCGCCCAACGAGATTTTGGTAGGTAGGATGGCTTTCCAATATCACCGGAGCGCCAGCTTTTTCAGAGTGGTCGACGAGGATATTCACCCCATACCTGTTCAATAGTTTCTCCGCTTCCAGATTATTTTCGTCCGCCAGCTTGAATTTCACGATCGTCTCCACAAAGTCCTTTTCAAGGGCTGAGAGGTGATCGGTTACCGGCGAGTTGTCGTGGTATTTTGCCTGCAGGTCGGCAATCAACGGGTTAATGACGAATTGGACCGTTTTTGAAATCAGTTCTTTCAAGTTGTCATGAATATCACGATCAAGGGCCCGGATCGTCTCCAATGTCCTTTCCACATCTTTATCCAGCTTGGTTTGCGTTTCATTGATCGTTTCTTGTTGTTTTCTGGATAAGGAAGGGCGCTTTTCCTGGGAAATCGGTTTGCCGTCGATTAACGGGCGCAACAGAAATCCCATGGGGGTCCGGATTAATTCGAAATTATGTTTTGTTACTTTATCCTGCAGTTTGCGGAATTCCTTTTCTTGTTTGTTCTGCAAGTGTTTGGTGAGACGTTTCTTCTCTTCATGGAAATTTTGACTCTGGAAAGTGTCCTTGATCTCCCGTAATCCTTCGATGACCAATTCTTCCACCTCATGCTTAAATATCTGTCCATCACCGGGAGGAAGTTGGAGGGATGCAGGGGTGTGAGAATCTTGGAAATTTTCTACATAGCACCAGTCGTGGGGTGTCGGTTCGGAAGATGCGCGGCGGAGGAAATAGTCTTTAGTTAAGGTGGTCCGACCCGAATCTGGCAGCCCGACGACGAAGATATTGAAACCCGTTCCTTCCACCTCGCTTCCCAATTCTAGCGCTTGAAAGGCTCTCGGCTGCCCAATGACTTCGTTGAGTGGTTCAAGTTCTTCTGTGGATGAAAATCGCAGTGATTCCACATCGCACCGGTTTCGCAAATCATCTGCTTGGAGTTTTTCTGGACTCATGGACGCTCCCCATGGAACATTTGCTTCGTTTTCTGTATGGTAAATCAGTTCCCACCCGACGTCAATTTGTCTTTTTGTACCCCGGGATGGACGCGAATGACAAACACCAGGTTGATCGTCTCATCAGCCTGGTGCGCAAGGTGGATATTCGATGATATCGGTTAGTGATTAATCCTTTGGTGCCTCCGGTATTTCTACCACGCAATTGTCTTTCCCAAATTCACCGGGAATGTATTCATCCGCTTCCCATTCATTGTACCATTTGTTCCCGTTCAGCAAATAACGGAATTCGTATTTGTTCCCCGGTTCTAAATCAAGGTTGACTTTGAAGTCGCCGTTTTTTAACTTCTTCATGGGCGTTGCGGTTCTGCTCCAATCGTTGAAGTCCCCCACCAGATGGGCGGTTTCCACTTCATAATCTGGCTGTTCGTTTTTTCCCAAACGAAAGGTTACTTTGTACACGTCCCGGGTTTTTATGTATTGTTTTTTTAGCATAATCTTCTCGGTTCTCCCGCGATTTATATGACATTTGTCCTCAACTGACAGTTATTTTATCACATTTTTTAACGGCTTTTCCGGCTCACAAAGCCAATCCGGTTACTAACCAGTTTAATTCTCATTGATGGAATATTTTCTTTATAGGATGAGGGAGGTTATTTTCTTCACTGATAAAGGTCAGGGAAATGGATTATATTTGTACATGTTAAGCTCAGCGGTCCTTGCTGTGCGTCGCGTACGCTTTGAGGATCCGGCAGTTGATTTGGGATGAGTACTGGAAAGGGAAGGGTAAAATGCTCCGTGCTTTGCTGATTTATTTATCTCAAGCGACTTGGGCACAGAATATCGTTCGGCGGTGGGGAATAGCGAGAAGGATGGCAGCGAGGTTTGTGGCGGGGGAGGATATGGACAGCGCCATCGAAGCGGTGAAAAACCTCAACCAGAAGGGCATCAACGTCACTTTGGATCACCTGGGAGAACACGTCACCACCCGAGAAGGGGCGGTAGAAGCGAAGGACGAAATCCTGAACATTCTGGACCGGATCTGGGAAGAGGGGCTCAGGTCCGGGGTATCCATTAAACTCACCCAAATTGGTTTGGGTTTGGATCGAGAATTATGTCTTTCCCATTTAGATGGGATATTGAGCAAGGCGCAGGAGTATAGAAATTTTATCCGCATTGATATGGAGGAATCGGAGTTCACCGATGCGACGCTCGATAGTTATCATGAGATGGTTCGCAGGGGATTTAAGGACGTCGTCGGTGTCGTGATTCAATCTTACCTGTATCGAAGTGAGGAGGACCTCAAAAAGATATTGAAAATTGGAGGGCGGGTTCGTCTCTGTAAGGGAGCGTATAAAGAACCACCGGATGTGGCCTATCCGAAGAAGGCGGATGTGGATCGGAATTTTGATACCTGTACCCGACTCATGCTGGATTCTTCCTTGGAGAATGGATCCCGGTTAAGTGAGGACGGGCGAATTCCCCCGATCCCAGCGATCGGAACGCATGATGAGGAGCGAATCGATTTCGCAAAGGATTATGCGGAGAGAATCGGTTTGCAAAAAGATGGGCTGGAATTTCAAATGTTGTACGGGATAAGGGGCGATATTCAAGTTCAGCTTGTCAAAGAAGGGTATCCTGTGAGAGTCTATGTACCCTATGGGACGGAATGGTATCCATATTTTGTCCGCCGGCTGGCTGAACGTCCAGCGAACCTGTGGTTTTTCCTTTCCAATTTGATTCGCGGATAGGCAAAAGAAAAATCTCTCCCCAAGAAACACGTAAGCACTAGCATTCTCCCCTTAATCGGAGGTTAAGGGAAACAGGTAATGTCTCTGTGTGGAGGAATAACAGTTATAATGCTAGTGTATGGATGGTGAGGAGATCAAAACTCTCATTAACAGAGTCCGCCCCTTGCATATATTCTCAGGCATATTACTCTACGCCATGGGAGTGGGGATCAGTGATTATTTGGGTTTTCGGATTTACGCACCCACCTACATCCTGGGTCAGGCGTGGGTTTTATCTTTGCAATTGGGCGTTTTTTATCTGGGGGATTATCTGGGGAATCCCTTGGATGTGGGTTTGATCAATCGACCTCCCTTCCATCAACCAGAGGAACAGGACCGGAGATTGATCCGCCAAGAGGTGACCCTCTTCAACTCGGCCATCTTCTTCTCATTGTGTGCTGCGTTTTCCGTGATCTTGGAATGGCAGCAGGGGATAAGCGTATCTTCTGCATTTCTCATGGTGGCTTTCTTTGTCGGATATCTGGTACGGATTTTTCCCAGATTTCGAATTGAGGAGTCGGGATTTGGCGTATTGGTCACCACATTGCAGATGGTCGTTTTGACTCCCGCTCTGGGGTTTACCCTCCAAGCGGAGGAATATCACCGCTTGTTAAGCTTGGCTACGTTTCCCCTCTTTACGCTCCATTTAGCGATGCTCTTGGTCTTTCAATTCCCCACTTATGCCGCAGATCTGGCGCGTGAAAAGGGCTCGATTCTGACGAGAATGGGCTGGAAGAACGGCATATTCATCCACAATATCCTGGTCATCTTTTCCTTCTTAATCCTGGGCCTGTCTTTGTTCATTGGTTTTCCATCCCGTTTTGTATATCCGGTGCTTTTTACGCTGCCTTTTGGCATCTTCCAGGTGTGGTACTTATATCGGTTGGCCCAGGGAGCCCCCGCGCGATGGAAATTGCTGACGCTGACTTCGGTGATCCTTTTTCTGCTTCCCGCGTATTTATTTACCTATTCTTTTTGGACTCAATAGCGAGAGGATGAAGTATGCCAGAATTTCTCGAATTGTCCCCTCCCCATCAGGCGTTGAAAACGTTCTTAGACCAACTACCTGTGGATGTGTCGATAGAGATCATCCAAACCCAAGATGCGTTGGGAAGGGTTTCCGGGAAGGATATTTCTGCCCCCCATGCTTTGCCTGAGTTTCGAAGATCCACTGTGGATGGATACGCGGTGAGGGCAGAGGATACCTATGCTGCCAACGAATCCCTTCCCGCTTACTTGTCGGTCAAGGGTGAAGTACCCATGGGGGAGGTACCCAATTTTGACATATCGGAAACTGAATGCGCGCTCATTCATACGGGAGGGATGCTGCCCTCAAGTGCGAATGCAGTTGTAATGGTAGAATTTACTCAAGGAACGGGATCAAATCAGGTGGAAATCCTGCGCTCCGTTGCCCAAGGTGAAAATGTGCTTGATAAGGGAGAGGATGTTTCCGAGGGGGAGGTCGTCATCCCGCAGGGGAAAAGGCTCCGGGCCGCGGACATCGGAGGCTTGATGGCTTTGGGAATCACGGAAATCCCGGTGGCCAGAAAGCCGAAAGTGGGCATTCTTTCCAGCGGGGATGAAGTCATTCCTCCCCATCAGCACCCCCGGCCTGGTCAAGTGCGAGATGTCAATACGTATACGTTGCGGTCCTTGGTGAAAGATAACGGTGGCGAGCCCGTTCTCTATGGAATCGTGCCTGATCATTGGGAGGGGATGATTTCCGCCGTCGGGAAGGCGAAAGAAGAATGTGAACTGGTGATCATCACCGCAGGCTCCTCCGCAAGCACGCGGGACCTAACAGCCGATATCATAAACGCGCAAGGTGAACCGGGCGTGCTCATTCACGGCGTGAATGTCAAGCCGGGTAAACCAACCATACTTGGGGTCGCTGACGGGACTTCCTTTGTGGGTTTGCCGGGGAATCCTGTCAGCGCCTTGGTGATTGCCGGGTTATTCGTGAAACCCGCGATCGAATCCTATCTAGGACTTGAGGAAGAGGAAATCCAGAAGACCATTTCTGCGAAACTGGGCATTAACCTTTCCTCACAAACGGGACGGGAGCATTACGTTCCGGTACAATTAGAGAAGAAGGACGATGGGTATCACGCGGATCCTGTTTTCGGGGAGAGCAATTTGATTTTTATTTTGGTGCGCGCAGATGGATTGATCAAGATCCCAGCCGAAGCAAGCGGGTTAAGCGCTGGTGAAGAGGTCGATGTTGTCCTATTCTAAAGAGGTGAGGGGAATATGAGCACATCCATGACACTCCCTGCTCTGTTTTACCTGATAATCACTTTATTTTATTTCACGGCTACCCTGGGTGCCCTCGGGAAACTGCGCGTCTATAAAATCGCCGATTACTTGTTGGTTTTCTATCTGATCACTTCTTGTTTCACCACTTTGGTTTACTTTTCTCAAGAGATGGGCTGGCTGCGCGTCTTGTTGGAGGAGGTTTCCCAGCATATCCCCTTGTATGGCCTGCTTTTACTCAGCGGGATATTTCACAACTTAACCTATGCGGTCTTTCATGAGGAGAATCCGGGTTGGGCGTGGATTTTGCTGATCATGACCCTGATCGGGGGGGCATTGATACTGGACGCGAATTTCTTCTCCCTTCCGGAAGTATGGTGGAGAACCGGATGGGGGAACATCACCAGATCTGATTTATCATCCTTCGTCATCATCGCAGGGTGGGCGGGATTTACCCTCTTCTCCATCCTCTACCTCCGCCAGGCATTAGCATCGACCGACAAAATGGTGGTTAAGAACCGCTCTTATTATTGGGTGGGGGGATTAATCCTTTTCGTAGGCGGTTCTATTTTATTATTCACTGCGAATCCGGTCCTGGGTTCCGTATTATTATTCACCGCAGCGCTTATCCTCGACTATATGGTCATCACCTATCGGCTTCCTGATTTAAGGAACCTCGTTTATCTGTTGACCAGTAATACTTTATCAGGGACCCTCGTGTTATTGATCTTTGCCTTAGGCTTCCTGATTTTTGACAGGCTCTTCAAAGATGGAGCTTGGTATCACCCGGTCTACAACGCGGCCCTGATGGCATTGTTGGTGCTATTTATTTATCCCCAGATTAACCGCGGTGTGAAGAGGATCGTCCAACGGATCATTGGGGATGACTTCAATCGTAGACGCGCCCTCGGTAAATACAGCAAACGGGTCAGCAGCATCTTGGATTTGGAATTGTTGGCCCGGGTCACCGTGGAATTAATTTGTGACGAGCTTGATGTGGAGGAGGGCATCCTTTTCTTGGTCGATAAAGTGGATCCCGAAAAGGATCCCCCCGATTGGTGCTTGCGGGCCGTAAAGGGTGTGACAGAAACGGTGCCCAACTTGGATTTGCTGCCCGCGAACAACCCAATCACGAGGGTATTCGTGGAGGAGAAACGGGTTCTGACCCAGTCAGAGTTGGAAGTCATTCCCAAATATCAGACGATTCCCAAGAAATTGTTTACCTGGTTGAATACAGTGGAAGCGGAAGCCTATGTGCCCATCCATACCCAGGATGAATGGATAGGGCTTTTTGCTCTGTCGATGAAGAAATCAGGGGGTTCATTTACCGACGAAGACCTTGAATTCCTCTCAGCGGTTGCAGATCAAACCTCGGTGGCTTTGCAGAACGCTCGATTGGTGGAAAACCTCACCAATATCGATAACGAATTGCGGCGGACGAAAGCCGCCCATCATGAAGCCCTTGAGAAGATCGAACGCATTAAGCGCTCTGCGTCAGATTTCATCAGCATCAAAGCCCATGAACTGCGTTCGCCGCTGACGGTGATGAGTGGATATATACGTCTGTTGTCGAGTGACTCTAACTTGATGGATCATGAGTATCACCGGAAATTGATCAACGGTATTCTGGCGGGGTTGGAAAGGCTCCAGGAGATCATCGATAGTATGCTCTACACTGCCCAGGTCCAGCCGCGCTCCTTGAAAATCGATACGGAACCGATCTCCTTGTATTCTGTGATCGATCAGGTCTGCCAGGACCTGCAGAAAAAAGTCGAAGCCCGGAAGATCACCCTTTCCCACGACGGTTTGGGCGATATTCCCAGAGTGTATGGGGATAGAAGCGCTTTGAAAAAGGTCTTCGGGTACTTGATCACCCATGCCATGACCCACACACCCAGCGGTGGAAAGATCAGCATTACCGGCCGGCATATCCCGTTGAGGTCGGAGTTATTGAAGTGGGAAGGCGCTGAAATCGTTGTCCGGGATACGGGGATCGGGGTAGATGCGGATTTGCAGCAGAAGATCTTCCAAGATCTGGCTCAACCGGAGTTTCGAGAATTGGCTTTTGACAAAGAGGTCACGACTAGGAAGGGGGAATCCACGGAGCGGTTGTCTGTGGTCCGTGCCATCGTTGAGGCGCATCGTGGGCGAATATGGGTGGAATCCCCCAAACAGGGGGAAAGCGAACTTCCCGGCAGTGAGTTTCATGTTGTGATCCCCTTACGCCAACAATCCCATCCCACTCAAGCTGTGGAGTAACCGGGAATCTTCGATGCGGTTTCAGCTGTCTTTCTGATATAAGTCCTGAAAAAGGCCTTTTCTGGTTTTATGAGGGGAAGACGCGTTCTTGTCTTCCCCCTCGCGGTTTAATTGCGTGTAGCCAATGCCTAGGAATTTGGGCTGAGGCCCAAGAGCATCCC
Source organism: uncultured Anaerolineales bacterium (assembly GCA_964481465.1). Lineage (GTDB taxonomy): Bacteria > Chloroflexota > Anaerolineae > Anaerolineales > UBA11858 > B10-G9. The sequence continues at coordinate 197,180 of CAYZTL010000002.1, forward strand.
TTCTAAACCAGCCCTTTCTGCCCAAACAGCTCTTAAAAATATGATTTTTCCGGGTTGAATGACCGTTTGTGAAGCTGCGACATTGGACCCTCCAGTTCTAAATTGGAGGAGAAATCGTATATTATTCCAGGTTTTCTGTCAAACAAGGTGTCCACTTTTCAAGCATAAACTGTCCAGTTTTCAGGTTTAAAGTGTCCACTTTTGAAGTTTAAATAACAATGACGGGAAAACTCCTTGACAAATTAGAACACATGTTCTATATTTAAGGCAGACCGCCTCCCCGGAGGGCCTTGTCCGCTCCCCGGGAAGGCCGTCCCCTCATCCATCCATTTTCACTCAGCCAAGGAGGACCCCATGTCTGCAAACAGCATTCCCTTCGTCCCTGACCGCTTCCACGTCAAGCGCGGCGTGGTCTATGGGGCGCTGATCATCACCGCCCTGGTCGCCTTCGAGATCTTCAACTACAGCACGACCGATTTTGCCCTCACCGACCTGCTGGGCGAGCTCCGTTTCTGGGGCGTGCGCTGGGCGACCATCCTGGCCGTGGCCTTCTGCGGCATCGATTTCGCCGGCATCGCCCGCCTTTTCACCCCGGAGAGCGGGAGGGGCGAGGCGCCCGAGATCTGGTACCTGTTCGGCGCCTGGCTTTTGGCCGCCACCATGAACGCCCTCCTCACCTGGTGGGGGGTGTCCATCGCCATCCTCAACCACCAGAGCCTGGGCAACGCCGTCATCGCCCGGGGGACGCTGCTCAAGGTGGTCCCCATTTTCGTGGCCGTCATGGTCTGGCTGCTGCGAGTGCTGATCATCGGCCTCTTCTCCGTGGCCGGGGAGCGCTACTTCGGCAGGGAGCAGCTGGATTTCGGGTTCTCATCCCCGGCCTCCGCTTCCCGCGCTTCCTCGGGGCGGAGCGCGTCCTCGTTCCGTTCCGCGCCCAAGCCCAAAAAGTCTTCCCGGTCCCGGTCAAAGCCGGAGCCGACCTATGAACCGCTGGTTCTCAGCCGCTCCTCACACCGCTCCGGGAAGGGCGCATGACCGCGAACGGGCTCCCTGACCGCGGCCATCCTCCACCCCCACAGGCAGCCCATCCTGGGGGTCATGGCTGCCTGTTGGGCTTTAAAGGTCGCTGAGAGAGGAAAATGCGGGAGTTATCCGTGCCCATCTTCAGACTCGATAATGGGGGTGGCATGGAGGCACCGAGGATCATCCCTGGGAGTGGTTATGGGTTGCGGATTCTGTGGTTATTTATCCCCTCGTTCATAGAAAAGGGATTACTGAATACCAGGATTGTTTAGCGAGCAGAGGAACCTGGTATACTGTAGGGGTGAACATTTTGTGATCCCTACGGATATCATAAGAGGAAGATGGACGATGCGCGGTCTTATGCCCTTTGGTTGCTTAGCTTTGACAGTCTTTGCGGGTATCCTTTTTCTGCCCCTTTTCTTCGCAAATGCCATCCTGACCGCGCTGAACAAGTTAGGATTAAGTCCTGGCTTGGCCTTGGCAGCCGCTGCGGGCATTTTCTTGGGCAGCATGATAAACATCCCCGTCCACAGGATGGAACGAGAAGACCAGGTGGAAGTCATCTCTCCCTCCATGTTTGGCTTAACCCGGATTCGCACTCCTTGGATACAAAACCAATATATAACCGTCGCTCTCAATGTAGGAGGGGCAGTCATCCCCCTCATTTTGGTCGTTCATGAGTTATTCCGGGTTGTCTCCCGGGGCAATCAAGCCCTGTTAATGGCAGCCGTCGCGGTGGGGATCAACGTCATCGTCTGTTATCTACTGGCCCGCCCTGTTCAGGGAGTGGGTATCGCTTTGTCCCCCTTTATACCCGCTGTGCTGGCCGCGCTGTCCGCTTGGATCCTGATCCCCGATTTTGCGCCGCCCATCGCGTTCATCGCGGGCGTGCTGGGACCGGTGATTGGTGCAGATCTGCTTCACCTGGACGAAGTCAAAGGAACGCATGTCAATGTGGTCAGCATTGGAGGGGCGGGTACGTTTGATGGGATCGTGCTCTCTGGCTTGGTAGCCACCCTTTTAGCCTGATCAGGCAGCACGGCGACTGTGGGTGAGATGAGAAAAACCGCTGGACGTATCCAGCGGTTTTTTGTCGGGATGGTGGGATTTGAACCCACGACCTCGCCGACCCGAACGGCGCGCGCTACCCGGACTGCGCCACATCCCGTCGCGGCGAAATTATATCTCACCTGAAGGTCTTTTTCAAGGAGGACCTTGTGGGCGGGGAGAACCGCTTTCGATTACCACCTCTGGTGTGTTTCCTGATAACGGGGTTGTTTGAAGAGGTTCGCGAGGGCCACGCCGGTCACGAATCCACCGATATGGGCCCAAAAGGCGACCCCACCGACATCGGGCCCACCCAATGTCATCACCCCTTGGAAGAATTGGAGGACGAACCACATGCCTAAGACGATGCTGGCGGGAAGCATGGTCAGGCGCATGAAGAACCCGAGGGGGATCAGGGTCACCACGCGCTGTCGGGGGTAAAGGATCAGATAAGCGCCCAGCACAGCTGCAATGGCCCCGCTGGCGCCCACCGTAGGTATTGTAGAGTTCGGATTGGTGAAAATGTGGGTCAGGGAGGCTACGATCCCTCCTAATATGTAAAATACGAAATAGCGGCCCTTCCCCATCGCGTCTTCAACGTTATCTCCGAAAATCCACAGGTAAAGCATGTTTCCGATGATATGAGCCAGCCCCGCGTGCATGAACATGCTGGTAAAGATGTTGAGTACATTCCCCAAGGAAACGTTCGCTAAGAACCGGCTGGGAACCAAGGCGAACTCATAAGTCATTGTGGTCGCTTCGACACCGAACATGGTCTGGAAGATGAAGACGAACACATTGACCAGGATGAAGAGGTAGGTAACGATTGGCGTCTCATGAGTGGGGTTTTCGTCTCGAATTGGAATCATAGAATGGTCCTTTTAATAAACATATCGACAATGACGATCATCTTTTTCTTATTATACTCTGATTGGATAAGGAGGGGTGAAATCCCCCTGGACTGGTTCCAGTCGTCAATCGGCCAACGTCCAGGATGGGGACCTTGACAGAATATCATGCTCTGGTATACACTACCGGCCAACGTCCAGGATGAGGACCTTGACAGAATATCATGCTCTGGTATACACTACATCCATCATGAAATGTCCTCTTCTTCTATTATTAACGCCCGTCCCTAGGATGCGAATAATGAAACGTAACCGCTTTCCGTTTTGGATGCGTGGCTGAAAGAGCGTTATTGGATGATCCGCCCTCTAGACTGGAAAGTCGGAGGGCATTTTTTTTGATAGGAGTACGCTAAACTGCGTTCGAGCTTCCCTTTGAGGAGTGGCCCTATGCGAATGTCGAAATTGTTCAGTCAAACATTGCGAGAAGCGCCTGCCGACGCTGAGATCCCCAGTCACCGGTTGCTGGTCAGAGCGGGATACATCCGCCAGTTGGCTGCCGGGATTTTCACCGCCATGCCTTTGGCGCACCGTTCTTTGACAAAGATCGAGGATATCATGCGGGAGGAAATCGACGCCATTGGGGGGCAGGAGATGTCCATGCCCGTCATCCACCCTGCGGAGATCTGGAAGCGGACAGGGCGCTGGTCGAAAGTAGGCGCTGAAATGGGCCGGTTTAAGGACCGGAATGGGCGGGATATGGCTTTGGCCATGACCCATGAAGAAGCGGTGGTGGATATCGTCAAAGACGAGATTCAATCCTACCGCCAGCTGCCTATCCTGATCTACCACATTCAAACCAAATGGCGCGACGACCCCCGTCCCCGGGCAGGCCTTATCCGCGTCCGCGAGTTTACCATGAAGGACAGTTACAGCTTGGACAGAGATTGGGAGGGGCTTGACCGCCAATATCGAAGCCATTATCAAGCCTATTTCAAGATCTTCCACCGCTGTGCCTTGCCGGTCATCGCCGTGGAATCGGATGTGGGCATGATGGGGGGAAACATGGCCCATGAATTCATGTATTTGACCTTGGTAGGGGAGGACACCCTCCTGCTTTGCGAGGGATGTGGGTATAAAGCCAATCGACAGATCGCTGAGTTCCAGAAGGAGAAACCTCCCCAAGAGGAGGAGGGGCCCTTGGAGAAAGTGCCAACCCCGGATGCGAAAACCATCAAGGATTTGACAGAACTGCTGGAAATCCCCGCACGGAAGACATCCAAGGTAGTTTTCATGATGGCGACCCTACTGGAGGAAGGGGAAGAGGTCGATCAGTTGGTTTTCGCCATTGTCCGGGGGGATATGGAACTCAATGAGACGAAGTTAGCTAACGCGATCAAGGCCAAATCCCTGCGACCCGCGGAGGATGAGGAAATCCGGGCCGTAGGGGCTGTTCCGGGATATGCTTCACCGATTGGTTTGGAAAAAGCCTTGGTGGTGGTGGATGATCTCATTCCCATGTCCCCGAACATGGTGGCGGGGGCAAATGAAGAGGAATACCACTTCCTCCATGTCAATTACGGCCGGGATTACCAGGCGGATGTGGTCGCGGATATCGCTGCGGCGGGGGATGGGGACCCTTGTCCTCAATGCGGGACGCCTCTCAATGAGGTGAGGGGCATTGAGGTGGGAAATATTTTCAAATTAGGGACATGGTACAGCGAAGCTGCAGGAGCAACCTATCAAGATAAAGATGGTCAGGAAAAACCGATCGTCATGGGGTCTTATGGGATCGGCAGCGGGCGGTTGTTGGCATCGATTGTGGAGGAATACCATGATGAGTACGGGTTGATGTTACCCATCAGTGTCGCTCCCTATGAAGTTCATTTGGTTTCCTTAGGGGGAGGAGGGGGGGATGATGTGCAAACCACTGCAGAAAGGATCTATGAATCATTGCAGGAGGAGGGGATAGAGGTTTTATATGATGACCGGGATGAGAGTCCGGGGGTTAAATTCAACGATGCGGATTTAATCGGCGTGCCTATCCGGTTGACAGTGGGAGCGCGATCGCTTGAGCAGGGGGGTGTGGAGTTGAAACTCCGCGATGAGCAAGAACGGAAGTTGACCCCAGAAGGAGAAGTGGTGGAATACATCCAAGGGACGATTGACCGACTGCACCAGGAAATCCTGGATAATCTGAAACCACAAACCCTGGAAGAGTAAATCGACCCCGTTATCTTGCCTGAAGCGGCATTTACTAAGAAGAAGTAAGGCCCTCCGGATGGATATGTGCCAGACCTACCACCGGAGGGATTTCGCTTTGTGAGGTTTTTCCCCTAACTCATTTTGAAGAAACTGGTCAGTTTCATGGCCAGGTTCAGATCGCCTGCCAGCTGCAGTTTACCCTCCATAAACCCCTTCATGCCGTCTTCCTTGCCTAAGAGCACATCCCGGAAGTATTCTCCATCCGCAGTCAGGGTCATGGTCGGATCTTCAGTGGTGCCTTTCTCGACTTTACATTCATCCCCCTCGAGGGTGATCACATAATCACCGCCTTCATCGCCTGTAAGGTGATATTGGATGACGGCTTCGACGCCGGCTGCTTTTTCCGGCCTGAATGCCTTCTCGTGGTTGAAGACGAGCTCCTCTACGGTATACTCTGCCATCTCAAACTCCTTTTCGATATAGATTGCTCAGGACAAGTTTTCTAATATCGCTGCGGCGCCCATGCCTCCGCCGATGCACATGGTCACCATCCCGATTTCCACCTCTCTGCGTTTCATCTCATAGACGAGCTGGGTGGTGAGTTTCGCTCCCGTGCATCCCAGCGGGTGGCCGAGGGCGATCGCACCGCCGTTGACATTGGTGATCTCCAGATCGAGGTCCAATTCGCGGATTACGGCCAGGGATTGGGAGGCAAAGGCTTCGTTGAGCTCAATCAATTCTATGTCATCCAACGACATACCCGTTAACTCGAGCACCTTGGGGATAGCCCTGGTGGGTCCAATGCCCATGATTTCTGGGGGTACGCCGGCAGCCGCGAAGGCGATGAAGCGCGCCATGGGTTTTAATCCCAATTCCTCAGCCCGTTGGCGGGACATGATCAATACCCCGGCGGCCCCGTCGGACATTTGGGAGGAATTCCCTGCGGTGACTGTGCCGCCTTCTTTAAAAACGGGGCGCAAACCAGCCAAGGCTTCCATACTGGTGTCGGGTCGGGGTCCTTCATCGCGTTTGAAAGTGAATTCTCTTTCGCCTTCAGGCGTGACCACTTTGACGTCCAAAGGCACGATTTCAGGGTCAAAACGGCCGGACTGGACCGCCTCCGCTGCCCGCATATTGCTCCTCAACGAGAACTCATCCTGATCCTCGCGGCTGATCTGGTATTGTTCCGCCACGTTTTCCGCAGTTATCCCCATGCTAACAAAGGCTTCCGGGTATTCTTCAGCCAAATACTCGTTTGGGCTGAATTTAATTCCCCCCATAGGCACCATACTCATGGATTCCACTCCCCCGGCGATGATGATCTCAGCCTGACCCGCCATGATGGTATGAGCCGCATGGGCGATGCTTTGCACACCTGAGGAGCAGAACCGGTTAATGGTTTCGGCGGGAACTTCCACGGGAAGCTGAGCGCGAAATACAACCATGCGGGCCATGTTCATGCCCTGTTCCCCTTCTGGGAAAGCACAGCCGAGAATGAGGTCATCGAGAAGATTGGGGTCGAGGTCATTGGCGCGGTGTAATAATTCCCGGATCACCGCTGTAGCCATGTCTTCCGGGCGGGTGGTAACCAGACTTCCCCGTTTTGCTTTGCCCACTGCTGTGCGGACTGCGGCGACGATGACCGGGTCACGCGAAGCATCGATTTTCGCATTCATACTTTTCTCCTTATCAAACATGGATGAGCGTGAGTCTTATGGTGAGGTTTATTGATCCACCCCTTTTTAAATGTAAACCCAGTCAACTCGTCGCCCATCAATTCCTGAGTACTTTCCCTGTGCGTAAAAGGTGCCACATGCGTTCCTGGCTCTTTTTCTCGCCGCACAGAGACATGAAAGCTTCTCTTTCCAGATCCAAAAAGTACTGTTCATCTACCCAGGTGGGTTTGCTGAGGTTCCCACCCGTCAATACCTGGACCAGTTTTCCACCAATCACAGTTTCGTATTCCGTGATATAACCGCCTTCTCTGAACATTTGCAGGCCTACTTTCAGGGCAGATAGGGCGTCACGTCCTGCAGCGTAAAGTTTTTCAGGCCGGAGGGGTTGGTACCCGGTTTCAGCCATATGGAGTACCTCCCGCTTTGCTTCTGACAAAAGGTGAGAGCGGTTGATCACGATCCGGTCCCCCGGAGAGAGGATGCCGAACTTACGAGCTTGCTCAGCGCTCCGGGCAACTTCCCCTTGTCCGACCTGTTCGAACACTTTTTGCAGGAAGGGGAGGGGAATGACCTCATCCGTTCGCATGGGGGGTGTGATCACCCGGCGCACCATTTCTTTCGTCCCCCCACCCGCTGGGATGACGCCCGCTCCTACTTCCACGAGTCCTGTGTACAGCTCCGCTGCTGCCACGACCCGGTTGCCGTGCATGGTAATTTCTGCCCCCCCTCCCAACGCCAACCCTGCAGGGGCGACGACGACAGGTTTATGGAAGTAGCGCATGCGCATGTTTACGGATTGGAGTTTTTCCACCAGGGCTTCAAGATCATCCCACATTTCGTTCTGAGCTGCCATAACGATGCCGAATAGATTCGCCCCGGCACTGAAGTTATCGGCGTCGTTGCCGATCACCAAGCCGATGAACTCCCCCTCTTCGGCCCGGTCAAGGGCTTCGGTGAGCATGTCGATGATATCTTCATCGATGGCGTTCATTTTGGTGTGGAATTCCACACAGCCCACCCCGTCTCCCAGATCCACCAGGGTGGCACTCGGGTTGCGGGAGATGACCTTCTCCTCTTGGCTTTTTTCCTCTTCGAGGACGATGATGTGGGGGGAGCGCTCGATCTTCACATACTCACCCTTTTTAGGGGAATAGACGCCTACCGGTTGTTTGTTTTCATATTCGTAAAATGAGTCATATCCATCCGAAAGCATCTCTTCCACCCAGGGTGCAGGTGGAAACCCAGCGTCCTCCATTTCTGAAAGGGATTCCTCCACACCAAGCATGTCCCAGGTTTCGAAAGGTCCTGCTTCATGACCGAAACCCCAGCGCATCGCGTCATCAATGGGCTTCGGCGTATCGGCGATCTCGGGAATGGACTTCGACGCGTAGGAGAAGGATTGATACGTCAGGTCCTGGATGAATTCAGCCGCTTTATCGTCAGCGTCCAACATGGATCGCAAACGATCCCCCAAGTTTTCGCTGTCCTTGGCGTCTTTGACGGAATCGAAACGTGGTTTATCGGGGGGTTGGTATTCCCGGGTTTGCAGATTCAGCGGCCAATATTCTTTTTCCCCATCCTGAACTACTTTCTTATAAAAGCCTTGTTCGGCTTTGTTGCCCAGCCAGCCTTTGTCGACCATGAAATCGACCAGATCATTTACCGGATCCGATTCTAAATAAGGCATAGCCGGGTCATCCTCGGGGAGCGCTTCTTTTAGGTTGTCCCCCACATGCTGCCAGACATCAATACCCACCAGATCGATCAGGCGGAAAGTCGCCGTTTTTGGACGTCCAATCAGCGGCCCCGTGATGCTGTCGATTTCCTTCACTGTGTAACCCTCTTCCAGGATTTTGTGAAGGGCATACGCGCCGCTACCAAACCCCAGGCGGTTGGCGATGAAGTTGGGTGTGTCCTTGCAATGCACCACGCCTTTCCCCAGTCGGTATTCCGCGAAATGGGAGATGAATTCAACCACTTCGGGAAGGGTGTCCTCTCCGGGGATGAGCTCCAGTAGTTTCAGGTAGCGGGGGGGATTGAAAAAGTGAGTGCCTAAGAAATGGTTTCGGAATCCATCGGATCGCCCCTCGGCGATCGCATTTACGGAAATCCCCGAGGTGTTCGTGCTCACAATCGTGAATTCTCTACGGACCTCATCGATCCGCTCCATCAATCCCTGTTTGATTTTCAGGTTTTCAATGATCGCTTCAATGACCCAATCCGCTTCAGCTACGGCCTGGAAATCATCCTCCAGGTTCCCTAAAGTGATCAACTCCGCATTTTCCTTTTTGTAGAAATTTGCTGGTTTTGCTTTCAATGCGGCTTGGAATCCCTGACGGACGATCCGGTTCCTGACCTCGGGATCATCTAGAGACAAGCCTGCGTTTTTCTCCTTTTCAGTGAGTTTGTCTGGAGTAATATCCAGGAGGGTGACGGGGACGCCAGCGTTGGTAAGATGAGCGGCAATGGCTGCGCCCATGGTACCGGCTCCAATCACAACAGCTTTTTTAATTTTGTATTCCATGGCTTTCTCCTCATATCATCTAGTTGTTATTTCCCCGGATTTGAGCATCCAATGTTTTGGACGCTGCCTTCCCCTGCTGATATCTGCCACCTGTCCAGGTGAAATTTTTAATACAGGAACATGGGTTTTCCCAGCATATCTTTCACCTTAGGTTGATAATTCTCCGAGTCATATAATGCGGTGACATCAACTTTCTTCTGGGAGGAAACCACCAGTTGAACGGGGACTGTGGTGTAGTTCCCTTGCTGGAGGGCGACCATCCTGCCTGTGTGCCCCAATGCCACCTGGTCCATAGCCAAGTTGCCGAAGGAGACAGCGACCATCCTGTCCAGGGAGTCGGGAGAACCCGAACGCATCAAATACGCCATCTGCTGGTAAACGGTTTTTATCCCGGTCCGTTTTTTGATTTCCTCAGAGACGACGTAACCAATCCCTCCCAGTTTTTTATGTCCGAAGGCATCCGCTTTGCCGGTTTGTATGATTTCCCCGTCGATGGGGCGGGCGCCTTCTGAGATGGTCATGACCGCGTAGTGGGAGGGGTTATTTTCCCGGTCTTCAACGAGGAAGTCGATTAACTTATCGAAATCAAAGGGCACCTCCGAGATGATGGCTCGATTGACGTCTGCCAGATAGGCTGCAAACAAGGAGGTTTCTCCCGAATTTCGTCCGAAGAGTTCGATGATCCCAATCCGTTCATGGGAACCGATCACCGTGCGCACATCGGTGATGGCATTGACCGATCGAGTGACCGCTGTTGAGAAACCGATGCAGTAGTCCGTTCCGAAGACGTCATTGTCCATGGTTTTGGGTATGGCAATGATTTGGAAACCCTCTTGGTGTAAACGGGCCGCATAGCTGAGGGTGTCATCGCCTCCAATGGGCACGAGGGCATCCAGTTTTAGGGATTCTAAAACCTTTAGGGCGTGACCGGTGATGTCGATCCGGCCGTTCTCCTTTTCCACCCGGTCTTCTCCCCTCACGAACTCCGGAACATTGTCGGGGTGCATGTTGGCGGGGTTGGTGCGTGAGGTGTGAAGGATGGTTCCTCCGGTGCGGTCGATGGTTCGCACACTTCTCTTGTTGAGGGGGTAGGTGAGTTCGTCGATGGTGCGGGGGTCGTCGGGATCGATGCCCACCACCGACCACCACCCCCGGCGCAAGCCAATGACGTCGATATTGTAATCTTGAGCCCGGATCACGACCGATTTGATCGCTGCGTTCAACCCCGGTACATCTCCGCCACCGGTCAAGATACCAATACGTCGTTCAGAATTCATAAAATGGTCTCCTTCTCTTCCTTTGTCTTAACTCGTTTCCACGTCTATTTTATCGCAGCTGGCTGCCCCGGTATCCGAGGATGTTGCGGGCCACGATCAAACGGTTGATCTGCCCGGTTCCTTCAAAAATATCATTGATCTTTGCATCCCGGAACCATTTTTCTACCAAATATTCCTTGCTGTACCCCAAGGGACCCAGCAGTTCTACGGCTTTTTGGGTGATTTTGGTAGCCACGTCGCCGGCTTTTACCTTGCTCATGGAGGCCGCCAAGGCATTCCGCTGTTTGTTATCCGCCATCCATAAGGCTTTGACGGTAAGCCACCAGGCGGATCGGAGCTGGATTTCCATGTCCATTACATCTCGCTCCAGGCTGGTTAGTTTCTGGTGGGGCTTCCCGTAAGAAATCGTAATCCCTTCCTCGTCCAATTTCTCCTGGACGAATTCCAGCGCTGCCCGAGCTACGCCCAGAGCGGAGGCGGCTACAATGGGACGGGTGGCGTCGAAGGTCTCCATGGCCCCTTTGTACCCTTTGGTGGATTTCTCGACTGTGGGGCTGCCCAGGATATTTTCGAAGGGGATCCGGCAGTCCTGAAGGACGATGGAAGCGGTATCGCTGGCCCGGATGCCAAGTTTATCCTCTAATTTGGTGACCTTGCACCCGGGTGTACCGGCTTCGACGATAAAGGAGCGGATGCCTTTCCGGCCAGCTTCGGGATCAATGGTGGCCCAGACGACGACAAAACCGTTGGACTCCTCCAATGCCTTGTGTCCAGCGGTGACGAAGATCTTTTCACCGTTCAGGACCCACTCGTTGGTCTCTTCATCCAGCTTTGCCGTGGCTTGGATGTTGGAGGTGTCAGATCCCGCTTGGGGTTCAGTCATGGCCATGGCGTCGAAGACGGGTTCATCCCCCTGGAAACGGGGTAGGAAACGTTTTTTCTGTTCGTCTGTTCCCGCAGCCGCGATGGCGGCGGAGCCGAGCATCCCGCCCGGTGTGCACAGGTAGATCCCTGCGTCCCCCCAAGAGAGGGTCTCCACCATCACCATCAGCCGCTGGTAACCAAGGCTGGGCCGTTTTTTCTTCTCCTCTTTCTTTTCCTTTTTGTCATCATCAGGCACCATTGAGGTGCCGCCCATGGCTTTGGTGGCCGTGTGCATGAAGTTTATGTAATCCCAGGGGATATCATGTTCGTTCTCATCGAATTTCCTGGATACGGGGCGCATCATGTTCTCCGCGACGGTTTGGACGACGCGGCGAGTCTGTTTTAGGGTTTCAGGCATTTCAAAGTCAATCATTTTCGTTCTCCTTATCTTTTTTAGGCTGGCATGGCGGTCTTTCTCTCACTCAGACCATGGCCAAGCCAGTAAAAGTGGCAAATCCCCGCCCGTTGCGCATCCACAACTCTACGGGATGTTCCCGGATATAACCGTGTCCACCGAGGATCTGCACGGCTCGATCGGTGACCATCATGACCATCTCGACCGCTCCGCGCAAGGCGAGGTACGCGTGTTGGAAAGCCTCCGGTTTTCCTTCATCGATGCGCCAGGCTGCTTCCCAGGTCAGAAGGCGGATGGATTCGATCTCAGTGGCCATTTCCGCGAGCATGAAGGCGATGGCCTGTTTCTGGGCCACCTTGACGCCAAACACCTCACGTTCCTTCGCATAGTCGCGGGAGTATTCAAAGGCTGCTTGGGCGACCCCGACTGCCATGGCGGCCAGGGAGACATATGAGGAAGCCAAGATGGGTTCTAAATCGTGTCCCTCCGCTCCTCCCAAGCGGGATTCGAGGGGGACTGTTACCTCATTGAGGGTGACGGAGTAGAGTGGTAAAGCGTGGACTCCAAGCACTTTCTGCCTTTCTCCTACTACCACTCCTTCTTGATCCATGGGGACGATGAAGGCTTGTGTTTCCCCATCTAAATTTGCGTAAACCAGCATGGATTCCGCTTCAGAAGCAAAAGGGACATACGTTTTTTCGCCGTTGAGGGTTACCTGATCGTCCTCTATCGTCGCGGTGGTTTTCAGTTCATGGGGATCGAAATCAAAGCGCTGTTCGATAAATGCAGCGGTGAACGGTTTCCATTCCCCTTCAATGACCGGGGGGATGTATTCCTCTTTTTGTTCTTCGGAACCGACGAAAAGGATAGGGAGGGCAAAGAGGTTCGGTGTCATCACAGCCATGGCGCTGGCCAAATCTCCATAGGCCATCTTCTCAGCTGCCAGCACGCCGGTGACCGCTGAATGTTCTCCAAAACCGTAATATTCTTCAGGTATAGAGGCTTGTAACACGCCCAGCTCCCACCCTTTTTCAATCAATCCGGGGGGAAAACTCCTCTCCTCGTCTGCCTCTCGAGCAGCGGGTCTTAAGTCGTTTTCAGCGTAACGACCCACGGCATCGAGGAGCATTTGCTGTTCTTCTGTGGGGGTAAATGAATACATAGTCGCCTCCTAAGTGGGGGTACGGGAGTAATAAATGGGGACAGGGACATCCGCTGTGGTCACCTCATCCAGGTTTTTAATTTCAAGCAAACCCCGCAGGTACAGGTATTCGATATGCGCGCCAGCTTCTTCTAATGCCAAGAGACGGTTGTACCCCTGGTAACCGCGCACCTCCCCGAAAAGGTTGTAAGCGGTGTCTTTCAAAGTATGCGGGGTTTCCAGGAAATGGAGCACTTTCTGAAACCGGTCTTGATGGGTGGATTGGATTGCCTCTATTCGACGTTCCAGATGGTTGACCTCCCCTTCATGCCCGGGCAAGGTCAATTGGATCCCATTTGCCCAAGCAGCAAGTTTTTGTAAAGAATTCAAATAATGATCCAGGCCGGTATTCAACGTCAAGCATTCCGGGGCTTGATGGGGGCTGATATCTGGCAGGATGTGATCCCCGCAGAAAAGAACCTCATCAAGCCGGATGACGACATGGCCCGGACAGTGCCCTGGGACATGGAGCATCGTAAAAGGACCGAGTTCCATTCCCATAGCTTCATATGTGAAGTCAACGGGAACATCTTTGTAAGTCAACTTTGAGGCTTTGTAGATTTCGATCAGGGAAGTTACCTCTTGCTTGTCGAGCCCAGCCTGGAAGAGATAGTCCTTCAATTTCTTGGAAACCGTGGTCAGACGATCATCGTAATGCGTTACGGTGCGATAGTCTAATTCGTGGATGCCCACTTTGGCTGTAGTGCGGGAACGTAAAAAGGGCAGTCCCCCAAAATGATCAATATGTCCATGGGTGATCAAGATATGGGTCAGGTGATCCAATCCTGGAAAGTGATTTTCTTGGTCGGCGATGATCTCCAGACCCCGTTCGAGGTCAGAATCGGACCTCCCGAATCCGGACCCGGTGTCGATGAGCACGCAAGAGGGGGGATGTTTTCCGTCATTGATGACGACGAGGTACACAAACGTCCAAAACTTGTGGAACGCTTCCAGGGTCAACCGGTAAATGATATGACCGGAATTCGTCTGGTATTTCTTGACCTCAGGCTCGTCAGCCATGGGGGCAACTCCCTCTTTATTCGCGTTTCAACAACCCGGCCAAGTAAAGGTCTGCACATTGGTCCGCAATTTCCTTGGGGTGAAGCGGACCGTCATGCCGGTACCATGTCACCGTCCAGTTTAGGGAGCCCAATAAAGTCCTCGTCACTTGGGCAGAATCAACGGATCGAAATACCCCTTGGCGTACCCCTTCATCGATCATGGAACGCCAAATGGTTTCGACGTGATCACGTCGAGGGATGTGCGCCTTATGGAATTTGGGTTCTAAAGAGCGGTGTTCCAAAAGCAGAACGGAGGAGAGGGAAAGATGCTCGGTAAGAAATTTAAGGTAAACATTCATGGCCCGGTGCAGCTTTTCCTCCGGGGGTAATTCCTGGGAGGTCACCCGCTCTAAATCCTCGATGATCAAGTCCAAAGCCCGGTCAAGAAGGGCAAGCAAGATGTCTTGTTTGCTGGAGACGTGGTGGTAGAGACTCCCCTTTTTTAATTCCACCGCTTGCGCGATGTCTTGCATAGATGTGGCATGGTAGCCTTTCTCTCGAAAGATCAAAGCAGCCGCATCTAAAATCTCATCTCGGGTCATGGACGTTTCCTACCGAACGGTCGGTAGATTAAGCGTAGCAAGCTTTGCCCTGGATGTCAAGTTAAGGGCGCGATTTGGAGAAGGGAGATCTTCTCTCTTCTAGAGATGGGTCTCCGCATGGTATAAAAATATGCGACCGGTTTTTTGAGGGAGGAGGACTTGGAAAAAGGCTCCTTTATCCTCTCCACACCCTTGGGGATGAATCTCCTAATGAGCAGGATGTTTTAAATGATTTCTGAGAATCAGATCGCAGCGCAAGTCCCTAAGAAACCCGGGACCTATTTATTGCTCTTTGAATCCGGGAAACGCGGGGAAGTAAAGGTGGGAAAAGTTGGGGTGTTGCAGGTGCGCTTTGGGTTTTACCTTTACGTGGGCAGCGCGTTTGGCCCCGGTGGATTGAGGGCTCGTTTGGAGCGCCACACCAGGGAAGACAAGGTAAATCACTGGCACATCGATTACCTGTCTCGTCATCTGCAGCTGGTGGAGATCTGGTTCACGGATGCTCCTCGTAAAATCGAACATCAGGTGGCGGGATTCGTCTCTTCCCATCTTGAGGTGGGCTTACCCCTCGTGGGGTTTGGTTCCTCTGATTGTGAGTGCGATGCTCATTTATTTTATGCAAACATGAGGCCGACCGTGGAGCGGTTAAGGGATGCAATCGGGATTCTGGGGGGAGAAAGGATCCCCTGGGTGCGCATCTTGAGCGAGAAGGGAGGGTGATCGTTGGCGTTTTGGATGGGAAGGGACAGATAAAAAGGTCAGATTTTAGTGTAAAATACAGCAAACCCCAATTAACTCTGAGAGGAAAACGAATATGTCTGGGAACCTGACTCGAGGTGAGAAATTGATGTATGGCGTGGGGGATATCGGTTTTAGCCTGACGACGACCATTTTAGGAGCCTATTTCGCCATTTTTTTGACTGATGTGGTCGGTTTGCGTCCCGGGATCGCCGCCATCGCAGTCTTCATCGGCAAAAGTTGGGACTATATCAACGACCCTGTTTTCGGTCACATTTCTGATCGCACCCGCACGAAATGGGGCAGAAGGAGGCCCTACCTGCTCTTTGGCGCTCTGCCCCTGGCCCTTACCTTCACCATGTTGTGGTGGCAGCCCTCCCTTGAGAACCCGATCGCTTTGGCAGGCTACTACTCCTTGGCATACATTCTCTACGAGGCAGCGGCAACGTTCTTATATATGCCGTATTTCGCCTTGACTCCGGAATTGACTTCTGATTATGACGAAAGGACCTCCCTGACTTCTTACCGCATGTTTTTCTCCATCCTGGGCAGTTTATTGGCCTTTACCGTGCCGTTGATGATCGTGGGTTCCTTTTCCCCTGAAAACGGGAGTCGCGTCTTCCTGATGGGGCTTTTCTTCGGGTTGCTGGCAGCCGCTCCCATGTTGGTGGTCTTTTTCGGGACGAAGGAGCGCCAGGAATTCATTGAATTGGACAAGCCAACCCTGTGGCAGTCCCTCAAGGCTGCCTGGGATAACCGTCCTTTCCGCTTTGGCTTGGCGATCTTTTTAGCGACCTGGATCTCCGTGGATATCTTGCAGTCCATGTTGTTGTTTTTCATCAAATATGTCGTGCAGCGGGAGAGCCAGAATGACGTCATCATGGCTACGATTTTCGTGGTCGCCATCTTCGCGCTCCCCATCTGGAACTGGGTTTCAAAACGGTGGAGTAAGCGCTGGGCCTACATCTACGGCATCGCTTTCTGGGCCGTCGTGCAGATGGTTTTAATTACGGTCACTCCCCAGACCAGCTTGGGGCTGATCCTTTTCTTATGCACATTGGCCGGTGTGGGTGTATCTGCCGCTCACGTTCTCCCCTGGGCCATTTTGCCGGACGCTATCGAGTGGGATGAATACAAGACGGGGAAACGCCATGAGGGGATGTTCTACAGCTTGACCACCTTGACTCGGAAAATCGCCTCTTCGGTGGCCATCCCTCTTGTTCTGCTCCTCCTGGATGTCACCGGGTACCAGCCCAACGTGGCCCAGCAGCCCCCCAAAGCTTTGTTGGGCATACGCTTGGTGATCGGCCCCCTGCCGGCGATCCTCTTGGCGATTGGGATCTTCTTTGCCTATCGCTACCCCTTGGACCGGGAATATTTCACGAAGATCGTCCAGGAGTTGAAAGTCCGCCGTGCAAAAGGGGGGTAGTGACCAGCTCATCAATGTCGACGGTTTTTCTTTCAGGGAGGAGGCACCATTTTCATGTCTGTGATTGAAGTCCGACCCATCCGGACCAAAAAGGAGAGGGATCTCTTTCTGACTTTCCCCTGGAAAGTCTATGAAGGGGATCCGCTGTGGGTTCCCCCCTTGCTGCCGGAGCGAAAAAAGAGCATCGATCCAGAGCGGGGCTATTTCTTCGAACGGGGAGAAGCGGAATTTTTCATCGCCTGGAAAGACGGCGTTCCCAAAGGGACGATTTGCGCCGCGGAGGATCCCCCCACCAATCGCCATCGCGGGACCCGGGAGTGTGTGTTTGGTTTTTTTGAATATCTGCCGGAGTACGATGTCTTTCAAGCGCTGGTTGAGAAAGCCGTGGAATGGGGTCGGAAACGGGGCTTGGATACACTTTATGGACCCTGGAACCTGGATTATGAAGACGGCTACGGGGTGTTGATCAGCGGGTATGATCGTCCCCCAGCCTTGATGTGCGGTCACTCTCCCCCTTATTACCGGGAGTATATGGACAGGTATGGCTTCGTGCCTGCTCGGGCTCAAAACGTGGCCTTGGGGATTGACCTTGAGGAACAAAAGCACCACTTCCAGCGCGCGTTCCGGGTTGCGGAACGGATAAAAGACAGGAAGCAGATCCAGATCCGGGAAGCGGATTTTGATGCCTGGGATGAGGAGATCGATCGGGTTCATGTTCTCCTTGATCGGGCCCTGGCCCATCTGGGGGACCATATTGGTTGGCGGAGAGAACGATTGGAAGCCACCCTGGAACCCTTCCGGAGGATCGCGGACCCGGAGCTGATCCTGTTCGCTGAAGTGGAGGGAGAAACTGTGGGGTTTCTGCCGGCTATACCCAATCTCAATGAGGTCCTGATCCATGTCAACGGCCTTCGCTACCCCTGGGATTACCTGAAATTGTGGTGGCAGATGACCTTTCATCCCCCGCAAAGTATGACCGTAAAAAGTATGCTGGTTTTACCGGAGTACTGGAATACAGGGGTAGCTGTTATGCTCTATGCCGTATTGGCGAAACGGATTATGGATCGAGGGTATACCTGGGTGGACCTATCCATTACCAGTGTAGATAACCCCACCTCTGTCCTCATCGCTCAGAACCACGGGGCGGAAATTTATAAGCGATGGCAGGTGTATCACTTGCCGATCGAAAACGGGTAAGCGTGAAGGTCGATGTCATGGCTTGCCAAGGAGCGGGGAAAGCACTATAATGCAGGTTGATCGGGGCGTGGCGCAGTCCGGCTAGCGCGTTGCAATGGGGTTGCAAAGGCCGTCGGTTCGAATCCGACCGCCCCGACCTAAAAGAAAGGAGCCACAGCCTGCGCTGTGGCTCCTTTTTTATTTCCGGGGAACCGTTTTGCTTAATGGCAACCGCAACCGGGAAGGGGTCACCGGAACGAGAGGTCATTTATTAAGGGAATAAGTGTCGATCACATCCCCATCCGTGGATATGAACGTAAAAGTGATCTTTTCCCTGCTGGCCTTGACCCGTATGGCGCCGTAGTCCTCCCGGTATCGCTTTTCACTTTGGGGCAAGATATCCTCAAATTCGTATCTGCCGTTTCCCCCTAAACCATTCACGAAATAGGTCAATCCGTCGATGTGGAGCCGTTCATACGTATGGTCATGCCCGGCGATCACCGCGGAAGCCCCCCACTTTTTGAAAGGCCACTGCATCCATTCCGTTGGACCGTGGGGTCCTGATGAGTAAGGGGCATGGTGAAAGTAGACGATTTTCCAGGGTAGGACTGAGTTGTGAAGGTTTTCTTTCAGCCATTGCCCCTGTTTGCTTTTTGGCACCACCCCATCCGGTTCTTCGACAACGCTGTTCAGGGCAAAGAAATGTACCGGACCCCAGGCAAAGTCATAATATCTTTCATTCCCTGGTAGTGTGAAGTAATTCAAGTAAGGCCCGGGTTCCGGCCAACGCCAATCATGATTTCCAAGGCTAGGGAAAAAGCGGTTTGTGTCTGCGCCTTCACCAAAAACGCCTTTATAGGGGTGAATGAATTCGTGGAAGTACTGCCCTATGTTCTCATCGATCGTTTTTGATGAGCCCCGGGGATAATTGTTATCTCCTGTGGTGATGATGATTTGCGGATTCCAGCTTTTCACTAATTTGGCCACACGCCATTCTCCAGATCCCGCTAAACCGTAGTCACCGATGACCGCGAACGTCAATTCTTCAGGCTGAATGGTGATGGTTGAGGAGGGAGTGATGGTGGGGGTGGACGTTGGGAGGGGTGTTGCGGTTGGCGTGGGTGAAAGGGGAGTGGAGGTGGGGGGGAGCGGAGTGGCTGAGCTGGTGATGGTGGGCGTTTCCGTCTCTCGCCCCAGCTGTGGAAGACAAGCGCTGAACAACGTGAGGGTGAGTAGGAAGATGAGCCCCAACCCATAAATTTTTGTTTTGTGTACCATTATTCCCTTTTTGAGGATCAACTAAGCATAGGAATCCAGGTTATATTTCCCCGTTCATTTCGGATTTAATCCCCTATTGCATGAGAATAAAAAGGGGACGAATATTATACTGAGGGTCTGTGCTCTTTTTAACGATAATCTTTATGGAGAGATGTAAGCTGAGATTTACTCGCAGAAGCCGATGAACTCCTTCGCAAGTTGATAGAGGTCGTAATCTTTGCGGTTATGATCCCTAAATTCACTTTTGAACGCTTCGGTAATTCCTAGTTTTATATATTTGGACTTTTGGATTTTCCCGTATGAAGGTTGGACCGTATTCCGTTTGGGTTCCTCGCCATGTAATTGCATGATGAATCCTTCCAAACACTCTACGACCCCGATCAAGTCAAAATCCCCCAACCGCTTATCGCCCAGGGATTTAAATTGAAAATTATTAAGCTCATTGCAGAAAGCGAATTCCTTGAAGGTCATATTGTGCTGAAAGGGGATATCGATTCGCCAGAGCACCTTTCCTTTAGCGCGTTTCCATTCCAGATATTGGGCCACAGTCCTTTCCAACGGTTCCCGGAGAAGGACACTCATGAATGGGTTTTCCAAGACGCCTTTAAAGAGATTTGGTTGAAAATGTCCATGGATAGCCACGGTATCGGGAGGGATGTTGTTGATGTCAATCCATTCCATCTGCCACCTTCGCTTTTGGAAGATAGAGGAGGAGAGGTTTTTCACGAAATTGAGCAGGGGCGTCCCATTTCCTTTCTTTCCCCCTTTTCTGAAGAGGGAGGACAAGCGTGAATTGGGTAGATTGCTCAGGCGAAGCAGCTTTTCTTTATGGGGATTATAGACCAGGACATATTCCTGGTCATATAATTTTCCCAATTCAGCAATAATTTCACCGCCTGCAGTGGATTCAATATCAACACTTAGGTGGATCCGACCTCTATTGATGGAATTCAAAGTTTCTCCCTAATTGGTCTGTGGCTTCCTGTTAATAGTTTAACATACTTCGCTTTCGTTTCCAGGAGGAATGGAAAACTGCCTAGATAGAGGTATTTTGTGCGGATTGTGAAGGGGAAAATCCTTTTAGTCATCTCCATTGGCATGCGACACTTATTTTACGGTAGAATGGGATAGGCATTTCCCTTGTCTGAAAACCTTTACTCATGGAGGATGATTTGGCTTATCAACCTATTGAAAATTATGGCGTAATCGGTGATTTAAACACCGTCGCTCTGGTCGGGAAGAATGGTTCCATTGATTTTTTGTGTTTTCCGGATTTTGATTCCCCGACTGTATTTGCCCGCCTTCTGGATGATCAAAAGGGAGGATATTTCCAAATCGAGCCCACCTCCCAGAACCGCCGTGAAAGCCAGCTTTACCTTTCGGATACAAATGTCCTTTTCTCTCGCTTTTTGCTTGAGGACGGGGTGGCGGAGTTATCCGATTTCATGCCTGTTGAGACAGAACGGGTGATTCCCAATCTGGTCCGCAGGGTGAAGGCGGTGCGGGGCACGATTGAATTCCACATGTCTTGCCAGCCGGCGTTCAATTATGCTTTATCCTCCCATCAGGTGAACATCGAAGGCTGTCAGGCCATATTCTCCTCCCAGGGAGAAGGCGGCTTGAGTTTTCGCCTGCGGTCCGATGTTCCTCTTAAATTAGCGAAAGATGGGGTTTTCGCTACATTTTCCCTGAAAAGTGGCGAGACCGCTGCTTTTATTTTTGAGCAAATCATTCCTGGTCAAGAGTCACCCTGTGATCTGGCTGTTTATGTGTCAGAAGCCTTCAAACGCACGGTGAATTTCTGGCATGATTGGATAGAGAGGTCCACCTATAAGGGTCATTGGCAGGATGAGATGAACCGCTCTGCTCTGACTTTGAAATTGTTGATCTCCCAAGTCTACGGTTCCATGGTAGCTGCGCCCACTTTTGGTCTACCTGAGGTGATTGGTGGGGAGCGGAACTGGGATTACCGGTACAGTTGGATCCGCGATTCAGCCTTTATGGTTTATGCGCTGATCCGCCTGGGGTTTACATCCGAGGCTGAGGATTATTTGGATTGGATTCGTCACTGCGTTAAAGATCTCAATCCAGATGGGTCCCTGCAGATCGTGTATCGACTGGATGGGGGAGAGGTCATGGAGGAAAGGCATTTGGACCACCTGGAGGGATACAAAGGCTCTTCCCCGGTCCGGATCGGGAACCAAGCCTACCAGCAGCTCCAGTTGGATATCTATGGAGAGCTTCTGGACGCTGTGTATTTAGTGAATAAATACGGCAGCCCGATTTCCCATGATATGTGGAACCGGGTCAGGCGCATGGTGACTTATGTGATCGACCATTGGCAGGAGCCGGATGAGGGGATCTGGGAGACGCGGGGAGGAAAACGGCATTTCCTGTTCTCCCGGCTGATGTGCTGGGTGGCCGTCGACCGGGCTTTGCGGTTAGCGGGTAAACGGTCTTTTCCAGCTCCTAATCAAATGTGGAAAGGGGTCCGGGATGAAATCTATGAGGATATCCATGAGAACTTCTGGGATGAGGAAAAGGGCGCTTTTGTGCAGTATAAAGGGGGAAAGGCGTTAGATGCCTCCAGTCTGCTCATGCCGCTGGTGCGTTTTATCAGCCCCACAGACCCGCGCTGGTTATCCCACCTAAAGGCGGTTGAGGAGGAATTGGTGTATGATTCTCTGGTCTACCGCTACAGTCCGGAAGTTTCTCCGGATGGGTTGGAAGGGGAAGAGGGCACTTTTAGCATTTGTACCTTCTGGTATGTGGAGTGCTTATCCCGCGCCGGACAGCTTCAAAAAGCTCGCTTTTACTTCGAAAAGATGTTGGGGTACGCCAACCATCTGGGGTTATATGCAGAGGAATTGAGTCCCCAGGCGGAGCATTTAGGCAATTTCCCCCAAGCCTTTACGCATCTGGCCCTGATCAGCGCGGCATACGACCTTGACCGCCGTCTGAGCCAAGGGAAATGAGGGAAATAGTTTCGTATAGCCATAATCTGGTGGGGATTAATAGGGGAATCGGCTGGGATGATGGGGTGTGAGCCGGTTAACAGGAACGATTTATGCGGCAGCTGTAAGGGAAAGGGGGTTATGTAGATTGATAAACCTCTGGGTTAACGCAATGGGGCAGTTCTCTGCCCTCTAAGCCGGCGACCAGGTTTTCACAGGCAATCTGGGCCATCTTTTGCCGCGTGTGATGGGTGGCGGAGCCAATGTGCGGGGTGATCAGGCAATTCTCTAAGCTGTACAGGGGGTGATCGGGGGGCAAGGGCTCAGGGTCGGTCACGTCCAGCCCAGCGGCCCGGATCCAATTTTCCTGCAAAGCGGTGACCAAGGCGTCTGTATCCACAACCTGACCTCTCGCGGCGTTGATGAGGATGGCGGAGGATTTCATCTTCCGGAGGATCTTTGCGTCCACCATGTGATGAGTTTCGTCGGTCAAAGGCACATGCAGGCAAAGGAAGTCGCTCCGCTGGATGATCTCTGAGAAGGGGACTTGCTCCGCGTTTAATTCGTCTTCGATGTCCGGTTTTGGGCTACGGTTGGTAAAGATCAGGTTCACGCCAAAGGCCTTCAGCCTTCTGGCGACTGCGGTGCCGATTTTTCCCATGCCCAGGATTCCTGCTGTAGCGTCCTTTAAATCAGTCCCCAACCAGCCGGTGGGATTCCATGTCGTCCACCGTCCAGCGCGGGCATCCGCCTGCGCTTCGGGTAAGCGTCTGGCCACGGCTAATAAAAGGGCAAGGGTCAGGTCCGCTGTTCCTGCGGTCAAAACGCCTGGGGTGTTGCCCACTGGAATCCCACGTTCCGTGCAGGCAGAGACGTCGATGTTATCCACGCCCACGGCCATATTACTGACCACGCGCAGATGAGGGGCACTGTCGAGCAGTTCTTCTGTGATGGGATCGACCAGGAGCGTGAAAAGCCCCTCCGCCTGGGGGAGGTGCGATTCCAACTCCGGGGTTAATCCCTCCCCACCTTCCGGACCGATCACCAGGTGGGTCTTCTCTCCCAATTCCCGGATCCAGGCGGGGGGTAGTTGGTGAGTCACGAGAACCAAGGGGTGTTTGTCTTTAGCCATCTTTCACCTCTAAAAAGTAAATAGAAAGATCAAGTCATTCACGTTTGTCTGCGTCAGCCCTGGTTTGAGAAGGTCACCCAAAGCGTCAAAATAGGGATAGGCGTTGTGGTTCTGGAGGTATGCTTGAGGGTCGAGCCCTGTGGAGAGTCCACGCTGGTAAGTTTGTCCCGTGACCACGGCACCCGCGGCATCAGTTGGCCCGTCATTTCCATCGGTGGCTATGGCGAGGAGGGCGATGTCTGGCAAACCAGCCAGAGTCTCGACCGCGCTGAGGGCTAACTCTTGGTTTCTACCCCCCTGCCCAACTTCCCTACGGTCACGAAAAGTGACCGTGGCTTCTCCGCCGGCGACCATGCAGGCAGGTCTGGATAGGGGATCTCCTGTGGTAGCCATCTGGCGCAGGACTGCGGCCAGGAACAGCCCAATCTCTCTCGCTTCGCCTTGGTAGCAGCTGGTTAAATGGAGGGAATGGAAACCCTCGCTTGTCGCCTTCTCCAAGGCAGCTTTTGCCGCTGATTGGTTATTGCCAATGATCTCGATGTGCGCTCCCTTGAAGACCGGATCGCCGGGTTTTGGCGTTTCCGTGACCTTCCCCAAGTCCCCGTTTTTTAGATGGGCGAAGACCGCAGAAGGCAGATCCCGTTCAAGATGGTATTTCTGGATTACGTCTAATGCATCTTGAAATGTAGTGGGGTCCGGCACCGTTGGGCCTGAGGCGATCATATCCAAAGGGTCACCGACCACGTCGGAGAGGATCAGGCTGACCTGCGTAGCCGGGGAAGCGAAGGCTGCCAAACGTCCTCCTTTGACTTGAGAAAGGTGCTTGCGGACCGTGTTGATCTCAGCGATCGATGCCCCACAGCCTAATAAAGACTCGTTGAGCCGGGATAGGTCTTCCAGGCTGATGCCTGGAGCTGGCGCGGTGAGGAGGGCGGACCCCCCTCCCGAGATTAAAAACAATACCAGATCCTCTTCCGAGGCGGACTTGAGGAAATGGATGATGTCGCGGGTTGCCGTTACCCCGTCCTGGTCGGGCAGGGGGTGACCCCCCTCAAAGACGCGGATTTTTTCGGGCAGCCCTTCAGGGTCAAATTGGGTTCCCTTTTTGATGATCGTCATCCCTTGGATCAAGTCCCCACTGAGGATCTCTGCGGCTGCCTTGGACATGGGATGGCTTGCTTTGCCAAATCCAACGCTGAATACGCGTTGGTATTGATCGAGGTTGATCCTTCTCCCGTTGAGGACCAACTCGTCCCCCGCTCGTTTGAGATGTTCCTGCAGGCAGTGTGTGGGGTCCACGCTGTTGATACTCCGAGCGAGTATCTCAGCGATCTTCGCTCCTTGAGGTAAAGAGTGAAGGGATGTCGTCATCAGTTGTGGAGCCTGAATCAAGGTCATATCATGGCCGGTTGAACGCATTGGGGGGAATTGTTTTTGGGGTTGTTGACGTAGGTGGAAACGGGGTAGGCTTCCATCTTCTCACTGGGATAGGGCTGCAGATAAGGGGAGAGTTGGTCAGGATCTTTTTCCCCGGGGTGGAGCCAATCTTCGTACACTTCCCGGGGTAGAATGACGGGCATGCGGCTGTGGATGGGTTTGAGGAGGGAATTCGGTTGGGTGGTGATGATGCAGGCGGATAATAGCTCGTCTCCATATGGGGACTGCCATCGGTCCCACAGCCCAGCGTATGCAAAGGGGGATTTGTCCTTCATTCTCACATAATAGGGGTTTTTCCCTCCCGTGCTGGGGCTTTTTTTCCATTCATAGAAACCGTCGCTGAACACCAAACAGCGTCTGCGGCGGAAAGGCGCTTTAAATGAGGACTTTTCCGCGAGCGTTTCAGCCCGGGCGTTGATCAAGTTGTACTCCCCAAAGTTCTCATCGTCTGCCCAGGAAGGCACCAGCCCCCATTTATAGAAGGTGAGGCGGTTTTTACCGTCGTTGGGGACGACGGGGATGGGTTGGGAGGGGGCGATGTTGTAGCTGGGGGGGATGTCTCCCGGAATGTGAAAGTTCGGAAAAGCAGCTTGAAGTTCTTCAGGAGAAACGGTGAGCGTGAAACGACCGCACATAAAGTGGCTCCTTTCCAGCCAGAGAGGGATATCGAGTATATTGTAGCTGAAAAGTTGAGAGTATTGATTAAAAAAACGCCCCTTGACCTGAGGGGGGCAGGCCAAGGAGCAATCAACATTAAAACATATCCCTAACTGGGTGTCAACCCCTTCTAAGGCATCTAGGTAGATGAAATTTGTTGATCATTATCGGATACTTTTCGTCTATTATGGCGTTGATGCCGCTGTTAATGAAATTACGTTTGCAACGGTATCAAACCTATTGGACGGTCCATGGATGGCCTTTTAAGGGAAATTTTGTGATTAAAATTATCTAATGTTGTCTAATCGAGATCAATAACGGCTAAAGATGGCGGCTGTCCCTTTGATATTTGCGAATATGGGGGTCATGAAACATCATGTCCGTAATTAAAATGCTGTACATCCTTGATCTCTCCCTGCAGGGCGAGAGCGGCTTTGGACCCCGGTTGGACAGGTATATCCCAGATGGACCACTCTTTGAAAGAGATGGGATGCTGGTCATGAAAGTACAAGTGAGGTTTCCCCTCCTCGGTTTTTATTGTGGAGAAGTGTTTTGAGGGAAGGTGAAACCCAAGGCCGGTCGCTTTCATGAAAGCCTCTTTCCGCACCCAGGTTTTGAAAAAAAATTCTGTTGCAGCGTCTTTCTTGAGCTGTTCGTAATGCTGTTTTTCTTGTAAGGAGAAAAAAAAGTTGACGATGGTATCCATATTATGTATTTCGAACACAGCCTGAAGGTCGATACCGATAGGATTTCCGTTGGTAACTGCACAAATCATGTGATCTTCTGAGTGGGAGAGGTTAAATTGAACGCTGGCATGTGGTAAAAACGGTTTCCCGGTCTCACTTAATCCAATCTCAAGTTTTCGGGGTGGTTTGCCGGTATACCTAGACAGTATTTCCCGCAAGATTCCCCTGCACACGATGGATCTTCGTCTGCTTTTTTTAAAGCGCAGTTTCTCCACCCGCTTTCGTTCTGGTGGGGAGAGCAGCTGCTGGTAGCGGTTTAGGTCCCTTTGATGACTTTTGATCGAAGTGTACCAGAGGTGGATTTCCCCTCTCTGCAGGGTAATTATCTTATTCATCGTCTTCGATCCATCGAGCCCATGAAGGGGGTACGGAAACGCCCTGCATCCGCAGGTCCTGCAAACGGTAGAGGTAAGCGGCCCCGGACATGATTAAATGAGCGATGTCCACAACATGCCGGTGTTCGGGTTTTGCGAAGGAGGTTCCTTGGGTCCAATCGTTGAAGGCACCCATGGCAGGTCCGCACCAAATCTGATAATCCAGCTGGCGATTTTCCGCTCCCTGAATCCCCCACTGGGTGGCTAAACCCAGGTACCAGCGAAAGATGAGGGCCATTTTTCGCTTGGGGTCTTCTTGGGCCCGTTCCAACTGGGAAGGGTCTCGTTCTTTGAAGAATGAAACGCAATCATGCCAGACCTCATCCAGACTCCGTTGGAAGATTTTCTCTTCCAGTTCCCCGCGGAGCTTGCCGGGGATGCTTTCGATGCCTTCATGCGCCCGGTAAAGGTCGTACAGTTTTTGGGCGCGCAGAGGGAACATAGTGCCCCGTTTAAGGACTTGGACTTTAACGCCCATTTCAAACATATCCGCTGCCGGCGCCATCATCACATCCGTGGATGCAGCCCGAGATAGGGCTTCTTTCACCTGCTGAGATGTGTGTGCTTCTACTGTAGCTTGGTTTATCGAACCCGTGAGGACGTAATCCGCTCCCATGGCAAAAGCGCCCAGTGCGGAGGCCGGCGTTCCAATCCCCCCTCCAGCACCAACCCGAATGGGGGAAGGGTAGGTTTCTTCTCCCTGGATCTCCTCCCTCAGCGCCAATATAGAAGGCAGCAAGCTGTTCATGGGGCGGTTATCGGTATGGCCGCCGGAGTCCGCCTCCACGGTGATGTCGTCCGCCATGGGGACGCGTTTGGCGAGCTGTGCCTGCCGTTGGGAGATTTTTCCCTTCTTGACCAAGGGTTGGAGGAGTTTTTCCGGAGGGGGTAGCATGAATTGGCGGGCTACCTCTCTGCGGGACAATTTAGCGATCACTTTATGATTGATCACCGGATTC
Organism: uncultured Anaerolineales bacterium; assembly: GCA_964481465.1. Lineage (GTDB taxonomy): Bacteria > Chloroflexota > Anaerolineae > Anaerolineales > UBA11858 > B10-G9. Next base: position 224,740 of record CAYZTL010000002.1, read on the forward strand.
CCCTTTCGGTCCTCAGAGAGGCCGGCAGCACGGTACTGGACGATGGTCGGGGTCAGCCTGAGATATGCAGAGGCTTCCACGGTCTGAACCTGGTGTTCCAGATAGAGGTTGACCGTTCTTTGTTCTAAAGCCGGTTCATTGGGGCTGTGGATGAGGTTGAAGGCATAGGGACCTTCAGGGAGGCGGCTTTGGATTTCAATGATCGCTTTATTAATTTTATCTGGAGGTGTACCTCCCGCTCCGTAAGAGGACAAGAATCCTGCCTTGCCCATGGATGTGACGAACTCGGGGCCGGAGATGCCGTTGGCCATGGATCCGGCCATATAAGCCAGGTTTATCTTATGGAACTCCCGGAATTTTTGGCTGCCCAACCGCCGTGGAGGCAGGGGGCGGGAAAAAGCGAGCAAGGGAAGTCCGTGGGATGTGGATTTTGAGGTGGAAATGTTTCCTCGGTTGGTTACCCCGATTTTCCCATCGTTTTGGACGACGAAAGTGGGGGATTCCAGGTCCCGCAGTGCTCCTTTGATGCCTACTAAACTGAAATGTACTTCGGTAACGGGCCCCACCCATACGCTTTTCAGCGAAGATCTTTGGTCATCATGTGTATAACGAATCATGCTCGCCTGTTCCTCCTATTGGCGATGCCCTCTAAAGCCAACCCGTCGATATGGTATATTCTCAACGAATCGTTCCACAAACTTCCCTCAGCTAACACACTTATCCTCCCCTCTTCCCGGTGGACGTCTTTGAGGTGCACTTCAACTTGGATGTGGGGATCCTCCCGAGTCACCTGCCCCCGATATTTCCAGGATGTTTTCTGCCCGGGTTTCACCCTCCATCGCAAGTGTCCTGGGAGCCCGAGAGCTGAGTCTGAGCGCTGGATCGCTTGGGACATGAGCTCGATCCCCAGTGAACCAGGCATCACCGGATCTTGATAAAAATGGGCCTCGAAATACCAGGCACCAGGTGAGACGGGCTTCTCGAAGTATAGATACCCCTGGCTGTGATCTCCACCTTGGGGCGCTACCCATATTTTGTGGACCTGCGGCAGGTGGGCGCTTTGTTTGTCCCAGGGTGGTCCTTGATTTGCACACACGGAAAAACAAGACCCCTCAGAAGGATGCTGGACCTTCCAAGGTCGCGTGTGCTGACCCTGGTCCAAGCCAACTTGATGGGAAAGCGCTTGGTGCGTGAAGTAGCCGAAGGACGTTTTTCCTTCATAAAACGGAACCCCATCCCTGGCCAACTGGAATGAGTAGCTTTGAATGATGGTCTCATGCAGATGGTGGGTGGAGAGCAGTTCTACGCGATTGGTGATGGTTTTCCCCTTTATTGATGGCCATGACGACAGGGTTCCTTCCCCATCCAGGTTCCGGAAATAGAAATCCGTTTCCGGCTGGGAGAGCGTTGAACCCAGATACGCGGAGAGGAAACCGCAGGGCTGCAAAGCGATTTCTAAAAGGCAGACATAGGGCAGTTTTGAGCCTGAACCTTGGAAGAACCAGGCTTGATTCGGGATGTCTACCTCGCTTGCGAGGGAAGATCCCGGTTCTGGGAGCCCTTTTTTCCCGTGGACACTCATCACGCGGTCGATGAATCGCATCTCCCCATTTGGGAGGCGGGGAAGGCGGCGGCCTTCATAGACAGCGTAGGAACGCCCAAAACACTTTTGGGGATCACCAAGGGTGAAGGACCGGATGTCCTCTTCGCTGTACATTGGAGGGGTAGCGGGGGGCTGCAGACGCGTTTTTTCCTTCACCAGGGAAAGTTTCATCTGCATCAGCGACTTTATCTCCTTGAGTGATTTTCGCTGCTGATCCAGGAAGCGGCGGTGGCTTTCTGCAACGTGTGTAGTGTGTCGGTTCAGGGATTGGTAGGAAAGGGCGTAGTGCCTGGTGTCGATTGCTGCTCCTTTTCGATCACTCCCCTGTGGGATCAAGGGCGCGGATTCTCTTTCGACACACCCTGAAATGTTTTGGGATTTCTCCTCTGGAGCTACGGGCGCTTGAGCTCGGGCTTGCCTTCTGGTAGGTTTTATTGATTTGTATGCGACAGACCGTGAGTCAGGTGAAGCGTAGATTGGAGAGAGGTCCATCGGCACCTTATGGCTGAGAAGAAGGCTGAGGACTTTGATCAAACCTTCATAATCGGGTTGATGTTTTTTGTTGACAGCGATCACCGCATGGGGAGTATCCTGGAGGATCTTATCTATCCAGCGGGAACATGTCTTTTGAGGTCCGACCTCGACGAAAATCCGCACTCCATCCTGGTGGACAGCGTTAACCAGGCGTGGGAAATCGACCTGTTCACAGGTCATCTTCGACGTCGCTTGAGCCACCGGGTCGGGTTCCAGGGTTAAAGGTCTGTAATGGGCGGCGGAGTAGAACTTGATCTGGGAATTTGGCTTGACTTCGTTGGTGTAGAGGGTGACGAAATCGTCATACGTGGATTCCATAGCGGGGTTGTGGATCACGGCGTCAAAGGGCATGGGCAGAGCATGGCAATCGAGTTCTTGGATGACCTTTTGGCACGCTTCATCCAAGCCAGCGATGACTACCTCTCCTGGAGTGTTAATGATCGTTAGGAAGACCCTGCTCTGGCTCCTGACCGCTGCTTGAACGTTCTCCGCGGATGCTTTGAGGATGTAAGAACCCCAGAAATCGTCTTCGAAGTCTGAGCCATCCTCCCCCCAATAGGACCGGACAGCTGCTTTCGGGCCATGGAGCAGATTCTGGAAGAGGGGGGACTGCTGCCAGGCTAGACTGCTTTGGGCCGGGTTTTGCCAAACGTCGTTGGCCCACAACATGCTGATCTCGCCTAAGCTGTATCCGAAGGCAGCCCGGGGAGAGATCTTGAAGATCTCTTTTAAGGTCAGGGTGTGTAAAACGGATAGGCTGATTCCGGATTCGATAAGTTCTACCGGGTGCTCGAAAAATCGCTGGGCATGAGTCCTCCGCTCTTCTTTGCTGAGCGGGGTCATGCTGCGCGGATAGAGAAAGCGTTCTGCGAGGGAGTGGCTGATATCTGGGGTAAAGTATGGGATCCTCTCATACAGGTGGGGAAAGGCGCTGAATAGTTCCCGACCCATGCCGGGGTAGGCATTGAAGGCTCCGGGATAGACGAATGCGACCTCGTGATCGCCGAGGGAATTGGGTGTAAAGTAACTGCCCCGGGGAGTTCTCCACGCCGTCCCGGTAGCGAACGCCTTCTTTATTCCCGTTTTGGCACGTTGAATCTCTTCCAGCAGGTCTTGTCGGTGGCGGCCGACCAATGAGCCCAGAAAGGGCGTTTTCGACGTCTGGAGCTTCGTATAGGCAAGGTATGCGGTTGCGTCCAATGCGTTGTGATTCTCGAGTTGGGTTTGAAAGCCTTCCAGGTCCTGGTGCAAGGCATGTTGGTTGTCTCCTGAAAACGGGACGAGATGCACCTGATCGGCCATAAGATGGGGTCTCGCTTTGGGCAGCTTTCGTCGCTGTGAGCTCTCTCTGATTACCAAGGTGCTGTACTCTCCATGGGAGCTGGAATACCCGCAGACTGCCGCTATCCGGCCGAGCTTTTCATGACCTTCCAGCCACGGACGGGAGTGGGGAGGGATATAAAAAGGGGATCCGTTCAAAGATGAGAGAGTGCTGTCCTCTTTGATACCAAAACCGTAAAGGGTCCGCCGGTGGATTGCCAATGCAGCCTTGATCACCCCTGCCATTCCGGTTTCATCCTTCACTGTGGATATGACACTCCCCAAGGCGGTAACGGGCTCATCATCCGATGGGGGATATATTTTTACCAGTTCTTCTAATGATGAGAACCCTTCCTCCTCAAATCCCGCTAAGCATTCGAGAGTACCAAGCAGGGCAGGTGAGATACCGGCAAGATCCAGGGAGCGCTTCATCGCCCGGGCGAGCTTTCCGCCGCTGATGATCGATCCGATAGCCCCATAGGTGGGGTGGGAGGTGTAAGAGGTCCGTTTTAAGAGCATGCTCCCTGCTCCGCTGTCGTTACCCAGAATGATCAAGACCAGATCCGAAGGGTGCTGAACCAGCCAATCATCTGCGCTTTTCAAGGCAGCAAATACCGCGCCTTTATTCACGGTGATGGTCCTTATCGGGTAGGTTTGCACTGGAAGCTTGTCAAGGATTGTTTTCAGATCAAGGGTTTTGTTGTGAATTACCCCTAATCCTTTCGGGGTGGGGGCTCTTGCATCCTGCCAAGCGTCCAGGGCAGCCAGCGCAGGGTTGGTGGGGGCACTACCAAAGCAATGTTGGCCGGAATATAATGCCCGTTCAAAAGCGTGAAGGGAAAGGCAGGAACCATATCTGGCTCCTATACCGATGATGTCTACGCCCATTATGGATCCTCTTGGCGTTGATTCTGGCGGAAAAGCTCCTTGAGCCGCTCGCTGAGCGTGATCTCTGCCCCTGTGACTTCTATGTACACTTGGCCCCGTTCGTCATAACCGGTCACATCGGCACATAAGGTATGGTTGGAGATGGATGTCACTTCCATGGTCGCATAAAGTGTGGTGTCAAAGGGAATGGGTCGAAATTGTCTTCCCCGGGAAATGCGTAAAGGGAGACCACTTAAGCCCCGGTATTGGAACGCCCAAATCAGCAAGCTCTGCAAGATAGCATCCGTTAAGAAGGGATTGTAGTGTTTGGCCGGGAACTGCCCTTGTTCCCGGATCGGGATGGCTGGCAGATAACAGCGGGTGATGAGGTTTTTGGGGGTGTGATCTATCACCTCCCTGACTCCTTGAAAGCGGGGGCCGTGAAAGAGGATACGTTTTTCGTATAGGTCTTCTACGTGAATGGCGGACCCCTGACCCAGGTTAACGTTTTCCAGCTTGGGTGGATCGGGTAGATCCTGTTTTAAAACCACGATGGCATGATAGTGTTTGCGTTCAAAGCCGTTCTCAGTCTTGCTTTTGATGATCCCTTTGAAAGTCAGCTTTTCTTGGCTTTTCTCGATCTCCTCCAACTCTAAGATATAGTCATCAGCGAGTGTTTCATCGAAAAGGATGCCTTTGAAGACTTGGTAGTCCTTGACTTTGTACATCCTGTAGTTGGGATAAAGGCCTTCACAGCTGTTGACGATCCACCCCACCGCGCATACGGTTGGCAACACGGGTCGACCGCCTATGACATGATCCTCAAGAAAAGGATTTGCCTTCAGGCTGAGTTGACGATGAATGCGGTGGGTTCGTAATTTGGCATCTGCTGATGAGGTGGGTTTTGGCAGGGGATTGCCCACCACCCACTGAGGTTGATCCCGGGTTTTCGATAATAAATCAATCAATATCTCCGTTCCAGCTTTGATGGGGATGACGTCCACATCTCGCCTGGCCAGGATGCGCTTCAGCTGGGGTGTGACCATGCCGCCATCCCATGGACCCCAGTCCATGGCCAGCACCTGACAGTCCGGATGTTGAGCTTGGAGGGAATAGGCGATTTTGTTCAGAACTTCGTTTCCTAGTGCGTAATCAGCTTGACCGATATTTCCGTAAAATCCGGCAACCGATGAAAAAAGGATGATGAAATCCAATTGTTCAGGAGGAACGATGGAGAGGAGATTCCTTAAACCGTCGACTTTAACCCCGTAGACGAGGTCAAAATCGCTCTCTTCCTTATCCTCGATATATTTGTCCGCGAGAGCGCCCGCTCCGTGCACCAGCCCCGTGATTTTCTCCCACTTATTTCCTAATGCCGAGGAAAGTTGTTTGGGATCGGTGACATCAGCGCTGACGTACGCTGCTGATCCACCGTGGGATGAAACGGCATTCAAGGTGGCTTGGATTTCCCGGCTGGAAAGTATGCGATCCACCACCCGCTTGACCTCTTGGGGGGCGGGTTTCCCACCGCTGTTCTGTAAGGCCTGGATCGCGTTCTGTTTTAAATCCACCTCCTTTTCACACCCTGCAGCCCAGGGAGGTTCGTTTTCCAGCAATTGGGACCTTCCCAAGAGAAGGAATTTACAATGGAAGGCTTCGGCCAGGGCGATCACGTTTTGAGCGGTGATCCCTTTCCCGCCCCCGCTGACCAGGAAATATGTCTTTTCGTCTGGTGGGTTCAAGGGGTTTTGTGTTTTCATACGTTTGTTTTCTCTCGGCAGATGGTCACCCGCCCTCCAGATCCAATTCCCACTTCTGCTGTTTGGCAGCTGGGGTCATACAGCTCAGCCACGACCGACCGGGCATTTTCTTGTGTGGACCGGAGAGGGTTGAGATCCACTGCCCGGCAGAACACCTTGGGCCATTCCCAACGCAGTGTCTTCGTCAACCCGGGCAAGCCGCTGCCCTCGCTGAAGGTATCGTCTTGGCTTATCCCCAACTGCCCATCATATTGGGTCACGGTGAGGAAAAAGCTGCGTCCACGTTCAGGGAGGTTGTTGAGATCCCCTTTGAGGTGTTTTGCCAGGAAAAACACCTCTTTGATGAGCTGTCTCTCTTGTGGATCTTTGAGGTCCTTTTTGGGGGGATGGATGTGGATGTACCCGGCGATGGAGCCGTATCGATCGCGGACCCTGTCTAATTGTTCCTTTATGTCATGATCGGTTGAGTTTTGCATCTGGACACGTGGGAAGCTCTCAGAGAGGTTCGAATTGTTGATAACTCCAGAAGTGGAGTATCGCCAGAGTACAACGGTCCAACCCTCCTCGTTCAATATCCGGGCAACCGCCGGGGATAGTTCGGATCCGGCATCGCCAATCAAAATGGGGCGGCCTGGGGGTATCTCGAATTCTATGCGGTCAAGAGGAGGGAGGGGGTTGAGGGTCACGGGCTGGACCTGGATGGGCCTTTGAGGTACTTTTTTTTTCTCTCCTTTGCCCCCCATTTTCACTTCGGATATATACTCAACAACCTGCCCCAGCGTCCGAAGCTCAGCCAATGTGTCCGTTTCAAAGGGAGGTAGATTTTCCACTTGGTCTTCCATAACTCCTAATATTTCGACCCGTTTGATGGAGTCAATGCCCAGATCGGCTTCCATGTCCATATTGAGTTCTAACATCTCCGGGGGATAACCGGTCTTTTCCCCCACCACTTCCAGCAGCATATGGGATAGCGTTTCCACATCCAAGGCAGATTTCCCGTTATCGGATTCCTCAATATGGGGGGATCCAGGACCTTCTTCTTCCCCCCTGAGGTGGGTTGGACCTGGGTAGGGGGGATCTGGAGGACTGGATCCTATGCTTTTAGATACCTCTGCTATCGAACCGTCCGGTGATGACATGGTCTTCATATACTCCACGATCTCACCCAGTGATCGAAGTTCAGCCAATGTGCTTGGTTCTGCTTGAGGGAGGGAAGGGTAAGTGTCTTCGATTGCGCCTAAGATTTCCACGCGTTTGATGGAATCGATACCCAGGTCTGCCTCCATGTCCATCTCAAGCTCGAGCATTTCAGGGGGATAGCCAGTTTTCTCCCCCACGATTTCAAGCAGGGTACCGGAGAGTTCCTCGACGTTTAAGGTGTTTGCGACTTTGTCCTTGTCCGGCGCAAATTCGGTTTGCCTTTCTTTCGATTTTTCACCTCGGTCCAACTCGGTTTTTTGAGGTGTGTCAATGTCTTGAATTACTTGGTCAGCTTTTTCTGTCAAGCTGTCTGGTGGCATCTCATTACCGACATCTTCCACGTCTCTGGTTTGCTTTGTCCATTCGGGGCGCGCTGATTTGGCTGCGTGCGAGGGAACAATTTCAGAGCTGGGCTGTCCATTGCTTTCCGTCAAGGCTCGGTGCTGCTGCTGTAGCAAGTTGACATAGGCTTCAGCATAGGCTGCCTGTTGATCCAGAAATTGTTGATGAACCTCCAACCCCTTTTTCTGGACGTGTTGGAAACCTTCTACGCTTTTTTGGATGGTTTCAAGGATTTTTTGAGCGGATTCCCCGCTCTCTTTTTCCATTATCAGCCGCTGTTGCTTCAGGATTTCAAAGAAAACGTTCCCGTATTCATTTTGCTGGGAAAGGTATTCTTGGTGCACCTCCAGGGTGCGGTTTTGATGATCGTAGGAATGGGATAACCCCTGCTCGATACTTTCCATGAGCCTGGTCATGGGGAGGGAAGCCCCAGCTTGATTTGCTTGCACCGCTTGTTGACTGTCTCCATCGCTAGATGAGGAAGAGATGGTTTGCATCCCTGAATCTGGCACCGCTTGTATTTGATTAGGTGCGTTGTTTTGCATTCTCAACTGTTGACCCTCTTCTAACGCTTCTTGGAAAGCTTTCTTTCGTTCTTCGCTGACATAATTACTGGCGTTGAGTGGAATGTTGAATTCAGGCATCTTTCACCCTCCTGAGGCTTACACGCTTTACCGTTAATATCATCATGATTCCCTCTCGATGGGGTCAATGTCTTTCAGCGGCAGCCCCAGGATCTTGAGTTTGAGGACTGCAGCGCGGAGCTGGTGGTCGCTTGACCTCTCTGGGCTGGGATTGACGGTGACCGTCTCGTGAGGTCGATCAGCCAGGATCTCATCGACGAGGTTGCTCAATATGTGTCGGGGGCCAATTTCCACGAAAATCCGCCCGCCGGCCTTGTACATGTTCTCAATTTGGTCTTTGAAGAAGACAGGATTGAGGATGTGGTCGGAGAGGATCTTTTTGGCCTTTTCTTCCTCTTCCGGATACACTTCTCCCGTGGTGTTGGAATACACAGCAAACGATGGTTGGTGGAAAGTTTGTTTATTGACTGCCTCCGCAAAGGGCTCAGAAGCGTGTTGGACCAGCGGGGTGTGAAAGGCGGCAGATACAGGCAGTGGGGTCACCTTATACGATTTTTGGGTCAAATATTTCTCTGCTTCTTTCACGGCTTCTCGGGGGCCAGCCAGCACGGTTTGCGAATCCGAGTTTTGGTTGGCGATTGAGACCTCTGGGAAGCCCAGGATCTCCTTTTGGATCTCGGACAGCGAACCCTTGACGGCAGCCATGGTGCCGGCTTCGTAGGCGGGATCATCGGGTGGGGCCATGGCCTGCCCTCGTGCTTTTACCAAAGCTAGGAACGTCTCATCGTCCAGGACACCGCCTGCCCACAGCGCGGTCAGCTCACCAAAGCTGTGTCCGGCAGCAAAATCGGGCCGGAAGCCGGCCTGGGAGAGTATGTTGTAAAACCCAAAGCTCAGGACTCCGATAGCTGCCTGGGCGAAATTCGTTTCCCTTAATCGGGCGGTTTGTTCTTCCTGAGAGTCTTCATCAAAGGCGGGGATGGGATAGACCACTTCAGATAACGGGGGGAGTCCATCTTCCTGAAATAAATCATCCATGGCGGAGAAGGCCTCTCGCAGCTGTGGGAAGTTTATGGTCGCTTCTCGACCCATATTCAAATATTGTGACCCTTGACCTGGAAAAAGGGCAGCGACTTTGTGGTCTTTCTTCAATCCCAGGCGTCGGTAGTGGATACCCCGGGGATGATCCCAGCTCTCAGCTTCAGACCTGCTCCCCAGCAGGTGCAGGGTGGCTTCCAATAGGTGCTCGGCCTCCTCTCTGGAGGTCGCCACAAATCCAACCCGGGCGTGGCTGTGAGGGGTGTCCACGTCTCGGCTTTCGTTGGTCAACCCGGAATATGCCTTTTCTTCCCTTATTTGTTGCAGAACATCTGAAACCTTTTTTTCTAAGGATGAAGGATCGGCTGCGGAGAGGATGACTTCTTTGCTTGTCCGCGTCAGGCGGAAGGCGTCCTTTCCCCCTGAGACGTGCTCTTCCAGGACGACGTGAAAGTTCGTCCCTCCGAATCCAAAGGCGCTTACCCCTGCCCGCCGTTTGTCGCTGCCGTTCGTCAAAAACCAGGGTCGGGCTTCCGTGTTGAGGTAGAAGTGGGAATCCTCGATCTTAAGATCAGGATCAGGATTTTCCACGTTGATGGTGGGGGGGAGGATTTTGTGATGGAGGGCAAGTGCAGCTTTGATCATCCCGGCAGCCCCAGCAGCAGCCTTTGTGTGCCCGATTTGGGATTTCACGCTGCCTAAAGCAATGGACTGTGTTCTCCCATCGGATTCCCCGAAGGTGGTTTTCAAGCCTTGGATTTCAGCTGGATCCCCAGCCCTGGTCCCCGTGCCGTGGGCTTCAATTAAGCCCACACTCTGGGGAGGACAACCGGCGTCTTCGTAGGCGCGTTTGATCGCTAAAGATTGGCCGGAAGGCCGGGGAGCATAGATGCTTTTGAACTTGCCGTCGCTGGAACTCCCGATCCCCCGGATGACGGCGTAGATCTTATTTCCATCCCGCTCTGCATCCTCCAAACGCTTCAGGACCATCATCCCCAGACCCTCCCCGATCAACATGCCGTTCGCTTGCTTATCAAAAGGCCGGATTTCACCGGAGGGCGAGAAAGCGGGGGTTTTGCTGAAGCACAAGAAAGTGAAGGGGGAATTGTCGGTATCCACACCGCCAGTGAGCATCATCTCTGCCCGACCTTCGACCAGCTCGCTGACTGCGCTTTTTACAGCGGCCAGGCTGCTGGCGCAGGCGGCGTCGACGACCGTGTTCATCCCCCCCAAATCCAGACGGTTGGCGATCCGTCCCGCGATCACATTGCCTAACAAGCCGGGAAAGGAGTTTTCGTTCCACGGTGCATAGGCCAATTTGATCTTTTTGATAATGTTATTTGTGTCCTCTTCGGACAAGCCACTGCTAAGTAATACCTTTCTCCAGATTGGATACTGCAGGCGGGCACTGAGATCCATGATCAATTTCTGCCCGCTGGCGACACCGAGTACAATACCCGTTCGCTGCCGGTTGAAGTCCCGATCCATGCCATAGCCGGCGTCTTCTAAAGCGTCTCGGGCCAAAACCAACCCCAAAAGCTGGGAAGAGTCGGTCACTTCTAAAATGTTGGGAGGGAGGCCAAACTCCAAGGGATTGAAAGGGATATCCGGGATGAACCCGCCCCGTTTGCAGTACGTTTTATCTGGAGCATCGGGGTCGGGATCATAGTAATCCTCAATGTCCCATCGCGACTCGGGCACTTCGGTGATGGCGTCTACTTTGTCGAGGATGTTGTTCCAGTACTCCTCGAGGTTGGCTGCCTTCGCAAACACCGCTGCTTGACCGATGATGGCGATTGGGGTTTCGTGTAATAAGCGAGTTCTCATGGAAATTGTTTCCTTCATTGAAACCAGCAGGGTATCATTCGGCTCTATCCACCTTTCACTCGGTTTCCTCCGTCTGGTTTGACAGACCCTGAAAAAGCGAGCAGCCCACTGGCGAGGATGATTTTCAGGCCATCACCGACCAGGAAGGGGAATAGCCCCAAGGCGAGGACCTGATCTCTGCTCACAAATACTGACAGCCATGTCAATCCGCATAAGTAGATGAGGAGATTACCCAAGACCATGGCAAGGGCGGATGTCCATGCTTTCCGATCCCAGTCGAGTTCAATCAGGTGGGCTACCAGGTATGCGGCAGCCACAAATCCTGCCAAATAACCGCCGGTGGGACCCAGCAAGGCAGCGAAGCCACCCTTTGCCCCGGCAAAGACAGGGAAACCGAGCGCGCCCTCTGCGAGGTAGAGCATAACGGCGGCTACCCCCCGTCTTTTGCCTTATATTGCTCCAACCAGCAGGACGGTGAACGTCTGTCCGGTGACAGGCACCGGGCTGAAGGGAATTGGGAAGGAGATCTGAGCGCTGATCGCGATCAATAGGCTGGCGGAGAGGACGAGGGTCGCGTTGTACATAGTGGAATGAAGTTTCTTTGCCGGTTGATATAATTCAGCGTAACTCATCTATCGTTTCCTCTCTTTGGAATTGGCTCCTGTGCAGGGATCCCTTTCATCGGGTTCAATGGAAGCTAAAAGGATACCCTTCTCAACTTCCTTTCCTTTATGGACAGGCAGGGAACGCACGGTGCCGGAACAGGGTGAGTGGATTTTCATCTGCATTTTCATCGCTTCCTGGATCAAGAGGGGATCTCCCTCTTTCACATATTCCCCTTCCTTGACAAGGATGTCCACGATTAAACCAGGCATCTGGGAGGTGATATCGCTGGAAGAAAATTCCTGTTCCTCTCCCGTTTTTCTGTGAGCGAGATCAACTTGAGCGTTGACATGGTGACCTTCAATTTGGACTTCATAGAAACCGTGCTGATCGGTTTCCAGGTATGCTTCGATATGCCGGTTGGGATGGCGTAGGATGTGCAGCCCATGCCCATTCAATGACTCCATGTCGAAGTGAAAACGATCGCCATTGACGAGCAGGTGATTTCCTTCAATGGTTACATCATAGGTGCGTTGGCCGACAAAAACTGTGTATCTTGACATCATGTGCTCATCCTTTCTACTTCTATGACCTTCTTTCAGCTGTGAAGGGCAGATTCATGTCATCTGTTCTCGCCACGCCTGCCTTCTCCAGGGATTATCCTTTTGGTTGGGTTTCTTGGGTGATCCTCTCTGACGTCGGTGGGCGTGGAGGGCAATAGCCAAAGCCACATTACGGGTCAGCGTTTCATCATCCCCGTTTTGAGACAGTTTGACCTCATCCAGAAAGGAAGTGTCGATTTTCCCAGCTCGGTACGGCGGGGTATCGATCACCCGGGAAAGAAAAGCCAGGTTTGTCTTCAAACCACCAATTTGATATTCTCTCAGCGCTCTGCGGAGCCGAGAGAGGGCTTCCTCACGGCTTTGTCCCCAGGCGATCAATTTGGCCAATAACGAGTCATAATTTACGGAGATCTCCATTCCTTGGTAAAGGCTGCTGTCCACGCGTATCCCCGGCCCTCCAGGTTCTTTGAGATAGAGGACCTCACCGGTGGTGGGCATGAAGTCTGTATCTGGGTCTTCCGCTAAAACTCGGGCTTCGATGGCAGTCCCATTCATTTCAATCTCATTTGGATGGATCGCTAACTCTCCGTTGATAGCAAGCTTGATTTGTTGTTTGACCAGGTCGAAGCCGGTGATCGTTTCCGTGACAGGGTGCTCCACCTGGATGCGGGGGTTGGCTTCGATGAAATAAAATTGACCCTCCTTATCCAACAGAAATTCAACCGTACCCAAGCTGCGATAATGCAGGGATTCTCCAAGGTGTTGGGCAGCGTCATGGAGGAACGTTCGTTGTGTTTTGCTTAATCCCGGTGCAGGCGCTTCCTCGATGAGTTTTTGGTGCCGCCGCTGAATGGAACATTCCCGTTCTCCAAAATTGAGCACTTTGCCATTTCCATCCCCTAGGATTTGGACTTCGATATGCCTCGCCTGCTGCACCAGCGGTTCGAGGTAAACGGTTGGTTCGCCGAAGACCGCTTGGGCTTCTTGTTGGGCGTATTGGACCGCTTCCTGTAATTCTCGGGGAGATCGCGCTAACCGAATCCCCTTCCCGCCACCCCCCGCTGCGGCTTTGACCAGGACTGGAAATCGGATCTCCTTTCCTGCGGCGCGTATCTCATCCAGCGAGACGTTTCCAGAAAGCGGTTGGTCCGGTCCGGGAAGGATGGGGAGACCTGCTTTCTGGGCTATTTTTCGGGCAGAGAGTTTATCCCTTAATTTGGCCATCGTTTTGGGGCGGGGACCAATGAAGCTTAATCCGGCGATTTCCACAGCCTGGGCAAAGTCCGGGTTTTCGGAGAGGAACCCGTACCCTGGGTGAACCGCAGTTGCCCCCGACCGCTCAGCTGCACTCAGGATGGCTTGGGAATTCAAGTAACTATCGGACGCAGGTGTGGGCCCGATGGCTAAGGCCTCATCCGCATATCGGGTGTGCAGGGCATTCCGATCTGCCTCAGAGTAAACAGCCACGCTGGGTATCTTTAGCTCCCGGCAGGTACGCATGATACGTATAGCGATCTCTCCCCTGTTAGCGATGAGAATTTTCATAACCCAATAATTTCTATAAAGGAATATTGCCGTGTTTTCGATTTGGCGTTGCTTCGCGTTTATCGAGAAGCATTTCTAAGGATTTAATCAAACGCATTCGACTTTCCTGAGGTTTGATGATGTCATCCAGGTATCCTTGCCCTGCAGCGAGGAAAGGGGAAGCGTACTTCTCTCTGTATTCCTGCGTGAACTTTTTTTGCATTTGCTGGGGATCACTCGCTTCCTGCAGTTCTTTGCGGTGGATGATCTTCACCGCCCCGTTGGGTCCCATCACAGCGATCTCCGCCTGAGGCCAGGCGAGATTGACATCGCCGTGCAGATGCTTTGAACTCATGACGATGTACGCCCCACCGTATGCTTTACGGAGGATCAGGCTGATTTTGGGTACCGTTGCTTCTGCGTAAGCGTAGATCATTTTCGCACCGTGGCGTATGATCCCTTGATGTTCTTGTTCGATCCCCGGCAGAAAACCAGGCGTGTCCACCAGCGTAACCAGCGGAATGTGGAAGGAATCGCAGAAACGGATGAATCGGGCTCCCTTATCGGAAGCGTTGATGTCCAGCACCCCAGCAAAGTGATCAGGTTGGTTGGCGACCATCCCCACCGGATGGCCATCCAAACGGGCAAAACCAACCACAATGTTCTTGGCGTACTCTGCATGGACCTCTAAGAACTCTCTGTCATCTACGATCGTTTGGATTACCTGTTTAACATCATAGGGCTCTTTTGGTGTTGCCGGTACCAATTCAGTCAATTCTGATGTCAGACGGTCAGGATGATCCTCAGGCTCAACGGCAGGGGGAGGAGTGAGGTTATTGGGGGGCAAAAAGGACAGCAGCCACCGCAGCTTGTTCAAAGCTGTCTCCTCGTTGGGGGTGTTGAAATGAGCTACACCACTTTGTTGGCTATGCACCCGGGCTCCACCTAACGATTCCAAATCGATCTCTTCATGAGTGACTTCTTTGATCACTTCTGGCCCGGTGATGAACATTTGGGATGTATTTTCAACCATGATCACAAAGTCCATCATCGCGGGTGAGTAGACAGCTCCGCCGGCGCAGGGCCCGAGGATAACCGAGATTTGGGGGATGATGCCAGACGATCTTGCGTTGCGGTAGAAAATGTCGCCATAGGCAGCGAGAGCATTCACTCCTTCCTGGATGCGAGCGCCACCAGAGTCATTAAGGCCAATAAGGGGAGCTCCATTTTTGTGGGCGAGGTCCATGATCTGGGCGATCTTTTCTCCGTGGGTTCGACCTACTGAGCCGCCCATGACGGTAAAATCCTGTGCGAATAAGAATACCGCTTGGCTGTTGATTTCGGCGCGTCCGGTGACGACGCCGTCACCGGTCTTTGAATTGCGTCCATTTGGAGAAGAGCTTCTTCCAGATGTGGCAAACAATCCAAATTCAGTGAAAGAGCCGGGGTCGACGAGAGACGCAATGCGTTCCCTGGCCGTGCGCTTGCCTTTTTTGTGTTGTTTGTCTATCCGGGTTTTTCCACCACCAAGCTGAGCTTTTTTTCTTATCTCATCCAAGCTGTCGGTACGCTGCATCGACGCTCCTCTAACCTTGCTGCCTTTCTTGAACTTTATCGCTTATAAAAACACACAGCAGGGAGAAGCGTTACGGGGCGTTAATCGGTTTCTAATCGGAAGGCTTAGGTTTATCGCCCTTCAAATCTTGTTTCGCGAGCGTTAATGGGGCTGTAGGGGGGGCTGACGGGGGTGGGTTGGACTGCTTCTTGGCCGCTGAGCGGGTGGGGGAAGAAGGCCGCGTGATCGGCGTAGACATAACGGAAGAGATGGTCGCCCAGGCAAATAGGAACAAGGAAAAGGTCGGCCTGGAAAACGTGGACTTTCGCCTGGGGGAGATCGAGTCGCTGCCGGTGGGCGATGCCAGTGTTGATGTCATCCTCTCCAACTGTGTGATTAACCTTGCCCCTGATAAAGCGCCCGTCTTCCGGGAGGTCTACCGCGTCCTCAAACCGGGGGGGCGGGTCTCGATCAGTGACATCGTGGCCGGCGGCCCCTTCCCGCTTGATTTCCGGCAGGAGCCGGCACCCTGGGCGGAATGCATCACGGGCGCGATTGAGTTGGAAAAATATCTGCACCTGATGAAAAAGGTGGGGTTTGAAAAGGGGCAGGTAACGGATAAGGTCCCCGCGGATGACTTAGCCCTGGATGGCGAGGGTCTGCCCCGCCTGTTCAGCGTCCGTATTCACGGGGTTAAACCAACAGACTGAGGGAATAAGACCGAATCAGCACAGGGGTTGATCTGCCTATACATGTTGGAGATGAACCCCTTCGATCTGTTGGCTAATTGATTTTTGTGGGTAATGTCTGCCTTTAACTACGATGGACCTTGTTACGGGCAGCGGATCAATCCATGCGCCCACAGGCATGTCCCGCAGGCAGGGTGGTCGTTACCCAAACAGTCCTCCAAATTGTGATCGGCCATTTCACAGCTGTTGCACGAAGTGCAGGGGGAAAAGGAAAAGTGTTTCAACGCGCTACGGAACTCCCTGTAGGCCTGATCTTGCCACAGTTCAGTGAGAGCTTGTCTGGAAAGGTTTCCGATGTGGTAGGCATGGGAAAGGTGCTTTCGGTCGTCAAGGTAAAACGGATGTGTGTGCAACAAGGGCAGACAGGGGCTGAGCGCACCGTCCCAACGCACAGCCGCAGCACCGCGTTCCAGGAAGGGGCAGTGGGGGAATCGCCTGTCCAGGTCTGCCCCGTTGATATCGGTTCGTACTTCGCTGCTCTGGTAATAGGTTGAAACCTCCGGGGGCAGGGTGGGGGAATGCAGGCGCGGCAGGCTGAGCCGGGTCCGTGGATCCATTGCCGGATGGGGAGGGACTTGATCCAACAACGGTCGGTAGAGGATTTCCTCCCGCTGTTCTGGTCGGTGGGGGAGGAGGTTCGTGACAAAAAACCGCGCTGCGCCCAAGCGCTGGCTCAGTTTGAGCACGACGGGGAGCTCATGGATGTTGCGCTTCATGGCCACAAAGGAGATGCCCAGGCGGGGATTCCCCGCCCAACGGGCGTCGCCGAACGCGCTCCTGCGGATGGCCTGCAGGTGCTCCAAATTTTCGATCACTTGCGGCAGATGCGCGCCCAAGCGCACATCCGCGTAGCTCTCAGGCCTGGCTCCGTCAATGGAGACCCACAGCATGTCCAGCCCGGCATCAATCAGTTTTTCAGAAAGATCAGGGGACAGCAGCACCCCGTTGGAGATCAGGGAGGTAGGAATTCCTCTCTGTGTGGCTTCCCGGATCATGGTTAGAATGCGGGGATGGAGCAGCGGTTCGCCGTAGCCGCCGAAAAAGAACTCAATACCCTCCGGGAGATTGGCGGTTTCATGGAGCAGTTTTCTAAATAGGGAGAGTTCCATGCACCCTCCCGTCACTTGCCAGACGTTTCGCATGCAGGTCCGGCAGTTCAGGTTGCAGCGGTTGGTGACCTCCAGGTACACCCGGCGCAGGCGGTGGATGGAGGGGGAGATGACCAGGCGATCCTCCAGGATCTCCACCTCTACGCTACCATTAGAGGAGTTGGTCAGCCTCCGCTGTGCTTCTGCGGGTACTTTTAATTGTCCACGGTCATCCATTCCAGAGTTGTGTTTCATAGGATGTTTTCCAAGGCCTGCCGGCGGTCTTGATAAGCGGGTTCTTTGTAAAGGGGCTCGCAATCGCCGGGAGCGCGCTCACCGTTCAGCAGCGCATAGGCGAAGGCCATGCAGGTGGCTTCCCCGCACGCTTTGCAGTTTGTACCGGGCAGGATGGGGTAGATGTCCAGGGGGCGGGGAGGGCGCTTGCGCGATGTGACAGGGCAGAGTTCCCCGCGGTTGACCCAGGTGAAATTAACCAGATCGGTCAGGGCAACTAGGAGCTGCAAACCATGGTCCAAGTCCTCAACCTGGGTGATGGAAACCCGGTGGGGATCCATGGAGATTAATCCCGGCGACCTGCGCATGGCGAGGGAAAGCGTGTCTGGGTTGAAGCTGATTACGCTGGGCAGCGCTGCCAGAAAAGGCAAGACGGGGTCCAGCGATCGGGATGGCTGGCCGGTGACGATGATCTTACCTGGTTCAGCCAGGCAAGGTGTCGTCTCGGTCAGCGAGATGCTCTCCAGGAAAGGCCGGGTGCTCATGCTGTTCACCCGAAAAGGTCCCCTTTGAGTTGCTGGCGGCCCGCACCGGGTGCCCTGATTTGAACTTTTCAACCGCCTTCCAGCAGTCTTTTGACCTCTCCTTTGAAATGCCTTTTCAAGAAAGACAAAGCTGCCTCAGCATCTTCATCGATCAGGATGCGCAGCAATTCCGTTAATTCGCGATCGCTCACTGAGGTTTGCAGGGTCTTTTTCATGTTCCTTTTTCCTTCATCACCGGCAGTCGCTGCAGAGATCCGTATCCCGGTTTGTCCAATACTCTGTCCCGCACGAAGGGCAGGTCACCTGGCGGAAATTTGCTTTCCAGCTTTTGTTCTTGGGCTGCAAGTCTGGGGGCAGGGAGGCAAAAGGATCTCCGCTGCAGCTGCAGGATAGCTTTTTATTCTCCTTATCTTCAACCTGTGGCGTCTTTTCTTTGTCCACCTTTCCTCCTTTCTCAATTCATAGATGGAGCATTGATGACAATCTCTCGTAAGGCACCCAAATTTTCAGCGAACTGTGGTTCATGCAGGGGTGGGCAGTCCCCCAGTTCCTTTTGGGATGAAGCCAATTTTATTGCGAAAATCCAGCAGGTGGCTTCGCCGCATGCTTTGCAGTTGGTGCCCGGCAGCAGTTTGTAGACTGCCATTGGAGTAGGTCGCTGGCGCTTCTTGGTGCTGGGGGTAATCTCAGAGCGACGCTTCCAGGTGCGGTTGACCAGATCCTTCAACCTTTGGATCTCTTTCTCAGCGCTGACGCGGTCATCGGCGTTCGATAGGGCGATTTTGAAGGGGTGGAAGGCGATATTGTGCCCCCCTTTCTTCCAGGTCAGGGATTGAGCCCCGGGGTGATAAACGGCCCCTGACAGGGTGGCGTTGAGATAGGGGAGCACCTCGGAGAGATCCACGTCAAGGTGGGCGATGGCCGAGAAACGTTCAGCGCCTGGCTCGCATGGCGGGGTGAAAACTTCCAGTTCGTAGCTTTCGATGAGCATTCCTACACCTCCTCCTCATTTTATGGGCTTTAACCCGTGTCGGCAATATGATTTTTTGTCAGTCCCAAGTTCAGCGACAATTCATCGCTGGTAGTTTGGATCAACCCACCTACCTCCAGATGAAATTTTTGCTGCGCCCATGGGGTATGTGAGTGCGCGGATCAACTGGTAGCGGTTTGCCAGGTCAGAGTGCTGTTCGATATCAATCATGTGTAGGGGCAAGTCCCCGCGGGCACCGGCGGGCCAGTGGAGCGCCCGGGAGCGAGCATTGCTGTTGACGAAAGTGGTCTTCGCGGAGGACCTTTCCATTCCCCCGACACAAGCGTCGTTTTTTCTCTCGGATTTTCGCAAAAAATCAAAATTATGCAGGCAGGCTGATCCGGAATTTAGCTGATCATTTGAAAGCATTAGCCAGGGCAGACGTGAGGACTTATGTATCATCATCGTTCCTGTTCTGAAGCAAACGCCACCTGGGCTGCGTGTGGTGTGCTTAATAACAGCAGCAGGGTGACAATGACGGAGCTTGTCAAACACCAGCTGCAGACCGCGTGGATCACGAAAGGTTCCAAATAGGTAAGATAGGTGGAGAAGGCTACTGCGAAAACAGCCATGAACCAGAAAGCTATCCCAGCCAAGTGTTCCCACTTTGGCAGCCAGCGGCGGACCGCCCAGGCTGTCAGCAGGCCGAGGTATCCCAGGAACCCCAGCACCCCAACCGGGAGGACACCAAATAACATGGCGTAGGGGCTGCTCTGGACCGTATTGCAGTCCCCGATCGGGCCACATACTGCCTCCACGGGTTGGGTTTCCACATAGGAGAGATACCCTGCTATCCCCAAACCGATCAGGATCAGGACGGGGATCAGCCAGTCGGTCCACGTCGGCAGTGAGAAGGATTTCCCCAAAGCAACCGCTATCAGGCTGTAGACCAAAGATGCAGCCATCAACACCATGATCACGATCGCCAGCGTAAATCCACTCTTTAGCGTCGCTGCCGGCCGGCTGCCATTCATGACTGCTGACGCGGTGGGGGTGGGGGTTGAAGTGCGATCCAGGGAAAGGGTGGGTGTCACGGTTTGGATACCACAGGATAGAGGCGTCGGGCAGTCCTCTTCAATCCTGCTGGAGTCAGGAAGGCGATCTGAAAAAGCAGGGAGCGCCGGCAGAGCGACACCGCCCTGGGCAAGATAACTTTCGATCAAATCCGGGAGTTCTGCCGGAATCTGGCCGGAACCAATCAATACTTGATCTCCGATGATCAGAAAGGGCACGCCAACCCGTTCTTTGGGGATCCCATAAGAATCCGCCACATCAAGCAGTCCATCAAAATCTTCCTGGGATTTAATCTCAACCAGGGTTATTTCCAGCTGCGCCCCGTACTTCTCTTCCAGCGGGGGAAGCACATGGTCGAGCACGTCATGGCAGTGCGGGCAGCCGTCCATCCAGAACAGCACAGCGTGGACAACAGCATTCTCTGATCCTTCTCCCCTGCCTGTGGTGACTTCAGGTTGGGCCTCGATCCCCTGCGAGAGTGCAGGTGAGGCCGTCGCGCCCAGCAGCAGGATGGTTATCAAAGTAAACAGCAAAGTTCGTTTCATGCAGTGAGCTCCTCGTCGATCTCATTTACTCAAGTAACCCTCAATTTTGACCAAGCCGCTTTCGTTGGGGCGAATTGACAATCCATCTGAACACGGGGCGGGTGAGGGTAGTTTATGTTTTCTCTCTTTGTCCTCAGTTCTCGTCTCCGGATTGCTCTGGGGTTTGCTTTCGGTTGTTCCAGTATTTGGTGTAGGCTTCCCTAAGTGCTTCCGCATAGTCATCTTCTATCGCCGGCTTGCGGGATATGTAATTATATTTTCTGGTGATTTCAATCAATTCCTTGTTTTTGACCTGCGATGGTTCGCGTTCCAACTGATATAGTTCATTAAAGACCTCATCCAGATTTCGCATTCCCGACCGACGCTTTTCAGGTCCCACATAAATGTACATCACATCGGGCAGTCGTGGGCTGCAGCAGCTGTTTGTCCTCCCGGAATTTTTATTCATAGCAAACCTCATGGAAAGCAGTATCTGGTCCGTTCCTTGCGGGTTGAAGATCGACGTCCCGCAAAAGGATCTGAAGTTTGCAACGGCTCCCAGTGCGGGGTGAGCGTTCCATGCAAAGATTTTTGGTCATGAGGACTCCACCAGTACTCCAAAGAGGTCAGAAAGATCGTTGTAGCTTCCTCGCGGCCGGGCCAAACTGAAAAATTCGTGGCAGGCAAGATCTTTTGCTGCCTGTTCTGGTTGGCCCTGGAAGGGAGGGTTCTGGCTGGCATGGCACTGGATAGCGCGTACTTTGGCGGGGCGGTGCTCAGCGATGTCAATCCCGGCAATTGGCCAGACTCCCTTCTCCTGGGAGGGATCGACGCCACAGCCCTGCCGGGTGGCTTCAGAGGGAGCTATGTAGAAGAGCCGTATGCCTCCCAGATCGGCGCGGTCGATGGCTTGTGTGACTCGCCGGGAAATGGTGATATGGTCCGGATGGCCGGAGATCCCATCGGGGCCAAAGGTTATCACGGCGTCGGGCTGGATTTCCTGAAGGTGCGTTGTCAGGCGTGAGAGCATCTCTTCTTTTTCAACCTCCGGAAGGGAACCATCGGGATAGCAGAGAAAGCGTACATCATCCACTCCCAGGGCGTCAGCAGCGCATTTCAATTCCTCTTTGCGAACCGCAGCCGCTTGCTGGGGGTTTTTCTTCTCGATGCCCCTCTCGCCCTGCGTAGCGCAGATCAACACAATCCTTGTGTCTGCTGCGGCGTATTTGGCCAACGTACCGCCTATCGGGAAACTCTCATCATCCGGGTGAGCCAGGATCACAAGCAAAGTATCTCTCACGTTTTGTCCTCCACCACCAGCTCTCCATCGAGCTGGTAGCCCTGGGCCAGCGTGTTGGTGACCGTGCCCCATTTAATGCTCAATCTGACCAGTTTTTCCAGTTTGTCGGGCGGTTCAGGGCTGTCCAGCACCAGTCGGTAGCGGATCCCGGTCAGGTGGGCTGGATCGTCACGGCGGTTTGCTTTTAATTCAACACGGGCTGAGCGAATTTCCAAATGCATCTTCTCACTGATGGAATTGAGATTGGTGAGCAGACAGGCGCTGAGAGCGGCCAGCAATGTCTCGGCTGCGTTAAACCCTGATTCACCGGAGCCCTTCTTGATATTGAGCTGCAGCTCGTGACCGCGGGCAGAAATCAGCGCCCGGGATGAATCTTGCCGGATGGCGGTCACGGAATATGTTTTGTCAGCCATAGGCGTTTCCTTTTTGCGGTGCATCGCCACGCAGGTCTCCGGACCTGGAAATGGGGGTGCCCGTCATGGGGAGATCTTAGGAGTCATGGGATGCTAACAGCGCTGCATAGGCTCTTTTGGAGCGGGAAACGGGGATGGCTTCCTGTTTTAAAAATTCCACACTATCCGCCAGGTCAGGGAGTAGGTTTCCCGGAAATCCAAGCACGGCTTCTGTGGGCCCGATATCCGTGGCGTCCCGGCAGCCATAACATCCAAAACACTGGTTGAGACGCTGTTCCAAAAAGGGGATGATGGTGGCATCTATGCAGGTCGCCTGAAGAACCGCAGTAGAACTGGACACTCGCTCTCCCCCCCGGATGTTCAAATAAGCCAGGCTGATCCACATCAGTTTTTCAGGCTCATCCTCCAGGATGACTACGTCGGGGATATGTTTGGCTTGGTCGAGGGGAAAGAGGTGCAGGGTGGTGTATTTACCCGGCGGTAAATAGGGCATATTGTCGAACATGTGACGCCCGGTATCCTGCTGGCTGACGATGCCGAACCCAACCAACCCTTTACCGTTTTGGGGGTTTTCCGGCAGCTTTTTGAACCCAAAAGCGGCCGCAGCCGCTGGACAGGAGATGCCCTCGGCATTTAAAAGTACGGTTTCCCCGTTGCGAGCTTTCATCAGCGCCTGGCAGTAACGGTGCTTTTGCAGGGGGGAAGCCTCAAAGGGAATCTCATCCGTGGGGCCCAGAAACCGCACGCCGACGGGAGGAGCTGAAAGCTCGATGGCCTGCATGATTATGCGTGCTTTGGCGGCGGGGTTATTTCTCATGTTATTCATGGGCTGATTTCCCGGCCTGGAAGATGTCCAGCGCTTTCCGTTCGTCCACCCGGCACTGCTCCCGGATCAAGATTTCAAAGGGATTGACGCTGGTCCCATCGACCAGAATCCCGGGAGAGCTTCGAAATTGATGGCGGTCCAGCAGCTGTTGACCTTCTTTGGAATCCAGGCTGACTTGTCGATGAGGGATGTTGTGTTCCTCCAAAAAGGCAAGGATTGTCAGGGTGCGCCGGCAGTTTGCGGCGGCGACGATGACAATCTCAGGTTTGTGCGAGGCAGGGTTTTCTCGTTTATCCATTTTCTTGTTGGGCTGTGAACTTTTCCGGGTGGTCCCGCAGCTGGTTTTTGGCCTGGGTGATCAGCTTTTGATCCCGGATCAGCTGCCGGATATAGCCGGTGGATGGGAATTCAATGGCGTCCCGCGTGCAAAGGGTGGCGCAGGTGGTGCAGCCCACCATGCACATGTCAGGCTTTTCCACCACGGGCTGGTTGGCCTCGTAATCGAAGGCGTAGACGCCGCGGCCGCAGGAAGTGACGCACAGGCCGCAGCCAACGCAGCGCTCAGCGACAACCCGGGGATGCCAGTGAATGTCCTCGCGGGGGATATCATGCCAGGATTGATTGTTCGCGTCTTTTGCCATTGTCCCTCACCTCCAGAACTGAAATGCTTGGCGATCATGGAATGTAAGTTGGCTTTGCTCTCACATGGGCAGTCCCCGGATTCAGGAATCCTCATCCACTGCCTGGGGCGGATTCTTATGCAGCCGCTCGTCCGGTGGGCAGGCCTGGTCGGCCGCAGCGGCTATCTCGGGTCAGCTGCTGACATCCCCTCCGTACCAGCGGTCCTGAAACCAGAAAGCCACGTTGACCAGGCCGATCATCACCGGGACCTCAATCAGCGGTCCGATCACCGCGGCAAAGGCCATTCCGGAATCGATGCCAAAGACCGCTACAGCCACAGCGATGGCCAGCTCGAAGTTGTTGCTGGCGGCTGTGAAAGCCAGGGTGGTGGACTGCGAGTAATCAGCCCCGATGCGGTGCCCCATCCAGAAGCTGACCAGGAACATGAGCACAAAATAGATCACCAGGGGGATGGCAATCCGCACCACATCTAGGGGGATGCTAACGATCAAATCGCCTTTAAGGCTGAACATGACCACGATGGTGAACAGCAGGGCGACCAGGGTCAGGGGATCGATTTTGGGGATGAACTTTTCGTGATACCAGGACTTGCTCTTGACGCGGATGAGCACATAGCGGGTCAGGAACCCGGCCAAAAAAGGGATGCCCAGGTAGATGAATACAGAGCGGGCGATCTCCCCGATGGTGATCACCACCAGCCTGCCTTCCATCCCGAACCAGGTCGGGAGCACGGTGATGAACACGTAGGCGTACACGCTGTAAAACAAGACCTGGAAGATGCTGTTGAAGGCCACCAGCCCGGCGGCGTATTCGTTGTCACCCTCCGCCAGCTCGTTCCAGACGATGACCATGGCGATGCAGCGGGCCAGGCCAATCATGATCAGCCCGGTGGCGTATTCCGGATAGCCACGCAGGAAGATCATCGCCAGGGCGAACATCAGAATGGGGCCGATGATCCAGTTCTGCAGCAGGGAGAAACCGAGGATCTTCCAGTTCCGGAATACTTCTCCCAGCTCGTCATAATGGACTTTCGCCAGGGGCGGGTACATCATCAAGATCAAACCGATGGCGATGGGGATATTGGTCGTCCCCACTGAAACTGAAGTATTGAAACTTTTAACCGGGCCCGGGAAGAAATAGCCCAGGCCGACCCCAACCGCCATGGCCAGGAAGATCCATAAGGTCAGGTAGCGGTCCAGAAGGGACAGTCCTTCTTTGTATTCGGCTTTCATGTCCTCCTCTCCTTGGGTGACATTGGTCAGTGTTGTTGGTGGGCTTTTATGGCATTGAGAATTGCAGACTCAGATGGGTCAGCGCTCATGGTCCTCCAGTAGGGGGATGATTTCATTCTCGATCCGGTCCCGCACAGTGCGGAAATCGCCCAGCTGATCGGTTCTCGCCGGGTCTGGGAAGCCGTGGTGCAGGCGTTTACCGGACCCCAGCCACAGCGGGCATTCCTCAGCGGCCTGGTCACAGACGGTGATCACCAGGTCAAACTCCTGATCCTTGAATTGGTCCACGTGCTGGGGGGATCCGGCACGGTCGATGCCAATTTCTTGCAGGGCCTGCAGGGCTTTTGGATGGACCTGGTCTGCCGGGCGAGTGCCGGCGCTGAACGCTTCCCAGCTTTCTCCCAGGTGGGCATTGATCACTGCCTCCGCCATTTGCGAGCGGGCGGAATTCCCGGTGCATAGAAAGAGAACGCGGTATTTTTTGTCCATTATGTTCCCCTAATGCGTTGAGATCTACTGCGTCTCCGCAGCCGGTTCTTCCGCGGGCTGCCAGCGCTCCGCCAGCCACAGGCCAAGTCCGAGCACGGCCAGGCTGGCCAGCAGGTAAAGGGCGACAATTCCCAGGGACGTGCCGTTGATCCAGGCGCCGTAGATCAATCCGGCCAGGGTGCTGAAGATCGAGACCCAGAAGACATATACCCAGGCCTTCAGGCGGCCGATGATAGCAGCTGTGAGCAGGATGCTCTGCAGGCTGAGCTCAGGGTCGGAAATCAGGTAAGCCAGGAGCGGCCCGCGGTGCATGCCCAGGTCCAAAAACATCTGGGCGATGGGCACCTCCACCAGGGTGGGGAAGTACATAAACACGCCGAAGACCACGCCGATGAAGTTGCCGAAGACAGTGTTGCTGCCGGCCAGGGTCTGGATCCATTCCGGCTGGATGATTTCCCGGATCATGCCCACGGCAAAGACGCCCACCACCAGGAGGGGGAAGATCTGTTTCACAAAGCGCCAGGATTCCCACAGGAAGCCCTGCGCTTCCCGGCGGGACAGTTGGGTGCGCAGCATCCAGCCCAGGAGGATCACCGCCAGGCTGACCCCGAAGAATTTACCGGTGAAGGATATGGTCAACCCGCCAACATGGGGCGTCATACCCAAGGAGGCGATCATCAGCGTGATCCCCACCAGCCCGGTGGAGATCCAGGTCCAGACGTTGAAGCCGTCCAGGATATTTTCCAACCCCTTCCAAGCGCTGAGGCCGATGAGCCCGAGCATACCAATCAGCAGGGCGCCCTGCACGGTGACCCCCTCCTCGCCGCGGCTGGGGTCAAAGGGCACCAGCCGGTGCAGGAAGTCCTGCAGGGGCTGCGCGCCCTCCAGGGGCAGGTTGAGCTGGGCATAGCTCTGCGTTAAAAAGTCCAGCTGGAAGGTGCCTGCCACCAGCAGGAAGACCAGGGCCAGCAGGAAAACCAGGGCGGCCCGGCTCATCGTGCCGCTGCCGACAAACATGTCGTCCGTGGCTTCGGCGCGTTCGGCATCCGACTTGCGGAAGGTGAGGGCCATGATCAGCCCCACCCCAATTCCAAAGGCGATCGCCAGCAGCAGGCGGGCGATGGCCAGATCCATGCCCAGCACCGTGCCTGTGTAAGACAGGGCCAGAATGTTCACCGCCGGGGCAACGAATAAGAACGTAATGGCTGGGCCGATCCCAGCCCCTTTTTTATGAATCCCGGCGAAGAGGGGGATCACGGTGCAGGAACACACCGCCAGCAGGAACCCGGCCGCGGCAGCTGCTGGGTAGGAGATGAACTTAGGGGTGTTCCTCCCCAGGTAACGGGTGACGGACTCTTTGGGGATCAGAGCCGACATGGCGCCAGCGATATAGAAGGCCGGCAGCAGGCAGAGCAGGACATGGGCCGCCAGGTAGGCAGCCAGATTGCCCAACCCCCCGTAAAACAGCTGGGGAAGGAAGTTGATCACATTGTCTATCATGGTTTATCCTCTAACATATATTCTATATTTTGAATGTATTTTGTCAAAAACCGTCCCCGGAATAAATTGCCTATCCGGGGCTGGTCAGGATTAACTGTTATTGGATGCTTCCTGGATATAGCCTTTGACCTCATCCAGCGAGGGAATGCGACCGGTGCAGCATACTTCACCGTTGATCGCCAAACCGGGCGTGGCCATCACGCCCATCTCAATGATCTCCGCATGGTCGGTCACTTTCTGTACCTCAGCCTCCAGTTCCAACTGCTGCAGGGCTTTCATGGTCAGCTGTTCCACACGTTTGCAATTCGGGCATCCAGGCCCTAAAATCTTCACGGATAACATGGGGCTACCTCCTATTTTGTATGACATTCTGGGCAGAAACAGTCACAGGTCGAGGAACCTCTTTTCGCCAGCGCGGGAAGGCCCAGCAGCTTTCCGGCCTGCTCAATGACATTGACCAGCTCCGGATCGGACAGCCTGTAGTACACATACCTACCTTCCTGGCGGGTTCTTAGCAAATCCGCGTCGCGCAGCACCATCAGGTGCTGGGAGATGTAGGCCTGCCGCTGCCCGAGGACAGATTCCAGGTGGCAGACACAGGCTTCTCCCTCGCCGATTTCCAGCAGGATCTCCAGCCGGGCGGGGTGGCCCAGGATCTTGAACAGCTCGCTGAGCTCCCCGGTGACACTTTCCTGTTTCGTGGTTGATATATTCATTACATTGAATATGTTACCAACTTCACAAGCACAGTAAAGGTGATTTTTGTCACATATTAGGGAATGGGAATGAAAAGGTTAAGGAGTGAGGTGAGAACAAAGGTAGCCCGGATGGTGTGGGCTAAGCTGATCGTAGTTGGCAAGCGATTAAACGGTCCACTTTTCCCATTGGGAATTCATCTAGGGAGTGGAGGGACACCCATTTCCAATCGGTATGAAAATTCAATTGAATGGCGGGGGAGAGGAGGGTACAGCGGAAAGCATGGAGGGTGATCTTGTAGTGCGTATAGGCATGCTGATAGGTGCCGAACTTTTGCTGTGCAATGATCGGGACACCCAATTCTTCCATGATTTCCCTCTCCAAGCTTTCCTCCAACGTCTCGGAAACCCTTTGTTTACCCCCTGGGAATTCCCACATTCCCCCCAAAAGGGCCTTTGGAGGGCGTTTCGCCAAGAGCACAGCACCGTCGTCCTCAATGACCGCTGCAGTCACCGTGTGATGAGGGATGGGTTTTTTCTTTTTGAGGACAGGGAGCTGTTCTTGGGTGCCCAGGGCATGCGCTTGGCAGTCTTCCCTAAGGGGACAGAGGGAGCAGTCTGGAGATCGGGGTGTGCAGATATTTGCTCCCAGATCCATCAACGCTTGGTTGTAGCTGGCGGCTTTTCCAGGGGGCAAATGGCGTTGAGCAAAGGTTTCTATCTCTCGCTTTCCTTGAGAAGTGTATAGAGGTGTTTCTACGTTAAACAGGCGAGAAAGCACCCGGCGGACATTCCCGTCGATAGCCGGGATGTCAACATCAAAGGCGATGGAAGCGATCGCCGCCGCAGTGTACGGGCCGATCCCGGGTAGTTCCTGGAGGGTTTCCGGTTCCTGGGGGAGGGTTCCCTGGTACTTTTCCATTACCAATTGAGCTGCCTGGCGAAGGTATCGAGCACGCTGGTAATACCCCAATCCCTCCCAAAGGTTCAGGACTTCTTCCTCTGTAGCCCCAGCCAATGATTGCAGGGTGGGTAAGCGCTCCATCCAGCGTTTATAATAAGGGATGACTGCCTCCACCCTCGTCTGCTGGAGCATGATTTCGGAAACCCAAATCGGGTAGGGATCTTCCAGATCCCGCCATGGTAAATCTCTAGCTTGATCCCGGTACCAGGTGAGTAATCGGTCGGATAAGGCGTATGGTGACATAATTGAAACGCGGTAATCCTAGTTTATCTGTTGAAGTGTACCATGCTTTGGGGGTTGGCTTCTTGGTAGCGGAGAGGTTTCAAAATCCGCAGAGGCAGGATTGTAGGAGGTTTCGGGTTTGTGAGAGGTTTCCTGTTTTATGAGTCATTGACAGGGTGATCTCTCTCGTTTACACTGAGATGAAACCCCATATTTAAG
Source organism: uncultured Anaerolineales bacterium (assembly GCA_964481465.1). Classification (GTDB taxonomy): domain Bacteria; phylum Chloroflexota; class Anaerolineae; order Anaerolineales; family UBA11858; genus B10-G9. The sequence continues at coordinate 253,746 of CAYZTL010000002.1, forward strand.
GAGGATGCAATGAAACGGTCCCGTCTGTTACTCCTTGCTTTTACGGTATTGTCTGTAGTTTTAATTGCCTCTTGTGGAACCTCCACTCCGGATCCGGTCGAGGAGGAAATGAAGGTCAAAGTTCGCGTGGCTGCTACCCTGACTCAGAAGGCTGTGGAAGATGCTCAAAAGTCCACCCAGGAAGCGGTGGTTGAATCCCAGCTGACCATGACTCCTGTCCCTCCCAGCGAAACGCCGGAACCGACCGCCCTCCCCACTTCTTCTCCCACCGCCACCATTGAGCATGTCATGGTGCCGAAAGATCCGGCGGACCTTAAAATCAGAAGTCACCTTACTGATGTATCCTCCATCCACTACGCCGCGGAGGGGTTCACCTACGGGGATCAATATCCGATCAACCGCTTTGAGCGCCCCTTTACCGCGGAAGCCATGGAGTATGTCGACTACCTGGATATCATCCTTACCAACCTTAAAACTTCCTCCCCTTGGGTGTATTTCATCCTCCGTATGGAAGGGGATTTGCCGGAGGATGGCGATGTTACCTACGGCGTTGAGCTGGATCTGGATGAGGATGGCCGGGGGGAGTACTTCATCGCCGCTTCTTTACCCTTAAGAGGGGAGTGGACCACAGATGGTGTGAAGGTATACCGAGACCTGGACGGGGATGTAGGCGGCCCTCATCCCCTTTTCTCAGATGCGCCGACAGAGGGCCTGACCGGATATGAGGAAGTCATTTTCGATGAGGGGCAGGGGGAAGATCCGGATCTGGCCTGGGTCTGCCGCGATCCCGAGGCTGCCAACCAGCTTCAAATCGCCATCAAAGAATCATTGGTGGGAATGGAAGGGTATTTGTGGAGCGTGTGGGCGGATGGGGGGCCGCAGGATCTCACCCTGGCGGATTACAATGACCGGTGGACGTTTGAGGAAGCGGGCAGCCCTTATCCTGAACATTCTCTCTACCCCATTAAAGCGCTGGCATTGGTGGACAGCACTTGCCGCTCCTGGGTCGGTTTTGAGCCGGTCGGGACGGAGCCCGGCATTTGCCAGGGGACCGGTGAAGGGACAGGATGGCAAGTATGCTTGGATTACAAAGTCAATGACATCCTGACCGTTACCAACTGCTTTAGCGAGTGTCTGGAAAAGTGTCCTGACTTACCTCCGGATACGGATCGTTATCATTATTACTGCAAGAAATGTAAAATGGATTAAGGTGCCCTGATCCTGTGACCCTTAACCCCATGCCGGCGGTTGATCCGGCATGGGGTTCTTTCTTTCCCACGATTGGAGATCAGAAGAGAGATGCAGCCATGAAAAACGACGTTTCGTGATCAATCCTGTTTGTGACCACGATTGCCAGTCCGCAGGAACGGGGGCGGGTTCAGATGATGACCGACAGCATCCGCACCTTTGGGGGCCCCTTCCGGGAGAGCGAGATGTGGATCTTCGACATCAGTCCCCAGCGGGATTTATGCGGGAGAATGAGGGCAGATCGAGTGGAAGCCTTTCCCCTTGAACTCTCTGCCAGCATAGCTTTGTATCCTTTCGCGGGCAAAGTGACTGCCTGCATACGAGCGGAGGAGATGATCTCTGTAAGGGACATCCCGGCGGCGGATCGGGTGCGTGGTCTGGGGGAGCTTGTGAGTTTGACCTGGGAGGGCCGGACCCTGGATCCCCGCCAGGTCAAGGATGTGGAGATTGGGGAACCCTACCGGTCCTGGCTGAGCAGGTATTTCGACTGAAACTGTCAAGGCCTGCTTGGATCTTGGCTGGCCCCCTCTTTGAGCATCTGCGATTGGACCGATGTCTCAACCGGGTGGGAAAGGGGAGTACTCTATCCACGTTGCGCTTGGCCCTTGACGAGTTCTTCCTTCACAAATAAAATATTGACTACCAATAACGGTTAACGATATCGAGGTACGATATGTCCCTCATCCGAGATCTGTTTTTAGGTTTTATCAAACTGCATATCCTCTATCATGCCGGGCAGGAGCAGATCTACGGGGCGTGGATGATGGAGGAGCTCGCGGGGCACGGATATCAGCTCAGCGCCGGCACCCTATATCCAACCCTGCACAGCCTGGAAAAAGAAGGCTACCTGGTGAGTGAGAAGAAGGTTGTGGAGGGGAAAATCAGGAAGTATTACTCCCTCACTTCAGAAGGCAGGGAAGCCTTGGAAAAGGGGAGGGCCAAGGCGATCGAATTGTTGAATGAGATCCGGGAAGGGGAGTAGGGTAAGCAATTCCTATCCGTACATATTTATTAACGGTTGATTGAAGGAGAGGTACATGGGTACAGAGAGTGAAAGGGAGAAGATGCGCGAAAATCGGAAAGGAAAATTAAAGTTAGGTCAGCTTCCACGCAATGTCTGGGCAACCAGTTTGACCAGCTTTTTCATGGATATCTCCAGCGAGATGATTATCAATATCCTGCCGCTATATCTCAGTAATGTGCTCGGGGTGCGGACGAATATCATCGGTCTCATTGAGGGTATCGCTGAAGCTTCAGCCAGTCTGCTGAAGGTTTTCTCCGGTTGGATCTCTGATAAGTTCAAGCAGCGGAAATGGCTGGCGGTGATCGGTTATGGGCTGTCCGCGGTGGCAAAGCCTTTCTTTTACCTCGCTCAGAGCTGGGGTGTGGTGCTGGCTGTCCGTTGGGTGGACCGGGTAGGGAAGGGTCTGCGCACCTCTCCCCGGGATGCTTTGGTGGCAGACAGCATAGATGAGAAGAACCGGGGGTTAGCCTTTGGATTTCACCGGGCGGCGGACACAGCCGGGGCGATGATCGGGCTGGTGATCGCTTTCCTGGTGGTCTGGCAGACCCAATCTGCTGCCGTTGGTTTGAGCCGGAACACATTCCAGACCATCGTGCTCTTATCCATCCTGCCCGGCTTTCTGGCTGTGCTCTCTTTGGCGGTGGGGGCCCGCGATGTCCCGGTTGAGGAAGTGGAGGAGCGTCCCACCCTCCGTTTCAAAGGGCTCGGTAAACCCTTCCTGACCTTTTTGGTCATCGTGGGTATTTTCGACCTGGGGAACTCTTCGGATGCATTTCTGGTGCTGCGGGCCCAGGAGCGGGGGTTGAATATTCTCGGTATTATGGGGATGCTGGCCACCTTTAACCTGGTGTACGCCCTGGTGTCCACCCCGGGCGGGTCGCTGTCCGACCGGATCGGGCGCCGGAAAGTGTTAATCGGCGGTTGGCTGGCTTACTCGCTGATTTACTTTGGGTTCGGGTTTGCCAGCAGCGGATGGCAGATCTGGGCTTTGTATGCAATTTATGGCGTTTACTACGGGCTGGCGTTCGGGACGGGGAAAGCGCTGGTGGCCGACCTGGTCCCCCAGGATATGCGGGGGATTGCCTACGGTACTTACGCAGCTGTGCTGGGTATCCTCAATTTCCCAGCGTCCTTCCTGGCCGGGATCCTTTGGCAGGGGATCGGCCCTTTCGAGGGCTTTGGTCCAGCTGGACCATTCGTCTTCGGTGGGGTTTTAGCTCTGATAGCCGCAGTGTGGATGTTTTTCTGGCGTCCACCTGAGCTTGTCGGAAAGCGATAGACATGTAAGTGATCAACGGTAGCGTCCCTGTTAGACGCTGATTTACAAACGCTTATTTTCCATGGACAGCGAAATTTTCCAGAAACTTTCTGTACTTCTTCCCCTTCGATTTGCCTTAGCCGACCCCTGTCTTACGGCTTCGTCTATCAAACCCAGCTTGGGAAAGGGCGTCCGCTGGGCGAGCACCGGTGCTAACAGATCGTAGGCCTGGTTGACCTCACCTGTCCAGACAAACTTGGCGATGTCTTCTCCTGACTTCTTAGCTTCCTGGGTTTTCATTGTTACTTCAAAGCGAATGGTAATCACTCCGCTGGCTGCCAAATGTGGATTTCCTTTTCATTGAGGTTGTTATCCCAGCTGCAGGTGTGGGGGTGCAAGGCTTTGCATCCAGCGCCTAATCCGAGATGGTCCTGCGAGCTAGGGCGATCGCTCCCAGAATACCCGCCCGGTCATCCAAAGCCGGGGGTACGATAAACCAACCGATATTTTCAGTGATTTCCGGCACTTGAAAATAACCGTTAAGGATCTTAATAACTTTGGTGCGAATCAAGGGAAAAAGCTGCCTTTGCTGCATGACACCCCCGCCCAGGATGATTCGCTGTGGAGCTAAAATCGAGATGTAATTAACCAAGGCGTAGGCTATGTATGTGGCTTCTAGATCCCAAATGGAATGCTCCTCCGAGAAGGTTTCTGGGGGGGCGCCCCAACGGGCTTCCAGAGCAGGGCCGGATGCTAAACCCTCAAAGCAGTTCCCGTGATATGGACAGATCCCCTTGAAAGGGTCCTGCGTGGTATCGTGCGGGAGAGGGATATGGCCCATTTCCGGGTGCATCATGCCATGAAGGAGGTTTCCTTCTACCATGGCGCCTCCCCCGATCCCTGTCCCGATGGTAAGGTAGAGGTAAGTATCCAAACCCTGGGCTGCGCCCCAGTGGTGTTCACCCAGGGCCGCAGTGTTGACATCGGTGTCGAAACCGATGGGGACATCGAAGCTCTTTTGGAAGGGTCCTAAAAAATCTACCCCTATCCAATCGGATTTGGATGTGGAAGTGATATGTCCATATGTGGGTGATTTGGGATCCAGGTCGAGGGGCCCGAAAGAGCCAATACCGAGGGCAGCTAACCGGGGTGCATAGGGTTTGAAAAAGCTGATCAATTTCGGGATGGTTTCCTCAGGCATGGTAGTGGCGAAGCGTGATTCAGCCAAGACATCATCAGGGCCTGTCCCCGCTGCACAGATGATTTTCGTCCCTCCTGCTTCAATTCCGCCGTAAAGTTTCATAGCTATATACTCCTCAAATTACTCGTATTCGATGACCTTGGGAAGGTCATTTGCCATGGCAACATACCGCACATCGTCTTTCAAGGCGGGGACGGATTCCGTGATCCTCCTTCAAGATCTGGCCTGCCGGCGTGACTTCCTCTTTTTCCAGGATTCGCTTAAATTTCTCCAATGAGAACGCTTCAAGATCCAAGTAATATTGACTGGTCATTCTTTACTTCTCACCGGTTTAATCATTCAGGGTTTGGAGATCTTGACGATTATTTTCCGCCTTCACAATTCTCTCCGCTCTTTCCCCCATCGTTTTCCGGAGCTTTTCAATATCCTGAGGGACGAACAAAGCGATCAGGGTCACCAAGCAGGTGCCCAGGATCCAGGCGGTGATGCTGATGCTTAAGATCGCTGTGTGAAGTGAGGTGTGGACTGCGATCAAGCCGGCCAGGAAAGGCGCAGCTGCGGCGCCGCTGTCCATGAAAAGCTGGCGGAGCGCTTGAGCTGAACTGCGGACTTCCGGCAGAGTGATGTCGTGTACGGTGGCCATGAGATTGGGCGACACGAAGGCCAGAAAAAACCCTGTCAGGGCAAGTAGGGTCAGGAACAAGAGGGGGTCTGCAAAGGAAATCAAGAAAGAAATTACCAGGGTCATCCCGCCCAGAAACGTGCCTAAACCGGCCAGGATCATCCGACCCCGGGGGTTGAGGAGAAAGAGCTTATCCCCCAAGTTCCCGCCAATAAGATACCCCAAAATCAGGGCTGCATTCGCCAGCAGCATGGTCCCCATCGCGCCCAATGCGGAAAACCCCCGTTCCACTTCCAGATAATGAAAGAGCCAGAATGTCAATACATTCCAGGTGAATACGCCCACAAACCCGTGACCAACCAGGTAGATGAGGCTCCTGTTTTTCCGCAGCTCTTTAATCTCCTGCCAGGTGATGCGGTATTCTCGGATGTCATCTAAGGGGATCATTTCCGGTTCGGAGACACCACGAGATCGCTCTTCAACCCCAAAGAAGATCACAAAAGACATGATGACCCCAACAACCCCTGTGATGATGAAGATGTTCCGCCAGCCGATGACCATCCCCAATGTGGAGGCTAGGACGATCCCCGTCATATACCCGAATGGGCCGGAGATTTGCATTAAGCCGTAAATTTTCCCGCGCAGGCTGGGCTGGAAATAGTCAGAAAGCAGGCTGTAAAGTCCGGGATAACTGGAGTCGTCGATGCCCGTGCTGGCCCTGGTGATCATGAATAGGCGAAAATTCGGTGCGATGGCGCTCAGGGCGGTGGTGGAGCCCCAAATTAAAGAAGCCAGGGAGAGCAGCTTCGGGCGTGAGAAACGGTCGTAGAGGTAACCCCAAACCGGGTAAAGCAAGGAGGAGACGATGATCCCCAAGCTGGAAACAGCGCCTATTTGGGCTTCATTGATGTTAAATTCAGCCATAATGGGCGTGAGCAAAGGCGAGATGATCGTTTTATCTGCCTGGTGAAAGAGCAAAAATCCGAAAAGGATGATGACCACGATCCAGCGTTTGGGTGATCCAGCCGTATTCATTTCTTACTTCTCTTCTTCCAAACCCCCATTCGATTGACCCCTTGAGCGCTCAGGGTGAGCCGATGGGAATATTGATATCTACTTTGGCGTCTTCTCCTCCGACTGTACTGCGTTCATCGTAGAGTTCAAAATCGGGGGATGTCTTGAAAATTTTTTCCATCCTGTGAGGTCGTCCGGATTTTCATGCCGATCACGGGAAATGACTCTTTTTTGCTGATCTTAGGCTCCATTATGTTTATTCTGCTTGTTTGGTAAATGAACGGTCAAAGAAATTAAGGAGTTCTTTATAAAGCACCTTCTGGTTTTTGGGTTTGGATATCCCATGTCCTTCGTCCGCAAAGCGTAGGTTTTGATAAGGAATTCCCGCTTTGTCCAACACGTCCCGGACCACATTCACGTTTTCGGGGGTGACGTTGGGGTCGCGGTCGCCCTGGACGATGAGCAAATCCCCTTGGATGTCACCGACAAAGTTGATTGGGGAGCGGTCATAGTATTTTTCCGGGACCTCCTCAGGGCTCCCTCCCATCATCTCTTCGCTGTAGGGACGGAGGTCGGGGCGGGTGCTCTCGTAATCCACCACCAGGTCGGTCATCCCGCAGATGGGCGCTGCTGCGGCGAGGACTTCGGGTGGAAAGCGGGTGATCGCGTACCAGGAGGAGTATCCCCCGTAGGATGTGCCGGTGATGCCCACTTTCCCCTCTTCTGCGATCCCTTCCTCTATCAGAGCTTCAATACCCCGCCGGATGTCCTCCTGCTCCATGCCACCCCAACCGTCCTTCTTGATTTCCTCCATGAACGCCACCCCGAACCCGGTGCTGCCCCGGTAATTGGGGTCGAGGACCATGTATCCATTTTGGGCGAAGAGCTGAATTTGGTTGTTGATCGCGTCCTGGCTGTGGGCGGTGGGCCCGCCGTGGACGTAGACGATCGTCCCTTTGGGTTGGGATTCCGGATGGTAAAGCCATCCCTGAATGGGCAGCCCATCGGCCCCTTCCCAGCGAAAATCCTCAGCCTGGGTGAAATCCTCCTCGGTGAGGATCGTTTGCTCCCAGACCCGGGAGATGCTGGTATCCCGATCATAATTCGGTTTTCGGATAGAGAAGCGGCAGATATCGCTGGGCTGGCTGGAGCTGTAGAATTGGCCCACCCAGGTATCATCAGCATAAGGCGCAAGGGGGATGAGGTTGCCCTCTTCCAATGCCACTTCTTTTTCTTCGCCGATGGCGGGATCCAAAAGGCTGGCCTGCGTCCGCGCATCACGGACTTCGAGGACCACAACCTGATCGCTGCCGTAGGGGACGAAGGCTTGCTCGATATTCCGCTCCGGATCATCCACCAGCCACTCCACGCGATCTTCTTGGAGATGGAATATCCCCAGTTTGCGGTGGGTGGGGGTTTCCACCAGGAAGAGGACCTGGGTTTTGTTTGGAATCCAGGATGCAAAGACCTTGACATCCTTTCCGAAATTCAAGATTTCCCGATCTCCTTCCCCTTCGATGTCCACGACCCAGATCTGGCGTCCTGCCGGATGGAGGTCTTTCCGATTGTAGAGGACCCAATCCCCGTCCGAACTCAGCTGGGGAACGATGTACCCGCCTTTCTCGGGTTGAGCCAGGATCTTGTGCTCCCCTGTATTGAGGTCGTGGCGGTAGATCCAGGTCGGTTCGATTTCCTCTCCGGATTCAAAGTTATAATTTGCGCCGTAGACCAACCAGCGCCCATTGGGGTGGAGGTCCCCGCCGCGGAGGAAGAAATCAGGATCGGGCTCCGTCAGGGGATGCATAGTCAAGGGGTCTTCAAGGTTGATCTGGAAGAGCTGGTAGCGCTCGTTCCCGCCCTCGTCCTGGGCGACGATGACACCGGTGTTATCAGGGCGCCAGCTGACCAGGAAGGTGTTCTCAGATGTTTCGGAAAGGCGGAAAGGGCCTTGTGAACCGTCCGTAGGAGCCGCGAAGACATCGTAAGCCGGACCCATGCGGGCCCACAACCAGGCAACCCACTTCCCATCCCGGGAAACTTGTGGGCGACCCATGCCGGGTAAGGAAAGCAGGGCGTCCAGATATTCATCCGCTGTCAAACGATGTTTTTTATTCTCATCCATGGCGCTATTCCTCTCTTAGAATTTTTACTATGCCATTGTGTAAAGGGATGTCAAAGCCGGGGGATCAACACAGGGGTGTTTTCTTTATATTCCTCGTAGTCCTCCTGGCTGCCCCATTTCTCATCGGCCCGTTTCTCCAACATGGGCACGCCGCTGACCTGGGTCAGGAGCAGGGTGACGAAGACCGGGGAGATCATGGTCACCCACTGCCAGCCTTGCAAAACGGGAGCGGCGATGATCGCTACCCCGATCCAGAGCACGATCTCGCCGAAATAATTGGGGTGGCGGGATTTGGCCCACAGTCCGCTGTGGATGTATTTCCCCTTGTTGGCTGGATCGGCCCGGAAGCTGTTCTTCTGAGCGTCCGCCAGGACCTCGATACCAAACCCTAAAGCCCAGATGACGAACCCAACCAGGGCAAACCATCCTAATTCCTTGCGTGTCGTCGTGGTGATCGCAGCCAAAGCGGCGGCGATGGTGAAAGTCACCCACAGCCCCTGCAGGGTCCAGGTGTTAAGGAAACGGGGGAAAGAGGGGATGAGTTCGTCGAAGCGCTCGTCTTTTCCTGTTTTGAGGATGCGCAGGAAAAGGTAGGTGCCCAGGCGTGTGGCCCAGATCAAGACCATCGCCAACAGCAGGACCGAGCGGTCATCTACCACGGGGGCGAGCAGCACGGAAATCAGGGCCACGGAGATGTAGGTGAGGCTCCCGGTAAGGTCGAAGAATAATTCCGTCTTCAGCAGGTAAGCCGGGATGAAGGCCAGCCACTGGATCAGGTACGCCAAGCCGACCCCGAAGGCGAAGAGCGGGATTCCGAAAACTTTAGTTCCTCCCTGACCACCGGCGAGTGCGACCCCCAGGCCAATGAGGATGACTACGGGGATGGCGATATACGCGTAAAGATCTGATTTTTTCATGTTTTATTATCCTTTCTTTCCCTGAATGTGTGGGGAGTTCTGTATATGCATTCTTTGATGGTTTATCTTTGCTGTGAGTCAAGTCTATTTGAGCAGCGGTGATCCTTAACCATTGGAACGGTGTCTTGCTGACCCCATTGTAATCGAAAAAACCTCTGGGCACATCATGCGGCGGGAATCCATGTGTGTGTAGGAGGTTCGTGGCTTTCGCTGCTTTTTTTATGGTTTGATGTAATTGCAACGGGTTAACCATGAATTCCCTTGACCCTCATCCATGGTTCATTGTCATGAAATGTGGTCATCGTCTCCTCTGTAGGTTAAAATACGGACCAGCGGCAGATTTTCCCATCTTACATAAGATAGAAGAACCCCTTATCCGTATTCCATTCTATATATAGGTGCGAATGTCAGGCGATCAGCGATATCACCGCTGACACATTCACTGCCTCAGGGGAGGGTTTGTTATGAAGGGTCCCCTTGATATCGTTTTCGGGTTTGTGCAAAGTTCGCCTCCTATCTCCTTGATCTTGGGCTCCATTGGGCTGCTTGGTTTACTCATCTCCCTCTTTACTGATCAGAAGAACCTTTGGCACACCCACTCCAACCGATGTCTGCGATGTGCAGGTCATAGTCCATGCCTTATCTGATTTCAACTGCCGGACGGGACCAAGCACGGACTTTCCGGTGGTCGGCTATCTGATGGATGGAGAGAGCGCGGCGGTACATGCTCGAAGTGCCTCCGGTTTTCCCTGGTATGTGATTGAAAACTCGGATGCCCCGCCTGCGTATTGCTATGTGTGTGTGTTTTATGGAACGATATATGTGGAATCAGGGGATGTAGATTGCCTGCCTGTCCAGCAGGATCCCGTCTTGCCCGTTGAGATCACCCCTATCATCACGCCCCCTGTCTGCAAAGCAACCCTGGATAAAACAGACTGTGTGAGAGCTGGTGGGACTTGGGTGATACCGCTGGTGGGGGGGAAACCCTACTGCGACTGTGATTGACCTGGCTGTGGAGCGTTTCCCTGCATTCTTTCATCTGATTTTTTGTTACCCTTCAGTCTATTGTTTCATACTCATTCCAGAGGAACCTTTGTTATGATTTTTCGATACTCTCCCCCGTGTCTGATATTCCTTCTCATCCTTGCTGTTTTTTTCTCCGCCTGTCGGATGGAAAAGACGCCAGTGGGCGCAAATATACCCTGCATCTCGGGGCACAAAGCCTTGCGGGTGCCGGCCTCCCTGACGATGAACTGCAGCCCGGAGAAAAAGTCAGGGACCAGATCGGTTTCCAGGTCCCAAAATCCGCCCACGGACTGATCTTTGTCTTTGATGCTGAGGTCATTGGGTTTGGCAAGGCCTTTATCGCACTACAGTGAATTTTCAGGAAGAAAGGCGTTTTGCCATTAAGGAATCCTGTTTGTTATCCCTTCCGTCTAATGAGAAGGGTTTGGCGGTGCAGGGCTTAATCCCGCTTTTCCCTCTCCCTTGTTTCCTGGACCTCCCTCCAGAACGGCTTGTCGAGGAAGCTCTTTTCATCCAGGGCAGATAATTCTTCATACATGGGCACGGTGACCGTAAAGGCCAGGATATCCGGCGGGAGATATCTACGCATGGCGATATCCGTGGAGCCGATGATCGCTTCCGGTTGGTTCAGGTCTCGGAATAAGGGGGCGATAAGCCCGCATCCGGAAGCGAAGGGCGCTGTCACCCGGGGAGGGTAGTTGGGACCTTGGAAATAGTAGGTCCCTGTGACGAACAAACTGAGCTGGTCGGGGTTGATGAAGAAGGTGACTGTCTTAAGCTGGTCATACCTTTGATCTTGAAGAGGGCCGATGACAATGTGATCGTGTTCGGGTTGGTATGGGGTTGTGTGGTCGATCCATTCTCCCATCAGTTCTCCGGAGGCTTTCAGCCCTTCTTCGCCGTACAGAAAATCGATATAATCCGTTCGGTTGCGCGTTTGTTTGCCGAAAATGTAGGTCCCTAATCCCCCGCAGCCGTAATTATCGGAGGTTAAATTGAGACTGTCCCCCCTTTTCCAGCTATTGAAGAACATGTACAGGCAGGCCCATTTTCCCTCAGCCGGTTCGACCAGGGGCTCGAAAGCGGTTGGATTCGGGGTATCATAGAACCCAATGGCTGGGAATTCAACCCCAGCTTTCTGCAGTAAATAATCGCAATTTGGCGTCATGGTTTGCTCCTCAAAATGGTAATGGGATGAAGGTAATTTATGTGTTGTTAAGCACCGAGCCAGCGGAATCCATATCAGGTTCAGCCTTATTGTAATCGGAGGCAGGCACTTGCACCGGATTTTTGGACGAATCGTGAGTAAGATAATTTACTGGTTTCCATGAAGCGTTCACTTTCTTGCATGATATAGGCGACGAATTTCAAAGTCTTTTGAAATGCCTTTGGATCGGGCGGTTGCTTCACCTGTTTGGCAGGATCAGGGCGGCACGCCCAGGCAGTATCGATCAAGGAAGCCCAAGTAGGATCAAGGTTTTGTTTTGCCCATGCTGCACCCTCTTGTTTTGATCCGGGACAGCCTCGGTGCAAATCGTGCACCATGGTACAGATACCAAAGCTCTATCCCTGTCTTTGTGAAATCCCGCAAGATCTCCTTTGGGAAATAAGATCTTTCCAGGTGCTGTGCCCATTCAGAATCCAGTTGGTAGATCCGATCATGCATAGCCTGTAAGGCATCCACTTCTTTCGGTGCGAGATCCTGTTCAGTGACAACGATGAAATCGACATCACTGTGTTGGTCAAAACCACCGACCGCAAACGATCCCTGCAAGTAAGCGCCAATGAAATTGCCCTTGAGGATGTGTTGAACCCTCAAAGTAAGTTTCCTGAGCACACGATTGAGTTCTGAATTGGGGGTTGGGATCATCATACGTCCTGGGTGGTGTCACTCCATCTATGGGGGGATTCCCCATGTCATAATGGGAAAAGGTCCTGTTCCCCATCTTATCTCCGTGTAGGGGATATTCTACTATCCTGGTCTGAAATTCATTAGATGGAAGTTTCTAGAAGAACCTTGAAATGCTTAATTGCTGATCTTAGGCCTAAGTCTGAGACGATTAAACCGTAAATTAAAAACCCCGAAAACCATCCACTCCAATAGGATCCGGATCGAATCATGTGGGGAATATGCTTCAGAATGGATGCAAGAGCGAGAAAGGACCCCCAGAAGAGACAAAGGTAGTACCCAGCTAACCTGTCTTGCGCTGCGAGGGCAATGCTGAGCACAAGGAAGACCGTGAATATCCCGCTGAGGATCCGGGCACCCTGGATGCTGAGGTCAAATTCATCTGGTATAGCGAACAAAAAACCATCAATCAAATGTGGAATGTCAAAAAAGCTCATCAGGAGGGCAGTAAACAGGACCAGGTCGCTTCGAGGACTCTTTTTTTCTGGCTTGAGCCCAGTAGATCAGGAATAATATGCCGGGGATGGCGACCACCACGGATATGCCGTAGGGTGCGAAAAGGTAGCGGGGGAAGTCCTCAGCGATCGGCCAGTGGATGAGAAGCACCGGGAGGGTCGCCAGTTGGAAAAAAACGGCGATCGCTCCTCCCAACCCTTCCCAGCGCCAGGCGAGGCCTAATCCGAGAGCGCTCAGGAAGATGAAGAGGGGAGGCAAGTTTTCAATGAAGGGATAATCCTCCGCCGCGTACGGGTCCGCCGTGCCGCTATGAAAGAAACTTGAGGCATAACCCATGAACACGAAGAGGGCGATGATCAGGACCAGGGTGCCCCAGATCCTGGCGGTCCAGCGCAGCCATTGTGCTGGTCGATCCTTGCTGTGATTGATTTTCGTCGTCATCATTCTTCCTTTATCCCTTATCATACTCTAAGCTGGGGAGGTCATCCATCTCAATTCCGCCCGATTAATTGCGCATAGCCATCAGGATACATGCGGAGCTTTTATCTAGGCGTTGAACGACCTTGCCTTGGTTCTCTGTGGAACGGCGCCCTCACATTTTGGATTGTTCATCACCATTTCTGAAACTATGTTTTCTCTCTTCAACCAGAAGAAGTTGAGATTGACTGAACAGTCCACCAGTTATGTCCTTACCTAATTTATAGCCGGCTGGTTTACTTTTTCTTGATAACTAAGCTCCTCATGATGAGATTGCTAGGAGTGGTTTTTTCAGGTGGATTATTATATTCAGACCTTCTCTCTCCTCGTCATTTGGCTGCGTAATCTGTCAAATATCTTCATCATTGCCAAAGGAAAGAGTACGAAGGAATACCATGTCCCGACAAATAATATCATCAATAGAACACAAGATAATAACATGGATGGACTTTCACCATTTACCCACTCTACGTTAAGTTTAGAAAGGGTGTCATTTGATGCGGTTAATAAAGGTTGAATGAGGGTGTAACTCAATAGAATGGAAGCCAAAAGCCAAATGCTCGCTTTTGCTTGGTTTAGTTTGAAACTCCTCTGACGTTCCTGGAAACTTACTTGCTGGTGATTTCCCAAATTTTCCCAAGATTTCAGATGGATAGGATTTTCATAAAAATCCATGGGTAGCGGATATTCTTCATCGCATTCCGGACATGTCCACGTGGGTGGTTCCCGTAAATGCATATCCACAAAATCGCCCCCCATTCCACAGTTTTCACACCAGACGTCTGAAAAGGTATAATGACATTTCCAGCAAACAAGGGCGAAAGAACCTTCTCCGGATTCTGTGGAGTAATAATGTCCTTCCTCTTCACACTGCGGGCAAATTGCTATTGAGAGGTTACGATCCGCCTCTGGGTCGACTCTTTCATCGTCTATTGTCAGGAGCTTCCCATGATGGGCATATTTGCGGTTAATGCTCAAAGACCAAAACAAGTACAAAAGGCTTGCTGAAAATATGATCCCGAGGATATAAATAGAACCTGATTCCCACCACTGGCTTAAAAGGTTACCTAAGCCCGTATAGGTAACCACTGTGATGAGAATTGCTGAGTACATGACCATGAACAAGGTAAATGCGAATGATAATTTTTTCATCTTTCCCGGAAACGAAACCCAACGGCGAACTAACTCTTTCTGGTCGATGGTAGGGATGTTTCTGCCAAACTCGTCCTCTTGGTTAATGGGTTAACACGGATAACTCTTAGGTATGAATCCGACCAATACACGGGGAGGTTTGATGGAGTAAAAATGGAAACGTGTGTTGAGTATCTTGTCGATCCGACCAAAACACAGCGCTTCTTCAACCACCTCATTCAGAGACAAACCCGACAAGGCAGAGCGTTGCTTTTGAATGACCAGCCACGCCTCGGATTCAGTAGTGTGATGCGCTTTCAACCATGACCGCCAAGCCTGCCGATCCTTGAAATCGAGGAGATATGTTTTCTCGCTCATTTTCGATCTCTATGGGGATCAGGAACCTGCAGATCAGGTATTTTAGGAAAGCAATTTGGGATAATAATCTCAACACTTTCCTTCCAGATCTGTCACTCTCTATAGCTGTTTTCTGAGGTAGTAGCGCTGGTGTCCGGGAGGATAATCCTCCAATTGGCCAAAAATCTGGTAGCCGTGTTGGATGTAAAAATCCAGGGCTTGAAAACTCCGGGGTGGGGTTTTCGATTGGTGTGGTAGAGAAAGAAATGTTGTCCTCAGCGAGGATTGATAAGCAGGTGTCATACGGATTTTGGTAAGGCTTATTAGGGGTAAATCACTGCGATCTATTGGCTGCCCAAGTCCAAATCGCACCTAAAAGGTCGACGGTTCCAAAGATTAATATCGTCGCTGGAGCCCATTGCAGCAGGTAGAAGAGGATGAAGATCAGGAAGACAGCGATGCGGGCTTGAATGGTCCAGGGAAAGAAGGGGCGGATGTCTTTTCGGCCGGTTTGGATGTAATAGTATCCGATCGCCACCATCAAAACACCCATGATCCTTATCCAGGGTTCCTGGGTGGCTGGCATACCAAATAATCCGAGGGGTGTATTGGGCATGATTGTAAATCCTAATCCAGCGAGAACCAAGTAGATTCCAAAAACAAGTAGGCTAATTCCTGCACTGCTCATTTTTCCTCCTTTGGAAGAACTCCAAATGATCCATCGTATGACACCTGCTTAGACGCCCAATCCAGGCTGTGGTGATGACTATCAAATAATCCCCAGTCTTGATGCCTTCAGCTTCGCTCTCTCGCACAAGGTAACCTGGTGATCACTCATCTTCCTTGGACTGCTTGTGCAAGCGCCAATTCATTCTGGCACTCCCACCATCCCTGACGGCTTTTTTCGATAAAGGATCCTGCTGTGCGGTATTCCCCGCCCCAGAACGTCAACACCTCGTCCCGGATATAGGAATCACTCATATGCACTGCCTGAATCTCCCCGATGAACCATTGATGCATGCCTTGAAAATCAACCTGATGGGTGACGATGCATTCCTTATTTAGGGGACATTCTTGAATTAAATCACTGTTGATTTTCTTCCCCTGAAACGGGATAACCCCCGCTTTATCGTACTTATCCTTCCCATCTCTCCCCTATATCGATCCGCAAATGCGTAGTGAGATCTGGTCCGTGGTGGGGATGTTGATCCCGAATTCACCTTCTCGGTTGATGAGTTCATATGTATACCCCTCAGGCATGATGACCACCATCACCAAAGGGGGGTTGAATGAGTAGAAATGGAAGGCTCCCGCGGTCATGATGTTCCGCTTGACCGTCGCTAACACCAAAGGGAAAAGGGACAGGACCGGGATCGTGAACCACAAGTTCTCTAAGCGCCCAAGACAGGGCTTTCACGACCAGATCCTCATCGTCTGCAGCGAGCATTTCATATATTGCCAAAGTCCTTTTGACATCTATCTCCTCAATATCCCTGTCCCGTTCTTTAAGTACCTTCATTAATTAAACAAAGGCTGCGGGAAACAGCCGATCCTCAAATATGCATGTGGGCTTTGACAGCAATATGGCCATCGTATTCCTTTAGGATCACCTGGGATCTCTTTTCCCAATCGGCGACAGGATCATCGGATGCAACTCCCCATTCGATGCTGTGCCATCGGCCGTCTGGGATGACGATGGCTTCATATTCGATTTCTGCGCTGTCTAAATCACTTACAGGGATGAAGAATTCTGGATTGAGTTTTGGATCAAGCACCGGGTCAAGATCAGCGATGTTGAAATAGTCGTATTCGTACCTGGAAAAATTCTCTTTCGCGGTCATAAAACCGTTTCCATCGCAGTACTGGCAACTTGGATCTTTCTCCTCGTAGCGAGGTTCCTGCTTAATGACCTTTTGACAGGCCCGTTGCCACTCTATAAAGGGCTCATATTCTGCCCACTCGGGTCGGTTTTCTTCAGGGATCTCTAAAAATCCCTGATACAGCTCCCAGAATTCTCCGACTTCCTGGTTTGCGGTCTCAACCCCTGAATATATGACTTCATGGGGCAAACAATAGCAGGGCACTTGGTAGTTCGTGTCAGGGAAATAGGAAGCGTAAGGGTAGATTAGATCCATGAAAACATCGAATATCTCTTCTTTTGGCTTTTTGGAGCTGAGGAACTTCTTTTTCCCAAGTTCTCCAGGTACCAGGACCAATGCGGTGAAGTGGGACATACCTACCTCCTTTCTCCTTTACACCTCTGCTGAAATTGCGTATAGTCATTTATAAAAAAGGGTTTGACCCCCCATAACCCTTATCACACGCCCCATGCCAATTTCAGAGGATATCCTCAAGGGATATGCCGCGCCTTTTCGCCCGCAGCTGAGTCCATTCTTCGATCGTAGCGGGAGTAGGCTCCACTTCGCCTGCGGGGCGGCGGGTTAGACGCAGCGCTTCCGTTGGGCATACTGTAGTGCATACGCCACAGCCTACACATTTGGCTTTATCAATCACACATATATCCTCGGAGATGGAAAGGGCGCCAAATTGACAGACGGGAAGGCAGTCCTCACAGCCCAGACATTCCTCCGTGTCCACCACAGCCAGGAAATCAGACTTGGCAATCGCTGTAGGGATGCCAAATTCGGCCACGCTGCGCAGGATCCCGCAGCTGCAGGTGCAGCAGTTGCAGATATAATTGTGGGGGCGAACGTAATTCCCTGTGGTATGAACCAATCCCGCCTGCTCTGCTTCGCGAAGGATCTGCAAGGCTTCCTCTTTGCTGATCGCCCGGTCGATGTCGCTGTTGTCGAAAGCCCCTTCTACAGGGGCAAAGACCAGGCAATTTTCAACCGGATGGTTACATTCCTCCCCAATTAAACGCTGCTGGACCCGGCAGATGCAGTCCCTCACCCCCCAGGATTTGGCGTTTTCGATCAGTTCAGAGGCCTGTTCATGGGGAAAGATCTCCAATTCGAAATCTATCGATTCTTCCACAGGGATCACGCGGTGAACGGAAAGGGACGCCTGGTTTAACCCTTTTGTCTCTTGAAAATACTGTTCAAAAAGGGAAGCCAGCTCTTCGTCCATCCGTGGAAGCTGTTCTTCATAGAAGCCAACCACAAAGGGCATCAATCCGAAGTGGAGTTTCCCCTCCTCCCGTTTATAGCGGATCAGCCCCTTACGGACCATGTTCTTGAGGGTTTGATACGCTTCTTCCGGATCTAGATCTGCCCTGGCTGCAATGGCCTCGGCCGGTTCGCGTTTCAGGCGCATCTCCGTAGCCAGTACGGCTTCTTGTGGCTGGAATAGCTTTTCCAGCAGCCTCAATTCCACCCCGCTTTGTGTTTCGGGGTAGCCGTTGGGGAGCATATCCAATCTTCGGGCCAGCCGTTTGTAGATTGTTTCCTTCATTTCCGTCTCCTTTATGAAAGGTCAGAATCCAATTCCATGGCCTCGACCTTTTCTCCACTCTCGCGGATCTCCTGTATGACCTGGTCAGCATTTTGAGACGTTTGAACCCTGCCAAAAGCCTCCGAAGGGGTGGTCACCTCCCTTGCCGCTTCTTCCCTTACCCCATACAACTCCAGTGGTTCACGCAGATAGTTTAATAACACACTGGAGCCCTGGGCGACGAAAGCCCGGGCTGTTTCTGCGCCGATGCCCAGGGGGTTATTTGCGCCGGTTATCAGAACGGTTTTGCCTTCCAACCCTGGATCAATCATCAACTTTTCATCGTCGTTGTCAGATGGAGTTCCAATGTTCAAAAAACCTTGATGATTCACTCGCTGCTGGCCTGGCTTTTATTTGTTCTTCCATTGTAACCAATTATATCCCTGAATTCACCCATGAGTTAAATGTAAACAGGGCCCCCTGCATCGTTAAAACCCTGCGCACCTTGAATCTCAGGAGGGTCGAATTGGGTTGGGATGATAAAGGGAACAGTTTATCAACAGGAATCTTGGGTCACCTGGTAGATGGCTTCCATGACCACATCTGGATGGGTATGGTGGAGTTTATGCACGGTGTTCTGCATATACTTTAATCTGCCGGGGGGTAATTCTTTCACTAGCGTTTGTAGGCTCTCCTGGACATCGACCATTTGCTCAGAGGACCCGGCCAGGATGATTTCGGAGACCTGGATGTTAACATAATAAAGGCTGATCGCCTGCACAGACTCCTGCATGACGGATTACTCTCTTGCGGTGGCTGTAAATTGCGCCGGGCGCAGGTACAAGGCTTTCATTATATCTGTTTAAACCTCAGGGGCTGGGTCCGCCAGAACGCTTGTTGGTACATATGATCAGCGATTCTCCTATCTACAGGCAGTAAAATGGAGTTCGTCAATAGGGATCCCAATATGGGGGTATTGGGGAACGCGAATAATGCGCCTTCAGGCGGTTCTTGCATATACGGGACCGGTCCTAAAAGCACCGCGCTGCACTGTCGTTCCTTAACTGTAATAAAAAGGACTGAATAATGGGGATGTCGCCGCCAGAAGTTAGGACTGTTTAGGATCCATGTACTCTTAGGAGGAGCAAAACTGGGGCGACATCCCCGAGAGGTGTGCTATATCATTATCGGTTAGCATTACTTCCCAGGTAGGGCATTCGTGAAAACTCAATTTTTAGAGCATTTCTGCGTTTTTTTGGATGGTGATTACATACCTCTCAATCGGGGATTGAAGATTCTGTCCAGGGCAAAACCGAACAGGGAAAATGCCAGCCCGGTGATCATCAGCAGGATGGAGGGTTCAACGATCCAGTAGTACTGTCCATTGAGCAGCGCCCCGTTGGTATAGGCAGCGTTGATCACTTTCCCCCAGGTGGGGAGGGTGGGGTCACCCAACCCCAGAACGTTGAGGGCTGCCTCGGTGAATACAAAAGTGGGGATCAACGTCACCAAACTGGGGATCAAGGTGGGGATGATGCGCGGGATCAGGTAGCGGAAGATGATGCGAATGTCCGTAGCCCCGTAAGCCTGGGATGCCTCGATGTACCCGGACTGCTTGACCTGCAGGAAGATGGCCCGGTAGCTTTTGATGCCGCTTCCAAAAATGTTAAGGAGGATCAGGACGCCCAGCATGACCCAGATGCTCCGGGAGTAAAAGGTGCCGATCATGATCAGGATGG
>CAYZTL010000003.1:0-224372 GCA_964481465.1 uncultured Anaerolineales bacterium
CTTGTTGGCAACCCTTATATGCCTGCGTTCATTTATCAGCCTGAGTAGTTACATTAAACTCTAATATATGAAAGTTGGCGCGTTCTGGAACGACCGAAGACGGAGGATGGGAGGCGAGATGATGGCGGGGGGATTTGGGGAGGGGTGGAGGGGGAGAAGCTACGCGACGGGAGACAGAGGACGACACAACATGAATGGGAAACTTAGGGAGGGGGAGAGGGACAATTATCCGGGAAAGAAGTATTGAAAGACGGGATAGGATTCGTCTTTGCGGTAGAAGCCGAACTTTTCATACAGCTTAATCGAAGCCAGATTGTCTTTCTGGGTGTTGACGGAAACGCGGACCAGGCCCATACTTTCAAAAGTCCGGAGCACATTCGCTACCAGGGCTGTGCCCACCCCCCTGCCCTGGCAATCAGGGTGAACCGCCAATCGGGCCAGATGTCCCCCCAAGGTGTTTGCAGTGCTGAGGTGATAGCCGACAATGTCGTCCTCGATCACAGCGACCCCAGCCAGGTTGGCGACCTGGTAGGCAACCCGCAAGCTCCGGAGGCTGTTGCGCCACAAAGGGTCAAAGGCCGCTTGATCGACCCCGTAAACCTCCTCCAGATCCTTCTCCCCCATCTTCCGGATCCGGACCCCAGCGACCGGTGAGGGATATGCAGCATGCCTGGCCTCCCAATCCATGATCACCACATCGTAGGTATGCTGAAAGCCGCTCCCCAGCAGGATCTCTTCCAGCCAGGGCTGCAAAGCTAAGACACTCACGCATTCCACCTCCCGGCGCCCCACCAGATCTGATTTGGCTGCCGGCCACAGCAGGTCCCACATTTCCTCAGGGTCCTGCCCTGGTTTAAAGGCCAGCAAACGCAGCCAGGTAACGCCATCCTCATCAGGAGGACAGGCCAACACGCCCACCAGCTCATCGCCCTTGACCGCCCCCAGGCAGGGTGCTTTTCCCAGCCAATCCAGCGGCGGGCGCCATCCCAGGTGGCGGTGCACGTTGGCCTGGGCATGGATCAGATGGGCGACGGACTGCCGATCGCCATCATCCACGTTTTTTATGGTCAGCTGGTCTTGCTTGCGGATCATAGTTATAAAGTTTGATTGATGGAAAGTTCGCTTTGCGACATCAACACATAGATGACATTGCAAAGACACTCCTGCCATCCTGTCATTCTGAGCCACAGGCGGCACGCTGTGCACCCAGTTGGTGAAGGATCTTTGGGAAGGCGGTCTCCATTAAGCGATGGCCTACCCACTGAAGTGTTGGGTTATTATCTTTAGGGATGATCTGTACTTTACAACCTTTTCAAGGGTTCCTCACTTCGTTCGGAATGACAGTAGAAAAAATGCCACAAGCTGGAAGATCCCATCAATAATGCTTTACATCTTAAGGAATTGAAACGGTATTTTGAGGATCGTTTTCAGCACCCGCTGCAGGAGGGTGGGGTTCTTCACACTCTCCAAGCCGTCCACCATGGAAGCGATCGCACCCATCGCATCCCGGGATCGGAGCTGCAGGGCGGACAAGGCCTGCATGACCTGCCGGCGCTTCTCCCCCTCCCCCAATTCCTGGAACAGGGCTGCAGCCCGTCGATATCGTTCCGCCGCTTCCTCCCGGCGGCCGAGGTCCTCCAAAACAGACGCTTGATTGCTTAAGGTGATCGCCTGCTTCTCCGTATCCCCCATCTCAACGAAGAGTGTATCCAGCCCTTGCACGACCGCCCAAGCCCGCTCGGCCTCCCCTGCCCGGAGGAGGGCGACAGACTGATTGCTGCGCATCTCCCCCGCTTTCCGCAGGTCCCCCTCCCGTTCATATGCCGCGGCAGCGTGCGCGTACGCAGCTGCCGCGGAGACAAACTCCCCAGCGCGGTAATGCCGCTTCCCTTCTTCCGCTTTCCGGTCGGGGATCGAATCCAGTACCATAGCTGGCAATTACAGTGTGATCTCCAACAAGCCTTCCGCAACCGCGCGCAGCTTATCCACCGACATTTCACTCAACTGGCGGGCGATCCGTAAATAGGGACGGTTGACGGGCTTGGTGACGAACTGCTGCAAGTCCGCAGGCAGGGTGATGAAATCTTCCAGGGCTTCTTTTTGGGCGGCCCATTCCGCGATCGGGCCTTTTTCGACCCGGACTTCGTCCAAATCAAACCCATAGATGTCCGTAAATTGTTCCAGCAAGGGCAGCGGCGTGGGGAACTTTCCCCGCTCATATGATTTCAAGCGGTAGGTGGTGATATCCAACATGTCCGCCACTTCCCTCATGCTCATGTCTTTCTTCTCGCGTGCTTTCCGAAGGGTGAGGCCGATTTTTCTGTTCCGGAGCTCCAGACGCTGCTCGACATCCCCCAAGGCTTCCAGGGGGTTTTGAGATGACCGGGTCGTTTTGCCCCAAAACTGGTCCAGGGGGATGTCCAGGTAATAGGCTAAGACTTCTAATTCGGGAAGGGAAGGGGATTTCTCACCGTCTTCGTATTTGCTGATCGTTCTCCCGGAGGCGCCGATGATATCCCCGCAATCCTTCATCGTTTCTCCTGCCTGCAAACGAGCATCACGGAGGAGGACGCCCAGTTTTTTCGCTCGGATATCGGCTGCTAATTTATAATCCATATCGAACTCTCCTCGTCATAGCTGGTACCGTAATAAGAACATCTGTCGTGTATCAAAATCCGCCCCCACACCATCTGAGGGCGAACCTATGTCTTCCCTCTTCCAGGCCCATTTCCGAAAAGACCTGGCTCCTGTTTCATGCTTAGATCAGGATTCAGCCCTCATCAGCCCCCGGCTTCCCGGTCTTTGAGAGGGAGGATCCAGACAATATGATCGCAATTCACCAGTAAGACGTCAAAGGAAAGGGAGGATTCTCGGCCGTCGCTCAACACCCTTCCATCAGCCACTGCTAAAAACTGGGGGGCATCGTCCAGGTCATCTTTGAGCCCCATGGGAAGCTTCCCATGGATTCTCTGCACATCAGTCTGGATGATGACCTCAATGGGTTTACCCGCCACCTTTTCCGGATCGGTTTTGCCTGTCCTGCGGGAACGATCGGACATCTTCTCCTCAGATCACTCTTCCGTCTCCTCCAGGTCCGGCATGGTATACCCCATCCCGGTGCGGGTGACGATGTGTTTGGGATCGCCCTGGTCGTCCTCCAGTTTGCTCCGCAGGCGGGAAATGGTGACCCAGAGAATTTCCTTATCGTTCTTATACCCCTCTCCCCACACGGAGGTCAAGAGGTCCTCCGTGGTCAGGATCTGCCCCTGGTTGTGAGCGAACTGCAGCAGGAGCCGGTACTCAGTGGCGGAGAGGAGCACTTTCTCCTCCCCTATAAACACCTCAGCCTGGGCAAAGTCGATCTTCAGGTCCCCGTGTTCGAAGACGACGGGTTTGGACACATCCCGCGAGAACCTCGACCGGCGCAAAACCGCTCGCACCCGGGCCAGGAGCTCGGAAGCGGAAAACGGTTTGACAATGTAGTCGTCCGCGCCCACATTGAGGCCTTGGACGCGATCGCTTTCATCCCCTTTGGCGGTGACCATGATAATGGGCACTTGAGAGAAACTCCGGATCCGCCGGCAGGTTTCAAAGCCGTCCAACTCCGGCATCATCACATCCAGCAGGATGAGATCCACATTATCCTCAGAGACGATTTCCACAGCGCGCTTGCCATTGAGCGCTTTCAAGACTTCATATCCATCCACGACGAGATTGGCGGATATTAACTCAATGTACCGGGGCTCGTCATCAACGACAAGGACGGTTCCTTTCTCCATATCTCATTCTCCTTCGTTGATTCTTCAACCGCTGATCCATCAACTTCTGACCCGACAACTGTTGACCAGAAAGTGATTCCGATCTCACTCCTCAGACAAAGGCAGGAAAATGTGAAATGTGGTGCCTTCTCCCACCTCTGACTCGGCGTATATCTCTCCCCCGTGGGCCTGGATGATCTCCCGACATATGTAAAGGCCCAGCCCACTACCCCGTTCTTTGAGTTTGAATTCCGGGACACGGTAAAACCGTTGGAATATCTTCTCCAAATGCTCTTCTGCGATCCCTGGCCCTTGATCTTGGACCGAGATATGAACTTTTTGATCCTCTTGCCTGAGTTTGACCTGCACTTTGGAACCCGTGGCATATTTGGCGGCGTTGTTGAGCAAATTGTCGAACACCTGGCCCAGGCGCATGGGATCCGCTTGGACTTTCAAACCTGAACCCTGGATATCCAGCACGATCTGAATGTCGAGATCGCTGAGCTGCGTGCGCTGGATCAAATCCCGCAAAATGACATCCATGTTCACTTTTTGGAACTGCATTTGCAGGGTGCCGGACTGCAGGCGTGAAGAGTCCAGCAAATTATCGATCAGGGCCTGGAGCCGGTCCGCCTCATCATCGATGATCCCCAGGAACTCGCGGTAGGTGTCCACATCCCAATTCGTGTCCTCGCGCAGCAAGGTCGTGGTATAGCCTTTGATGAAGCCCAAAGGCGTGCGCAGGTCGTGAGACACGGTGGCCACAAAATCCTCCTGCATCTTCCACATGCGCTGGCTGTCTTCGATATTTTGGATGGTGTTTATCAGGCCTTCCCGTTCCAGGAGGTGGGCGACATGCCCGGCCAGGAACTCGACCGTCTGGACTTCCTTCCCGCTGAATGGAGGACCGCCAAAGCGGATCAAAATCAGGGCCCCGATGGTCATTCTCCCCCGTTTCAACGGAGTGCCCATGTAAAACCTCAAGTTCAGGCGGTCTTCCTCCGGGTCGCCGATCTTATCCTTTTGGGAAATCGAGCGGTCAGCCTGGATGATCCGTCCCACGACCTCTTCCCCCCAGGCGACATCTGCCTCTTTGGACCGCCCCCGCCCCACCGCCCGGGCGAAGTAGGGCTGCACATCTTCCCCGTCTTTGAGGTAAATGACGAAATTATCGAAGATGATTAATTTTCTCGCTCGATTCACCAGCTCAGGCAGGACAGCGTCGGCTTTCTCCGCCTTGGCCGCCAAACGGCTGATCTCCAAGATCTGCGTGATGAGCTCTTCACCTGATACGGTCCGGTCTCCCATGACTACCATAAAATATGAATTCTCGCTTTGAATACCTGTGCACCAGCCTGTTGGTCAACAATCAAAGGCCGCGTCCCAGAAAGCCTTATAATACTGATATTATAACCGCATCTTTCCGAAATGACCGCTTCTTTGCCAGAACCAGCCTGCTATCTAAAAAGTAAACCAGGGATATCAAAAAGCGCCTGTCGCAGCTTCTTCACCTGGACTTGTTAGCTCATTGTAAAGTGAGGTGTCTTCTTCATATGGTTAAATGATCACAGCCATGAACAAGACAGCTCAAGAACACTCTCCCACCATACTTGTCATCGACGACGATCCTTCGGCGACAAAGTTGTTGGAAAAATTGCTCCTCATGAAAGGTTACCGGGTAATCACCACCAACTCAGCCTCTAAAGGGCTAGAAACAGCACACCGTAATTCAATAGACCTGGTTATCCTCGATCTCCTCTTGCCTGAAATGCACGGGTGGGAGGTTTGCGCTGAAATCAAAAAGATCAGCCCTTTACCCATCCTCATTATATCAGCAATCGACTCCCCGGACATGATCAGCAAGACATTAAACCGGGGTGCAGATGATTATTTGGCCAAGCCGGTGGCCGTGAACATCCTCCTCGCCCGTCTGGAAAACCTCATGCGGCGCTACGATTACGAAAAAACCGCTACCCAATCCTTTTCCGAGCCCTGATAACTGGGTCCTGCCCCTTCACCGTCAATGTATGAAAATCAATCATCCCCTCAGGCTGAGGGGATTTTTTTGGTATAATTACCCAAGACAATTTTCACCATTTGCGAGGGAGAGTCTCACGGAGTGAGCGCCGAAGGGGCAAGTCGTAGACAACGATCATGAATCTACTGGCAAAACTCTCAGGTACCGAGGACCTTGCAAGTGTTACCCTCTGGAGAGTCTACAGACACCGACGGGGCATAATCTCTCAGGTCAAAAGACAGAGGCACACGCACTTTCTCTGGCGTGTGTTTTTTAATAAATAGATTCATTAAGACCATCCATAAGGAGCAAAACATGAAAGCACCTGCAGATCTGAAATACACGAAAAACGATGAATGGATTCGTGTTAAGGATAATATCGGCGTCATCGGCATCACAGACTACGCCCAGGATCAGCTCTCCGATGTCGTCTTCGTGGAAATCGTGGCCTTTGAAGGCGATGAGCTTGATCAAGGAGAAACCTGTGCCGTGGTCGAATCCGTGAAAGCAGCCGCGGACGTCTACATGCCCGTGAGCGGGAAAATCGTCGATATCAATGAGACCCTGGTGGACAGCCCGGAACTCGTCAACGAGGATCCCTACGGCGAGGCCTGGATGCTCAAGATAGAGTTGACGGATCCCAGTGAGCTGGACGACCTCATGGACGTGGAAGCCTACAAAAATATGGACCGCGACGAACACTAATCGCAGGTACGCCTAATCCATTTTCCACAACCAACATAGATAACTTCCCCGGCATCTCGATCTTATCTGTTGTCAGAAGTTATAGGAAGGAAAACTTTTTATGTACACTCCGCACACGGACGCTGATCGGGAAGCCATGCTGGAAGCCATCGGGGTGGATTCCATTGATGAACTCTTTCATTGTCTCCCCGACCGTGATCTTCCAGATTTGGCGCTCCCTGAAGGCATGACAGAAATGGAAGCTCTCGATGAGCTTCAATACATCGCCTCTGTTAATGAGACCACGCAGGAAATAACCTCGTTTCTCGGCGCGGGGGCCTACAACCACTTCATCCCCACGGCGGTGGACTCCCTCCTCAGGCGGGGTGAATTCTACACCGCCTACACCCCTTACCAACCGGAAATCTCCCAGGGCACCCTGCAGAGCATTTTCGAGTACCAGAGTTTGATCGCCGCCCTGACCGGGATGGATATCTCCAACGCCTCTCACTACGACGGCGCCACAGCGGTGGCCGAGGCGGTCAACATGGCCTTGAACCGCTACCGCGGGCGGCGCATGAAATGCATCCTCTCCCCCCGCCTGCATCCCCAAGCCCGGGAAACGGTGCACACCTATATGAGAGGGTCAGATCTGCAAATCCAGGGGGAAGACCTCGATCCAGAGGGAGATCCGGAGGACCTCATCCCCCTCATCGACGAAGAGACGGCCCTGGTCGTCGTCCAGTATCCGGACTTCTTTGGTCAAATCTACGACTACACGGCATTGGGAGAAGCTGTTCACGAGGCAGGCGCCATGTTCGGCGTGCACATCAACCCCATCGCGCTCGGTTTACTCAAACCCCCCAGCGAATTTGGGGCGGATATCGTCACCGGTGAAGGCCAACCTTTGGGCATCCCCCTCTCCTTTGGGGGCCCCTACCTGGGCATTTTCGCCACCAAGAAAGAGTATGTGCGAAAGATGGCCGGGCGCCTGGCGGGAGAGACCGTGGATGACCGCGGGCAACGCGGATATGTCCTCACCCTCAGCACCCGCGAGCAGCACATCCGCCGGGAACGCGCCACATCCAACATCTGCACCAACCAGGGTTTGATGATGCTGGCTTCCACCATCTTCCTCAGCCTGCTGGGGAAGGAAGGGCTCCGCGAACTGGCGTTATTGAACTATCACAAAGCCCATTACGCGGCGGAACAGATCAACACCATCCCGGGCTACCTGGCTTCTCCAGGCAAACCATTCTTCAACGAATTTGTGGTCCACTGCCCGAGGCCAGCAGCGGAAGTCAACCAACTGCTCCTGGAACACGACATCCTGGGCGGGTATGATCTCAGCGAAAGTTACCCTGGGATGGAGAACGGGCTGCTGATGGCGGTCACAGAGATGAACGCCCGGTATGAAATCGAGTACCTGATTGACATTTTAGCGGAGGAAAGCGATGCCTGAACCAACGATATTTGAACTTTCGAAGCCCAATCGAAGAGGGATCCGTTATCCGGAGCCGGACGTACCGGAAGCGGACCTTCCCCAAGAATTCCTCCGTGATGACCTTCCCTTGCCGGAAATAAGCGAACATGAAGTCATCCGGCATTTCACCAACATCTCGCAATATAATCACGGCGTGGACATCGGCTTCTACCCGCTGGGCTCATGCACCATGAAGTACAACCCGAAAATCAACGAGGAAATGGCCCGGCTGCCGGGATTTGCCCATATCCACCCCCTTCAACCCCCGGAGACGGTCCAGGGGGCGCTGGGGTTGATGCACGAGCTCCAGGAATGGCTGGCGGAGATCAGCGGATTCAAGGCTGTCAGCCTGCAGCCGGCAGCGGGCGCCCACGGAGAGCTGACCGGCGTGCTCATCATCCGCGCCTACCATCGCAACCGCGGGGACAAAAAACGCACGAAGATGCTCATCCCCGATTCCGCCCACGGCACGAACCCGGCCACCTCGGCGATGAGCGGCATGGAGGTCGTCGAGCTCCCCTCCGATGAGCGGGGCAATGTGGATCTGGAAGCCTTGAAAACAGAATGCGATGACACGCTGGCCGGGATCATGATCACCAATCCCAACACCCTGGGTCTCTTTGATGAGAACATCGTCGAGGTCTGCCAGCTCGTGCACGATGCGGGAGGCCTGGTCTATGGAGATGGCGCCAATATGAACGCGCTGCTGGGGAAATGCAAACCGGCCCAGACCGGCATCGATGTCATGCACTTCAACCTCCATAAGACATTTTCCACCCCCCACGGCGGCGGCGGGCCCGGCTCCGGTCCGGTCGGCGTCGTCCCGGAACTGGCGGAGCTGCTGCCGGGGCCGATCGTCGTCCGGGCGGAGGAAGGGGACGAAGACACCCCGCCGTTTTATGACTTCTACACCCCAGAACGCAGCATCGGGCGGGTGAAAGCCTTCCATGGGCACTTCGGCATGTTCGTCCGCGCTTTTACCTACATGATCGTCCTGGGCAAAGAGGGGCTGCGGGATGTGGCTGAAAACGCCGTCCTAAATGCCAATTACCTGCGGGCGCTGATCAAAGACACCTACCACATCCCCTACGACCGGCTGTGCATGCATGAATTCGTCGCCGAAGGCACGTGGGAAGACGCGCCGGACATCCAGGCATTGGATATCTCGAAGCGGATGATGGACTTCGGCTTCCATCCTCCTACGAATTACTTCCCCTTGATCGTTCATGAAGCGTTGATGATCGAACCCACGGAAACGGAGACCAAAGAGACGTTGGACGCCGTGGCTGAAGCGATGCTCCAGATCGCCCAAGAGGCCCATGAGGACCCGGAAAAACTGCAGACGGCCCCTCACGAGACCCCCTTTGGCAGGCTGGACGAGGTCAAGGCAGCCAAGGACCTGATCTTGACCATCTCGCTTCCGGAAGACTACGGGGAAGGGTAGGCTCATCCCCGGCAACGATGACATAAGCCCTGGCTTTTCAACGAGAGCCAGGGTTTTTTCTTCCCTTTCAAGACCCTCCCAGGGCGAAATATACAAACGGTGTCACCTTAATAATTCAGTAAGTTGTGATCGACCCCTCTTAAAAGCTGAATGGTTTGGTGATAAAATATCCCTCCCATTCTCGATCAGCAATACGCCTTAACAGATACTTAAAGGTAAACTATGGATAGTCATCAAGAGATAAAATTCAGACCCCCGCGGGAAACTGTGGAAGTCCATCTGCCGGACGGACGGGTCATCACCGGCCCCCGCGGAGCAACTGTGCAGGAATTCTTCTCCATCCTGGAAAGCGATGACCGCCCTCCGATCGTGGGTGCGGTGGTCAACGGAAAATTGAAGGAACTTTCCCGGCAGATCGATATGGATGTCGAGGCCCGCCCGGTTGATATGAGCGAGGCGGACGGGATGCGGTTTTACCGCCGCTCGCTGACCTTTCTGCTGGAAATCGCTTTCCACGAAATTCACCCGCATGCGATCTTGAACATCGACCACTCCATCAGCTCCGGGGGGTACTTCTGCCAGGTCTACCGGCGCTCCCCTTTGAGCCACGAGGACCTTGGCCGGGTGGAGGAGAAAATGCGCCAACTGGTGGAAGAGGACCTCAAGTTCGAGCGCATGAAGGTCTCCCTGGAAGAGGGGATCAAGTATTTTGAAATGCAAGGCAATAAAGACAAAGTCCGCTTACTGTCCCACCGCAAAAAGGACTACGTCACCCTCTACAAGGTCAAAGAACATTTCGATTACCATCACGGGTACATGGTCCCATCCACGGGATACTTGAAATGGTTCGGCCTCACCCCCATGGAAGATGGATTCATCTTGCGCTTCCCGCGCCGGGGCACCCCCACCACGCTGCAGCCGGCGCCCAAGTATCACACATTGCTGAACGTCTTCCAGCGCTACGGGGCCTGGTTACAGCGCCTGGGGATCGACAGCGTTGGCGCGTTGAATGACGCCATCAAAGCGGACCAGGTGAGGAAGACCATTCTGGTTTCGGAGGCTCTCCACGCCCAACACATCGCAGAATTGGCGGCCCAAATTGAAAAGCGGTCCGATAACCTGCGTGTGGTGCTCATCGCTGGCCCCTCGTCTTCCGGGAAAACCACCTTCGCCAAGCGCCTTACCATTCAGCTCCTGGCCCGGGGTATCTCTCCCTTCCCTCTGGAAATGGATAATTATTTCGTGGACCGGGATAAAACCCCCAGGGATGAAGATGGATACCTCAATTACGAGGCGTTGGAAGCTTTGAACCGGGAACGTCTCAGCTCCGATCTCAAAAGTCTGATCGCCGGGGAAACGGTCCAACTGCCGTATTACAACTTTCACACCGGGAAAAGCGAGGAAGGAGAGCACATTCAGCTCCGGCCGGGACAAATCATCATCCTGGAAGGGATCCACGGCTTAAACCCGGATTTGATCCCCTCTTTCTCCCCACAACAAACCTTCCGGATTTACATCTCCGCTTTGACCCAATTAAACCTGGACCGGCACAATCGGGTTTCCACCACCGACACGCGGCTGATCCGCAGGATCGTCCGGGATTACCGGGAGCGAGGGTACGATGCCTTGGAAACGATCAACCGCTGGGAATCCGTGCGCCGGGGGGAGAAGGAATACATCTTCCCTTATCAGGGCAACGCGGATGCCATGTTCAATTCCGCCCTGGCCTATGAACTTTCCGCATTGAAGCCCCTGGCGGAACCGATCCTGCGCCAGGTACCTCACGACACCCCGGAATGGATTGAAGCCAAACGCCTGCTGGCTTTCTTAGAGTGGTTCCTGCCCTTGGATATCGAGATGATCCCTGACAACTCCATTTTGCAGGAATTCATCGGCAATTCCAACCTCAAGGATTTCAAAATCTGGGAGCAGTAAGACCCACCGTCGCCTGCAAGACAAACCTCCGAGGTTTTTAAACAAACTTCGGAGGTCTTGTTTTAACAGCGGTCATCCCCTGGATGCTTCAGCGTGATGACCCAACCGCAGGGTTTATTTTATTCCGCGGCCTGCTGGTATTCTTCCTGGCTGATGAATCTTCCCCCCGTGATTTCTTTATCGATCAGATTCTTATTCTGGTCGAAAGTCAATTCCACTTCAATCCGTTGAAAACAGGGACCGTCGCCGATGAGCACTTTGCGGCAGAAATACGTGTCGTGCCCCTGACGTCCCCCGTATTGGATGCTCAGATCGTTGGCTTTGTCAATCCGCGTCTTCAGTGTTTCACCGCAGCGGTCGCAGACCACGTAGATGGTGTGCCCCCGCGGATCGCGTTTTCCTGAAAATAGAGAGGACAGTTTTTTGAACATGGCTCACACCTCTTTTCCTGTGCGGCAGCCGCACAAGGGGTTGGATTGGGGACTGTGGCCTTCATGATACCACGGGGTGCGGTTCACTGCGTCCAAATGTCATCCAGACGCCGCAGGCGGCACGCTGTGCACCCAGTTGGTGAAGGATCCCTGGGGCGGCTGTTTTGAAAAGGTGACGGCCTACGCACTGAAGCATTCGGTTATGGCCAGTAGGCGGTGGTCACCACTCGATGATCGCTTCAAGGATCCCTCGTTTCACTCGGGATGACATTTTTTGATAATCACATTATCCATCCATTTCATCAAACCATTCTGCAGCGAGATCTTCCCAGTTGGGATTCAGCGAACGAATTAGATCTATTTTTTTACTTCTCCGCCAACCCTTAATTTCTTTTTCTCTGGCAATCGCTTGATAGACATCCCCTGTCTCTTCGAAATATGCCAGACGGGTAACTTTATACTTCCTTGTGAATCCAGGTATTTCCCCTCGTTTATGCTGGTAGACCCTCCGCATGAGGTCATTTGTAATCCCAGTATACAGTGTGCCTGAAGTGCTATTCATGATGTAGACGTAGTATTTAGGCATATGACCCCCTTTATAAGTATATGTCATCCTGAACCGCAGGTGAAGGATCCTTGAAGGGATGGTTTCAACAGAACGATGGCCTATGGGAAAGAACCTTAGGTATTGGCCTTTAGGCGATGGCCTTAACCCGATCATCATTCCAGGGATTCCTCGCTCTGCTCGGGATGACACTGGGGAGCAGGATGGCAATTACGATAGGGTAAGAATCGGAGCGTAAACCCTAAAAGCGCGGGAAGCGGCGCAGGATGGTGGCGGTGTCGGGCAAAGCCACCCTTTCCCCGAAACTCAAATTCGAGAGGTCCTTGCCCTTCCTCCGCGACACATCCTGGTAGATATACACCAAATTGCCTTTTTCCGCATAGCGCTGATTGACGTAGGCTTGCCCGATGAAATACCCCTCCGTATCGCTCGCGCAGCTGGTCACCCGGCCAATCATCCGCCCCACTTCGTCCATGACCGGGTCCCCATAATGCGCCCGCCGGACCCGCTTCTCGCTGAACCGGAAGCGGACCACCACGCTGTCCCGCTCCTCCTCCTGCGCCAGAAAGGCATCCCGGCCGATAAACCACGGCTTATTGGTCTTGACATAGGAGGCAAACCCCGCATCCCCTACGCCCAGATTCATGGACCCCGCGAACTCATGACCGTAGAGGGGCAAACCCGCTTCGGTGCGCAGGGAATCCCGGGCGCCCAACCCGCAGGGTTGGATGCCGTATTCCTCGCCGGCGTCCAACAAAGCCCGGAATAACTCCGGGGCTTTTTCAGGGTGGACGAAGACCTCGAAAGCGACTTTCTCCCCCGTATATCCGGACCGAGCGACCACCACATCCAGACCGTTGACGTTCGCCTCGCACACCTCCGCCCAGCGCAGGTGATTGATCTTCCGCCGGTCCTCTTCATTGATATCCAGCGAGAGGAGAATGTTCAGGGATTGGGGGCCCTGCAAAGCGATGTCCACCCGCTGGTCCTCCCCTTCCTTGGCATCCCGCAAATTCCGCAGCTGGACACCGCGCCCAAAGGCCAGGGCCCAGGGCCGCTGATTGTCCACCTTGACTTTCCCTTCCCGGACAGCGTTCAACCAGGCCCAGTCCTTGGCGTCATTGGCTGCGTTGACCACGACCATATACTCCTGATGGCAGCGCCGGTAGACCAAAAGGTCGTCGATCACCCCGGCATCCGGGTCCAAAAAATGGGTGTAGAGGGATTCGCCCTCTTTCAAAGAAGAGATGTCATTCCCACATACGCTGTCCAAAAACGGCATGGCATCCGGGCCCTCGGCCTGATAGACGCCCATGTGGGTGACATCGAACAGCCCCGCCGTCTCCCGCACCGCACGGTGCTCCTCCAGGACCGACTCGTAGCGCACCGGCATCTCCCATCCCGCAAAGGGGACCATCCTGGCCCCCAGCTCGACGTGGATGTCATACAGGGTGGTCCTGCGCAGGGAGTGTTCCTCTTTCGCCTTCCAGGTGAAGTCGGGCAGGGCCTCCCCCTCCCCCTCCGGGATGCCCAGGTAGAATGGTTTAAGTGCCCCATGCGCCTCACCCTGTTCGATTTCATCAAAGTGGATCTCGGTGTCCCGGACGATCACCGGGCCCGGAATCTTCCGGCGCACATCCTCATCCACCCGCACGTAGCCGTAGGAAAGCGCCCGCAGCCAGGCCAGGACCAGGCCGGATTCCTCCGAGGGGACCGTGAGCTGGAAGCATTCCAGGTTCGTACAGGTGATCATCCCCTCCACATCGCCGCCTGGTGTGTGGAGTTCCGTTGGCTGTTTGTCCCCCATTCTCATGGATTCCACATCACTGGAGACCACAAAGTTCATAAATTCACGCACCTTCTCGCCGCAGACGATGTATGTCGCAGTGGGAAACTCGTCATCCGGTTCATCATCCAGGTAGTAAAAGTGCGGGTATCCATGGACCGTGGGTTGGAAATCGATCCCCGCCCGCTGCGCCAGATCGCGCACTTTGAGTTTCGCTTCTTCCAGGACGTTGAAATCCACCTTGGCCCGCAGCTTCCTTCCCCGATAATAGGGTTCACAGGAAAAGAGGATATCGGCGATGATGTCCGCCAACTCGCGGGTCTCCTCCTCTTTGAACCCGCGCTGGGTGATCCAGGGGGTGCCCATCCGCACCCCGGAGGGATTTCGAGCCGATGTGTCGCCAGGGATGGTGTTGCGGTTGGTGACGATGCCCGCCACATCCAGAATCCTGGCTGCCAGATCCCCGCTCAACCAGGCGCCATCTTCCCCGCGGACGGATTTGGCATCGATGTTCATCAAATGGGTGTTCGTGCCCCCAAAGGGGATCCTGAACCCGCGCTTCTCCAATTGCTCCGTGAGGACCACACAATTCTTAATGATCTGCCCCTGCAGTTCTTTGAACTGCTCGGTTTGGGCCAATTTGAACGCCAGAGCCATGGCCCCAAAGACGTTGACGTGCGGCCCCCCTTGCTCGCCGGGGAACACAGCCCGATCGATCTTCTGGATGATATCCAGGTCCGTGCTCATCAAGATCGCGCCCCGGGGACCGCACAGCGTTTTATGGGTCGTGGTGGAGATGATATCCGCGTAACCGATCGGAGAGGGGTAATGGCCGGCCACCACCATGCCGGCCACATGGGAGATGTCCGCCAATAAGTAGGCCCCAACATCATGGGCGATTTCGCTGAACCGTTCCCAGTCCAGGGCCCAGGAATAGGATGACACGCCGGCGATGATCATGCGCGGCTCGTGTTCCACCGCCAGGCGCTCCACTTCATCGTAGTCGATGCGCTCCGTTTCCGGGTCCACGGAATAGGGAATGATGTCGTAGTACTCCCCGGAGCGGTTGACGCGGGAGCCGTGGGAAAGGTGCCCGCCGTGAAGGAGGTTCATCCCCATCACTGTATCACCCAAATTTAATAGACCATGATAGACGGCGTTGTTGGCGGGGCTGCCCGAGAGGGGTTGGACGTTGACGTAGATATCGATGGGCTTTTTGCCGTTGGCCGCAAAGGCCTGCGCCGCCCGCTGGCAGGCCAAAGCTTCCAAAATGTCCGCGTACTCCACGCCCTTGTAATAGCGGTCATCGGAGAAGCGGCGGTACTCTGCGAGTAATTTGTCGAAATCAAAGAGCTCTTCCTCCGTCAATCCCCCTGTCAAATCAAAGGCATATCCTTCCGCATAGATATTATGGAAAGCAGACCCCAGGGCATCTCGCACCGCCTGGGGGGCTATGCTTTCACTGGGGATCAAAATGATCTTCCGGTACTGGCGTTCTGCCTCAATGTCCAACAAAGTTTGGAGCCTGGCATCGAAATCCGATATATCGCCACGAAATAAAAAGTCGTCCATTATCCTCTCCAGAGTTCACACTCAATAAAACACATACACGATATATTGCACCATGAGCTCTACAAAACAGATTGTAGTCTTAAGGGGAATAAGGGTCAAGCGAGAACCGTTTTCCCCTCATTTCAAACTCATTTAAGGCGACCCCAGCGCTGGTTCAGGGATGAGAGCTTTTGGGTCCCAAGTCCAAATTCATCCAGCCCTGACCGCCCCATTAGGGAAAGCAGCACGGGAAGGGGTCCTCACAGCAAAGACAAACGCTCCCGTCCAGAATACATAACACTGAGGACGCGTCTAGGGTGGTGGAGATACAGGAAATCCAAGCCAGGTTATTTGTCTTTGGATCTCCCTCTCATAAACAGATATCCGATGGCCGAGACCAATATAGTCGCCCCCGATATCAGCCAGGTGGACCCCGGCACTCGCCTCAACGCCCGTAACTTAGAGGCAACATTTAACCGCTTCCACATCCCCCTTTTCTCCTGGACTGGATGCCGGGTTTCCAGGATCCTGTTGGTGAGAAAGGATTGGACTTCCCCCCGCGACAGGAAAGCCACCAACCCGGTCAATAGATCGCTTTTCTCTTCTGTCAGGGAGGGTTTCTCCTCTAAGATCTCTTGATAGGCCGCTGTGGTCTGGGTGACGATTTCAGACCAATCCAAATGTTTGACCCGCTGTTGAGCCTGCCTGCACATCTCCCCATAGGCCTCTTCTGGCAGCTCACAAATATGTTGAATATGCTTGGCAAACTCGGACGGTGGCGTTTCTTTGTCTAACCTGAACCCTACTTGTTCGTCAACGAGTTCATTTATGGTTTCATTCGATAAACCGACCACCGGCGTTCCCGACGCTAAAGCCTCGATCACGACCAGGCTTTGGACTTCCATCTTCGAAGCGGACGGGAAGACATGGGTTTTTTCCAGGCACTTCGGAATCTCTTCATGGCTGACCTGACCGGTGAACACCACATGCTCCAGATCGTGCTGGGCGATGTAATCCAATAATCGTCCTTTATATTCTGGCACCAACGCCCGTCCTATGAACTGCAGGGTGTAATTTTCTGGCAGGTGGCGCAAAACCCGCAGCAGATAAAGTTGATTCTTACGCTCGGTGAGGTAACCGATGAAAGAGATGGTTTTGGTTTCCGCCTCCATATCAGCGGGTTGGCAGACTTGATAACGGTGCAAATCCCGACCGTTGGGGATGACAAATATCCTCCCGTTGTACCCGAAATCTCGCATGGATTCCTGGGCAGGTTGGTTGAGGGCAATGACGGCATCGCAGTTTTCGTAAAAATCGAGCAACGCCCTCTCAGTGACCAATTCGCTAAAGGAGGTCTGGAGCAGTTTAATATTCAAAGCCTCCGTTGTCCCAAAATCCAGGGCCCGGGTAGGAAGGACATGGGTGGTGTGCACAAAAGGGACCAGGTTCATTTTGGCCCACACCTGGCCAATCAGCCCCAGCAGCGCCGGGTCATGGGCATGGAGGATATCCGGCTGGTAATCATTCAGGAAATCAAAAATGGCCCGGACCGTCTTCGCGGTAAGACTGGGCATATGAAATTCATCATCACCCGCACTGCGCACCCCAAATATCCTCAACGGACCCTCCGTGTTTTTCAGCCCTGTCTCATCTGCAGGACAGATCATCACCGTGTCATGGATCTGGGCGAAATGATGGGCCAATTCATGCGCCACCCGCCCTGCTCCCCCGCCCATTCCCTCCCGAAACAACGATGTGAAAACGACTTTCATAACGACATCCTAGTTTTTTCCAACGCCTGACATTCTGGTGTCAAAATCGAACCGGCCGAATACAGGTTGAAATGTCTGGACCATTTGCTCCCGTTCCAAGCCCATCTCTTGAAGGGAATATTCATGGTCACTCTCATGGGAACGGCTGCGCTGTGTAGCTTCACGGAGGATTTGGTCATAGGACGGAGATACTTCAAACCCCAAGCGCTTGTAAATCTCCCTGACGGTCTGTCTGGTATCGGCCACCATATCGTCGAAATTGACCACCACGTACCTGTCTTCCGCTTCCTCTTCCAGCCTCTCTAACGGATAGGTGTACCAATGCAGCGAGGACTCGATGATGAACTCGCGGCTGGCATAGGACTCGAGGGGATTCCCCAGCATCTGCCACTCATACTCTTTCAAACTGAGGTGAGAAGGGACGGCATCCAGAGGGTTGCGGACCAGGTAGATGAACTTCGCATCCGGGAAACGGGAAAGGAGGGAATCCACCATGGGAGAGTAATTGGGGTTTTTCGCCAGATAGTGGCGCCCTTCCCCCTGGTGCATGTAGAGGTGCCTTTGCAGGCACCGGGTATAAAAATCTAACATCCTCCCTTTCTGGTTTTGATCCATCCGGGAATCGAAATAGACATAGGGCATGGCTTCGTCTATCATGGCTGCAAAAGACCAGATTTTCAAAGTCGAAAAGATATGGATCAGAAGGTATTCGTCTTCCTCTGGAGCATGGATGGCCAATTTATGGATCACATTCTCCCGCTGCCAATCCCGCTCCATCCACCTTAATCGGCGCTGAATAGGAGCGCCCACCGCCCGTCCAGCTCGCGCCAAGGTTTTGAGCACCTTGCGCATAAAAACGGACGGGGCGATGAAGATCTCCCAGGTCTTCATGGTCAAGAAATTCTCCGTGTCTTTGGCCAGCAAGCGGTGCAGAAATGTGGTCCCGCTGCGGGGGTTTCCGATAATAAAAACCGGTTCCTTGACCTGGACATCCCGGTACCCGGTGAATAAAATCTCGTCCAAAGTTAATCCCAACCAAATGACGACCTGCACAGGAAGGTACAATCCCAGAGAAATCAGGAGAATGCCCAACCGTTTGGGGGTCAAGCGATAATGTTTCCCTTTTGACCTGATAAAAGACTTCCACATGAAACGGGCCAATGCCCCGAAATCAAATCTCATCATAGCACCTTACTCGCTGACACCAGCCCTTCACCATCAGGATGCTCGCCTTTACGCTCCATGAGAGTTCATCGCCTCACCACTCCCCATCCAGTTGGGTTGGGAGGGCAGCACCGGTTTGACTCAGGACAGATCCCGCAACCCTCTCACCACCCGCTCCGGCGTGAGGGGGAATTCATCAAACCAGACCCCAATGGCATCATGAACAGCAGCGACCACCGCGGGGGCGGTGGGGATGAAGGGCATCTCCCCCATCCCCCGAGCCCCCCAAGGACCATTTGGATCCGGGTGTTCCATGATCACCGAATGCACTTCGTGGGGTATGTCGCGAACGGTGGGCATCAAGTAGGTAGACAGCATATCTGTTTTCACATACCCATCTTCCTGGATGAAATTCTCCGTCAACACATACCCCAAGGCTTGGGTCACACCACCTTCGATTTGACCTTCCACCTGGACCGGATTGATGGCTTTCCCCACATCATTAGCGGAGACAAAATGGAGCACCTTGATCTCGCCTGTCTCCGTGTCCACCTCCACCTCCGCTGCTTGCGCCACATAGCCGTAAGAGAAATTGGGTTTGGACTCCCCTGTTTCCGGATCGTAATCCGACGTTGGGGGGGCGAAGTATTGGTAGGTCCCAACGGCAGGGCGCTCTTCACCCTCCCATTTCTGAAGCGCGACCTCTGCCGCCCCCCGGACGCTGTTGCCGGACATGAATGTCATCCGGGAAGCGGAGTTACTTCCGGAATCCTTGGTTTGTTTTGTATCGGCCGTGATCAAACGCACCTTATCCACGGGCACCCCGACCGCTTCCGCCGCCATCTGGGTGATCACAGTGTGCGCCCCCTGGCCTGTGTCAGCCCCCGCCTGGCGGACGATGACTTCCTCAATTTCAGCCCCTCCGTGTAATTCAATGGTCGCCCAGGCGTTGTCGCGATAGCCAAGGGAAAAACCGACGTTCTTAAACGCGCAGGCGAAGCCTTTCCCGCGTTTCAGGTGCGGTCTCCGCGGGTCTTCCGTTTCCCTTTCTCTCCGCCAGCCTTCGTCGGATTCCTCCCACCCCGATTCCTCCGCGCAGCGCGAGATGACCTGGGGGATGCTCACCCCGCCTGGGAGAGGTGTCTGGACAGACAACAGGTCCCCTTCCCGCAAAGCGTTCTTGATGCGGATTTCCACCGGGTCCAACTCCAACGCGGCTGCCAGCTTATTGACCTGGCACTCAGCAGCGAACGCCCCCTGAGGGGCGCCAAATCCGCGGAACGCGCCGCCAGGGACGCGGTTGGTGCACACCGCCCGGGTGTCCACTTTCACATTGGGAACCACATACGGTCCGGCGCACATCAAGGTAGCGTTGCCCAGCACCTTGTTGGAGGTAGACATGTACGCCCCCCCATCGGCGGTGACATCCACCTCCATGGCGGTGATCTTCCCCTCTTGGGTGGCCCCCCACCTGGTTTTGATATGGTAGGGGTGGCGTTTATGGTGGCCGATGATGGATTCCTCCCGGCTCCAGACCATCTTCACCGGGCGATCGATGCCCTTTTCGTGCAACCGCATGGCAGCCAGGCCCAAGACGATCTGGATGGAAATATCCTCCCGGCCCCCAAAAGCACCCCCGGTGGGGGGATGGATGATCCGCACCTGGTCCTCCTCCAGATCCAGGGCATGGGCGACCTGCTCCCGTTCCTCATGCGCCCATTGGGCCCCCATGACCACGGTCACCCTGCCTTCCTCATCCACATAAGCCATGCCTGCTTCCGGCTCCATATAAACGTGTTCCTGGGCAGGCGTGTGATAGGTCGACTCCACGATCACATCCGCTTCTTGAAAACCCTTTTCGACATCCCCTTTCCGGATCCGGAACTCTTCCAGGATATTGGTCCCCCGGTCCGGATGGAGGAGGACAGCGTCCTCATCTAAAGCTTCAAAGGGATCATAAAGGAGAGGGAGATCCTCATATTCCACAGCGATCAAATCCAAGGCTTCCTGGGCGATGGGCTCGCTTTCCGCGACCACCGCTGCGACCTGATCTCCGACAAACCGAACCCGGTCCGCATAGGGTTTACCGGAGCCCGGTCCGCACAGCACCGGTTGGTCGAATCTCTGCAGCCCATACTCATTGACCGGGACATCTTTCGCTGTGAAGACAGCGATCACCCCTTCCACGGCCTCCGCCTTCTGGGTATCGATGGATTTAACGATGGCGTGGGGCCGCCCTGCAAAAAGGACCTTCAAGTACGTTTGTCCGGGACGATTTAAATCCCCTGCATAAAGGGCTTTTCCGGTCACTTTGTCTCTGGCATCCACCCGCTGTACCGATTTTCCAATAGCTTTCATAATTCACCTTTGATGTTTAATAATGTTTTTCTAAAATCGTCTGCTTTTCATTCACGTTTTCGCACACTGGGAAACCCAACCAGGCTTGATCGCAGAGGGGTCCCTTGTGGGAGAGGGTGTTAACCCTTCCCATGACACGCCAATTGTACATGCTATACAACACTACGCCACCTTAGAAGTGACTTTCAGCGCCGGGTCTTGGAGAGCATACCCCTCCACCATGGGATCAAATTCCCGATGGATCAACGCTTCATCCAATCCCATGTCCTCCAAAGAATACGTATGATCACTTTGATAGTGCCGGGAGTGGAAAATCGCCTCTTCAAGAATACGGGCATAGCAGGGGCTGATCCGCATCCCAAATCTTTCATACACGTCTTCGATGACCTTTTTGGGATTGTGAACGAAGTCCTCAAAATCAATCACCACGTAGCGGTCATCCGGCAAAGAGCGCAGCTGCTCATGGGGGTAGGCATACCAATGCTTGGCATGCTCAATGAGCGTCTCCTTAAGAGGGTAAGCTTCGCGAGGAGAACCAAACGTGTGCCAGTGGGTTGCCCACATATTGATCGTCGATGGGACTACATCCGCGGGATCCCTGACGATGTTGATGAACTTGGCATCCGGGAAAAATTCCTGGATGGTCTTCACCGCCGGGGAGAAATCTGGGTTTTTAGAGATGTACCGCTTCCCCCCGTTGAGATAAACATGGCGGCGCAATATTTCCCGGTAATACCCAAAATCCCGCTCCTTTTGTTCCGGCGAGACTTTCTGATCGTAATAAATATACCGCTCAGCCAGCTCGGGAAAGGGAAAAAGGGCGAACAAGTTATAAGAGGACCAGACATGGTAAAAAATGTGGCTGTCTTCCTCGATTTTATCAATCCCCGTCTCATGCATATACATGTAGGATTCGATGGGTTTGTTAATCTCTTTCACCAACCAGCGCACCGGGCTCCCGATCATCCGGCTGATCTTGATGAAAGCCCGGAATACCTTCCGGTAAAGGATGGAGGGTGCGAAGTAGATCTCCCAGGTTTTCAGCGCGGTGGCGTCCCGATCTCGCAGTAGAAGGTGGTGCAGGAAAGTGGTCCCGGACCGGAAGTTGCCGACGATGAAGATAGGGGAATCGATCGTCTGTTGCCGGTAGGCTGGGAAGAGGATCTCATCCAGATAATACCCAAGGCGCAGGTACAGTTGCCAGAGAGGATAGAGGAGGAAAATCACACTGAGGAAGAGGATGCGCTTGCCGGACAACCGAGCCGGCGTACTCTTGGCTCTGAAGAAGCTGTAATAGACGTATTCCAAAGCGTGTCGGAAATTAAATGGCATAGCGCTGCATACGGATGTCATCCCCTCGCCTCCGGGGAGGAAGGTGACCGATACAAATCATCATAAACCAATGCGCCGATCCCCAGATAGGCAATCGTTTTGGGGATCATCAACATCCCCAAAATCTGAATAGCCTGGACAAAGACGACCACAGGGAGATAGGTGAGGAAAGAAAATAAGATCAATATCCCGATCCACATCGAGGTACGGTCTTTTTTGTTGACAGCCATTTGGAGATACAACGCAGCCACCCCAATACCAAGGATGACAAATGGGAGATTGCGGATCATGGACCATGGCTGAACAGGCATCGGTTGATTCCACTGGTTTTCAGGCAGGACCAATAAGCCCAGCCGGATTCCCGCCACCGTGAACAAAAAATATACAATAGCAGGTGCCCGCCCTTGATTGCGGACAATCCAGATGACGAGAAAGAAAAGGTAAAAAATCGTCACCGTCACAGCGGCGATTAACGCGCTCCACCCGACGATTCCATAGGAGGCTCCGAACATCTGGACGGTCGCGTCCAACCCGCCCTTCAGGAAATATGCAATGGTGCGGGCTCCCACATGGAAGGTGTCGCCAAAGGCAAGGGAGAAGAAAGCCACCCAGATGAGATTGGCAACTCTGTGGTCCTTTTCATCCACACGGTCAAATTGAACCCTCATCACGATCACCAAGGTCCAAATCAGGATCAGATAAAGGACGTTGAACCCAACTTCCATCCACATCATCGCATTCCCTTCCATAGACCACCTTTCCTTTCTTAACCTAACAACGATCCTGTTTCAGAATTCTGATCGGCCTTTCATTG
Organism: uncultured Anaerolineales bacterium; assembly: GCA_964481465.1. Taxonomy (GTDB): domain Bacteria; phylum Chloroflexota; class Anaerolineae; order Anaerolineales; family UBA11858; genus B10-G9. The sequence continues at coordinate 23,095 of CAYZTL010000003.1, forward strand.
ATCACGAAGAAACCTCCACCTGCGCCCAAACAGGCCACATGACAGCCCCTCCCTCAACTGCGGACATCTTATTGACAGAACCCTCATCATGGCAACCATAAGATTTCGACCCCATACCAGCAGCCCATTTACTTTGAGAGGAAAGCCCACTCAAGTTTTCGACAGGGATGCAGGGAAGAAGAAGGCTAACCACACTCCTCCCGGGGCGATTACTCGTCAAAGATGCTTTTTGGTCGGCTGATTTGGTAGACAAAAGAGTAGACTATCGTCACCACACCAAAGCCAATCAACGCCAGGAAAAACGCGACGATTAGCTCCGCATACAGATCGGGCGCCCAGGCCATCCCTCCCTGGATGGCGGGCGGCACTTCGATCCACCCCCGCATTTTATTGGCTTCCACCAATAAGTTTGCGCCTGCATATGACATGACAGCAATCAGCCCCATAAGTATGAACCCAATACCACGCCACACCGGATGTATGCCCTCCTTCTTTTCTGAACCCTTCTTTGTAAATCTCTCGTAATAACCCATTACGCACCTTCTTTCTGGCTTGCCTTTTCAATGGCCTGGATGATCTTATAATAGCCAGTACAGCGACAAAGGTTACCCGTGATGGCGTCCACAATTTCCTTCCGAGAAGGATGTGGTTTCTCTTCTAACAACTTCACACCAGACATAATGAAACCTGGCGTACAATAACCGCACTGCACAGCCCCTTCCTCAACGAACGACGCTTGCAAAGGATGCAGTTTTTCCTCGTCCGAAATCCCCTCAATGGTCACAATCCGCGCCTGATGAGCGCGAGGAGCTGGAACCATGCAGGAGAGCACAGCCCTGCCGTCCAAAAACATAGTGCAGGCGCCGCATTCCCCTTCCTCGCAGCCCACCTTCGCCCCCACCAGCCCCGCCTGATCGCGGACGAGATGCAACAGTGTATCATCGTGGCCCTGTTCGAATACATACGGCTTGCCATTGATGGTCGTCTCTATGGGGGTCTCCCCTTCCCGCATCGGCTCACCCGTCAAGGCTGGATTGGGCTCGACCGGGCTGAGATCCCCCAGCAGGACCGGATCCTCCGGCACCCGCTTCTCAGCTTCCCCGCTGAGGATGGCTTTCAAACCACGCTTGACCAGGACATAGGTCATTTCCCGGCGATAGTCCGCGGAGCCACGGATATCATCGATGGGGGATGCGGTTTCCCGGGCCAAACGGGCTGCCTTTTCCATGGTTTCTTCACTTAACCTCTTCCCCATCAAATATCCCTCCGCTTGAGGGACCGGGATGATAGTGGGGGCCACTGCGCCAAGGGTGATGGAAGCGTCCTCCACGATACCATCGGCCAAAGTCAACAGGACGGTGACATCGACGACCGAGATGATCATCGCTTTACGCAAGCCCAACTTAAGAAACACGCCCTGCTGCCCCTCGACCATTTTCGGAATGACGATCTCTGAGACCATTTCATCTGGCTGGAGGACCGTCTGCCGAACCCCGGTGTAGAAGTCTTTCAGGTCTACGATGCGCTCCCCACCCTTTGAATTGAGAACCAGTTTGGCGCCCAAAGCCATCAAGGGGGAGATGGTGTCGTTGGCGGGGGAGGCAGTGACCAGGTTGCCAGCGATGCAGGCCATGTTCCGGAGCTGGGGGGATCCCACCTGCCAGGAGGCCTGCGCCAGCGGGGAGGCATGCGCTCTGATCAAAGGGGAGGAAAGGACATGGTTATGGGTCACGCTCGGTCCAAGACGGATTTGATCCTCCTCATCCACTGTGATCGTGTCAAAACCTGGAACGCGGGAGATATCCAGCAAAGTCTCCACCTGCGGCCGTTCACCCCGGCCGAGTTCCAAGACCAGATCCGTGCCCCCGACCACGATCCGAGTGTCCGGCCCTTTGCGCGCCAAAACATCCAGGACCTGCTCTTGTGATGTCGCATTGATGTATTCTTTCCACATAGTCACATTCACCTATCTTTTGATATTATGATGGTCTTCTCGTTTTGACAACGATCCCCCCTGGCCGCCACGCTGGAACATAATCACTTCAGCCATGATGCTCACCGCGATTTCCTCGGGGGATTCGGCGTTGATATCCAGGCCGATGGGCGCATGGATTTCTTTGAGGTCGTCTTCGCTGACACCTTCCTCGCGGAGTTTCTCCTCTGTCAGTGCCCATCGCCGTTTAGAGCTGATCACGCCCAGGTAGGCGTGGGGTTGGTTGAGGATTTCCGGAAGCCCGCTGACGTCAATGTCCATACTCCGGGTCACCAGGACTAGGATGGTATGCGGTGTGAATTCGATCTGGTCAGGCAGATCCGCCAGAGGCGATGGATAATAGGCTGCCGCCCCGGGCGCCACATCCGGATTGCAAAACTCCTTCCGGTCATCCGTCAACACCACCCGGTACCCCAACCAATTCCCCAGATGAACCACCGCCTGCCCCACATGGCCTCCCCCCACCACAACGAGGGTGGTAGCAGGGACCAAGGGCTCCAAAAAGACTTCTAACGAACCGCCGCACACGCCAGGGTCCCCGCGCTGGGGATCCACCAGCTGGTAGGGTACGATTTTGGCTTGTCCGGTTTCCATCACCTCCAAGGCTTCTTTGATGACCCGCCCTTCCACTTCACCGCCCCCCACGCTGCCCACGATCTCCCCATCCGGGCGAACGAGCATTTTGCTGCCTTCTTTGCGGGGGGTAGATCCCTGGGTTTTGACCACCGTGCACAAAACGCCGGATTTCCCCCGGGTTTCGAGTTCAGCAAGCGCTTGGTAAACCGTTTTCATGTTCCCGTGCACGCTATTCAACCCCTTCCAATAAACTCAATACGACCGGTAGAAGCTGCTTCTTTCTGGAAACCACACCCTCCGCCATGCGGGTGCCATCCGCCTGGCTGGGATAAGGCAGCCCGTCGAACGTGGGCGGGGGGTTGATGATGATCAGGCGGCTCGAGCCGCGGACGACATCCGTGACCATGAGCATGGTGAAGTCGAGATTTCGGCGCTCGCGCAAGTCTTGCAGCGCGTCCTCCAGCTCATTTAAGTGCTTATCGACCTGCATCAAATCGGTCACTTCCGCCTGGGCGATCCCAAATTCCATCCCGCCGGATTGATAGGTCTTCAAATCCGTGGTCACGATCTCGTCAGGATCTCGCGAGGTTAAACCAGCTCCGGCTTTGAGCACAGCCTCTCCAAATGATTCCACCGTCTCATCCTTTAAAGGGCTGTCCCACGAGAAGGCCCAGCGCCCCAGGCGTTCGGCTGCCTTGTGATCCCGATCCGTGGTCGTCGGGGAGGTGAGCAGGAGCGTGTCCGAGACCACCCCGGAGAGGAGCACCGCTGCGATCTCCGGCGGGGCGCTCAACCCCGCCTCCTCGATGCGTTCGGAGATAATGGTGCTCGTGCTGCCCACCACCTCCGTGGAAAAGGAGATCGGCTCCCGCGTCCCGGGATTCCCCAGCCGATGGTGGTCGATGATCTCCACCAATTCCGCTTCCTCCAACGCGCCCACAGCCTGTTCACGCTCATTATGGTCGACCAGGATGACTTCCACCCGGGGTGGGTTGAGAATGTCGCGCTGCCGAGAAACGCCCATATATTTCCCGTTTTCGTCAACCACAAAGAAGTAATTCCGCTCCTCCCTGAGGATGCGGTTTACAGCGTCCCGGATGCGGGTCCCGGCATGAAATTGGGGCACACCGGTATCCGCGGCCTCATGGGAAGGCATTTCCAATAATTCCGCAATGCGCATTTCCTGACGCTTGGGATGGGTCCCGACCAGATCAGCCAAAAAAGAGAATAACGTCAATCCTGTGATCAATCCGTAGGGTTTGCCGTCCTCATTGACGAGGGGAGCGACCCCACCCGTGCGGCTGGCGATGTCCCAGGCCTCCCTCAGGATCTGGTTGGGTTTGGTGGTGTCCATCCGCCGCACCACCGATTCGAAGCGGGGGGAGACATCGGTCAACAGCTGCGGAGGGTCCAGGTCCAGTTTTTTCAGGACCCACGTCGTTTGCGGGTTCATCGTCCCCGCCCGGGCTGCGACAGCGTTGATCTCATCCCGCTCGCGTAAAAGCCATGCATAGCCCATGGCCGAGGCGATCGAATCCGTGTCCGGATTGACATGGCCGATGACGTAGGTTGTGTTTTCCATCCCCATTCTGTTCATGTCATTTTCACTCATTTCCCACTGACTTGGATGCCATTTCAACAAATAAATTATATCAGAATTTGTCTTCGCCCGCCCCCAGCCTGAACCTGAGAACCAGCTCCAGAATATAAAAAGAAAACCCAGGAGCAAGAGAGACCCTGGGCTTTTCCATGCTTTTTCAGGGCCCTAGTCCCCCCTCCTCTGCAATGCCTGCCAGATTTTCTCCGGGGTGATCGGATTGTCAAGAATATCCGCCCCGCAAGCGTTGTAGACCGCGTTGCCCACTGCGGGAGCGACCCCGTTCATGGGGATCTCCGCCACAGCTTTGACCCCGAAGGGGTGGGAGGGTTCGAACGTCTCCACGAAAATGGTCTCCAATGATGGCATCTCGTGGGCTTCGAAGATGTGGTAGTCCCGGAAATCTCGCTCCCGGGGGTGCCCATCCTCGTCTACCACCATTTCCTCACTGACCGCGTACCCCAGGGCCTGGGCCATGCCCCCTTCCACCTGGCCGGACGCGGTGATGGGGTTGACAATCATCCCCGCATCCACCGCAAACAGCAGGTGGTCCACGACGACCTGGCCGGTCTCGATATCCACCGTCACCTCCGCGAACTGGGCCCCAAAAGGCGGGGGCGAGACCGGGGTGTAGAAGGATCCTGTGGCCATGATCTGCTCCTGCTGCTTATGATGGAGGGAATGCAGGGCGATCTCCTCCATGGTCACGCTGCGGCCATCGGGCGCACGGGCCGTGCGCTCCACCAATTCAATGTCATGGGCTTCAACCGGGGGCGCCTCTCCTTCCTCATTGAGCATCATCGCCGCCCTGTCCCGGATCCGATCCGCCACTTTGCTGGCCGCGTCGACCACCGCCGCTCCGGAGATATAGGTGGTGCTGGACGCGTAAGCCCCTTTGTCAAAAGGCGTCATGTCGGTGTCCGAAGAGTAAACGATGATGTCCTCCAAAGGCACGCCGAGGATCTCGGCAGCCATCTGCCCTAAAACAGTGTCAGAGCCGGTGCCCAGATCGGTGGCCCCCACCAGGAGGTTGAAGGAGCCGTCATCATTGAGTTTGAGACTGGCGCCGCCCATGTCCAGGTACGGGATGGCCGTCCCTTGCATGACGGTGGCGATCCCGATCCCCCGCCGCAGGTGGGGTTTGCCTTCCATCTTTTGCCACGACTCAACACCATGCTTTTCATCCCAACCCACGGCTTCTTTCCCCCGGCGGATGCACTCCTCCAAGCCGTTGGTCTGGATGAGCTCCGGCTGCGGGTCGCGGCCTTCACTCCACACCGTGCTGAAAGGATGGATTTCCCCCGCCCGGAGGGCGTTTTTGACCCGGAAGTCAACCGGGTCCAGGCCCACCTTCTCCGCCACCTTATCCATATGCCGCTCAACCGGCCAGAACCCCTGGGGGACCCCGTATCCCCGGTACGCGCCGGAGGGTGTGCGGTTGGTGTAAACGATGTCCGTGTAAAAGCGGAGGTTGGGGGACTCCCGGTAGGGCCCATCCCCGACATATAAGGCCATGGCTTTGTGCCCTGTGTTGCCGGCCACCGTCATGGCGTGGGCTCCGTTGGCGCCGGTGTCGCTCAAGGCGTACATCTCATTGGCGGTGATCGTCCCATCTTTCCTGACGCCCGTTTTCAGGCGGATGTACATGGGGTGCCGGGAACGGGAGGCGATGAACTCCTCCTCCCGGGTGTAGACCAGCTGGACGGGCTTTCCGGTAGCGATCGTCAAATGGGCGGCCGCATCCTCGATGAGCATCTCCTGTTTGTTGCCAAATCCGCCTCCAATGCGGGGTTTGATGACCCGGATGCGCTTCACCGGCAAGCCCAGCACCGGGGCGATCATGCGCCGGACGTGGAAGGGGACCTGGGTGCTGGTGCGGATGACCAGGCGGTCATCTTCATCCCAATAGGTGATCACCGCATGGGGTTCGATGTGTGCCTGCTGCACCTTGGGCACCGCATACTCCTCTTCCAGGATCAGATCCGCTTCCTGGAAGCCCCTCTCCACATCCCCGATGTCAATGCGGATCTTCTCGGCCAGGTTGCGCTCCGGTTCCGATCCCTCATGGGGGACGTAATCGTCCTCATCGTGGATCACCGGCGCGCCCGGCTTCATGGCTTCGCGGGGATCCAAGACAGGCTCCAGGACCTCGTATTCCACCTCGATCTCGCCCAGGGCCCGCTCCGCGATCTCCTCGCTCTCCGCGGCCACTAACGCCACCCGGTCCCCCACAAAGCGCACCTTATCGTCCAAAGAAAAGCAGTCTAAAGGTCCGGGGATGGGGTCGGATTGGCCCGCCGTGGAATACGGCACCCGGGGGATGTCCCGATAGGTTAACACCGCTTCCACGCCGGGCATCCCCCGCGCCTTACTGGCATCGATGCGTTTGATGCGGGCATGGGCGTGCGGGCTGTGCAGGATCTTGGCATATAACATGTCCCGGCGCTCGAAATCCGCGGTAAAAGCGGGTTTGCCCTGGACGAGCTTCTTGGCATCCACTTTCTCCTGAGGCTTGCCCACCTGGGTCCAGACCTCGGGTTCCGTAGCCACCTCCAGTTTAGAGATCACCCGTTCCGCGGTGAGGACATCGCCTCCCGCTCCCCGCACCTGGGTTGGAGGTGGGGGCGCTTGAGGTAGATCACCCCCGGTCCATTCCGGCGGCGCCTGGATGGACCCTTGAAGGCTGGGTACGCTTTCGCCCCGCAGCCGCGCCGCGGCGCGCAGCACAGCCTGGACGGGTTTCTTATACCCGGTGCAGCGGCACAGGACGCCGGAAAGCGCGTCCCGGACTTGAGCCTCGGTGGGATCGGGCTCGCGATCCAATAATTCCTTCGCTGCCAGCAATTGCCCCGGTGTGCAGTACCCGCACTGGATGGCCCCGGTCTGGATGAATTCCTGCTGCAGGACATGCAAACCCTGGCTTTCCTTCCAACCCAGATCGGGGTGTTCACCCAAGGACTCCACGGTTTGAATTTCATGCCCTTCCGCCTGAGCGGCCAGATAGAGGATGGAATTCACCGGTTTGCCATCCAGCAGCACCGTATCGGAGCCGGATTCGCCGTGCTCATCCCCGAATTTCACGCTGTAGAAGCCCAATCGCCGCAAGACTTGGAACAAGCTCTCTCCGGGCTTGACACGGGCTTCATATTTCTGTCCATTGATCGATAAGGCCAAATCCAAGATCATATCCCCACCTCTAATCCTCTTCTGAAAGTTTTTGTAAACACCGGTCCACCAGGATCCCGGCCACATCCGAACGGTAATCCGCCCCGGCCCACTCATCCTCCGCCTGGCTGTAGGCATCCCGGGCAGCGACGACCGCGCCGTCAGCGGTCGGCCCATCCAGGACCATGACCGGTTGGTCGCCGTAGCCCCCTAATACGACCCGCGTCCTCCCGGAAGGCCATTGGGCCACGGCCGCGCTGACCAGGGGAAAATCCGCCGGGGACCGGGCTACATATTCATATGCCAGCCGGGCCTTGCGGGGGAGGGATAGATAGGTGACCAACGCCCCGGACAGGCCTTCCTCCCGCAGGGGGAGGAGGTCCCCGAGATGGCTTTCCTCCCGTTCTTCCCCCGTCCGGGCGATCTCCAGGATCGGGTCCAGGGCCAGCAGTGCGGTGGTGAACGGGGAGCGGCCGTCCGCAGCCATCACCGTCCCCATCAGGGTGGCGACCTGGCGGCGGTTGTAGGGGTCCTGGTGGCGGATGCTCTCCTGCAGCGCTTCCGGGGCTTCCCCGCTGTCCAATAACGCCTGGAGCGTCACCGCTGATCCCAGGACCAACCTGTGGCCCTGGGGTTGGATGCCATCCAATCCCACATCCTGCACATCAACGACCGCGATCTCTCCCGTTCGCTTTTGATTGAGGTATAGGCCGCCCCCCAGGACCACAGTTTCGGGCTCAGGGCGTGCCAATAAAGTTAACGCGTCCTCCACGTTTTGAGGGCGATGATATTCCACGATCATATGCTCCCCTTTTCAAACATATTACGGCTGGCGGTAGATGCTTCCCGTCAGCCCCTCACCAGGTCCCAAGAGCGGGCTTACCTGGTGGCAAAGGTATCGATAAGCAATTCATAGTCCCCACCCACCGGGTACAGGATGGGCATGGTGGCGCCGTGATCCAGATAATGCTGCACCTTTTCTTTGGCCTCCTCCGGCGTACCCGAAGCGGTGATGCGGTTGATCAAGGAATCGGGGACCAGGTGCTTGGCTTCCTGGATCTGCTCATGGGTGGCGGGCCAACCGAGGATGGACTGGATCTCCTTCACGATCTCATCCTCCACCCCTGAGGCTTTGGCGATATGGGGCTGCTGGGCCAAGTAATGGGTCAGCAGTTCCCGTGATTGGTCAATCGCTTCCTGGCGATCTTCGGACACCGAACAGACGATTAACTGGGGGCGGTCGACATCCTCCAGCGAACGCCCTGCCCGCTGGGCACCCTTCTCAATCTGTTCCATGGCCATGTCGTTGTATTCGACCGGGACGCAGTAGTTCATCACCACCCCATCGGCGATTTCCCCTGCCAAAGCCAGCATTTTCGGGCCGGTGGCGCCGATCATGATCGGCACGTTCCTGGGCTCCTTCCGGCCGTGGACGACATCCAATTCAATGCCATCGACATGGACGAATTCCCCGTCAAAGGTGACCCGCTCCATGTTTAACAACCTGCGCAATACGGTGACGGTCTCACGCATGGCGGTGAGGGGTTTTCGGCGGTCGATGCCCACATTTTCCGCCAGTGGATCCCACCAGGCGCCGATGCCGCAGATCACCCGGTCCTGGGCCAGATCATCCAAAGTCAAGAACGTGGAGGCTAAAAGCCCGATGTTTCGAGTCCAGTTGTTGATCACCCCGGTGCCGACTTTGATCTCTTCGGTGACAGCAGCATAGGCCGCAATGGGCACAATGGCATCCCTCACCAGGCGGGATTCAGCCTGCCAGACTGAGTGAAATCCGCGCTCCTCCGCATACTGGACGTAATCCAACCCATCCCGCAAATCATGTGCATCCTGTAAATAAAGGGCAACAGGTTCAATCATCTCCATACCTCCATACACTAAATAGCCAACAATCCAATATTACAATTCAGGATCGGTTTTGATATCCAGATCCATCAACGCCAAATCATCCGGTTCATCCAAATCCAGGGCCAGGGAGGGCAGTTCACATATCTCCAGGCGGATCCCCTTCTCACGGGCTTGCTGGCAATGCCTCTCAAATGAATCCGGGCCAAAATCGTACTCGATCAACCCGGCAGGGCAAACCAGCAAGGCGTTCGTCCCTTGACGATCCCGGTCGGGCGCGACAACCACGACCGGCGGGTCGTTCATGTGGGCTAACATGGCATGGATGTCTTCGGCGGAAAGCTTGGGCAGGTCCGCCGGCAGGATAAGGACCCCCTGCGTTTCATAGGTTTTCGCCACCTGCGTTGCCCTGGAAAGGGCCAGATTCAACCCCGGGCTCCCATTCTCCTGCACCGTGCGGGATCCCAAATCCCGGGCGATGGACAGGGCAGAGGGATCTCGACTTACCACCAGCACGTTCTCGATTTCGGGCACATCGTTAAGGGTTTGTAGGGTATGTTCCAGCAGATACTGGTTTAACTCCGCTCGTTCGTCGGTGGATAAGACATCGGACAAACGTGACTTTCCCCTTCGCAACGGTTTTACCGGAATGATTGCCCATACCGCCATTCAAAAAACCTCCTTCTACATCAATGTCTTTCCGAAACCCAACACGTCTTTTGCCACTCGTACACGGTCCTCTTCTGTTTTCATCCACGTATCCGTGACCAACACGGATATGGGGTCTGGAAGCGAGGACCGGATCTCTTCCACCTCGTCTCGGTCCCGTTCATCGACCACAAACCCCGACAAAATGGATCCATAATGGCGGGCGACGGCCGTAGCCGAGGGCTCCATGCCCATTTCGCGGAACATCTTCGCCGCCGGCCCTTTCACCGCTTTGCCGCCGATGATCGGTGAGACAGCCAGGACGGGCTTCTCCTCCAGCCGCGCCCGGAGGGGAGAAATGGCCAGGATAGGATCCACACTCACCCAGGGGTTGGAGGGACAAACCACAACCAAATCCGCCTTTCGAAGGGACGCTTCCACCCCGGGTGCTGGAGGGGCATTTTCCGCCCCTTGAAAATGAAAGCCTTTCACTGCGGGTTGGTATTTTTCCCGCACAAAGTACTCTTGAAAAGGGACCATCCCTGTTTCCGTTTCCACCTGGGTTGGGACCGCTGCATCACTCATGGGAAGCACAGTCGGGCCCACGCCCCAAGCCATGCAAAAATCCCGCGTGATGTGGTGCAGCGGTTGTCCCTTGTTTAACCGCCGGGTGCGTTCAATGTGCGTGGCCAGATCGCGGTCCCCCAAGCGGAACCAGGTCGGCGCACCAAGCTCTCCCAAGCTTTCCCATGCCTGCCAGGTCTCGTCCGCCCTGCCCCATCCGGTCTCCGGGTTGGCGACCCCTGCCAGGGTGTAGCAGATGGTGTCCAAATCAGGACAGATCGTCAACCCCAGGAACTCAAAATCGTCCCCGGTGTTGACGATCACGGTCAGGTTTTGATGGGGGATGGATTTTGCCAAACCGTAGACGAGTTTCGCCCCCCCAACGCCGCCCGCCAGGGCTACGATTTTCATAAACGCCTTCGCCTTCCTAGAAAATTTACTCGCAATCCGATTATACCGAATCCCTGCCCAGCGATGGTTCACATAAAAGTTAGGAGCACTGCCCATCCCTCACCGGAAGAGATCCTCCTCTTTCGGACGCAGGATCTCGCTGTGAGGCGCTTCTCGCAGCGGGTACGGGAAGCCCCGGACATGGACGACCGGCCTGCCTTCCGCCGCCTGCCCCATCATCAACGATGCTGCAGCCGCCAATTCATCCGCCACCCCGACACGGGTGACCCTCAACCTGAAATCGAACAGATCCGGCCAGCCCCGGAGGTCCTGCAGGGCGGGTATCCCGGAAAGTCCGATCGAGATCCCGACCGTGCCCAGCCTCCAGGCCCGGCCGTGGGAGTCGATGATCAAGACGCCGATCTTCGCCCCGGTTTCTCCCTCTAAGACAGCCCGGATTTCCTGCGCAGACCGATCCGGTTCTTCCGGGAGCAGCAAAACCCAATCCTCTAAGGTCGGGGATTCTGCCTTGACATTGGAATGATCAATCCCGGCATTGGCGCAAATGAAGCCATGCCGGTGTTCGGTGATGATCAAACCCGGCCGGGTGCGGACGACTTCTTTGCTTTCCCGGAGGATTAGTTCCACCACCCGGGGGTCTTTCTCCGCCTCTTGGGCCAATTTCTTCGCAGCGGGGGATGGGATCACTGTGGACAGGTCCACTTTCCTGCCCTCCGCTTTGGAGACGATTTTTTGAGCAACGACCACCACATCTCCGTCTTCAAGTTGAAGATGGGAAACCTCCAGGGCTTTGAGGATCATCGCCCCCAGGTCATCCCCTTTTTCGACCAGCGGAATACCCGCCAGGGCTGTCAGGGTCAGGGTTGGAAGGTCTTTTTCAGCCATGGATCGTTTCAATCACCGGTGATGCGGATGCTGGTATGATCGATGTCATTGTGTCTGTTAATATTGACCAAAATAGCGGTCAACCCTTCCACCGCGATCGCCGCGTCCAAATCTCCAGCATAGTAAGCGTTCATGCCCAGGTCGCGGATGATTTCCATGACCGTTTTCGCAGCCTGCTGATCATCGGCACAGACCAGGACATCGCTTTCGATCTCTTTCTGGACATCCGCCAGGGATTGGGCGGCGACGTTCTGGAAAGCCGCCACAACGGGTACATCATCCCCCAGCAAGGACTGGGCGCGCCGGGGGGCAGACGGCGGGTCGGGGGGTGTGGGGTTCGGGAATTGGATCCGTGCCGTGGCATCTACCAATATCTTCCCTCTCAAATCATCTTTGAGGGATTTCAGCGCCGCTTCGTGGGCGGACTGCACTACAGTGAGGATGTTGATATCCCCCGCTTGGGTTGCCTGCGGATTCTGCAGGCCGCGAACCATTTCCACATCCACAGCTTCATTGATCTCCGCAGCTGCCGCTTCCGCCTTTCCCTTATCGCGAGAACCGAGTATCACGGGATAGCCTTTGAGGGCCAAGCGCTTCGCCAGCCCGGTCCCCAGCTTTCCTGTCCCACCGATAATCGAGATGACTGGTTTTTTGTCCATACTTCCTTTCGCTCCTTTCCTTCCGTTAATTGCTTACTGGACGCCCATCAGGCGCTCGTTTTCTTTCCCTTCAACTTCCAGCGTCCCGCGGATCACCCGCTGCCCCTCCAGCCCGGGATTTCAGTCGTACCTCCCCACATACTTTTCATAGCGGGACCAGATCTCAGGGGCCAACTCCCGCGCTTCCGCTGTGATCTTCTCCTCATCCAGGGTGAGGAGCTCGCGGTCCCGCATCAGGAATTCACCTGCCACCATGGTGGCGGTGATCATCGATTCCTGCATGCCGAAGATGATCTGCCAGGGCAGATTCCCCGCGGTGAGGGGAGTATGGGGGTGATAATCCACGAAGATCAAATCCGCGGCCGCGCCCGGTTCGATGACGCCCAGGGGCGCTTCGGGGAGGTAAACATTCGCCAGCGCGGCGTTGTTCCTGACGCCCATCTGGATGATGTCCATGGCGTTCATCCGCCGGGGATCTAAATGATGGACTTTATGCAGGAAATATGCGGTCTTCCACTCCTCCCACATGGCGTGGTAGAAGCCGTCCGTGCCGATGCCCACCGGGATCCCCAAGCGCAGGAAGCCCTCCACATCGGCTACCCCGACGGCGTTGTTCATATTCGAGCGCGGTTGGTGGGTGAGCCATGTCCCTGTCTCCGCAAGGAGGGCAGCCTCCTGGGCGTCGATATGCACACCGTGAGCCACGATGGTCTTGGGGCCCAGGATGCCGTGCTTTTGCAAGCGATCAACCACCCGAAGCCCGCTCTTCTGCAAACTGTCGTATTCGTCCGCTTGGTGTTCCCCGACGTGAATGTGAAAACCGGCTTCCTCCCCGATGGCAGCCCGGCAGGCTTCCAATGTCTCTTCGCTTAAGGTCAAACTGGCGTGCAGGCCAAAGGCCGCTCCCAGGCGGGGGTTCTTCTTCACTCGATCAGAACGGATCATGCGCACATTTTCCTCGATCCCCGCTTTGGCATCCGCCTTCCCATTGCGATCTGTGACCTCGTAACAGAGCACAGCGCGGAGACCCGATTCGTCGATGACGTCACCGATCACATCCAGGGATCCATCGATGAAAGAGGGAGAGGCATGGTGATCGAAAAGCGTGGTCGTGCCGTTCTTAATGGCATCCACGGCCATGACCAGCGCGGAATAGCGCACACCGTCCTCGTCAAGCGCGAGATCAAGGGGCCACCACAGTTTTTTCAAAATGGCTGGGAAGTCCTTGGGAGGATTCCCAGGGATAGCCATGCCGCGGGAGAAAACGCCGTAGAAATGGGTGTGGGCGCAGATGTTTCCCGGCATCACATATTGACCTCCCGCATCGACCACGTCTTGGTCCGGGTATTTGTCTGAAAGTTCTCCGTCCGGGCCTAAATCTGCGATCTTGCCGTCTTTGAGATAGAGACTGTAGCCTTCTAAAAGACGATTTTCATCTTCCCAGGTGATTAAATGGGCGTTTTTTATGATCATCTGTCCACCTCGCTAACGTAGTTGAGCACAAACTGCTCCTGGCGCGCGTTCTCCAAGGCGCCCGGGACGTACTTCCGCACCCAATGGATCGCATCCCACCCGCTGTACCCCAAATCCTCCCGGGCCAGACAGGCCAAAAATGTCCCCGTGCGGCCGATCCCCGCCAAACAATGGACGGCGATTGGCCGCCCTTGGCGCCCTTGGTCCACGACCGTTCTCACCACCTCCCGAAACGCCTTTCGATCGGGAGGCAGCCCGTGATCGGGGATAGGAAATTGGACCACTTCCATCCCCTCCCCTTTATAAAAGGAAACCAGATCCATGCCAGCAAAGACATGGTATTCCGCCGGCTCGGTGAGGACTACGATCAGTTCCACTCCATGTTCAAGATACAGCGGCCAAAGCTCATGAAAGCGGTCAAAGGGGCCGAAAGGCATGGCACTGCAAAACACTCGACCTGGAAATGTGAAAGGGAGTTCAGTCAGCACAGATTCCCCCTTGTCTTGGGAATGGAAAACGCGGCGCTTGAAACGATCTCCCCCTCGTAAAGCGCTTTTTTATCAACCCCGTCCTCATCCAGACACCCCCTTATATTCCCCCTAAGCGCACTCAACCTATAAAAAAAGGCGCGGCTATTTTTCCTGCAGGTCCCTGCCAGGAACCCACGAAAAAGCATGACCGTCTTTCGGCTCTTTTCCTTCATAGATCGGCGATCCTCTTCAAGTAGAGCGGTAGCACTTTTCATCAGGGTTGGCCCCGACGCCGTTGCCGTCCATCAGGCCGACAACGACCACCGATCCATGGACTTCCATTCTAACATATATCTGATAGAAATCATTCAAACGCAGCCCCATTTTAATAGAACTCAAATATACCACCATCCGCCCTCTCTCCTCACCGATGAACCTCAGGAGTTGATTAAACCCCGGCCTGCGGTAAAATCTATCCAGCGTTTACACATGAGAATCTCAGGAAGAAAAACAACCCAGGAGGTTATGCTGCATGTCAAATCACCGCGATCTCGCTTTATCTTACTTTCAGGATCATGAAGAAGAAATCATACAGAAACTGAAATCGCTCATCTCTATCCCCTCTATCTCCACGGACCCCGAGCACAAAGAGGACATCCAAAAAGCAGCCCAGTGGTTAAAAGATGAACTGGAGGATTTGGGGATGGAAGAGGTGACCATTTATCCCACCCCAAAACACCCCATCGTTTACGGCCAAAAGCTGGATGCGGGTGAAGACGCGTTCACAGCCCTTATTTACGGGCACTACGACGTGCAACCTGAGGACCCGGTCGACGCCTGGGACACAGACCCCTTCACAGCCACCATCAAAGGGGAGGAGATGTACGGGCGGGGGGCCACGGACATGAAAGGGCAGGTGATCGCCTCCCTGAGCGCTGTAGAAGCGATCATGGAAACAGGGGACCTCCCCATCAACATCAAAATCCTCATCGAGGGGGAGGAGGAAATTGGGGGACCCAATCTGGGGCGCTTCATTCAAGACCATCGAGGGTTGTTGGCTTGCGATTTTGCCCTCAACCCCGATACAGGCATGCTCGCCCCTGATCTCCCCACCATCACCTACGCGCTGCGCGGATTGGCCTACTTTGAACTGCGAATCATCGGGCCCAAACAGGACCTTCACTCCGGCTTGTTTGGCGGCGTGGTTCACAATCCCGCCCAGGTTTTGTCAGATCTCATCGCCGGGATGCACGATGAAAACGGGATGGTCACCCTGCCCGGCTTCTACGATGACGTCCTGCCGCTGGAAGAAGAGGAGCGGGAGGAACTCAGCCGCTTACCGATCGATGAAGACTTCTTCTTGGAGCAAACCGGTGTGCCTGAGCTGTGGGGTGAAGAGGAGTACAGTCCCATCGAAAGGGTGAGAGCTCGCCCGACCTTAGAGATCAACGGCCTTTACTCCGGATTCATTGGGGAGGGGTCGAAAACCGTCCTGCCCTCTTACGCCATGGCGAAGATCTCCACCCGGCTGGTCCCCGAGCAGGACCCGGATCGGGTGGGGGAGCAGCTGGAACGTTATTTGACTGAAAACGCCCCCGCTACAGTACAGTGGGAATTGGATCAACTGGCCAGCAGCCCAGCCTCTATCAGCGATCGATCCTCCCCCTGGGTGGAAGCCTACGCCCAGGCCGCGGAAACGGTATGGGGCAAACGACCGCTCTTCAGACGGGAAGGAGGGAGCGTCCCCGTGGTGGGTGAATTCCAGGAATATCTGGGCGTGGACTCCGTCAACGCCGGTTTCGGTTTGCCAACGGACAACCTCCACGGCCCCAACGAAAAAGTGCATTTGCCGACGCTCATGAAAGGGGTCCAGGCCTTGATCCACTTTTTCTTCAACCTGGGACGATGAATACCCAAAACGGGACGCAAAGGGAAAAAAGTTTGCCGAATTACGGCGGGCAGGCGGTCATTGAAGGCGTGATGATGCGCGGTGTAAAAGCCGCTGCTGTCGCCATGCGCGCCCCTTCCGGTGAGATCGAAATCCACACCGAAACCTTGAGCGAAATCTACCAGAGCAAGGTGATGGACATCCCCTTCTTACGGGGCTTGATCGGGCTTTGGGACGCCCTCGTCCTGGGCATGCGTGCCCTGACGATCTCCGCCAACATGCAGACGGAAGAGGAGGAGGAACTCAGCGGATGGCAGCTCAGCCTTACCCTGATTCTCTCCTTATCCATAGCGGTGGTGATCTTCTTCCTCGTTCCGGCCGGGATCGGCCAGTTCATAGAACGGGTGATGGGGGGAAGCGCCTGGGTGGGCAACCTCATCGAGGGAATCGTTCGCCTGGCGTTTCTAAATCTCTACATGTGGGGCATCGGCTTCATGGCGGACATTGAACGGGTTTTCGCATACCACGGGGCGGAGCATAAAGTCATCAACACCTTTGAAGCCGGCGAAACCCTCACCCCCGAGAAGGTCAAACCTCACAGCGTGGAACACCCCCGCTGCGGGACCGCGTTCTTGTTGATCGTGGTCGTTTTTTCGGTATTTCTTTTCACCATTTTGGGTCCCATGCCTTTGCTGTGGCGATTGGTGAGCCGGATCCTGCTCCTCCCTGTGATCGCAGGTGTGTCCTATGAATATTTACGCTGGACGGCGAATCATGCCAACCACCCCTTGGTCAGAATCATCATCAGGCCCAATCTGGCCCTCCAAAACCTGACCACACGGGAACCTTCCCTGGACATGCTCGAAGTCAGCATCGCCGCCTTTAAAGCCATGCGAGAAGGGGAAAGGGTCGAGGAACCCGCCCCCCACTCTCCATAACCCTTTCCCACTTTAAAATGAACAACCAGGTCCCTGGGGAGGGACCTGGTTGTTTTTGACGCCGATTTTGTCGATTTTCAGGCTGTCCCTTCCAGAAAATCCACGGCTTCCATCGCCGCTGCACACCCCATGCCGGCGGAGGTCACAATCTGCTGGAAATGGGGGTCAGCGACCTCTCCGGCAGCATACACGCCAGGGACATTGGTGTGCATAGCAGAATCCACGACCAGGTATCCCTCCTCATCCATCTCCAACGCCCCCTGAAATAGACCTGTGTTGGGGATGTGCCCGATGAAAATGAACACCCCATCAATAGCATGTTTTTTTACGCTTCCTGTCACGGCATTCTGGAGCATGACAGACTCAACAGACTCACTGCCGTCGATCCTCGTCACGATCGTATCCCACATGAAATCTATTTTCGGGTTTTCCCGGGCTTTGTTTTCCAGGTAGATCCCCCCGCGGAGTTCATCCCGCCTGTGGACGATGGTCACAGAATTCGCGTAGCGTGTGAGAAAGATACCTTCTTTCAACGCGCTGTCCCCCCCTCCCACCACGATGAGGTTTTTGTCCTGGAAGAAATGGCCGTCACAGGTTGCGCAATAGGAAACACCTCGACCGATGAATTCCTCCTCACCAGGGACGCCAAGATGCCGTACGGAGGCTCCGGTGGCGATGATCAACGTTTCAGTGTAGAAATCGTCGCCATAGGTGGAGACTTTGAACGGCCCGTCTGACAAATCCACTTCGGTAGCCACGTCGAAAACAAAAGCAGCCCCAAAACGCTCAGCCTGTTCCTGAAAGCGCTCCACCAGATCAGGCCCCTGGATGCCCTCCGGAAACCCGGGGTAGTTCTCCACATCCGCTGTATTGGCAACCTGTCCCCCCAATTCCATGCCTGTTAAGATTATGGGCTCTAAGTTAGCCCGTGCTGCATAAAGTGCAGCACTCATGCCGGCCGGCCCAGAGCCCAAAATCAGACATTGAGTATGTTTTCCTGCAGATTCAGTCATCATTCAGTTCACTATGTCAACACCGCAAGGAGGTCCTCAAAATCCATGATAATGTAGTCTTCTGACGCGTAGGTTATTTCCGTGCCTGTATACTTCGGGAAAAGTACTTTGTCTCCTACTTCAACCGTGATGTATTCTTCATCATCACCCACAGCGACTACGATGCCTGTTTGCGGTTTCTCTTTCGCTGTGTCGGGAATGTAAATCCCAGCATCTGTCTTATTTTCCTCTTCGACAGGTTGAATTACTACGCGATCACCAAGTGGCTTTATACCGAATTCTTTTGCGCTCATAGTGGTAACTCCTTATTCTGATAATAATGTAATGATCTGAATTCATTTTATGATTTTACCAAATTTATCGCCCATCTCAGCGGTCAGAACCCTTTTATCAGCGCGTTTATATAAATTTTTTATATATTTCTCCTCACTACGATCGGCCCACCTGCTCCTGCAGATACTCGCGCATGGAAATAGCCGCTTTCGTGCCGTCTCCTACCGCTACCGATATTTGCGCCAGGCTGCCGGAACGGACATCTCCGGCTGCAAACACCCCCGGTGTGGAGGTCCTCATCCCGTCATCGGTAATGATATACCCGTTCTTGTCAAGGTCAACCAAGTCCTCAACGAAATCGGTATAGGGTGTATAACCGACGTAAATGAACACCGCTGAAGTTTCGATCTCCTGTTCTTGCCCTGTCTCCCGATCACGGACGAGGATCGAATGGACATATTCGTTCCCTTTGATCTCTATTGGTTCCGTGGAAAAAAGGCACCTTGATTTGGGATGACTCTTGACCCGGTCTTGGAGGACTTGTTCGGCGATGGAATGGTCCAGGTACTCCACAAAGGTGACGCTTTTGGCGTATTCAAGCAGCACCTGCGCTTCTTGGAGTCCCGAATTTCCACACCCGATGACCACCACATCCTCGTCTTTGTACAAAGGACCATCACAGGTCGCGCAGTAGGAAATCCCTTTATTGGCATACTTTTCCTCTCCCGGTATGCCTATATGTTTGGGTTTGCTTCCCGTGGCCAGCAAAACGGAACGCCCCCGGTACACCTGACTTTGATCGGTATGGACCTCAAAAAGGCCCTCCTCCGGCTTGTGCACATTCTCAACTTCCTCAAAATCAACCAAATCCGCGCCAAATCCTTTCGCCTGCTTTTCGAATTTATCCATCAACTCTTGCCCCCCCACTCCATCCGGAAAGCCAGGATAGTTTTCAATGAGATGGGTCGAAGTGGCCAGTCCACCAGGCGCTTCCTTTTCAAGGATGAGGGTTTTCCAGCCATCCCGTCCTGTATATATCGCGGTCGTTAAGCCCGCTGCACCGGCCCCGACGATGACCACATCATAGACGGATTCTTTCCCGCGTTCTTTCTTTTCTCCCGCATCCTCTAAGTTCAATTTAAACATTTAAACCTCCTCCAGCAGCATAAAAGATCCCACCTTTGGTTATCCGCGGGATATGAAACATCGTAATTCTATTTTAACGCATCCATTGATTTAGATGAAAAACTCCCGAAAAGGTTACACCGAAATCCTGGGAGGTGTTTTTAACATTGTCATCTGGAACTGCAGGGATCGTCCTTCATCGTGATCCGGCCGGCGTCCCTGCTGGCGGAAGATGTGCCCCTGCGATGGAGATTGCTGGGACCTGAAACGACACTGCAGCCCACTTCCCTCAACGAAAAAGCGCCCGGTGATATCTCACCGAGCGCCTGATCAATACAACTTCGCCCCCTTTTTAGGTTTTGCGGTCATTCTGGCGGGCTTCTTCCAACGTCCAGCCTTCCAGCACAGCTTGCCGGGAGAGGCGGATCTTCCCATCATCCGTGATATCCGTGACCATGACCGTGATCTCATCCCCATACTCGACCACATCCTGTACGGATTTCACATGGCGGGATTCCAGCTGGGAGATGTGCACCAAGCCATCGGTGCCCGGCAGAATCTCCACGAAAGCCCCGTAATCCTTCACGCCGACCACCTTGCCGGTGTAGATCCTCCCCACCTCTGGCGTTGCTGTGAGAAGCTCAACCCGCTCCCGGGCCAATCGCGCGCTCTCCTCATCGGTGGTGGAGATGAACACGGTGCCGTCATCCTCGATATCGATCTTCGCTCCCGTTTCTTCCTGGATAGCGCGGATGGTTTCCCCGCTGGGCCCAATGACCGCACCGATCTTGTCAGGGGGTATCTTGAGCGTTTGCATGCGGGGAACATATTCCTTGAGGTCCTCGCGCGGTTCGCTGATCACACTCACCATCACATCCATGATCTGATTTCGAGCCTCTTTTGCTTGGGCCAACGCTTCCGCCATAACCTCAGAAGAGAGACCTGTTGTTTTGATGTCCATTTGCAAAGCGGTGATCCCTCTCCTCGTCCCTGCTACTTTGAAGTCCATATCCCCTAGATGATCTTCCAAACCCTGGATGTCGGTCAGGATGGCATATTGATCGCCCTCCTTAACCAAGCCCATAGCGACCCCCGCCACAGGGGCTTTGATGGGCACACCGGTGTCCATCAGAGATAAGGTCGATCCGCAAACGGAGGCCATCGAGGAGGAGCCGTTGGAGGACAACACCTCAGAGACCAGCCGCAACGTGTAAGGGAACTCTTCTTCAGGGGGGATGACAGGCAGGAGAGCCCGTTCCGCCAGCACGCCGTGCCCGATCTCCCTGCGGGATGCGCCCCGCAAAAAGCGGACCTCACCCACGGAGAAGGGCGGGAAATTGTAATGGTGCATGTAGCGCTTGGTCTCCGTCGGGGTCAGATTATCGATCAGCTGCGCGTCCCGGGGCGTGCCTAACGTCGTCAAGGTAATCACCTGCGTTTGCCCTCGCGTGAAGATGGCTGAACCATGCGCTCGAGGGCTGGTATTGACCTCACACCACACTTCCCGGACATCCTTGTAGCGCCGGCCGTCGGGACGTTTGCCCATCTCCAAGATCCGCTGCCGGACGGCTTTTTTATACACATCCTCAAAGGCATCCTTGGCATCGCTGAGCAGCGCTTCATCTTCGCCAGCGATCTCTTCGGTGATCTCCTCTTTCAAATCGCCAATCGCTTCATTGAGGTCCATTTTTTCATGCTCTTGTGAGAGGATTTCGGGGATGGCACGCGATGCGCGCTCTTCAACCCTGGTTTTGATATCCTCGCTGACAGCGAAAGAAGTATACTCCCGCTTCGGCTTGCCAATTTCCGCAGCCATTCTCTCCTGCAAATCAATCAAGGGCTGCAGGGCCAGCTGACCGTAATCGAGGGCTTCCACGATCGTCTCCTCACTGACTTCTTTGGAGAAGCTCTCCACCATCAATACAGCCTCCCGGCTGCCGGCCATGACCAGATCTAAATCTGATTCCTCAATTTGCTCGAAGGTGGGATTGAGCAAGAATTCTTCGCCAATACGGCCCACCCGGACGGCAGCAATCGGCCCGTTCCAGGGGACATCCGAGATCATCAAAGACGCGGAGGCGGCATTGACGCTTAAGACATCCAAGGGCTGCTCTCCATCCGCGGACAGCGAATAGAGGATGACCTGAACAGCATTGCGCATGTCATCAGGGAACAAGGGCCGGATGGGCCGATCCGTCAGCCTGGCTGTCAGGGTCGCATTTTCGCCCGGCCTCCCTTCCCTGCGGAAGAAAGAGCCCGGGATGGTGCCTCCGGCATACATCCGCGCTTCAAAATTGACCGTCAGGGGGAAAAAGTTGATCCCTTCCCGCGGCTCATCGCTCATGGTAGCCGCGCTGAAGACAACAGAGTTCCCCAACCGCACCGTCACCGCGCCCCCTGCTTGCTCTGCCAATCTTCCCGTTTCAATCTGAAATGGTTTTTCCCCCACCAATACTTGGTACTTCTTTTTTTCTGGTAGCATGCTTACCTCCCGCTGTATGTCTCATGGGTCAGGGATTGGGAGGTGGAGACAATGAGATTATCACTACCTCCCAATTCCCAACCTGATATGAACATACAGCATATCATAAATAACGAATGGATTAATCCTACAACCGATGATATGTTTTTGATATCACGTTTGGAAAGTGTGAACCCGCTATCGTTGCATCTCCCCCCTGAGCAATCCTGACTTTTCCCGTACACCGACAACCGCACTTCCCCTGTATCTTATGGATTCGTCCGCTTTCAAAAATGAAGCCGAGAAGATGGTTTTTTGCATTCCACCTACTCGGCTTTGTACACTTACTTCCTGCGCAGTCCGAGCTGATCACTCAGGGCCATGTACCGCTGATAATCTTTCTTACGCAAGTAACTCAGCAAACGACGCCGCTTGCCAACCATTTTCAACAAACCACGCCGCGAGGATTCATCGTGAGAGTTCTCTCGCAAATGATCTGTGAGCTCTGTTATCCGCGTTGTTAAGATGGCCACCTGAACTTCCGGTGAACCGGTGTCCTTATCATGGCGTCCATATTCTTCTATTAGGGCTTGTTTTTCTTCTCGATCCAATGTCATGACGTCTGCTATCTCCTACCATAAATGAATTTGATTGTGCTTTCTAGCAGGTCTCCAAAATCGCAGCTTCTGACCGCGAAGTGGTCTAGTCAGCAGGAAAATTATACCAAAGAACATGAATAGCGCAAGTGAAGGATCATTTGGGTACCCAAGAAGACAATTGTGAATCAATCCCTTAAAATCTCCTCGGCGCGCTTCACATCCTCGCGGATCTGTCCCTTCAAATCCGGGATGGACGCAAATTTTCGCTCCTCTCTGAGAAAGGTGTGAAAGCGAATCTCAAGTTCTTCTCCATACAAATCCCCTGAAAAGTCCAAAATATGGGTTTCTACCAATGGGATATCAATTTGATCGTCAAAAGTGGGGCGGAAACCGATGTTGGTCACCGCTTTCTTTTGTTCTCCCCGGACCTCCACATAACAAGCATATACCCCGGGTTTGACCCGGGTCATTTCCTTGGGGACATCCAAATTCGCGGTGGGAAATCCCAGACCTTTTCCCCGTTTATCCCCCCCTTCCACGACGCCTTTCAGCGCAAAAAGCCGACCTAAATACCGGGAGGCTTCCCGCACTCGACCTTCCCGCAATAAGCGGCGGATGAAACTCGATGAGACCACTTTCCCATCTAAACGATACGGGGACACCTGACGGAGCTCATAATCATACTTATCCCCCAGCTGGCGGAGTTTTTGGGCGTTCCCTTCCCGGTCCTTCCCTAGTGCAAAATCATAACCCACCCACAACTTCTCCATCCCCAGGTGTTTGTTGAGGTAGGTGATGAACGTTTCAGCAGATTCCTCCGCCACCTGGCGGGTGAAGGGATGGATAATGACCACATCCACTCCCAAGTTTTCAAAGAGCTGGACCCGTTTTTCGGGCAGTGTGAGGTAGAATGGTTTATTTTCCCCGCCCAACACCAACTTGGGATGGGGGTGGAAGGTGACGACGACCGCCTGGTGGCCATTTTGATGGGCCTGATCCACAAGTCCCCGGATGATTTTCTGGTGCCCGAGATGCACCCCATCAAAGGCCCCAATGGTCACCCAGGAACGGTCGAGATGGGCCGCTTGTACGGAATCGAATTGCTGCATCGTCGCTTCCCTATCTCCCTCAGGTGGTCAGGAACACTTTCCTGGGCTGCCATTCCTGGTCCTCTTCCATGGCCTCGAGCAGGGCGATCAGGTCGCCCTGCTGGCTTAATGCCCGCGCCATCCCTGAATCCCCCGCTTCGGCTGGAATGCGCTGGCCGTGTTTGATCCTCTCCAACTCATCGGAAGACAAGACCACGGTATTCCAATCCGAGAGGGTCTCCGCCGCGGGGATCAGGTACTTATACCAATCACCCGCTACGAAGGCGTCTTTGAGTTCCCTGAGCCGGACTGCATCCCGAAGGGTGAATTGCCCGTTCTTGGTCCGCCGGAGACCTGTCAAATGGGCGCCTACGCCCAGATCATTCCCCAGGTCATTCGCTAAAGAGCGGACATAGGTACCGGAAGAGGCATAGACATCGATGACCGCTTCCGGCGGGGCCCACTCCAGGAGTTCTAGATTATAAACATCGATCTCCCGGGGTTCCAAATCCACCTCTTCGCCCCGGCGCGCTTTTTCATACGCCTTTTCGCCATTCACTTTGGCAGCGGAGTGCGAAGGCGGATACTGCTGAATTTTGCCCTCGTAATCTCGTAAAAGCTGGTGGATATCCTGTTCGGTGATATGGTCCACCGATTTGGTCTCCCCCACCTGCTTTCCCTCCGTATCGTACGTATCAGTAGCAATACCAAATTTGATGATCGCCTGGTACCGCTTGTCAGAAGCGGAGAGAAACTCGCTGAGCCGGACAGCCGGTCCAACCAGGACCACCAAGACCCCCGAAGCTCTGGGGTCCAGGGTGCCCGTATGCCCCACCCGGCGAATATCCGTCCCCTTGCGAATGACTTTGACCACATCATGCGAGGTCACGCCAACCGGCTTATCCACCACCAGCGCACCAGAGACAAAATCCTTTAACCCTTGATCAGTCGACATAACTCAATCTCCCCAATCTTGACATTTGATCTGCGTTTTCTACTCTTCTTCCCCCAATATGCGTTTCGTCGCTTTTATGACATCCCGCCTGACATTCTCCAAATCACCGGGGATTTCCGCGCCTGCTGCAGGCTTATGCCCACCCCCTCCAAATTGTAAAGCCACTTCAGAAACATCAAAACCCGGCCGAGCTCGCCAACTAACCTTGACTGTCCCCCCTTTCTGCTCCACAAAGACCAGGTATATATCCGTATCCCGCACGGTAGATAGGATATTCACGAGGTCTGCATCATCTCGTCCGGGATATCCTATCCGTTCCCTGTCATCCAGCGTCAATGTCGCCCAGACCAGGCGACCCTCCTTTTGCGCGTCAGACAAACCCGCCCCCCAATATTTTACAGCCTCAAAAGAACGTTCCAAGAGCGCTTTACGGTGCAGCATGGAGATATCTGCCCCTTCCTCCTGGAGCGCAGCCGCAACCCTTAAGGCCTTGGAGCTGGTATTCGAGGTCCGAAAGCCTAAACTATCCATAATGATCCCCGTCAACAACGCCTCCGCAATGGGTTTGTCGATGGGCAGGGAAAGATGCTGGATGAGCTCATAAAGGATCTCTGCGGTCGCTACCGCGTCGGTTTGGACAATATTCAGGGGCGCGAACCGCGTGTTGGTGGGGTGATGGTCGATATTGATATCCGGCTGGCCCAATTCATCCAACACAGATCCCACCCGGCTGATGTCGGAGCAATCCAGGACGATAACCAGGTCATAAACGCCGGCAGCATCCTGATACACTTGATCGTGGCCGTACAAAAAGTGGAAGGTGAGGGGGACACCGTCTTCCAGCACGAGATTGACCTTTTTCCCCATCTCTTCCAAAACCAGCCCCAGCCCAATTAACGATCCCACAGCATCCCCATCCGGTCGGATATGGGAAACGACGAGGATGCGGTCTGCAGCCTGGATCTTCTCTTCGAACTGATCGTATAAACCGCTATTCTTTGGAGGTATCCTCTTCACCTGTTTCCTCCGCGTCAATTTCAGCGATTATTTGATCAATTCGGTCCACTCGTTCGGGAACGAGATCCCAGTGAAAACGGAGATGTGGGAACGTTCGTAAATGTGAGATGTGATGAGCGAGTGCTGAGCGCAGATACCCTTTGGCATGCTCTAAACCCGCCATGATCTCCTCAACCCTTTCCTTGCCTTCGAAGGCGGAGACATAGATATCCGCAAAGGCCAACTCTCGATCGACCTTTACATGGGTCACAGTCACACCCTCTAAGCGAGGATCCTCGATCTCATGCAAGAAGAGAAGGGACAGTTCCTTTTTTATTCGATCAGCAATCCGGATAGATCTAGATTCTGATACCATAACCAACAACCTCTAGTACTCCGAAACCATCTCGACAACAAAGCATTCCAGGATGTCACCTTCCTGAAAATCAGAGAAATCCCGTAATCCGATCCCGCATTCATACCCTTCTCTGACTTCATTGACATCGTCTTGGTGCCGTTTGAGGGAGGAAATTTCCCCCTCGTAGGCTAATTTATCGTCCCGCAAAACGCGGATTTTCGCGTTGCGCTTGATAGACCCTTTCTGCACCCGGCAGCCGGCAACCTGGTCGAACCTTCCTGAGGGGAAAACCGCCAACACTTCTGCCCTGCCAATCAGGATCTTCTTCTCTACAGGCTCAAGCATGCCGTGGAGCGCTTTCTCAATATCTTCGATGAGGTGATAAATGATGTCATATTCCCGGATGGAGACACCCTCCACCTCCGCCATTCGTTTGGCCGCATTATCCGGACCGACATTGAAACCAATCACAATGGCGTCAGAAGCCGCAGCCAGCATGACGTCATTTTCTCCGATCTGGCCCGTGCCGGTGTGAATGATGTTGACACCGATCTCCTGCTCGCCCTCGCTTTTCAGGTCCTGCAAAGAGGAGACTATGGGCTCCAATGACCCCTGAACGTCTGCCTTCACGATCAAGCGCAGCTCCTCTTCTTCCCCGGCCTGCACCCGTTCGAAAAGCTGCTCCAGACTGGCGCCTTTGGCTTCCTCCGCTTCTCTCTTTTCCTGACTCAATCTGCGTTCCTCTGCGATCTCCCGGGCTTCCTTCTCACTAGCCACGGTCTGGAATAAATCCCCGGCGATGGGCACTTCGTTCACGCCCATCACAGAGACGGGCACGGACGGACCGGCCTCTTCAATTGACTGCCCCCGGAAATCGAACATGGCTTTGACCCGCCCATACGCGGTGTTGGCGATCACGGTATCCCCCACGCGAAGGGTGCCGTTTTGAACCAGCAATGTCGCCATGGGTCCCCGTCCCCGGGTCAGCTCCCCTTCCACAACCGTGCCGAAGACTTCCCCTTCCGGGTTAGCGTAGATATCCATATCCCCGGCCACCAAAAGGATGGCTTCCAGAAGGTCTTCCAACCCTTCTCGTTCCGTGGCAGAGATAGGGACCACGATGGTGTCCCCATCCCATTCATCCGGCACCAAACCAACATCCGCCAATTCCTGTTTGACCTGGTCCGGGGCCGCGTTCGTTTTATCCATCTTGTTGAGGGCGACGATCATGGGGACTTGGGCTGCTCTGGCGTGCGCGATGGCCTCTTCCGTTTGCGGCATGACGCCGTCGTCAGCCGCCACGACCAGAATCACGATATCCGCCCCTTGCGCGCCGCGAGCGCGCATGGATGTGAAAGCGGCGTGCCCGGGCGTATCCAGAAAGGTGATCTGCTTTTGATTATGCTCGACCTGATAGGCACCGATATGCTGGGTGATGCCCCCCGCCTCTCCCGAAGCTACAGATGTATGGCGGATAGCATCCAACAGCGTGGTTTTGCCGTGATCCACATGCCCCAACATGGTGACTACCGGCGGCCGGGGCTGCAGATTTTCCTCACGCTCTTCCGCCAACTTCCTCCGCCAGAGGGGGATTTCCCCTTTTTCTACCGCGGGTTCTTCCTCTACCTGCTCCTGCACCGCTTCAAAACCCATCTCCGTGGAGACGATCGCCGCCGTGTCATAATCAATTTCTTGATTGATGTTGGCCATCATCCCGTTCGCCATCAACGTCTTGATGACGTCGATGGGACTCACTTCAAGTTTTTGAGCCAGGTCCCTCACCGTGATGCTAATGGGCAGTTCGATTTGCTTTGTGTCCTGTTCGTTCTCTGCCATATATGTACCTCGTTTTAACCCTTTCTCTCCCCTTTTCAAACCTGCAAAATGATCCCTGCGATTATTCCTGTCCTTCCCTTTCTTTCAAATCGGAAAGATATGCTTTCAAGCGTTCTTTATCTTCCTCCGTCAAGGCTGTCCGCAGCGCATGACCCAGGGAAGAATCCAGGCCTTCCCCCCAGCATTCCGGTCGAGGGTGAAGATAGGCTCCGCGGCCGGATCGTTTCCCTGTGGGGTCCACGAACACGCCTCCCGGCGTCCGGACAACGCGGATTAGAACGCGTTTCTCTTCGACTTGACCACAGCCGACACAAGTCCGCTGCGGTTTGTGCTTTTTCCTTCCCATCATCCTTTATCCAGACTCTGAACCCTTGGGGGCAACCTCGATGTATCTTCGGACAACCTCTCTTTTTCCAAAGATCCATTGATCGAAAACCTGAAACTTGGTTACTCTTCTCCCTCACTGCCATCCGGTTCTTCGTTTTCGACCTCATCCTCCCCTTCTTGGGATGGTTCCTCGCCTTCGTCCCCCTCCTCCCCCGCCAACGAAGGTCGAACCTCTACCATGATGTCAACGGATTCCCGGATTTTTTCAAGTTCTTCCGCTCCAATGCCCTCAATTTCTGATAAGGACTCGGGTGAAGAATATACTTGATAAGCGAGATCCCCGACATTCTCATACCCTCCTCCCGTCAACAATGTCTCCACTTCTTCTGGCAAGCCTAAGGTCATCAGAGGAAGGTCATAGGCATCTTGAGGGATCGCTTTTTCGACAGCTTCGTCTCGCTCGGCAACCTCCTCCAGTTCTTCTTCAACTTCTTCCCCTTCTTCCTCTGGAATGGCTTCCTCGGCTTCCCCCTCTTCCGGGGTGGGTTCTTCAACTTCTTCACCCGGAGCCTCTTCTTCCTCGGGTTCCCCGGTGAGCTCCTTCTCCACCTTTTCAAGGTCGATGTCCTCTTGAAGCAGCTCCTCTTCGTCAATCTGCAGCTCTTCAGGGAGAGGCTCATAGCCGACCATGACCTTCAAAGCATCCTCGATCTTTTCGATATATGTCGGGCCAATGCCATCAATATCCGCGATGGATTCCGGTTCCAAGAGCAGCTGATAAGCCAGGACACCGACGTTTTCAAAGCCCTCGTCAAGGAGGATATTCTCCACCCGGGTGGGCAAACCCAAAGTCATGATCGGCAGATCGTACGCGTCCTCAGGTACCGCTTCTTCGGCAGCTTCCATTCTCTCTTTGATCAATCCTTTGATCTTTTCTCGCCGCTCGATGAGCCCTTTCTCCACCCGCTCTGTGAATTCATGCAGTTCCCGATATTCTTCCGGCTGAATGGGTCTGCCCTCTGCTTTCTTCTCCATGACGGCTTCGATCTTTGGGATGGTCTCCGCCTCTTGCTCTGCAAATAAGGCGTACTGCGGGTTGTTCTGTAAGTTAAACAAGGTCTCCGATGTGACCTCAAAGAGACCCTTGATGTCAATCCGCCAGCCTGTCAATTTCGCAGCCAGGCGCGCGTTTTGACCATTCCGGCCGATGGCCAGGCTCAACTGGTCTTCCGGGACGACCACGGTAGCGGTCGGCATACCACCCGTCTCTTTATTCAAGAAGACGCTCAACACCCGGGCCGGACTGAGGGCTTTGGCGATATATTCTTCCGTATTTGGATTCCACTCAATGACATCGATTTTCTCATCGCTTAATTCCCGTACAATGGCTTGAATCCGGACGCCGCGCACGCCGACGCAGGCACCCACCGGATCCACCCCCGGCTTTAAGGCAGCCACAGCCACCTTGGAGCGATGACCGGCTTCCCGGGCGATGGAATGAATCTCCACTAACCCCTGGTAGATCTCCGGGACCTCATTCTCCAGCAGCCTTCGCAAGAAATCTCGATGGGCGCGAGAGAGGATGATTTTCGGTTCCCGGGTCGTTTCCTCCACATCCAACAACAAAGCACGAATGCGGTCATGAACCCGGAAGTATTCTTTAGGGATTTGCTGGCTGCGGGGCATGATCCCTTCCGCGTTGATGTTCAACCCAATGGTGAGTTCATTCCTATGGATGGCCTGCACGACACCGGTGACGATCTCCCCTACCCGTTCGCTGTAATACTCAAATTGGGCCTCGCGCTCCGCCTGGCGGATGCGCTGTTGGATCACCTGCCGGGCGGTCTGGGCAGCGACCCGGCCGAAGTCGGTGGGTGTGCTTTCCACCATCACCAAATCCCCGAGTTCAGCGGTTTCCGTCACCGCTTGGGCTTCGGATAATTCGACCTCTGTGCGCTCATCTTGAACATCTTCTACGACCTCTTTCTCCGCCAAGATGGTCACATCCCCCGTTTCAAGGTCAATTTCCGCTTCCACCTTTTGGGCGCTGGATGCGTTCACGGATCGTCGATACGCCGAGACCATGGCATCCTTCAAGGCTTCCAGGATGATCTCTTCCGGCAAATTTCGATCGCTGATCACTTGTTTAAAAGCTAGTGTAAATTCGTTTTTCATTGCACCTTCTCCAATCATTCCCGTAGAACGGAGGGTGACAGCACATGCAAGCATTAAAAAAAGTGGGGTAGACCCACTTTTCATCGCCGCCAGTATTGCTACCTCCCTCTGCCACCAAATTCTATCACGAAAACAAATCAATGGCAAGGTAGCTGAAAACTAAAACCTCTTGCGGACTGCTTGCCAAATCCTTGCAAGACGCCTTAACAATCCCACAATCAAACCCAACAAACGGGGAGGACGTGGAACCATTTCATCGGGGTCAAAGATGAGGAAAGGGACCCCTCATCATTCCCCCTCTTCAGCCAACATGCTCTCCAACAACTCTTCTTCCTCCTCTCGTGTGGAGATTTCCCCATCAATCCAGGCGCTGCGGAGGGCATCCAGGATCTCGCTGTAGCGCGGTCCGGGAGGCAAACCGCGATCCTTAAGATCTTGACCTGAGATGTGGGCGGAGACATGCTGCCAGGAGGACAAGTAACGGGAGAGGAGGCCCTTTTGCTCCGGTTTCTTCCGGCTGAGATACACAGCGTAAATAGCCACATTTGATGCCTGATCCAGGGTTGTGGTCACTTCACTGTGTTTTTTATCCATCAAAGAAGGCAGCGTTTCCCGCAACCGAGCCGCTTCTTGTATGATTTGGGAAATATCACTGGTTAATTTCAATCGCTTGACGACCCGGGAGGGTTCCGGGGTTTGCATTAACCAAATGGTGTAGATAAGCGCTCTATGCAGCTCTATCTCCCGCAGTTCCTCCTCCACCATCCATTCCTTGGGGAGCTCTTTTTCGAAAATGGAGTCAACCAAGGCATAGAGCTCTTCGTCCCAGTGGAGATCAGGGTGGACAGCTTCCAGAATACTCAGCTCATGCAGGCGATCCATCATGTGGGCCGCTTTCTCTTCATCGAAAATTCGATCAAATTCGTGACGAATGCGGTCCCCGGACACGCGTTTGAGCAAGGACTTGGCTTCCAAAAGCAACTCCCGCGTTCGATCATCGATCTCGAACCCATAACGCTGTTCATAGCGCACTGCGCGCAAGATGCGGGTAGGGTCATCGACGAATGAGAGCGAATGGAGTACGCGGATGATCCCCTGTTTGAGATCGCTCAACCCTCCCCAATAATCATACAATTCGCCGTAGTGCCGCCCATCCAGGCGCAGGGTAAGGGTGTTAATGGTGAAATCCCGGCGGTGAAGATCGAGTTTAATGCTCCCCCGCTCCACGGTGGGCAGCGCTGTGGGGTGGGTGTAGAATTCCGTTCGGGCAGTAATGAAGTCCAACGCATCGGGAAGAGAGCGCATTTCTTCTGGAGAGAGGTCCAGATTATCCCGCAATTCCTGGTTGAGAAACCATTTGGCAGTCCCAAACCGGCTGTGGCTGGTGACCCGTCCCCCGTATTCCTCTTGGATGGTTTTCGAGAGGGCGATGGCATCCCCTTCCACCACCAAATCGAAATCAAGGCTGGGATATTCAAGGAGCAAATCCCGCACAAACCCGCCCACAATGTAGAGGGCATCCTTGCGCTCATGGGCGACCTCAGCCACTTTATGAATCAGCTTCAGCCGCGCCGGGGGCAGCTTTGATTCCAAGCGGTCCGCCAGGTTTTGCCGACCGGGCGTGGGTTTGCTGGGAGCGAGGATCTTCAACAAATCCGTGCGGGTGACAATGCCCACGATGGTCTTGGAACGTGAGGTGACGACCGGGATCTGCCCCCAGCCGGTGTCCGTCATCACATTTTGGATGTGTTCCAGCGAATCAGAAGGGAAGACGCGCACATTTCCCGCCTCCATCAAGCTGGAAACCGTAAAATTCAACCCATGCGCCATAGCCCGGTCCACCGCCCGCCGGGTGAGCAAACCCACGATCTCTCCCTGATCCACAACTGGGAAGCCTTCGTAACCATATTTGACCATCAACTCTGAGGCCTTCTCGACCGGCATATCAGGGGGGATGGTTTGCGGGTTGCGGGACATGATCTGCTTGGCGGTAATGGCGGGTTCGACGAAGTCAGGCAGGATCCCCTGGAGCTGGTTATAGATCTTCTCAACATCCCCCTTCTTGATCAACGCCGCTGCTGCCCGGGGATGGCCCCCTCCACTTTCAAATTTCTCCAACACCGCAGAGACATCAATATGGTCATCGTTCGAACGGGCGATGACCTGCACCCCCGCGCTGGTTTCCAGGAGCAGGAAAATGGCATCCGGGTCAAGTAAATCTCGTAATTTATGGGCTAAGGTAGAAAGCTCTGCATCCAGTTCCCGGGCGTCAGCCTGGGCGATGATCACGCTGTGACCGTGGATAATCCTGCTTTCCGCGTTCGCCCGCAACTCCTCATAGACCTTTTGCTGGTCCAGGGAAAGGGGGTGATTAATATAATCGGTGACGATGGACAAACTGGCGCCGTGCTCGACCAGACAACCCGCGGCGTAAATATCCGACGCCGAGGTTCTGGTATAGGTCAGAGACCCGGTATCTTCATAGATCCCCAGCAGCAGCAGGGTGGCCTGGACGGGGGTGAGCTGCAGGTCCCGTTCTTTGATCGCCTCCACGAATATCGTCGTGGTCGCCCCCGTTTCTTTTATGGTTGCCTCCCATTCCTCCGGGATGTCATCCCGCAGCGAATGGTGATCGACGACGCGGACCTTCGTCTCGGAGGACATGCCCTTCACGCTGATCAAAGATTGAGTGTCGACCAGGGTCACCGAAGTAATGGGGTCACCAGAGAGGTCGCGAGGGTCGACGAAGGGCAGCTCCACCCCATACAGGTTTAAAAAGGCTTCCACGTTGCGGTTCAGCTGGCGGGGGAGGACGGGGATTAAATCCTCATCGAGCAAATACGCCCCCAGGAGGGATGCCAGGCCGTCGAAATCCGTTCGCTCATGGGTGAGAATGATGTCCATAGCACGCTTCAATTCGAAATACATGAAAACTGATTCAACCGATTGTATTGTACCTTATCTGTCGTTTTCACACAGGTCAGGATCAAAAACCAGCCATTTCAGGTATCCTCACTGTGCCAATCCCACCAAAAGCCCAGCTCCTTCCCCTGACAGCCAGACCGCTTCGCAAGTCCTCGCCCGCTTTGCCTTTTTCAGAGGCGGAATTCCCTTTATAATAGGACGTTATGAATATAAAAGAATTGACGGAGCACATGGACCAATTTGTACGGGGGAAAGGCTGGTATGATAAGGGCAGCCCCCGACCCCAGAGCCCGCGAAATCTGGCCATTTCGCTCCACCTGGAGACCTCCGAAATCCTGGAATTGTTTCAATGGGGGACGGAGGTGGTCGATAAGGACTCCCTGGCGGAGGAATTGGCAGATGTGGCTCTGTATTTACTTCAGCTCTCCCAGGTGAGTGGGATCGACATAGAAAAAGCCGTCCTGCGTAAACTACAGGTTAATTACCAGCGCAGTTGGCCCGAGGAAGGAGTCTAATGAAGAAGGAATCACCGTCAAAGAAAGGGGAGATACGCATCACCGTCTTTGGGGGTTCCAAACCCCGGGAGGGATCCCAAGCCTACCAGCAGGCCCACCAGCTGGGGCGGCTGCTGGGATCCGCTGGGTATGCCGTACTCACGGGAGGTTATATCGGGACTATGGAGGCTGTTTCGCGGGGCGCTTCTCAAGCTGGAGGCCATGTCATTGGGGTCACTTGTGATGAAATTGAATCCTGGCGCCCTGTGGGTCCCAACCCCTGGGTGGAGGAGGAAATGCGTTTTCCCACCCTTAAAGAGCGCTTATACGCCTTGATTGAGAACTGCCACGCGGCGATTGCCCTCCCCGGGGGGATCGGCACCATGGCTGAGATCACGGTGATGTGGTCCCAGCTGCAGACGGGCACCATCAGTGCTCAGCCTTTGATCCTGGTCGGCGAGGGTTGGAAAGCCACCTTTTCAACCTTTACCGATCACCTCGGTGAGTATATCCCAGAGGGAGATCGGCGCTGGCTTCGTTTTTCACCCACCGTGGAAGAAGCGGTCCAGATCCTGGAAGGTGAAGTGGAGTAAATGCCTGCCATCAACCCCACGCAACTGAAAATCCAATCCAGCGAACTCAGTGAGAAGTTCTCCCAATCCGATCAATACATCTCAGCATTGCATGACCTGCTCTCCCTGTATGCCGATCGCGTCAAACGCCCCGGCCAAAGTGGGTCGCCTCCACCAGCGATTGATGCCTATTATGTCTCACCCCCTGTTTTGCGACATATCGAGCGCGGCGTGCGGGGGAAAATACACACCTCCCCGGAGGAAGGACTGGCTTTAATTGACGCTTTATGGAAAGAAGAATGGCTGGAAACCCGCCTCCTGGCCACCTATTTTTTGAGCTATATCCCGTCCAAGTTTAAAGAGGAGATATT
This sequence comes from uncultured Anaerolineales bacterium, assembly GCA_964481465.1. GTDB lineage: Bacteria > Chloroflexota > Anaerolineae > Anaerolineales > UBA11858 > B10-G9. The sequence goes on from CAYZTL010000003.1 coordinate 57,793, forward strand.
GAGCAGGGTCAGGACCTGGGTCTTTAGCTGCGAGGAGGACCAACTTCTAAAACCCATCCTCGACAGGGCATTGTCCCCCCTAAGAGCTGATCAGATGGAGAGTTATATCTCCTTTGTAAATGAATTGTCGGAGTTGGGTGGGTCGAAAGGGGGAAAATCAGCCCTTTTCTCTCTAAAACCATTGGTCATGGATAAAGGGTTCCAGAACCTACCTTTCATCTTCCAACATCTGAAACCCCTCATTCAAGAGGAAGATGAAACCTATCTCTCCACGCTGACGGAACTGGTGAGGGCATTAGCCCGGCGCTCAGAACGGGAAACGCTCTTCTTTCTCCAACACCAAATCCCCACCGCCCCGAAACCCAAAATTACACGCCTTGTGCGGGGGAGCCTGAACGCCTTCTCACCTTCGTCCCAAGAGGTGTTGAGGGAGGCCATCCGTCATCCCTGACCGTCTTCCCCTGTTTTTTCCCTGCAGAGAGCAAAAAAATCACAGACCCACAAATTTCCCCTTTTCACGCACAATCGTCGCCCCGAGCACCAGTCCCCCCGCCTCCCTCCGATAAATTATCTGCCTATGCGCAACGATAGCGGGTCCAGGCCTGATTTCAATAAGGGTTTCCCAAGCCGCCCAGCGGCTTGACAGGCCTCCCCTGCCCCCCGCTTGACAAGAGCGGGGGCGAAGACTATACTGGACTCAGAAAAGAATAGAAAGCACGGGGAGCCGAGCGTTCGGCTGAGAGGAAAGTTCGACTTTCGACCCGCGAACCTGATCCGGATAATACCGGCGGAGGCATGCTGATCACAAAGACAAAGCTCCTCCGCAAAGAGGAGTTTTTTTCTTTGCCAGCCTTTGAATGGAAGGAGCCAACCTTGCGTGCCTATGTGTTTGCCAATGGGACAATGCAGATTGAACCCGGCTCACTCGACCTGTCTGACGTGGATCTCATCCTCGCTGCCGATGGTGGAAGCGAGCACTGTCAAAGGCTGGGCATCCGCCCCCATGTTTTGATCGGTGATCTGGACTCCACCCCGCAATCCCTGGTGGAGGAATGGAAAGAGAAAGGGGTGGAGATCATCCGCCATCCCCAACAAAAGGATAAGACCGATCTCGAGATCGCTCTGGAATATGCCCAGGAGAAAGGGGCGGATGAGATTCAAGTCTATGGGGCGTTGGGGGAGCGATTGGACATGACTCTGGGCAATATCCTCCTCCTCGCTCACCCCAACCTACGCTGTGAGATCAAAATGATCTGTGAAAATGAGACCTTAACCGTGGTCAGGGGGGGGTCGACATCCATCCTCGAAGGAAAGAAAGGGGATACAGTGTCTCTCCTCCCCCTTCTTCCCACCACTGCGGGGATCACGACAGAGGATTTAGAGTACCCGCTTCTGGAGGGAAAGCTGGAGTACGGGGCCACGCGGGGGATCAGCAACGTCATGAAGAGCGATCAAGCGCTCATCTCCCTCCGCGAAGGTCTTCTATGTGTCATACACACCCGGAAGAAACGTAGTTAAAGGGGAGAATATCTATGAAAAACAGATATATACTGTTCACCATGTGTGTCCTTCTACTCACCGCCTGCGGGCAGGCTGGAACGCCACAGCAGCCGACTGCTGGGCCGACCTCACCACCGCCCACAGCGACGGCTGCGAAACCTGAGACATTGACTGTCATGACCCATGATTCCTTCGCCGCTTCAGAAGAGGTCATTAAAGCCTTTGAGGAAGAGCACAACGTGGATGTCCAATTTCTCGAAGCGGGGGATACCGGGACAGCAGTCAATAAGGCTGTGCTCTCCCAGGGCAACCCGCTGGCGGATGTCTTTTACGGGGTAGATAACACCTTCCTCAGCCGAGCTCTGGAAGAAGGGATATTCCTCCCTTACGACTCCCCCCTGCTGGATGAAATCGACGACAGGTTTCAATTGGACGATCAAAACCGTGCCCTGCCTGTGGATTTCGGGGACGTCTGCCTGAACTATGAGAAAGCGTATTTTGAGGAAAACGACCTCCAACCACCTCAAAATTTAGAGGATTTGACCAAACCCGAATACAAAGGGCTGTTGACCGTAGAAAATCCGGCCACCTCCTCTCCCGGCCTGGCTTTTCTCCTGGCCACCATCGGCCACTTCGGGGAGGACCAGTATCTGGCGTATTGGCAGCAGCTGGTAGAAAACGAGGTCAACGTGGTCAACGACTGGGAAACTGCGTATTATTCCGCCTTCACCCGGGCGGGAGGATCCTACCCCATCGTCGTCTCTTACGGATCCAGCCCTCCCTTTGAGGTCATCTACGCTGAAGAAGAGATCGAAGAACCCCCGACTGCGGCGGTGGTGGCTGATGAGAGCTGCTTCCGGCAGATCGAGTTCGTGGGCATCCTGAAGGGGACGGAAAAGCGGGATTTGGCTAAGAAATGGATCGATTTCATGCTCTCCCCCACCTTCCAGGAAGACATCCCTATGAACATGTTCGTCTTCCCCGTCAATCAAAACGCAGAGCTCAACGAGACATTTCAGAGATATCTCGCCATCCCGGAGGAGACGGCGGAAGTCAGCTCTGAGGCTATCGCTGAGAACAGGGAGAAATGGATCCAGGAGTGGACCGAAACCGTGCTGCGCCGATAATCTCACCGCTTTGAGAGGGAGCTTCCAAGGCGATCTTGCCATGGTAAACTTGTGACCATGAGTGATCCTACAAGATCAGAGATCAAACGCTATCTGCCCTACCTCCTGTGGCTCTTACCTTTGGGCTTCCTTGGGGTGTTTTACTTTTACCCGCTGGGCAGCATCATCCAGCTCAGCTTCAGCCGTGGGGGTGGAAACGCCCTGGCTTCCTTTTGGAACGCGCTGACCACGCCGACGGTCAGGGATGTCCTGGGATTCACAATCTGGCAGGCGACCCTCTCCACCCTGCTCACTCTCCTCCTCGGCCTTCCGGGGGCGTACCTCTTTGCCCGCTTCCAATTTCGGGGGAAAGACTTCCTTCGCGCCTTGACTGGCGTGCCCTTCGTCTTGCCCACCCTGGTGGTGGCGGCCGGGTTCAACGCCCTTTTGGGGCCCAACGGCTGGCTGAACACCCTGCTGATGGACCTTTTTTCGCTCTCCTCCCCGCCCATCCACTTCCTGCACACCTTCACGGCCATCCTGGTCGCCCACGTCTTTTACAATACGACCATCGTCCTCCGGGTAGTGGGAGATTTTTGGAGCCGTCTGGATCCCCGCTTCAAACAGGCGGCTCAGGTTTTGGGAGGAAACCGCTGGCGAACTCTGCGCCATGTGACCGTTCCCCTCTTGGCTCCAGCTGTGGCAGCAGCGGCTCTGCTGGTCTTCATCTTCGATTTCACGTCTTTTGGCGTCATCCTGGTGTTGGGAGGTCCGCAGTTCTCAACCCTGGAGGTGGAAATTTACTACCAGACGATCAGTTTATTCAACCTCCCTATGGCTGCTACCCTCTCCATCCTGCAGCTGGGGATGACGCTGGTCCTCACCGTGGTTTACACGCGCTTGATGGAACGGATCTCCCGCCCTGTCCAGCAGCGTGCGGAACGACAACTACAGCGCCCCCTGGTCACCTGGCGCAGGAAACTCACTGCAGGGGCGTTCATTGCGATCCTTTTGCTGATCCTCACCACACCCCTGGTGGCGCTTGGGACCCGATCCATCACCCGCCTCACACCCACCCGGGATGGAACCAAGGGGTTGACATTGGCTTTCTTCAAAGCTTTGGCGCAAAACCCGCAGGAATCCCTTTTCTACGTCCCCCCCACTACAGCCATCAGTATCTCATTCCTATACGCAACCATCACGGTAATCCTGGCCCTTACCCTGGGCCTGCCCGCTGCCTGGGCTCTGGCCCGAGAGCGGGATTCTACTTTGAATAAGATCCTCGATCCCCTGCTTATGCTCCCCCTGGGGACCTCAGCGGTCACTTTGGGTTTGGGATTCATCGTCGCTTTAGATCATCCCCCGCTTGACCTGCGGGCCTCGCCGGCCCTCATCCCCTTAGCCCACACGCTGGTAGCCTTTCCCTTCGTGGTCCGCAGCCTGACCCCGGCCTTAAAAAGCATCCAACCCAACTTACACCAGGCCGCAGCCGTTTTGGGAGCCTCGCCCCGCCAGGTCTTCCAGCACATCGATCTGCCCATGATCGGGCGGGCTTTGCTGGTAGCTGCCACCTTCGCCTTCACCATCTCGATTGGCGAATTCGGGGCCACATCGTTGATCGTCCGCCCCGAATACCCCACCGTCCCAGTGGTGATCTACCGCCTGCTCTCCCGTCCCGGTGCGCTTCACTACGGGCAGGCCATGGCCCTGAGCACCATCCTGATGGTCGTCACCCTGGGCGGCATGCTGGCCATTGAGCGCTTCCGGATCGCGGATATCGGTGAATTCTAAGGGCTGGCTGGCAAGGGAAAGGAGCAGTTAAAAAATACTTGACGCCGAGGGGGGATGTGATAGAATAGCTTTCGTTCGGGGGCGTGGTGTAGCGGTTAACATGCGGCCCTGTCAAGGCCGAGATCGCCGGTTCGAATCCGGTCGTCCCCGCTCCGAATGAAACCCGGAAGAGTGTACGCTCCCGGGTTTTTCGTTTTGCGTTTGTTTGCCCTTTCACCCCCTGAATGAGAATGGAATCCCATGAAGAAAGGAGAACAGGTCCACTACAGCAAGTTCCTCAGCCTGGTCCTGCGCCACCAGCCGGAGGAGATCGGTTTAAAGCTGGACCGTGAAGGCTGGGCGGTGGTGGATGAACTCATCGCCCGTGTAAACCAGCACGGGGTCGACTTGGATCGCACCGTTGTGGACGAGATCGTGGAGAGCAGCTCGAAAGACCGCTTCGAGATCAGCCCGGATGGGGACCGGATTCGGGCCCGCTACGGGCACTCCCTGGACGTAGACCTGGGATATCAACCGCAGGAGCCTCCGCCCACCCTTTATCACGGCACCGCCCGTCGTTTCCTGGAGAGCATCCAACAGGAGGGCTTGAAACCTCAGGGACGGAGCTGTGTGCACCTCTCCTCCACGACCGAATCCGCCCGCCAGGTGGGCCGCAGGCACGGAAAACCCGTCATCCTCCGCGTGGATGCAGGGCGTATGCATGAGGATGGATTTACTTTTTATGCCCCCTCGGATAACATTTGGCTAGCGAAAGAGGTGCCGCCGGAATACATACCTATTCCAGACGAATAGAATCCAAATCTGGATGAACGCATATACTTCAAAACAACATAGAAAAACTCCGGGGACGATTCATCTCGTCCCCGGAGTTTATTGGCTTCCTAAATTATTTTATCTACTCCACGATCACGCGGTCGCTGCCGCTGCGACCGAAAACCTCGGGGGAATACATCTCTTCCGCTTTGGCGGGAGGGACCACGAACGTGCCCGGCGTGGTGGCGCGGGCGACATAGGTGTATTCGTAAACCCCATCCCAGAGCAAGTTCGTAAAGGCTTCTACCCGTTCATCCCTCATGTTCTGGTGGTTGTACCAGGTCCCCCACCACCACCAGCCGAAGCGGGAACCCTCGCTGTTGGGATCCTCCGGCACGTTGCCGGACACAGCCAGGGCGGGGTTGACGATCTCCAATCCCGCAGGGAGCGGATCGACCAGGGCCACATGGTAGCGGCGGTTATCCGCCACCATGGTCAGCCGGACCCGGACCCGGGCCCCGGCTTTGATATGCCAGGTCCCAGCATCATCCTGCCAGACATCCTCAGGATCATCGACCGCCTCGTACTTTCTCTGGACGACAAATCCCATCTCCAGGGGATCCAGTTCCAGGTCAGTCGGCGCGTATTTCAAACCTAAGCGGTAGTAAAGTCGGCCCGGCCCTTCCTTTTCGATGATCAAGTCCTGGGTCTCCCCTTCCCCTTCCTCGACCAGGTAAGACATGGGAATCTGGGTTTCCTTGCGCTCCGTGGTTCGTCCCACATAAGTGTGTGCTCCGGCGTAGGTCTCGCCCAGCCAGATGCGAGCCACAAACTCAGGGGTTTGCTTCTCAAACGTATTGAAGTAACGATCGAGAGCCAAAAGGACGAAGACATTTTCCTGCGTGTTCCGCCAGCGTCCTTTCTCGCGGTGCGCCAACAACCCATTCACCAACTTGGGGATGAGGTCGCTCTCTGGGTCATCGGCGATCAGGGCGTCCAGGAGGATGGCGTCTGTGCGGCGATTCGAACCCAAGAGGAGGTAATTCTGGTCATCAAAACGGGTCGTGAAATTCGCCGCTCCAGCCGTCTCCACCACCCGGTTGCCAATAAAGCGGCGGATGGATTCCAATTCCGAGGCTGATCCGGGAGAATCGATCAAGACCTGCCAGATCCAGCCCACGGCATCCAGACGGAGTTCCTCGATCCCGGCCTCGTTCAACAAATTCCTAGCCTTCACGGGATCACTGTCCCCCATCAAATCGCGCACATAAAGGGCATAGGCGCTGAGAGTGTTCCGCGTATCCTTACTGTACCAGTGGGGGTAATGGCGCTCGATGTCACGCAGGTACGTCAGAAGACGGTCCTGCATCCCTTCCGGGACCTCAAACCCCTTCATTTCAGCGCGCTGCAGGGCGTGAGCGACGTGAATGGTGTGGAAGGGGATGGATTCCTGACCCTTGCGCCAGTACGGGAAACCACCGTCATTGTTCTGCAAGCGTTGAAGCTCTTCCACATCCCGTTGGACGGTGGATTCCAACTCCTGTGGGGAGGGTAACCCCTCCGCTTCAAACGCGCTGAGGACATCCCGCAAAGCAGCGATTCCCAGCACCCGGGAGGCGATTTGCTCCGAGCACTCATAAGGATAGGAGGCCAGGTACAAGACGGCATCGGTCAGCGCTTGTAATGCTGTAGAAGAGGTATTGACTTCCAGGCCGCCAAACTGCGAGAAGACATCCTCAGGGGCTGCCACCGGCTGCATGATGGCCCCCTCATCGATCGTGCCGTAGGTGGCAAAGGCTTCCGTTGTGGCCGGGGTGTACACGGGCAGCTCACCAAAGGCGGCGTCCTCGTACTCCCCAGCGGTGGCTGCCACCTGGAAATGGACCGTCCCCGCCATGTCGGTGGATGCCGGGAAGCGGACCTCGACTCGATCATTCGCCGGGACCGTGACCCGCATCCCTTGCTCTTCATCCAAGTTGAGGTTATTGGCCCGGATGACCACGTTCGTTTCTAACGGTTCATCGGTTTGATTTTGGAGCACAACGGGGAGTTCAAACATATCTCCGAAATTCAAGAAGCGCGGCGCAGAGGGGCGGACCATCAAGGGTAAACGCGCGGTCAGATTGGCCTCCGCAGACCCAAACTGCTTCCCACCTCCATCGACCGCCACCACCATGACCCGGTAGCGGGTCAAATTGTCCGGGACCTGGATGCGCACACTGGCTTCTCCCCGGGCATCGGTTCGTACCTCCGGCGCAAAGGTGGCCAGGGGATTGAAATCCGCCCTGACCTGGATGGGCTCCTCCCCTGCCGCCTGTCTCCCACCCATGCCTGACGCATCCATCGATTTCTCCTGTGGCGCTTCAGCCAGGGCTACTTCTTCCACTTCCCTTTCAACAACCACCGTTGCTTGAGGAGCGTTAGCCCCCCATGGCCCTTGGCCTTCTTCCAGCAATGATTGGGGATCGACCAATATGATGCTCTCCCGAGTATAGTAGCTGCTGAAACCTGTCGGGCGAGTCTGATAGAAAACGGAAAGGGGATCAGTCAGTTGATAATTCGTCAAGGCCAAAATGGCTTCATCCACCACGACGACGGCCAATTCCGCATTCTGGACGGGCTCTCCCCGGGCATCTTTCACATCCAGGCGCAGCGTCGTCGCTCCACCCGGCTCCAAAGCCTGATCTTCCAGCTCGGCTGTCACAGACAACGTTCGTTCTAAAGGTGGGATCTCCAAATTAATGTGCCCCGAAGCGTACGCAGGCCGCGGTGGGACACCTTCCACTTCCTCCCCTTGATCATCCGTACGAGGGGCCGACCCCACCACGTCCACTTGGAGGTGCAAATTGGGGAGATATCCCTCTTTAATCGGGACTTGAAGGGTGGTGCTTCCCCCCGTAAAGGAAAAACTCTCCGTCTCGATCATCCCACTGCGAGCTAAAGTCAACAGCCCCTGCCCGGAATCGAACGGCGCCTGGACCAAAATTTCAGCCACATCGCCGGGTTGATAGGTTTCCTTGTCGGGCACCAGGATGACTTCCTCCCTCTCCACCTTGCGTGAGGGGGGACGCTGACCTCCACTCACCCAACGCATGATGCGGCTCTGGTTCTCACGACCCTTGCTGTCGGTCACTTTGGCCGTGATCTGGTAACGACCACCGGCTGGCGTCTCGAAGGTGCAGGCCACGGGCTCACTTTGCGAACCTTCCGTGCATTCCTGAAGGTCGACTTCCTCTTCCTGCCACTGGCCGTCCTTGTATTTCCATTCCAAACGGGCGGCTTCCACCTGGATGGGCCGGTCCGTGACGGGCTTTCCATCCAGATCAGTGACGATGAGATCCACATCTATGGGGTCCCCCTGCTGGACAAAATAGCGCTCCGTACGCATCCCCACGTAAAGGTCCGCAGGATGGACCATGAGGTCCGTGGTGCTGGCCCAGGCCTGGCGGTTGACATCGATCACGGTGGCTTCCGCCAGTACGCTGTAGGGCCGGGGCACCTCTGCGCTCTCAATATCTACCTTTAAATAATGGTTTCCGGATGCATCAGTCTTGCCAGAGAACGTGTACTGCGCTCCCCCGCCCTGGGGGCCCAGACCACCTCTGAACATCCACCACGGGGTCCACATCCCGAAGCTGAAATCAGGCCAGTTCGGGGGCTGGTAGTTCGTCGGCTGGGTATTCACGCGCCATTCCACATCCGCGTTGGGCAGGGGTCCCCCGGCATAATATTTGCCCTCCACCGCCACCACCGCTTGATCGCCGATGAAATAAGGCCCGGTGGTTTCATTGCGGGCTTTGACTTCAAATTCAGGGCGGCGGAACTCCTGGATCTGGAACGGATGGACATGACGGTCCGCCCTCATCCCACCCGCGCTGCCCAGGGGATCTAAAACCACTTGCGCCTGGCCCAGATTGATGTTATCAGGTAAACTGAAAACGAGATCAAATCCGCCCCAGGCGTTTACCTCCACCTGACCCTGCGCGATCTCATTCCCCTGCGGACCCGTAACTCGATAGCGAACACCCGTGATCGCCTTCCCTACCAATTCCACGTCTCCGGTCTCCGTGTTTCCGATCCGACGCATCCAGCCTTTGACGTGAACCTCTTCTCCCGGTTTATACATCTGACGGTCGTCAAAGACATACCAGCGTAATTCATCTAAAACGGACCGCTTTTGCCACCCTCCCTCACCCCATTCGGATAGAGAGGAAGGCAGTAAAGCGCGGTCCTCCCCTTTGGACGCGACCAGGTAAGAGATCCCTCCCGCAGGGATCCCAAAATTCGCTGTGCCATCCCGATCGGTGGCATCCAGCACGTCCCCCGACTCATCTCTGACCTTCACATCCGCCAGGGAGGTGCCGTCCCTCAAGGCCGTCGTCCAAACCACCATCTCGCTGTGATCCACAAAGGCATCCAGGCCGATCTGCGTGACCTGGACCCAGACCTGAACCACTTCCCAATAGCGTTCTTCTTTGAATAATCTTTTGGGAGGCTTCGCGATGACCAGGAAATGGCCGTAATCACCGGACATCACTTCACTGAGGTCAATCGGGACCTCCGTTAACGTATCCGCGTCCCCTTCCACAGGCACAAAGGAATCAAATACCAGGTCACCGGGTGGATCCAGATGATCTTCCGTCCGGTGATAATCCTGAAGATATTTTTTGAAATCGGGCCAATGGGAGGGTTCCACCTCGTAAATTTTGACATCCAACCGGTCATAATTGATCGCATAAAGCGACAATATAGGTTTCCTGGACGCAGGATCGAGGGTGACCAGCCTCCGCTGCGGTCCATATAAAAGGGGTTCAGCTGAACCGATCCGAAATTTCAGGGTTTCATCTTTCCCTAACTTCTGCCCAAAAATATCCTTGATCTCGCCATCCACGGTTACCCGATATGTCGTCCGGGCTTTCGTCGCTCCCCGAATGCTGATCGAATTCCCGTAAATATTTACCGAGGTATTGGGCAGCTCCGGTTGGATGCGGAGCATGCCTTCCTCAAAGGCGTCCATATCCAGGGGATTGTTAAAGCGGATGAAGAGGGGGGTCAGGGGGCGGCAAGCTTGATCCCCCCATGAACACCCGTGATCCATAATTTGCAGGGGTGGATAAGTATAAAAACTGAATCCCTGTCCGTTTTCTGTGGCCAGGGGACCTTCCGCAGAAGGGGTGCCGGGGCCGATATCCACGGTCACCGTGGTGTTGGCGGGGAAAGGTTCCTGCGCCCGGAAGGCCAGCCAGCGCCCTTCCATAGCGTCGTCCGCCATTCGTTTGATCCTTTTATCCGCTTTGACTTCTTCCTCAGTGGCCAAGCGCACAGGCACTTCCTCTCCCCCGGCAGAGACATGGATCGTCTCCAGGACTGCCTCCGGATGTATCCTCTGGTCAAAAGCAGCGAACATCAGGGATTCCAGAACATGGGGTCCATTGGACGGATAGTAGGTCTGGAGGGTGGGAGGTGGGGTTTGGAATGAGAACTGGACCGTGTCTTCCAATACCTGCCCGGACATCGATTCCACTCCCTCCGGGATGGTGACCTGGTACTTGGTGGCCATGGGCAGGCGGTCAAAATCCTCCGAATCAGACTGGAAATTCAGGGTCTTCGTGCCCAGCCAGCGCCAGCTGCCGGAGACATCCGGGCTGATTTCTACCGGCACATCTTCTTCTGCTAACCCTTCCAACGTATCCAGCGGCGCCATGGCCTGGTTAAAGGTAACGCTGATGAAAGGGGCAATGGGGACCTTTCCTTCCGGCGCATAGCGCAGCACCTTCAAAGGCTGATCCTCTATAGGTCCCGGCCCTTCCGTCTCATCCGGCGAAGGGAAGACCACTTCGATGGTCTGGCCCGTTAGGGGGGGTGGCAGGACTTCATCTGGGAGGTTAAACTCCACCTGCATTTCCTCCACCTCCGGTAAATCGGGCAATCGGGCTAAAATGGCCTGGATCTGAGCTTCGGAAAGGGGTTCCCCCTCTACTTCTTCGGGCCCCTCCGTAGGCGTGGGTTGCGCGCTCCCATCGCTCAGTTTGAGGACCAACCCGGGCTCTTCATCTTCCCCGTCTTCAGTCTGAGATCTGACTTCATCTCCCCCTGAGCCATCCGTATCTAAAGGGATAGCCTGATCATCCGAAAAGTCCACATCGATCACCTGGGTCAACCTGCAGCCCAGCACTGCGAATAAAATCAAACCGATCGCGAGATATTTCTGCCAAGACAAATGCTTTTTCTCAGACATGACAGCGCTCCTCTGATCTACCTGCTCCCGTTTGCGTCACTTGGCTCTCCACGGCTAGGTATTCACCCTCCCCCTACCCTTTTGGAGACAGCGATAATCCCATTTCAATCCATGCGCCAAGTCAAGGACGCCAATCCTGCTTGTAGAGTGTAGACGCATTTAAGGCCCTTTTTGTTCCCGAGATTCTCGCTGAATTGACTCGTCCTTCGATCAAGGGCCCCCTTTACCCTCAATTATGAGATACTCCTCAGTTTGAGACTTCAGAGAGAAAGCGGGATAACACCTCCAGCGCATCTCCATGGGTTTGGTAATCCTGGACAGTTAACAAGGGATGGGGATTTCCCAAAATCATCTTGGAAACCTCCCTATCCCCCCGACGAAGGCACAAGACAGGTTTCCCCAAAGACAAGGCATATCCAATTTCATATCCCACCCCATGGGATGGGGTGCTGATCTCCGCCACCAGCAGGTCGCTTTCCTCGATCCATTCCACATCCCGATGGTAAATATCCAAAGGATTCTCCCACTTGTCCCTCTCCTCAACGCCCGATTCAGCAATGTGGGCAGTGGGGACCTCATGACCAGCCTCCGTCAACGCCTGGACCAGGGTCTGGTACACCTTTTCGTCCTTCCTCCCTCCGATAATAGAACAAGCGAAATAGATCTTCATAAATACTGTCCAATCCTCATCTGCAGAAAGAAGATGAAAAGCGATAAAATATAGGTGTCATAGATGAATGGTATTATAGATGAAATCTTCCCGAATGGGCCTGAATTCAGCCATAGTACCCCCGATTAATACCCCACAGGGAAGGCCAAGGAACAAATGGTCTTTATGAACTCAGAAGAAGTCTTAGAACTCAAGGATATTCACAAATCCTTTGGAGATACCCGGGCTGTCACCGGAGTGTCATTTAAAGTGCACAAAGGGGAAATCCTGGGTATCCTGGGGCCCAGCGGAAGTGGCAAAACCACGCTGCTGGAGATCATCGCCGGTTTAATTCAGCCCGACCAGGGGACCTGCACCTGGAACGGGAAGGACTTGGCCGGCGTTCCTCCTTACCAGCGGGGATTTGGGCTCATGTTTCAAGATTTCGCCCTTTTTCCCCATAAAAACGTCAAGGAGAACGTCGCCTTTGGTTTGTTGATGCAGGATTGGTCCTCTGAAAGGATCTCCCAACGCGTGGATGAAGTCCTTAACCTGGTGGGGTTACCTGATTTCGGGCGGCGTGAAGTCGATACCCTATCGGGCGGCGAACAACAACGGGTGGCGCTTGCCCGTTCTTTAGCCCCCCAACCCCGCTTGTTGATGCTCGATGAACCCATTGGATCGTTGGATCGCACGCTGCGGGAACGGTTGATGGGCGAATTGCGGGAAATCCTCAAGTCAATGGATCAAACCGCCCTCTACGTCACCCACGACCAGGTGGAAGTCTTTACGGTCGCCGATCGGATCGTGGTCATCAAAGCGGGAAAAGTGGCCCAAATAGGGACCCCACAAGAAATTTACCGCTATCCCAATTCCACCTTTGTCGCCCAGTTCCTGGGATTGGATAACCTCCTCCAGGGGGAAGCGAAACGGGAGGATGAGAGGACCATGATCGCCACCTCATTGGGAACCTGGCCATACAAAGAGGAACTGGAGGGGAAGATCACCGTCTTGCTCCGCCCTGATGTCGTAAAGGTGGGCCCGGCTTCCGACGCGAGGGATTGCGAACTGAGAGGGACGCTGTCCAAAAAAACATTTAGCGGGAAAACCTTCCGGACCGAAGTGGATGTGAAGGGGTCGACCCTCCAATTTAATTTCCCAGCGGCTACCACAGATCTTCCGAATGTCGGAGAAGAAATCCATCTTCACTTTGATCCTTATCAGGCATTACAAATCTTCCCCGGATAAAATTTTTTTATTACCCGCGGTCCATCCCGGAAAGGGAAAAACTATTTTAGACGGTCCGGAGTCAACCCAGATCCCCCTTCCAAAGCTTTGCCATATCGGTCCAAATCCCTCTCAACCGAGGTTAAATCCGCTCCACGTGCCGGTCAACCAATAACGCAGCAGATCCATACCTGCAATTTGCAGGACAGCGGTGGCGAATCCCCCCACCAAGGGCCAGGTTATCTCGCGGAAATGATCCGCTTTGTCCTCCAACGCAAAGAAAATGATCCAGATTAATGTATAGAGTACGGTCAATAATCCCAACACCCCCAGGGCGCTGACCAAAGTCATAGGATAGAGTACCCACGGGTTTCCGGAGAGTATGGCAGCTGCTGCTGCCCCACCGGACAGAAAAAAAACCACCCACTCTCTTAACCCGCGCAGCACAGGTTCGGGGGAAGTACGTTTCCAGACCGTCCGTTGAAAGAGGACATGCACCAAAACGCTGATCGATAACCCCACTCCCAAGCCAGTGAGAAAGCGAAGCTCATTTCCCGGGGTATAAAGGGTATACTCTTCCAATTCTGGATAATAATGGATTAGGGAATTCAGGGCATCAACAATGTAGGCCAGAAAGAGGCCCCCCAAAAAGAGGAGGCCTGACCAATGGGGCACCCCGGCGCGCCGTCCGGCCACCACGCTGAGATAGATCAAACCCACCACCACACCCAGGTACTGACCGGTACAGCGAGCGCACAACGACAGGGGGCGGCCATGAACATGGAACGAATGGGACGGCAGGCGATGGCAAACAGCGTATCCAACAGCATCCGCTTTGCCTAAAAGGCCCTCCGGTGTGTTGACCAACCAGACCCCGGACAGAAAAAGTACACCAAGGACCAAGATAATTTTCCAAAAGGCGCTTTTCCTCATCATTCCTCGTTCGTCTTGTTAATGCACACCGGGGTCACTTTGCGTACCCGCGGATCCATGGGTTATTAGGGTGCGGAGAGGTCAGTCACTCCGGCAGATATGCATCATTGAGAAGGAAATTAAAATAGTAATCAGAAAATACTTGAGGATACTCTTTTGAGCGCAGCAGATCAAATCCCATCTGTCCGGTGCGGAACCAACCTTCCTGGAATTGATGGTAAAAGGCACCCTGGCCCGGGTCTGTTGGATCATAAAGGAGCATTCTCCATATCGGACAGTCATTTTTATCCAAGCAATAATTGGTCACCGTGTAAACCCGTCCCTGATCATCGACCTCGGTGACGACAAATAAATGGGTGCCGCTCCCGCCGTGAGTGTAGATGACATCCCCAGGGAGAAGCGGGAACTTCTGGAAATCGAATTGATTTAGAGCGTATTCCGGGGACCGAAATCCGAACAGATAAAAATCGTTCAAGTCGAACAACGTCCACGGCCTTCCATTCCGGATGGGATCGGGATACCAAAACGAACCCAAATTGATATCCATCGGCAGCAAACCCACGTCACGCAGCATCGCTCCTGTGAGTGGACCGCACATGGTCGATGAATGCTCCGTGTCATGTCCCGGAATGTAATCAATCTTTCTCGCGACTCGGTTGGCTTCTTCCGCGCTGTTTGCCAGGTAATGGGAAGCGATCTTTTTAAGGCTGGCTGCCCATTTCGGAATGGCGATTTGGTTGATCAGATGCGTTTGGGGAAGGTCATTTTCCATACGCACGATTTGCTCAATGCTCTTAAAAAATGAGGACAATAAATCAGAGGAATTGATCGTAGCGCTAGCGATCAGATAGGTTTTGCCATCTTCAATGAGGATCAGACCTGAATCAACCCAAACATAGGTGATGTCTTTCCCCCCGAAAATCCCCCCCTTGCTGATCGATTTCCCCCCTAAACGGACCGCCGTGCTCTCGATAAACCCAGGTTCTTCTTCCACGATACTCAACAACGTAAAGGACAATTCTCTGACATGTTCAGGGGCTTCGTTTACCAGCCAATCATAATACAAACTTAAATCCCGCACAGAATAGGTGTTGTAATAAAAATAGGAACTCCCGCACCGGCCCTGGACATTTTTTGGTGGGGACGAGGGATCAGTGACCCCCTCCAGTGGAGGGTGCTGCCATTGATATAAACCGGACCCTTCGCTGGTTTGGATCACTTCCCGGGACCAGGCGTTGAATTGTTCCAATGGATTTAAATTATTTTGGCTATGCGAATTCACATAATCCAATACCTGGGCGGTGGCTTTGTTTGAGCTGTGAACGATCATGTTGTACAGGCGGGACAGGATCCAATGTTCGCGCAGAAAGGGTAAATACTCTCCCGGGATTTCTCCCTTTTGGGACCAGAACCGGACCGGAACGCTTTCGATCACTTCACGATCCAGATGGCTGAGCGCGTATAACAAAACCGGTCCTTTGAAAGCGGAAGCAACCGGCATTTGTTCATCCAGACCCATCCCAGCCAAAGGCCGCTTCCGACTCAGATCATAAAAAAGGAAGGTAGCCCGCCAATCCTCACTCGCTTCTTCCTGACAAGTCCGATACTCATCCACCTCAGCTTGGAAAATATGGTTGTAAGGAAGGCCCTCCTCCTGGATATCGTGAATGTCGACGGGAGGGAGAGGTGTAGGATCTCCTCCTTCCGGAGTTGATGTCGCGCCAGCAGGGAATGGGGTTGAAGTTGGCGACGGCTGTGGTTCTGAGATTTCCGCCGCTGCTTTTACTGTGGGGGTTGGCGTCAATGGGAGGACGGTCTGAGATGGGAAAATAGTCCCCGGGGAAGCGTCCTCCTGTCCATCCATTGGAGCTTGACAAGCCCCAAGAATGAAGACCACTAACAATATCGCTCCACACGTCAAAGCTTTGGATAAATTCCTAAGGGTCATGATTTAAGTTCCAAGCATATTTACTGGCAGCCCAAAATGAAAATGGCCGGAGAAAGGGACGCCAAGGCAACTTTTTGATCGCGAATGTGACTCATCCTTGCCCTTCAGCCGGGGACTCCGCCACCTTCGCGAAACGGATCTTGTGAGGGAGGAGTTCGGTGATGGCGATATAAATGCACAATCCACCGACAGCTACCCATGCTTCAATGGCATAAAGGCGCCGCTTCAAGATCACTTCCATAGGCGTCTCCACTGCCTTTCGAAGCAGGGGCCATTTCCCACCACCAATCACAAAGAACACCATGTAAAAACTGTAAATGATTTCGAGGACGAAATTGACGATGATCAAACTGTGAATAAAGTTCCAAATCTTCTTTTCCATCTTCCTCACCCTTCTGAGATTGAATGGATTACCACAACTCAAATTTCCCTCGATCCACCTGGTCGCGAACCTTCTCGAATACGCTTTCCGCGGTCAAATCAAGATCCAGGGGGGTGAGTGAGGTGTAACCCATGGCCAGGGCGCCGATATCCGTCCCTTTATCCGGCGCGCCGGTGGGCGGCTCACCCCCAATCCAATAATAGGGGGTCCCCCGGGGATCTTCTCTGGTCACTAAAACATCCCTGTACTCGCGCAGCCCTTGCCGGGTCACTTGAATTCCCTTGATCTCTTCTCCAGGAAGGGCCGGGACATTGAGATTATAGACCACGTCCAGCGGCAGTTTCCCCTCCAGCAATAACTTCGCCACCCGATAAGCGATAGCCGCTGAGGGCTGATAATTCAATTTGCCAAAATGGTTTTCAGCAGCATCCACCGACACAGCCAGGCCGGGTATTTCCCAGATGACCGCTTCCATGGCAGCGGTTACGGTCCCCGAATAGGTGACATCGTGACCGAGATTCGCGTTGGGATTGATCCCAGAAACCACTAAATCCACCTCATCGATCAGGCCCAGGACAGCCAAAGCGACGCAATCGGAGGGCGCTCCATCGCTGGCCAGCGCCTTTATCCCCTCTTCAAGCTCCACGTCCTTAACCCGAAGCGGCCGATGCAAGGTCTTGACATGGCCGGAAGAGGACCAGTTGTGGTCCGGAGCCAGGACACTGACCCGCCCCAGTTTCTTCATTTCCCGCGCCAGGGCCAGCAAACCGGGAGCGTTGATCCCATCATCGTTGGTGACCAGGATGTGGGGAGTGTCCGACATAGGTTACCTTCCTTAACTTCTTGCGACAAGAAAATTACACCTCACAATTGCCTGGTGGAACACTCAAGGCCTTTCATCTGGTAAAAGAAGATGAGAACAGGCCCCATCTTCTCACATCAGCATACCATGAATAGCAGCCAACAAAACAATTCTATTCAGAAGATCATAACACATGGATCCTGATAAAGTGCATGCGAAAAACCCCCAAATTACCTGTGGAAAATTTGGGGGTTTTAGGAAATCGCTAAATTGGCGAACTATTTACAAAACGAAGTTAAAAATTGTATGTACCAATTCGAAGTAAGAGGATGAATCCCTTCATCAACTTCGGTACCTCCACAGTGCTTAAATTTATAGCGATATCGACCGGGCCTCAAAGTAATCCACGCATGCCCTTTAGGTTGAATGGCGAAAAATTTAACCTCACCAGTTTCCAGATACGTCAAGGTGATATTAATCCAATTGGGCTGCTTATTCTTAACTTCTAATCTTTCACAGCCATCATGATCCAAACACCATTCCTGCATCACCCAAGGATGCGGATCTGTGGTGGCTGTCGCCGTGTAAAGCGGGGTTTCTGTCGGCTCCGGGGTATCTGTTGGCATCGGGGTGTCTGTGGCACTCGGCGTGTCCGTAGGAACTGGCGTTGATGTAAAGGTAGCGGTGGGAGGGGGGGCTTCCTCGGTCAACGCTTTGGCGACGGAGGTTTCAAAGGCTGCCGTGCTGGTTTTCGCCTCTTCCAGTTTTTTCTGGAGTGTCGCTTCCTGTTGAGTCTCCAACGCCCCTTCATCCTCGGTGGGCAGAATTGAATCGCAGGCGCTGGCTGAAAATAACAATACTAGAATAAATACAAAAAACAATGCTTTGGGCTTCATGGTGCTACTCCTTGGATAAGGGTTTATTTTCAAGGTATTATATGTTAGAAAATGCACAATCATCGGGATCTTTTCCTTAAAATTTTGATAAGTTATCTAATTCAAATTGATTCACCGCAACAACTTGGCAAGAATCTGTCCCGAAAATATACATCCAAATTGCCCACCCTGCTCCTCTACCCAAATAGGTCGAGGGTTGGGAACGACTTATAAGAACTCCATTATCCAGATAGTACAATGGGACATTAACGAACTCAGCCAAGGGCTCTTCAATGCGTAAATTCCCTCTCCCTTCCCAACTCCAACAGCGGATCAGCCAATTCCGCCAAGCCTATCCTCCCCAATTCTGGCTTTTGTTTTGGGGGACATTGGTGAGCATGGTAGGCACAAGCATGATCTGGCCCTATCTGGTGGTCTACATCAGCGAACAACTGGAGCTTCCCCTGGCTTCCATCGGGGGATTGATCACCTTGAACGCAGCCATGAGCCTGCTCGCGTCCTTCCTCGCTGGCTCCATCGTCGACCGGCTAGGCCGGAAATGGGCCATGGTGATCAGCCTGGCATTCAACGGGATGGCTTATCTGGCCATGATCCCGGCCCACACGCTGGGTCAATTTGCCCTTTTGATGGCGCTGCGCGGCGCGTTTCAGCCCCTCTACCGGGTAGGGTCGGACGCCATGCTCGCAGACCTCGTCCCACCCAGTCAGCGTGCGGACGCGTATGCATTGAACAGACTCAGCAAGAATGTCGGCGTAGCCCTCGGCCCTGCCTTAGGCGGCTTCCTGGCTGCGACTTCTTACAGCATTGCCTTTGGGATCGCGGCGATCACTTCGGTCCTTTTCAGTTTGCTGATCGCTTTTTTCGCCCATGAAACCCTTTCCCGAAGCAGCCTGGAAAAGAAAACCCTCCCCCAAACATTTCAAGGATATGGCGCCATCTTTAAGGATCGTGCCTTCCTGACTTTCATCCTCGGGATCGTCTTACAGCAAATCAGCGCCAGCATGCTCTGGGTCCTGCTGGCTGCCTACGCGAAGGAAAATTACGGGGTCTCCGAAAGCGTATACGGTCTGATCCCCACCACCAATGCCCTGATGGTCGTCTTCTTGCAGGTCTTCGTCACCAAACAAGCCCAAAAATATCCCCCTTTGAAAGTGATCACGGTGGGCATCTTTTTATACGCTCTCGGGGTGGGGAGCGTCTCTTTGGGAAGCGGATTCTGGGGATTCTGGATGAGCATGGTCATTGTCACCATCGGGGAATTGATGGTGGTTCCCACCGCGAGCTCTTACACCGCCAACATCGCCCCCGCTGAGATGCGGGGACGATATATGAGCCTTCTGGCTTTGACCTGGGGAGCGGGTTCTTTGGTCGGCCCGATTACAGGAGGCTTCCTCAATGATCGCTTCCGCCCGGTATCGATCTGGTACGGCGGAGGACTTGCCGGCTTGCTGGGCACCTTGCCCCTCCTCTTCCTCAGTTTGCGAAATGGCAGACGCTGTACAAACCCCCCAAATGGGCGACACCGCCCATAAAAAAAGATGACCGGCACGGCCGGTCATCCCAGGTATTTATCCCAATTTCGGCAAGCCATCCTTCACTCTTCTAAGGCCGATTCCATCAATTTCTGGATGCGCGGAATCATGGCTGCTGGATTAGGGTGCAAGCCCTCAATGAGCAGTGCGCTTTCAAAGATTTGCTCGATGATCGTCTCCCCCATGTCATGGCCATCATCCAACCTGCCCAAACGTTTCACGATGGGATGGTCGGAATTGAGCTCCAGGATCTTTTTGGGAATCTCAAAATCGCGATCCATCATTTTAAAAACCCGCTGCATCTCCTGCCCCATCGCCCCCTCCGGATCCACCAGGCGAGCCACAGAAGACGTCAAGCGGTTCGTAGTCCGCACATCTACCACCCGGTCTCCCAGCTGTTCATTAAAGCGGTCCAATAAATGGCTCAATTTTTCATCGGACAATGAGGGTTCTTGATCGGTCTCTTCTTTGTCCTTCTCCTCGTCACCGCTTGGCGAACTGGGAAGCTCGAGGTCAGAGTCTGCCACGTTTTTGAGGGGATGATCTTCGTATTCCCGAAGCCCCATGAGCATAAACGAATCCACAGGATCAGCGAGGATCAAGACCTCATAACCGTGGGTTTGAAAGTAATCCAGATGGGGGCTGCGGGTTACCGAGTTTTCGTCATCACCCAAAATATAGTAGATTTTATCCTGACCCGCTTTCATGCGCTCAATGTAATCATCCAAGGAAGACCATGCCTCGGGATGGGAGGTAGTCCGGAAGCGAAGCAGAGGGTAAAGGGAGGCCCGGTCAGACTCATCCGAGGCAACCCCCTCCTTGATAAATTGTCCATATTTCTCCCAAAATTCCTCATATCGATCTTCTTCCTCAGACGCCATCGAAGTCAACCGCTTGTTCACCTGGTTGGTGAGAATGCGCTTCAGGCGCGCCATGACCGCGGTAGCCTGGACGCTTTCCCGGGAGACATTGAGGGGTAAATCTTCAGCATCCACCACACCTTGGATGAAACGATAGTATTGGGGCAGCAGATCCTTCGAATATTCGTCGATCAACACTTTGCGGGCATATAATTTCAACCCATTCTCCTCACGGATGGTTAACATGCCCCGTTCGAGCTGAGGAGGGATATACAAGAGGGCGAATATCTTCAAAGGGGCATCCGCTACGAAGTGGATTGTCTCCATGGGGGGTTCGAATTCATACGTGAGGTGCTTGTAAAATTCTTTATAATCCTCATCATCCACAGATCGAGGAGATTCCCTCCAAATCGCTTTCTGGCGGTTGACTTGTTCTTCATCTTCTTCCAGGTAAATGGGATAAGCGACATAATCCGAGTGCTTTTTGATGATTTCCCGCAGCCTGTGTTTTTGCGTAAACTCTTTGGCATCTTCTTTGAGCTTCACGGTGACCGTAGTCCCCCGCTCTTGCTTCTGAGAGTTTCCAATCGTGAAGGTTTCCGCGCCGGTAGCGAACCAGCTCGCAGGCTCAGCATCAGGCTGATAAGACCTGCTGGAAACCTTCACCCAATCTGCCACCATAAACACCGAGTAAAACCCCACCCCAAATTGACCGATCACGTCCGCCAGATTCGTATCTTCATCCTCAGCCGCTTCTAAAAATGCCCTCGCCCCAGATTGGGCAATGGTCCCCAAGTTGGTCCGGATCTCCTCTTGGGTCATGCCGATGCCGGTATCCGTGATCTCCAAGATGTTTTCATCCTCGTCGACGCGGATACGGATCTCAAATTCCGCTTCAGGATCGACAACCTCACGCTCCGTTTGCAGGATATACCGCATTTGGGTCAGGGCGTCAGACGCGTTGGAGATCAACTCCCGCAGGAAGATCTCGCGTTCCGTGTATAAAGAGTGAATCAAGATGTTTAATAACTGCTTGACCTCCGTTTGAAAGGCGATGGGGTCGCTGGGACTGTCAATTTTAGGCTCGAAATCCTCGCTCATTCTCTACCTCCTGCCAACTTTTCTTGCTCAGTATATCTACTATATCGAATGAGTGTTAAAAAGTTGTAAGAATATGACGTGAGGATAAAAAAGTCCCCTTTGAATGGTCATCAAAGGGGACTTTTTCCTTCACAACGAATTTTTTCAGAGAAAATTATCGTCTCCGGTCTTTACATCGCATAAATCCATCAGGTGCGGACAATCGCGTCCGTCACTTTCACCACCCGGACCATTTCAACCACATCGTGGACCCGCACCACATCCGCTCCCCGGGTAATCGCCACAGAAACCGTGGCTGCGGTCCCCTCCAAGCGATCCCCCGGCGGGAGATCCAGTGTATAACCGATGAAAGATTTCCGGGATGGGCCCACCAGCACCGGAAAACCCAGGGCCCGTAATTCATCAACTCGATTTAACAGTTCCAGGTTTTGTTCCACCGTCTTCCCAAAACCGATCCCAGGGTCAATAAGGATGCTTCCTCGGGGGATGCCCGCAGCGAGGGCAATCTCCACGCTCTCCATCAGTTCCCGCTTCACATCTTCCAGCAAATCGTCGTATTCAATCCCCACATATCGGCCCCCAAGCTGTTTCTTGATCTCCGCGTTGCTGGGATCGCTGCGGTTGTGCATCAAAACCACCGGTACTCCATGCTCAGCGACGACATGTCTCAACGCCGGATCCGCCCTCAGCCCCCAGACATCGTTGACCAGATCGGCTCCCTTTGCGAGAGCCTGCTCAGCCACTTTGGCTTTATAGGTGTCAATGGAAATCAAGGTCTCAAACTCCTCGGACAGCCTTTCGACCACAGGGATGACGCGGTCTAGCTCCTCTTCCAAAGCTACCGGATCCGCCCCTGGACGGGTGCTCTCCCCGCCCACATCCAGGATATCCACGCCTGCATCCACAAACTCCCGGGCTTGGGCTACTACCGCTTCCAACCCTTCTCCCACCAAACCATCCCCTGAAAAACTGTCCGGGGTGACGTTGAGAATGCCCATGACATAGGTCCGTTCCCCCCAACGAAAAGTAACCTGTCCTATCGTTAATTCCTTTTCCATCGTTCTCCTCATCTTCCAATCCTTTACAGCACTTCTGCATCGGGTTTCCGCTTCAAGAATTGACCCATACCGGCCTTCCCCAGCCATTCCTCTCCATCCACGATCAACTGTCCCCGCAAAAAGACTTTCACAGGATAGCCCTTCAACTCCCACCCTTGATAGAGATTGTAATCCGTGCGGTGATGGGCGACCTCGACGCCATAAGTGAGGGTTTTCTCCGGATCCCAAATCACGATATCCGCGTCCGCCCCAGGCATCAAGGACCCCTTCCGGGGATACAACCCGAAAATTTTGGCAGCGTTCGTGCTCATTTGAGCCACAAATTGGGTGGGCGTCAAAGGTCCCTTGACCACCCCTTCTGTCCACAACACAGGCATGCGATCCCCCACTCCGGGCAGCCCGTTGGGGATCTTGGTGAAATCGCCCGCGCCGAGCTCTTTTCCGGGGATGGCCACCTTCTCCCCTTCATACTCAATAGGCGTCGTGCCGTCGTAAAAGAAAGGGCAGTGGTCCGTCCCCACGGTTTGAATGACATCATCCCCCAAACCCAGCCAGATCCGCTCATTGTCGATCTCCGTCCGCATCGGGGGGGAACAAATCCATTTCGCCCCATCCGGCCGGCGCAAGTGATCCACGGTGAAGAACAGGTACTGGGGACATGTTTCCCCCATCACAGAGATTCCCAAATCGCGGGCATACTGCAATTGGTCCACCCCGCCCGCTGTGTTCATGTGGACGATGTACAGGGGAGCTTCTGCCTGGGCGGACAAGGCAGCTCCGCGCAGCACCGATTCCACCGCCCCCCAGTCGGGGCGAGTGTGCGCGTGCCACTCCGGTGAGGTGTGTCCGACAGCTAAAGCCTCCTCCACCAGGACTTCGATCACATCCCCATTTTCGGCATGGAGCATGGTCAGCATACCCTGATCCCGGGCAATCCGCATGACTTGGAAGATCTCCCCATCTTGCAGGCGAAGGCGGTCGTTATAGGCAGTGAAGACCTTGAGGGTGGTGATGCCCGCAGAGACCAGGTCTGGGATCTGAGCCGCGATCTCCTTGTCAAAATGGGTGATGTTCATGTGAAAACCGAAGTCAATCGCCGCTTTAGGATCCGCTTTTTCATGCCAGGCCTGCACGTTTTCAAGCAGCTCCGGGCTGTCGTCAGGCACGAAATCCATCACGGTCGTCGTCCCCCCAAAGGCAGCCGCTTTGTGTCCGGTGTAGTGGTCATCTGAGGAGACCGTGTCAAACATGGGCAGGTCGAAGTGGGTGTGGGGATCAATCCCCCCCGGCATGACCAAATGACCCTCGGCGTCGACCACACGGCAGTCCGCCTCGTCGAAATTGCGACCGACAGCGGCGATCTTTTCGCCCTCAATGAGGATGTCCGCTTCAAAAACTTCTGATGCGGTGATCAACGTCCCATTCTTGATGATTATTTTCACCATATGTTCATCCTTGGAAACAGATATTTGCAGGTCGTATCCCAAATAGGGGCTATTGCCCATGGGATAAACGCCAATCTAAAATGTGATTATACTGCACATCTCAGGGAACCACAGGATAGAGCAAGAAGGACCGGGTGTTTAATTCCCCCCTCAAACCGGACCCTTCGGGGTTCGCCCTTCACCGCCCCAGTCCAGAAATGGATCTCCGTTTAATCCCCCGGGGTCGTGAACTCATCCAGGTCAGACGGAATGCCTAACAAAGCAGCCAAAACCTGAGGGGACAAATCTTCAACACGGTCCCTGGCTCTGTATTCACCGCTTTGATCTGCCCGGTCTCTGAGCGCCTTCCAGAGCCTTTTGCGCTCGCTGGACCGCACGGTTAGGTCCGTCAATTGATGGGCGTTTCGCAGGTATTCGCCGGTGGTATACAAAAAAGTAAAGCGCTTCCACCCGCCAGCCAGAATGGGATTAGGTAAAGCGTGTAGAGACCCAATTTGGATCTTGTAATATTCTTCGTGAGCACGGGGATGGTCAGGCTCTTCGCTGATCAGGTCTATCCGGGTGGTCAACTCATGCCCCAGGACGGGAGCGAGATATTCCACGCGCCACTTTTGAGCCCCAAAGGTGCCCGGCTGGTAGAAAGCCAGGTAGTCGATATTCAAAACCCGCGGTGCGGTGCGGACCGGGATCCGATACCAGCCCAAGACGCGAGCGTATTGCATATCCCGGGGATCGGGCATAATGGCCACTAATATCAACGCCGAAGGAGACAGGTACGCCGTATTCATAACATCACCCCCATAGGCTGTCAGCTGCTGAGTAAACGAAACAGCCGATCCAGCCAGGTTCTCTCACTCACTATTCTACCTCTCATTATACACAAATCCCCCTCCACTTTCCCCTCTAAGAAATGGGATTCCACCCCAATTTAACCCCCTGAGGTGAGAAAAGAAAACGCCGAATTCTTTTTACAAGAATTCGGCGTCCATTGGGTGATCTGGTTCACGAAAGTCAGAGCAAGCCGACCCGGTCGTTGAAATCTTCGATCAGCTCGTCCATCTCGTCGATTTGCTGGTGGTACCCATCCCAATACGACCCATCTTCCCATTGGGCATTGAGCTCTTCCAGCTCTTTGCCCTGCTGTTCGATCCAGGTGTAGTATTTCAAGTTGTGGATCCGCCGCCGGGCTTCATGGTTCAGGTCCAGCATGTAATTGGGAGTCACCCCTTCCAGATAGCGGGCATGGTGGCGAGCCGCGTCCATTTCCGTGTATTGCCCGACCTCCTCATGCATCTCTCTCAAACGGCTTTCGTAGAGTTCCATGGAATCCGTGAAGACAGTCAGGACAATGTCATTTTCGCCCAGCTCGTAGTATTTGGCGTATTTGATGCACATGAGCACATTGGCAATGCTGGAGAAGCCCAGCAAATCCAACTGGCAGACAAGGTCTTCGGGTACCCCCTGGTCAATGAGATACTGGCGCCCTGCCGGCTCATTGAAGAGGCGGGCCAGGTTGACCACCGCATTATCATCAATGGCGATCACCGTATCCGTGTTCTTGACATTATGGATCCAGGGCACGTGTTTGTCGCCGATGCCCTCGATGCGGTGGGCGCCGAACCCATTCTCAAGCAAGGTTGGACACTGCAGCGCTTCGCCAACCGCGATCCTGCTGGTGGGGAAGATTTCTTTCATGTAGTCCCCGCAGCCCAGCGTGCCTGAAGACCCGGAGGTCAAAGCCACGCCGTGGTAGTTGCCATCCGGTCCCATCTCCTGTTCTAAAACCTCTTCCATGGCATGACCGGTGACGTTGTAGTGCCAGAGGTGATTTCCGAATTCGTCAAACTGGTTGAAGACGAAAACGTTCTCCCGTTCCTCCCGCAGCTCCCAGACTTTGTCATAGATCTCCTTGACGTTGGACTCCGAACCCGGGGTGGCGATCACTTCCCCAGCCACTTTGGCCAGCCAGTCAAAGCGCTCCTGGCTCATCCCTTCGGGGAGGATGGCGATAGAATCGCAGGCCAGCAAGGCCGCATCGTACGCCCCGCCCCGGCAGTAATTCCCGGTGGAGGGCCAGACCGCTTCGTGAAATGTGGGATCGAACTGTCCGGTGACCAGACGGGGGACCAGGCATCCAAAGGTCGCGCCTACTTTGTGCGACCCGGTCGGAAACCATTTCCCTACCAGGGCGATGATCCGCGCATCCACGCCCGTGAAGCTATGGGGCAGTTCCAGATAATTGACACCGTTAAAGCCGCCCCCCTTCTCCACAGGCTCATTTTTCCAGGTGATGCGGAATAAATTCCGCGGGGTGATGTCCCATAAGCCAATCCCTTTCAGTTCCTCTTTGATCGCATCGGGGATCAGTTCCGGGTTCCTCATCTGCGCATAGGTGGGAATGATGATGTCCCGCTCCCGGGCGCGTTTTACGGTTCGCTTTCGCTGTTCTTCGTTAATGGTCAGATCAATCATACTTTCCTATTCCTTTCTGCAAACTAAATGTTTAAAATTCCAATCCTCTATCCAGCGCCGCCTTAATCGTCTTCCGGCGCTTCCCGTACGATGTAGAGCGGTCTCCCTTTGGCTTCATCATAGATGCGGCCCACGTATTCCCCCAAAATCCCCAAAAAGATCAACTGCACCCCACCCAGGAATAAAACCACAATCAGGGTCAGGGCCTGGCCAGATAAAGCGCTTGAACCGGCCAAACGGAAAGCAATCAGGAGTAACAGGGCCAGGAGCCCCACTCCCGCCACCGCAAATCCGAGCACCATCGCCAGCTGGAGGGGGAAATAGGAAAAGCCAGTGATGGCATCGTTGGCCAGTTTCATCATCTTGCGCAAAGGATACTTGGTTTCCCCTGCGTAGCGTTCTTCACGCCTGTACTCCACGCCGGTTTGTTTGAAGCCAACCCAGGCCGACATCCCCCGCAAGAAGCGGTGGCGTTCGCGCATTTGTTTCATCACCGAGACCACTTTCCGGTCCAGTAAGCGGAAATCGCCGGTGTCCAGGGGGATATCGACATCCGTGATCCGCTGGATGAAGCGGTAAAAAGCCGCTGCAGTTGCCAGTTTAAACCAACTTTCACCCTCCCGTTTCTCGCGGACGGCGTAAACCACCTCAAACCCTTCCTTCCATTTCTCAATCAAGTCTAAGATCACCTCAGGGGGGTCCTGCAAGTCCGCGTCGATCACCACTACGGCATCCCCCCGGCTGTAATCCAATCCCGCCGTGACCGCGATCTGATGTCCGAAATTGCGAGCGAAGATCACCGGTCGAACGCGGTCATCGCCTTCGGCAAGCTCGCGGATGCGTTCCACGGATCCATCCGTGGACCCATCATCCACCATCACGAACTCCCAACTCTCCCCTGTGCTTTCCATGACCTCACTCACCCGGCGGTAAAGGACGGGGAGGTTTTCCATTTCGTTATAAATAGGAGCGATAATCGAGTATGTGGGCATGTCTGATTAGGGGCAAGCCCCGTTTACCTCCCTGGGGAATAGCTAACGTAGAAGCTTCTTGACCTCTTCCAAATCGGGTTTGATCACCGGCGCTTTGCCCGCTGCATCCATCGCGGCCTCAACATCTTTCAACCCGCTTCCCGTGTTCAAGACCAAGATCGGGTCCCGGGCCTCAACCAGGCCCTCCTGGAGGGCTTTTTTCAATCCCGCATAGGAGGTCGCTCCAGCGGGTTCGGCGAAGATACCCACCTCACCCAAATCCGCCACCGCTCGCAGAATGGCCTGGTCTCTTACAGCCACATAAGCGCCGTCCGTCTCTGTAGCAGCCCGCAAGGCTCGCAGGCCGTCACTGGGCAGATTCACGGAGATGCTGTCCGCCAGGGTATCCGCAGAGACAGGTTTGATCTCTTCCGTCCCCGCCTGGAAAGCGTTGGCGATCGCCGCAGATCCCGTGGACTGGCAGCCGAAGATGCGCGGCATCTGCTCAAGCATCCCGATCTTTGCCAGATCTTTAAATCCTTTGTGCAATCCGGAGATAATGTTCCCATCTCCGACGGAGATGAAAACGCACAGCGGACGCTGAAAATCGTTCTCTTCGATGAGCATTTCCCAAATTTCAAAAGCTGCGGTCTTCTTTCCCTCCGCGGTGAAGGGGTTGTAGCCCGTATTCCGGTTATACCAGCCGAATTCCCGGGTCGCCTCCAGCGATAACTGGTAGGCAGCGTCATAATTGTCATCCACCAGGATAACCTGCGCACCGTAAATCAACAGCTGGGCGATTTTCGCCGGCGGTGCGTTCTTGGGAGCGAAGATCACGGACCGCTGGCCTACCGCTGCAGCCATACCCGCCAAAGCCGCCCCGGCGTTTCCCGTCGAGGCGGTGACGATCACTTCCGCGCCAATTTCCCGGGCCCGAGCGATCAAAAGCGCGCTGGCCCGGTCTTTAAAGGAAGCGGTCGGGTTGCTGCTCTCATCTTTGACCCACAGCTGGGGCAGCCCCAGCTCCGCTTTCAACACGGGGGGGGAATAGGTCGGGGTCCAGCCCGCCGCCCGGAGGGGCGTGCCCTCCCCAATCCATTCCGCAACCGGCAGGAGGGGGAGATAACGCCATAAGGATTCCTCTGCCCTTAAAATAAGCTCATTTTTAGGCTTCTCTTTTACAGCTGCATAGTCCAGAAGGACATCCAAAATCCCCTCATCTTGGGGACAGGTATAGGTCACCTCATCCGGGCCGTATTCCGTGCCGCATACCGAACACCGATAACCGACAAATTTTTGCATCCTATACCTTTTCCTCCTCTTTCACACCAGCCATCATCAAGCCCAGTTTTTCGGGGGTGGCTTCATCGCCGGGGACGATGCCCATGATCTGGCCTTCGTAGATCACGGCAATCCGATCCGCCAAAGCTAAGATCTCATCCAGGTCCTCGGAAATGAGCAGGATGGCTGTGCCTTGCTTTCTTTGGGATAACAGTTGCTCGCGGACGTACTCCATAGCACCCACATCCAACCCGCGAGTGGGCTGGGACGCCACGATCACCCGGGGTTCCCGGGAAAGTTCCCGGGCCACGACCACTTTCTGAATGTTCCCTCCAGAGAGGCTTTTTGCCAGGGTCTCCCGCGAAGGGGTTTTAATCTGGTAGTTTTCAATCAACCGGTCGCTGTTTTCCCTGATCGCCTTCAGATTTAAAAAACCAGATTGGGAGAAGGGTTTCTTATGGTGTTCGCGGAGGATCAAGTTCTCCGCCACCGTAAACTCCTTGATCATCCCATCCCGCATGCGTTCCTCCGGGATGTAGGCAAGTTTACGATCCGTGCGTGCAATGGGTGGATAATGGGTGATATTCTCTCCATCCAGGAAAATCTTCCCCCTCTCCACCTCCCTTAACCCGGTAATCACCTCGGCCAACTCAAGCTGACCGTTCCCGGAAACCCCAGCTACACCCAGGATTTCACCCGACCTGACTGCCAAATCAACCCCTCGCAGCCCGGGCGTGCCGCGGTCGCTCTTACAGGATACGCCATCAACCTCTAAACGGACCTCGCCGGGTTGGATCTCTTCAATATCGGGACGGAAATCAACCTCACGCCCCACCATCCACCTCGCTAAATCAGATTTGGTCGCATCTACGGTTTGATACGTCCCGACTTTGCGCCCCCCCCGCAAGACCGTCACCCGATCACTGATGTCGATCACCTCATGCAATTTATGTGAGATAAAAATGAGTGCATGTCCATCTTCTGCCATCTCGTGGATGATCTGGAACAACTCATCCACTTCCTGAGGCGTTAAAACCGCCGTGGGCTCATCGAGGATCAGCAGCGCGGCGCCCCGGTAAAGGGCTTTCATGATCTCCACCCGCTGCCGCTGTCCAACGGATAACTGCCAAATATACGCGTCCGGATCCATTTCCAGACCATATAAACCCGCCAGCTCCAGAATGCGCTCGGAGACGCGATCCAGATCCGTCAATGGTTCCCGGGAGGATTCCAGGCCCAAGGCCACATTTTCAGCCACCGTCAAGGTCTCTACCAGCATGAAGTGCTGGTGGATCATCCCGATCCCATTCTTGATGGCATCGGTGGGGGATTGGATCTTGACTTGTTTCCCATTCAGGAAGATTTGCCCCTCATCAGCCTGGTACAAGCCGTAAAGGATATTCATCAAGGTGCTTTTACCAGCCCCATTTTCTCCCAGCAGGGCATGGATTTCCCCGGATCTGACTTCAAAATCGACGCGGTCATTGGCTAAAACCCCTGGAAAGCGTTTAGTTACCGACCGCATTTCCATGTGGTCAATTCTGACTTCGCCGGTGGGAAGCAAATTATCTTCAGCCATCTCTCGTCCTTCCTATCCTATGGTACAGGATGGGGGGGAAGGTCGGGGGAACGACCCCCTCGACCTTCCCATACTTCCCTTATCCATCTACTCTACATCAACCGTTATTTCACCGTCAATGATCCCTTGGATGGTCTCATCTGCCAGGGATTTCACGTCCTCCGGCAAATCAAAGTCGGGGTTGAATTCGATCTCCAAACCGTCATTCGCCAAGGTGATGGCATAGGCTTTTCCGCCTAAGGTCCCGTTTTGGATGCTGTCAATCATATCCCGGAGGATGACCTCCCAGTGATACACCTGACTGGCAACCACGATGCTGGGGGCTAGTTCCGTCTGATTGGCCTGGGTGCCAAACCAGAGGACATCGTTCTCCTCTGCGACGCCGATCGCCCCGGTCACCATCTGTGCGGTCCCGGTCAGCACATCCGCGCCTGCGGAAACGTGGGTATTGGCAGCCTCAGATGCCAATGCCACATCCGAGAAGGAACCGATATAGTTCACATTGACCCGCACATCCGGGCTGTTAGCTTTCGCTCCCGCTTTGAAACCATCGATGTACAGTTTGGCATCTCCGGTCTCAATGGGACCGACAACACCCAAGATATTGCTTTCGGAAAGCGTGGCCGCCAAGACGCCGTTGACATACCCGCCCTCTTCCGCCCGAGCCTCATAGGCATAGACGTTGTCAATGCCCTGATCCTTGAAGGTGTCCACCGTCGTCCCCCAGGCAAAGGCCGTGTCGGGGAAGTCAGGCGCAATTTCCTGTATCGACGACCCATATTGGGACCCATGGCCGATGACCAGGTCATAACCCTGGGAGGCGTAGTCCCGGATGGCGGCGGCAGCGTCATCGACGACGAACATGTTCTCTGAATAGTCCAAGGTCATCGCTTCTTCGCCGCCCATTTCCTCCTGGATGACCATCAACGCGTCATACATGCTCTGGCTGAAAGCCAGGTCATTGATAGGGCTGGGCATGACCAGGGCGACTTTAAACACGTCATCCTCACCTCCACCAACTCCACCGCCACAGGATGCAAGGACAATGGTCAAGATCAAAAACAAAACGGTTAAACTTTTCTTCCTCATTTCACGCTCCTTTCACTAAAGCGACTACGGGTAACTTGCCTGCGAAAAATGATTTTTAGACGAGAGGAAAACACCTCCTTTTTTCATAGATCTCCACTGATGATCATTCTTCCCGTTCAAAAGGCTTTGTTAGAGCGGATGGTGAGCGGACACCCGAAGCTGAGGCCATCAAAACCAAGATGGTCAACACATAGGGCATCATCACAGCGATGTCGGAGGGGATGGGGATGCCTAAAACCTGGATCCACAACTGCAGGGAGTTGACCATGCTGAAGATCAACGCCCCTAACATCACACCCACCGGGCGCCAGCTGCCAAAGTACACCAATGCCACGGCAATAAATCCCAAACCGCTGGTCATGTTCTGTTGAAACACGTTCAACAAAGCGATGGATTGGGAAGCCCCGGCGATTCCGGACATGGCACCACCCAGGATCACAGTGAAATACCGGATCCCCGCCACGCTCACCCCTAATGAATCCGCTGCTTCGGGGTTTTCACCAACCGACCTGATCTTCAATCCCAACGTGGTCTTATTAATCACAAACCAGCTGATGGGGACGAGGGCAAAAGCGATATACACCAAAATGTTGTGTTGAAAGAAAATCTTGCCCAATACAGGGAGATCACTCAGGTAGGGGATGTCTATTTTGGGGAACCCTTTCACGGTTTCCACCGTCCCTAAGATCTTCTGGAACAGCAAATCGCTCAGCCCCAGACCAAAAAGGTAAAACCCGATCCCGCTGATCCCCTGCTCCGCCTGGAGATTCACGGTCACAAATGCCATCGCCAACCCCATAATGGCGCCGACAATCAAGGCTGCCAGCATGCCCAACCACAGGTTTCCCGTGGTGAATGCCACATAGAAGGCAGCGAAGGCCCCCAAAAGCATTTGCCCTTCCACGCCCAGATTAAGGACCCCGCTGCGCTGGCTGAACGTTTCTCCAATCGCGGCATATAAATATGGCGTGGCCAAACGGATCCCAGAGGCGAGTATACCGAACACGACCGTCGCTGAGAACAAATCCGAGATCATTCCTCCACCTCCTGGCTTCCATCATCCGGAGAATCCTCCTCGCCTGAGGTTGTTTCTCTCATCTTTTGCGCCAACCTCCGCCTTTGCCGCTTTTGACGCAAGATTTCGCTGCTGACCACAAAAACCACCACCAGACCATTGAGGGCAGTGATCAAAGCGGAAGGGATTTGCATCACCCGCTGCATTTTGTTAGCGCCCACCAGTAATCCTCCAAATAAGATGGAAGCCGGAATGGTGCCCAGGGGATGGAGCTGACCAAATAAGGCAGCCACTATACCGTTGAAGCCCGCACTCCCCGTGAATCCAGAAGCAGAGCCATCCGTGATCATCCGGTAATTGACCCCGTATACCTTGGCAACCCCTGCGAGACCGGCAAAAGCGCCGCTCAACAAGAGCGCCAGAACCACGTTTCGTTTCACCTTGATCCCGGCATATCTGGCAGCATGGGGACTTTGACCTACAGCCCGGATGCGATAACCCACCACCGTTCGCCAGAGGAGGATATACACCAAAACAGCCAGGACCACAGCGATCAAGGCTCCCAGATGCAAACGCGTGGGCACCCAGCGGGGCAGGTGGAAGGCGTCCTGTAAACGGGCGGTCTGGGGGATCTTGGAGGCCAGTTCCGCCTGGGCGGGGTCAATCATCGGTCCCCGGAGTAGAAAATTCATCAATTGCACAGCAATGGCATTCATCATCACCGTGCTGAGGATCTCATTGACGTTGAAATAGGCCTTTAAGGCACCTGGAATCCCTCCCCAGATCGCGCCGCCAATGAAACCACCCAAGAACGCCATAATAATCACTAACCAGCCAGGAAAGTTGGTCAAGTTCAGTCCCACCAAAGTCCCCAAGATGGCACCGACGATCATCTGGCCCTCGCCGCCGATGTTGATCACATCCCCGCGAAAGGAGATGCAGATCCCGAGCCCGACCAGCAGTAACGGAGTCGCTTTCACCAGTGTCTCGGCTACCGAATTCCAGCTCCCGAATGCGCCGTTGACCAGCGCACCATACGCTCTAAAGGGATTGACGTTGAAAAACAAGAGCATGATTGCCCCCAACGCGAACGCTCCCAAGGCGGCAACCATGGGCAGGGAAGTATCAATCACCTGTGAGACCCATTCGGCTTTGACCCACTTTTTCATCATCTGTGTCCTTTCGATATCCTCATCCTGCGTCCGGCAGCGAGCCTTTGCATCCCCCGTAAAGGAGCGGGGGGATGGTTGATAGGGAAGGCCACTCTTCCCCTTGAATTCCGCTAAAGAGCCGGCAAGGTTTTCCTCTTCACAAACGCCGGCACCATCCTACCCATCTGAGAGCCTACTATCCGGATTTCCTCTCCCGGATACTGGCTGGACTCCCTCTCTCCTTTAGTATAACTGACGACTCGTGAAACCCAATCCATGAATGACGGCGAAAGCCCAATTTAGTCCCGGAAAACCTCAAGGGATCTTCACTTAATTATGGGACAATGTGCGTACCGGTCTCCCCTTTCAAGGCCCGTCCGATGTTTTCCGGGTTGGTGACGATGGCCTTTTTACCGCCGCTCTCCAGAAAGCGGACGATGGCTTTGATCTTCGGTTCCATGGAACCTTTGGCGAAGTGCGTGCCTTCCTCCAGATACCGCTTCGCCTCAGCGACGGTCATGGTGTCGATCCATTCTTGATCAGGCTTCCCGAAGTTTAAGGCCACTTTTTCCACTGCAGTGGAAATCAAATACAAATCGGCGTTGATCTCATTGGCCAACAAACCGGAAGCGAAATCTTTGTCGATCACCGCCGCGGTCCCCCGCACTTCGTCCCCATCGCGGATGACCGGGATTCCGCCGCCACCCACGGTGATCGTGATCGTCCCCATGTCGATCAAGGCTTTCACCGCCTCCAACTCCATGATCTCCTGGGGTAAAGGGGAAGGGACTACCCGCCGCCAACCCCGCCCGGCATCCTCGACCACATCCCAGCCGTCTTCTCTTTGCCTGCGCTGGGCTTCGTCCTCCTCCATGAAACTGCCAATGGGTTTGGAAGGCTCCTGGAATGCAGGGTCATCCGGATCCACCCGAACCTGGGTGATCACGGTGGCTGCTCCCTTGTCAATGCCCCGTTTCCGCAGATCATTCTGGATGTTTTGCTGCAGGGCGTAGCCAATCGCGCCCTGGCTGTCTGCGCCGCACACATCGAGGGGCAGTTCATGCATCCCTTCCACACGAGCGGCGATCTCCGAGCGGCGGAGGATGAACCCCACCTGGGGCCCATTTCCGTGCCCAATGGCGATGTCCCAGCCCTGCTCAATCATGTCCACCAGGTGTTTGGCAGTCTCCTTTGCCGCCTGGTACTGATCTTCTACGGTCTGGTGATCCTTGCTCTTGATCAATGAGTTGCCGCCGATGGCGACAACGGCTACTTTTCGTTCCTCACTCATACCTTCTCCTAACGCATGCTCAAAGCCATGACGGCTTTTTGTGCATGCAATCGATTCTCAGCCTGGTCGTAGACTACGGACTGCGGTCCATCCATCACTTCACTGGTCACCTCCACATCCCGATCCGCCGGGAGGGGGTGCATGTAAATGGCATCCTTGTCAGCTAGCGCCATCTTGCGGGCGTCCGTGATCCAATCCTTGTACTGATCCTGAATGCGTTTGCCTTCCTCCTGGTCCCGGGTCGTCAGCAGCGGACCCCAAGATTTGGCATAGACGATATCCGCCCCTTCAAAACCCTCTTCCATGTCATGGACGACTTCGAACTGGGTGTCGTAATTCTCTGCCTGTTCCCGCGCTTGTTCCATGATCTCCGGCATGAGCTCAAACTCCGGGGGATGGGATAAGGTGACGTCCAATCCAAAGCGGGGCATCTGCAAGATCAAGGACTGGGGGACGGAGATCGGTTTCAGGTACGAAGAAGCATAGGCCCAGGAAACGACGATCTTCTTTCCCCGCAAATCCTTCCCTTTCTTTTCCTGGATGGTCATCAAATCCGCCAGGCATTGATGGGGGTGGTAAAACTCATCCTGCATGTTGAGCACGGGGACGCGGGACGCGGAGGCGACGTTATTGAGATAGTTATTGCCAATCCCCCAATCCACATGGCGGATGGCAATGCCATCGAAATAGCGCCCCAATATCTCTCCCAGCTCTTTTTCTGTATCTCCATGGGAGACCTGGGTGGTGCGGCTCTCGATGAAGGCCGCATGCCCGCCTAACTGCGCCATCCCGGCTTCAAAGGATGACCTCGTCCGGGTGCTGGAAAAGAAGAACAGCATCCCCAGGGTCTTATCCCGCAAATAGGCGTGGGGCTGGCCCAAAGCCCGCTTCTTTTTCAAGTCCCAGGCCACATCCAGGACCGTTTCCACTTCTTCTTTGCTGAAATCAAGGTCGCTGATCAGATCTCGATTTCTCAAATCCGTAATCATCTTTCAAACTCCTTCTATAAAATTCTAGGGTATCATGGGGGCAGAACTGTGGGGGATCCCCCCGCTCTGTCCCCCATTTGTATGATCGGTTTCCAAACCACCTCACTCTTTAGCGCCTAACACCAAAGCCAGAAGCGCCATGCGCATGACCACACCGTTGAAGCCCTCCTCCCAATAGCGTGACCAGCGGGTGTGGTCCACGTCCGGGGGAATCTCATCCATGCGGGGCAGGGAGTGGAGCAGGATGGCGTCAGATTTGGCCTTGGTTTCCAGCAACTCTTTGGTGATTTTGAATTGGGGGGGAGTCTGGGCCACTTCACCCTTCCGTTCATCGCGGGATTTGGTGTAATCCGGCTGGACCACCGGCTCGACCAGGATGACATCCGCCTCTCCAATTACTTCTCGCACATCATCGCCTTCCGTGAAGTCCAGGCTGCCGGCTTTGAAGTCTTCCCTGTACTCATCCGGGAGGGACATGTCGTCCGGGGAAATCAAGGTCAGGGGGCAGTCAAACTGGGTCAGGGCATGGCCCAGGGAATGCATGGTGCGCATGCGCATGTCGCCCACAGCGACCCAATTCAAGCCATCGATGGTCCCTTTTTCCTTCAAGACGGTGTAGAGATCGGTCAGAATCTGCGTGGGATGTTCCCCCCACCCGTCCCCACCGTTGATCACCGGCACGCTGACCCATTTGGCCGCTTCATGAGGCGCGCCTTTCTGGAAGTGGCGGGTGACGATCACATCCCCATAATGCTCCAACATCTTGAACGTGTCTTTGATGGACTCCTGGTAGAAGTCGCCCGCGCGGGTCACGCTGGCATCCGCAAAACCGGTCACCTTCCCCCCCAAGCGCAGCATAGCGGACTCATGCGCCAATCGGGTTCGGGTGGAGGGCTGATAGAAAGCCGTCACCAGCGTCTTTTCTTTGAGCAGGTCGACATTTTTCCGATTGTGCGCGATGGGCGCCAGTTCGTCAGCGACCTCAAAGACCCGCAGAAATTCGCGGCGCTCAAAATCCTTCAAAGATAAAATGTCTCGTCCTAAAAAACTTCGCATGTCCTTTACTCCTTTTCATATAAATTGAATGCTCTATAGGTTTATGTCTTCCTGTCCCTCACCTCTTGCCCACGAAGATGAACCTGAAATCTCGTTCCCTACATGGCGCACGATATGAAAACGGAAGTAGCCCGGCAAGAAATAGCTGAATGAATAATCCACCACCCGTCCCCTGGTGGAGTACAACTGGGAGCGGAACATCAAGATGGGTGCGTGGCGTTGGATATCCAGCGCGCTGGCAATTTCTGGCGAAGCGCCGGTGGCGTTGATATCCGTGCGCGAACTTGCCAGGGGAGGTTGATTCTTTTCTAATAACAGATCCAAAATGGAGCCCGTGAAGTCAGACGGGATTTCATCCGCTGTCAAGACATCAGTGGGTAATATGTCAACCAAATAGGCAACCGGCCGGTTCTCCGCCATGATGACCCTTGACACGCGGACGATGTCTACATCCAAATCCAAATCCAATGCTTCCGCTTCCTCTTCGCTGGGAAAACCCCGGACAACTTCCAGTTCCCCCATTGACACGGAAAGGCCAATCCTCTCCGCCAACGTGTCCAAACTGACCAGATGTTCCAACCCGCTCTCGAAAACCTCGGTGGGGTGGATCACAAACGTACCCACGCCCTGTTTTCTGCGCAGTAAACCCCTCGTTTCAAAAGTCCTCATCACTTCCCGAAGGGTAGCCCGGGACACACCAAGCTGATCAGCAAGCTTGGGTTCCGAGGGCAGCCGTTCCCCGGTTTGCATGTCGGCGATGATCGCGCTTAATTTTTCCCGGACTGTCTCTGAAACTCCCTGGGTACCCATGGCTATACTTCTTCAACTACGGGGATAAGTTCAAATTTATCAGCATCCACCAATCCCAAATCTGAAATCCGCAAGGCGGGAATGACCACCAAAGCCAAAAGGCTGAGCTGCATATTGGGATTCTTAATCGTGCACCCGCACTCCCGGAACCCTTCTAACACCGACGCGGCTTCTTCCGCCACGATCTCAGCCCGCTTATCGGACATCAAACCAGCGATCGGCAAGGGGACTTTCCCGATCACTTCCCCCCCTTTGACCACTACCTGCCCCCCCTGCATATCCACCAACTCATTGGCGGCCTGGGCCATTTGGGCTTCATCCGTCCCCACCACGATCATGTGATGTGAGTCGTGAGCAACCGTACTGGCAATGGCGCAATCCGGGCCAAGTTCAAAGCCCTGCACCAAACCCACTTGCACACCTCCGGTGGCATTGTGCCGCTCTACCAAGGCAATTTTCGCTAAATCGCGCGCCAAATCCACCTTGACTTCGCCGCCTTCCGCCTCTACGGGAATCCGCAAGTGCTTCGTGGGCGCCTGCCCTTCGATGACGCCGATGACATGGGCTTCCAGTTCCGCACCGGACAGCTCTTCCGGGACCTGCAAGCGGAAATCATCCGCTTTCAGAGGGCGTTTGACGTTGACGGAATGGGTCGCCCAGCGGGGATACGCCACCTCCGGCATATCGACCTCCCAGCCCCCTTTTTCGGCAATCACCTGGCCTTTGGCGATCACCACTTCCGCGCGGAAATCATCCAAATCCGGAACCAGGAGGATGTCTGCATAGCGCCCGGGGGCAATTTGTCCCATATCCCGCGCCACCCCGAAGTGCTCCGCGGTGTTCAAGGTCGCCATTTGGATCACAGTTAGAGGATCGACGCCCAAACCAATAGTATGGCGGACCACGCGGTCCATATGTCCCTCGTTGACCAGAGTCTCAGAATGGGTGTCATCCGTGCAGAGCAGGAAATGCCGGGAATCCAATCCCTCTTCGGTGACCGCTCTGATCTGGGCTTCGACATCCAGCCAGCCGGATCCGTAACGGAGCATGGCTTTCATTCCCTGCCGGACACGCGCCAGCGCGTCTTCCTTGCGGGTCCCCTCGTGATCGTCCTCAGGGCCGCCCGCTGCGTAGCCATGAAAAGGCATTCCCAGATCGGGGGACGCATAATGCCCCCCTACCACTTTCCCTGCACTCCTGGTGGCTGCCATTTCATCGTGCATTTTCTGGTCATTGTTAAACACGCCGGGGAAATTCATCATTTCCCCCAGCCCGATAATCCGTTCCCAGGACATGGCTTCCGTGA
This sequence comes from uncultured Anaerolineales bacterium, assembly GCA_964481465.1. GTDB lineage: Bacteria > Chloroflexota > Anaerolineae > Anaerolineales > UBA11858 > B10-G9. Next base: position 97,024 of record CAYZTL010000003.1, read on the forward strand.
CTTCTTCCGGACCAATGCTGGACCCCGGTGTCTCCAAGCCCGGGGCGGAGGGGACACAGGAGGGCACCTGCACCCAGACGTGGATGGGCTGCTTTTCGGCTTCTTCAGCCATCAAACGTACGCCCTTCAACCCAAAGACATTGGCGATCTCATGGGGATCGACGAACATGCCCGTCGTCCCATGGGGAGCTACGGCGCGGACGAATTCGGTGATGGTGACCATGCCGGATTCAATGTGCATGTGGGCGTCCAATAAGCCGGGCACTAGATAACAGCCCTCAGCCCGGATGACCTCCGTCCCGTCGCCAATGGTGTGAGAAGCGTCTTCTCCCACGAAAGCGATCCGCTCCCCTACCACAGCGATATCGATGTCAGGGATGATCTCTCCCGACTGGACGTTCACCCACTGCCCGCCCTTTATCACCACATTGGCGGGCGCTCTCCCCATCGCCACATCCACTAACTTCTGCGTTCGTTCACGAATGGTTTTCATGTTCATGGGGAACACTCCTGAGAAGATTATTATCGAATAAAACCTTTCCAAAACAATTCAGCGAACCAGTTTCCTTGCCAATTGGTTGTGGGTTTCCATGAGCTGGTTGACATCTGCGGTAACCAGTTCTCCTTCCTTGACGACAAATTTCCCGCCCACCACGTTGTAAGCAACAGCGCTTGGAGCGCAAAAAGGCACGGCAGCGACCGGATCATGCAGGGCGCCAGCATATCCTAACTGCTGTAAATCGAGGGCGATGAAATCCCCCACTTTCCCCTTTTCCAACGATCCGATGTCTGGACGACCTAACACCGCTGCACCGCCCCGCGTACCCATCTCCAGCGCCTGGCGGGCAGACATGATCGGCAGGGCATTTTCTCCCGAGCGAGAAGCCCCCAACATCCCCGCTCTCAAACGAGCCAAAAGCATGGCCCGCCGGACCTCTTCGATCATATGCGAACTGTCATTGCTGGCTGAGCCGTCGACACCGACGCCCACATGGATCCCGGCCTTCAACATATCCAGGATGGGCGCTGCACCGGACGCCAGGCGCATGTTTGAACCGGGGCAGTGAGCGACGCCGCACTCGTGCTTTGCATACTTGGCCAATTCCTGATCATTGACATGCACCGAATGGGCAAACCAGACATCCGACCCCATCCAATCCACCTCTTCCATGTAAGCAACGGGACGTTTCCCAAATTGCTCCAAGCAGAAATCAACTTCATCTTCCGTCTCTGCCAGATGGGTATGCAGCCGGACACCGTACTCCCGGGCCAAGGCAGCGCTTTCCCGCATCAAATCTCCCGTGACGCTGAACGGCGAGCAGGGAGCGAGGGCAATTTGCAGGAAGGATCCCGGGTCGGGGTCATGGTATTCCTCAATCACCCGCTGGGAATCGCGCAGGATCTCGTCTTCATCCTCCACCACACTATCTGGGGGAAGCCCCCCCTTGCTCTCCCCTAAGCTCATCGAACCCCGGGAAGCATGCAAACGCAAGCCGATCTCTCTGGCTGCCTGGATTTCGTCATCCAATCGGGAGCCGTTGGGAAAGAGATAGAGGTGATCTAAGGCTGTCGTGCATCCGGAAAGGGCCAATTCAGCCAAGGCGGTCTTCGTGGACACCCGGATTTCCTCAGGGCCCATTCTGGCCCAAATGGGATAGAGCGTCTTCAGCCAGTGGAACAGGTTTACATCCTGCGCCTCCGGAACCACCCTGGTCAAGGTTTGATAAAAGTGGTGGTGCGTGTTCACCAGCCCAGGGAGGACGATATGCCCTGAACCATCCAGCACCTCGTCTGCCTGGTCTGGCAAGGAAGCGGTGGGTCCAACCGCTTCAATGAATCCGTCTTTAATGAAAATACCACCGCCCTTAATCTCTCGACGGTGGTCATCCATGGTCACCAATATTTCCGCGTTTTTAACCAATAATGTGCTCATTCGCCCTACCTGGTTTTCAAGCTGGACATCCTAAGTTGTCTGACAATTAAAAGTTTAACAAAAAGGGGGCAATTTGTCAATTGTCAGACAATTAAATTCCCATGAGAAGTGACCCTGTTGACGGATTGATCCACCCTGCCTCGGACTGCTCGACATACAGGGCGGATGGGATCGTTCGAGTCCCCCTCTCTCTGCGAGGTTGCGGGCTAGAATATATTCAGGCCAAAGAGATGATTCGCCAAGGAAGGATACAGCAAACAGAACACCGCCAGGGCCAAAATCAGGATTAACCCGACAAGGGCCAGCAAGGAAAGGCATCCGCCCCGAAATCTTTCCGCCCTGGAAGGGGTTTGCTCCTTCTCGTCAAAGAAAGAAGATACTTTTTCCTTTGTCCCTTCATCCAGATCTTTGGTGATAATCCGTTCTCCCTCGGATTCCTGGTCTTCTTTTGCATCCCCCGCATCTGACGCTCCCGCACGATCCATACCGAAGCTGAACGCAAACCGCCCACTCTGGGCTTTTAGCAGTTCATTTTTAAACTCCGCAGCCATCTGAAAGCGGTTGCTGGGATGCACTTCAAGGGCCTTCTCGATGGCATCCGCAACTCTCCGGGACACTTTCGGATTTCGCTCTCGAACGGGCGTCAATTCCTCCTGATCCATCGTCCGCGCCAGACTGTCTTCCGGAGTGATCCCCGTCAGGGCGGTGTACAGGGTGGCCCCCAAAGAGTAAATATCCGTCCTGGGATCCGTTCGAGCAGCGCCATATTGTTCGGGAGGGGAGAAACCCATCGTCATCGCCCTGGCGCCCGTGGAAGTCGTTTGATCTCCCCGGATGATCTTCGCCAATCCGAAATCCACCAAGTAGATTTCCTCTCGGGGCGTGATCCGCACGTTGCCCGGCTTGATATCCCGGTGCAAAACGACCGGATCATGGGAGTGCATGTAGGCGAGCGCATCACAAATGGTCGCCCCGATCACGATTACCTCTTCCTCCGGAATGACCTTGATGCGCTCCATCCTCTCCTGAAGGTCTTCCCCCTCCACATAATCCATGATCAAGTATTGCCCTTGATCGGCAATGGAAAAGTGGTCTGTGACACGAGGTAAGTTGGGATGGCGGAGGCTGGCTAAGATGACCGCTTCCCGCTTGAATTGCCGTGTGTAATCCTCAATGGTGAATAGGTTTTCTTTGACCGCTACCTCAACCCCCAGGTTCTCATCCACTGCCCGGTATATGGATCCCATTCCTCCTTGGCCGAGGACTTCGATAATCCGATATCTATCTTTGAGGAGAGAACCCTGTTTGAGTGGCATATGGATCGCTCATCGTCTCCAAATACTCAAACTCACGTTTCCAACCCGTGCTGGTGAATACGTATTCCCCTGAGCATAGGCAATTCAAGGTTTATTATATATCGAGGTTCCGCACTTCGTTAGCGTGGGTTTGAATGAAACGCCGCCGGGGTGGCACAGATGATCCCATCAGCATATCAAACGTCCGGTCAGCGGCAGCGGCGTCTTCGATGGTCACCTGCAGCAGCGTCCGATTCTCGGGGTCCATGGTGGTTTCCCACAGTTGGTCGGGGTTCATCTCACCCAAACCCTTGTAACGCTGGAAAGGCGCCTTTTCCGCATCCAGCCCCAGCTCTTTCATTAGGGCTTGTCTTTCCCTTTCCGTGTAGATGTAATGGACTTTGTTTCGATAGGAAAGGCGGTATAAGGGCGGTTGGGCGATGTAAAGATGGCCTTCCTCAATGAGCGGCTGCATGTACCGGAAGAAAAAAGTCAGGAGCAACGTCCGGATATGCGCCCCATCCACATCGGCATCGGTCATGATGATCACCCGCGCGTAGCGCAAACCTTCGATGTCGAAGCTTTCCCCAATACCCACACCCAGGGCTGAGATGAGCGCTTTAACCTCTTTATTGGCCAGTATCCGGTTCAACCGGGCGCGTTCCGTGTTTAAGATCTTGCCCCGGAGAGGGAGGATGGCCTGAAAGTGGCGATCCCGGCCTTGTTTTGCTGACCCGCCTGCGGAATCACCCTCCACGATATATATTTCCGATTCCTCCGGGTCCTGGGATGAGCAGTCCGCCAGCTTTCCAGGCAAAGTCAGGCTTTCTAAAGCGGATTTCCGGATCACCAGATCGCGCGCTTTTCTGGCCGCCCGTCGGGCTCGAGCAGATGTCAAGCACTTATTGACGATGGCTTTCGCGGCGGAAGGGTGTTCCTCCAAGAACATCTCAATCCCTTCTCCCACGACCTGCTGGGCGAGGGACTTCACCTCGGCGTTCATCAGTTTCACCTTGGTTTGACTCTCGAACTGCGGATCCGGGTGTTTGATGCTGATGATCGCCGTCAGCCCTTCCCGGGTGTCATTCCCGGTAAAGTTGGGATCATTATCCTTGAGCAGTTTCTTCTTTCGGGCGTAATTGTTGATCGTTCGCGTCACCGCTGCGCGGAGCCCGGTGAGATGGGTTCCACCATCCACTGTGTTAATCGTGTTTGCAAAGGCGTAAACCGATTCAGCATACGAATCCGTATACTGGAACGCAGCATCGATGACAATATCATCGATCTCTTTTTCGACATGAATGACGGGATGCAGTTTTTCCCGGTTGCGATTCAAGTAACGGATAAAGGATGTGATCCCCCCGTCAAAGTAAAAATTCATCTCCTCATCCGTCCGTTCATCGATGAATTTGATGTATACACCGCGGGTGACGAAGGCCATCTCCCGGAAGCGCTGCACCAGGGTGTCAAAGCGATATGTGATCCCCTTATCAAAGATGGTTTCGTCGTATTTAAAGGTCTGCGTTGTCCCGGTTTTCCCGTCCGGCGCATCGCCAACGACCTTCAACTTATCGACGGGAAGCCCCCGCTCGTAGCGCTGGAAATATTCCTTTCCATCCCGCCAAACGGTGATTTCGAACCACTCAGAGAGGGCATTGACTGCCGACAGACCCACCCCGTGCAAGCCGCCGGACACTTTATATCCAGACCCTCCAAATTTCCCTCCGGCATGCAATAAGGTCATCACCAGCTCCAGGGCCGGGCGATTCTTTTCGGGATGAATATCCACCGGAATCCCCCGGCCGTTGTCCGTGACCGTCACGCTCTCATCCGGATGAATGGTCACATCAATCTGATCACAGTATTCAGCGAGGGCCTCGTCAATGGAATTGTCAACCACCTCATAGACAAGGTGGTGGAGGGCTTTGATATCCGTCCCTCCCACGTACATGCCCGGACGCCGCCGAACTGCTTCCAAGCCCTCCAGGACTTGAATATCTTTTGCCGCATAAGACGATAAGTCTTCTTTTCCTACCACAAAAACCTCCAATCCTTACTATGAATAACGAAGATAACTGCTTTTAATCATTCCGCTGATTGCCTTTTTTCTAAGGCCTCTTCTCTTTTTTGCCAAAGGACGATCCCTTTGATCCAGCGGTTCATATCTCGATAATAAACGAAACTTGCTGCCAAGACTCCCGTGGTCACGAAAGCATGGCCGGCAATGCTGATCAACATCAACCAAGAATCCTCAGGAGGAACTTGCCAAATCACATCCAATCCCTGGGTGATCAACATGGCCAGAATGATGAAAAATCCCGTCTGTAAAAAGGACAGGCTCGTCATGCGGATGCTTTCATACACCGAGCGCCACGCCTTTTTCTTGCTCACAAAAATGCCGTGGGGGGAGAAGAAAAGCGGGAAGAGCATCCAAATGTAAACCATGCTGAAGAGCAAAAACGCCACTTGGGCGAAGGAGATATTGATGAAAGCCAGCCCGGTAATGAAACAACCTCCCAAGAAAGAGACAGCAACAAATAAAGCAAACCAAATCAAACTGAGCAGTAAGGTGTGTTTGATCAACCACGGCCATTGGGTCAGTATCTCATGCCAGCGAACCTCATCATAAAGGACAGCTCGATTGACTCCAGCATAATAAAAGGCTCCCACCACCATGCCGATGAGCAGAAAAAAGAGGACGATGAGGAAGGCGCTTCCGGGATCGTTCACCTCGACAACGAGGGGGTCGCCGAAAGGGGTTGTCACAGGCAGTAATGAGCTCAATAAACTAAATATCCCCACCGGAAAGGACCGCAGCGCAATGACTAAATTCAACCGTTCTGCAAAGACCGTCCACACCTCTCGACTGGCTTGCAGGAGTTCATTCAACTCGGGGTTATCGAGAGCTGAAAACGAGAAAAACCCGCTGATCAGCCCTTCAATTTGCCTCTTTACCCGAATATGTGGCGCAAGCCAGATGATTAAATCCAAGATGAGAGGGAATAAAATCAATCCAACGTGCTGTGTGATCGCATCAAACCCGATTCGTATTGATTTCAGCGTTTTTGGGGGCTCTGGAATGCTGTTTTCTCGGCTCATCATCGAACATATATTTTACCATACATCTGCTATACTTTGGTCACTCTCCCCCCTCGCTCAGGGCCTTTTCGGCGTGAAAAATCACCCTGATTAAGCCGTATTTCCATGCCCTCTGTAAAGGGCTTCCCGGACACCATCTTGTGAATCGGATTGAAACGGTGTTACAATCACAGCTTAAATAAGTTATCGTATTAAGCAAGACCTATGATCTAGGTAAGGAAGGAAAATGAAAACCAAGGTCGATATACTGCTAACCAATGCCATCGTCCTCACCCTTGACGAAGCATATAAAAAATATGACCATGGCGCCGTCGCCATCCAAGGGGATCATATTTACGCGGTGGGTCCCGCTGAGAAAATGGAAGAGGAAATCGAAGCGGATTCGGTCCTGGATTGCCAAGGAAAAGTGGTCATGCCGGGCTTGATCAACACCCACACTCATATGGCCATGAACCTGCTTCGAGGGTTAGCTGATGATCTCCGTTTGGATGTCTGGCTGTTGGGATATGTGATGCCCGTGGAGCGGGAATTTGTCTCTCCAGAATTTGTCAGGTTAGGGACGACCCTCGCCTGTGCCGAATTGATCCGATCGGGGGTGACCGCCTTTGCAGATATGTACTATTTCGAAGACCAAGTTGCTCAGGCTGCGGCGGAGGCTGGTTTACGGGGGATTTGTTCACAGACCATCCTCAAATTCAAAGGGCCGGATGCCGACACTTACGAACAAGCCCTCAAATCCGCGGAAGCGCTGATTAATAAATGGAAAGGGCACCCCCTCATCATCCCCGGTGTCGCCCCCCATGCTGCCTATACATCCACGGAAGACATCTTAACCTCTGCCACGGAGCTGGCTGTGTCCCACGATGTACCTCTCCTCATTCATATCGCGGAGACAAGCAGCGAAGTCGAAGAATGTATCGAGAATTTCGAGATGCGGGTCGTCCATTATCTGGAAAAACAGGGGGTATTCTCCGCGAAAACGATCTCTGCCCACTGTGTCCATATCGATGAAAGCGAGATGCACACCCTTCATCACCACCAGGTAGGCATTGCCCACAATCCCACCTCAAACCTAAAACTCGGCTCCGGCATCGCCCCTGTGCCGTCCATGCTGGATGTTGGGTTGGATGTCGGGATTGGCACGGATGGGGTTTCCTCCAACAACGACCTGGATATGTTCGAGGAAATGCGTTTGACAGCGCTTCTCGCCAAGGGAAGCACAGGGGATCCAACGACCATCCCTGCCAAAGCGGCCCTCGCCATGGCGACCAGGATGGGCGCTGAGGCGATCCATATCGCCGACCAGACCGGCTCATTGACCCCGGATAAAAAAGCGGATCTGATCGTGGTTGATATCTCAACCCTGCACAATTCACCGCGCTTCCGGAATGACCCGGATGGCGTCTACGCTCAACTGGTATATGCGGCGAAATCAACGGATGTCCAGGATGTAATGGTCGATGGAAAGTGGCTCATGCGCTCCCGGGAATTATTAACCGTTGAGGTAGAGGAGCTCCTTCTCCAGGCCCAAAAGATGGCTGACCAGATCGATCAATTCGTCTCGAAACGCGAACAGTCCGTATACTCGAAACTGATTGCCATAGGCGGCGCGGTTGAACAGGAAAGCTATGAAGTGCAAGCGAAGGTTAAGGTAGATGATCCCCAAGCCGTCATTGAAGCTCTGAAAGATTCCGACTTGGAGATCATTTATGATCGACACTATCATGAGTATGACACCTACTTTGAGTTTGCAGACTCAAATGAAGGTTGGCTGCGGTACCGCGAAGACGAGTTCATCAATGACCGGGGGGATGTTTATGACATCCGGTACCGTTTGACGCTCATTGGACCAACACGAGAACGGAAGTTCCCCCAAGAAGTCCTCCTTTCGCGAAGCCGTTTTCTCGCCCCCGCCACTCACAGCCTTCGTTTCTACCGGGAATACTTCCAGCCCACCGGGGAGACATTCATCGAAAAAGACCGCCTGCGCTGGAAAGTCAGCTACCACGGGATCGAATTCTACATCAATGTCGATCGCCTGGACGATCCCGATTTGGGCACTTTCCTGGAAGTGAAAAGCCGCACCTGGAGCCTGGAAGACGCGGAGAAAAAGGCGGAATTAGCGGATGATCTCCTCCAAGTCCTCGGCGTTTCCCCCCAAGAGCGCAGGACGGATGACTACGTCTTTATCGTTGAATCAGAGTCAGGATGATCAAAATCGCCCTCCTGGCGGATATCCATGCCAATTTCCCCGCCCTCTTATCTGCCTCAGAAGAAGTAAAGAGCTGGAAACCAGACGCTGTCTTCGTGTTGGGAGACGCCATCAATCGGGGTCCTCGGCCCCGGGAGTGTCTGCAGCACCTGCTCAATAAAGGCAGAGAAGAAAACTGGCAGATGCTCTTTGGCAATCACGAAGATTATGTCCTCCAGTTTGAAGCGGAAGATGCCCCCCGATCAGGTCCTCGCTTCGAAATCCTCCAATTCGTGTATTGGACACACCAAAAGTTGAGCCGGGAAGAGCTCCGCGCAATCAAAAATTTGCCCCGCCAGATTGACGAAAGGCTGGCTACCGGACAACATTTAAGGGCGGTTCATGCCTCCATGGCGGGTTTGAGAGCGGGAATCTATCCGCATACCCCTCTGGAGAAATTACGCGACATGATCCAACCCGCCCCCGACATCCTCTGCGTGGGCCATACCCACAAACCGCTCATCCGCAATGTGAAGGATACCAAGATCATCAACGCTGGGTCAGTCGGGCTGCCCTTTGATGGCAATCCCAAGCCGAGTTATGCGCGAATCCAGGTGACACCGGACGAAGTTGCGGTCGATATACGCCGTTTCGATTATGACCGTGAGCAAGCCATCCAAGATTTCCATGACACGAACTTCTTGGAGGAGGGAGGCCCGATGGTCAAGATCGTCTTGCAAGAATTGTTATCAGCGCGGCCCCTGATCAACCGCTGGAACAGGGAATATGAACAGGATGTGCTGAGCGGTGAATGCTCCCTTGCAGAATCTGTACAAGCTTTTCTCCACAACACCCACCCATCAAGCGCTTTTGATCATTGAGGAAGAGGGAAAATTGGGGATGGTATACTGGTTCTATGGATAACGAGATTCTCACCTTCGCCATTGATCTGGCAAAAGAGACGGGGGCCCTCTTGCGAGAATACTTTGAAGTGGACGGTGTCCCGGGCAGATTAAAAGAGGACCAAACATTGGTGACCAGAGCAGATCTGGAAGCGGACGAGTTGATCCGCAAAGCCATCCAAAAGAAATATCCTCAAGATGGGATCCTCAGCGAAGAGGGTGACACGTCTTATCCAAAGGGGCATTCCCATGTTTGGGTCGTAGACCCTTTGGACGGCACAACCAATTTCAGCCTTGGATTGCACTATTGGGGTGTATCCCTGGCTCGTTTTGAAGGCGGTCATCCCCACACAGCGGCCGTCTACTTTCCCATTGTGGACGAATTGTACGCTGCCCAACGGGGAGGAGGTTTGGAACTCAACGGGGAAAAGCATCGCATCCCCAATCCGAAACAAAACAACCCCAAATCTTTTTTCGCACACTGTTCAAGGACCTACAACTGCTACCAAGTCAATCTCCCTTATAAATCGCGCTCTTTAGGCGCGGCAGCTTATCATCTCTGCACCGTGGCAAAGGGCTCTGCCATCATTGCTTTGGAAACCACCCCAAAAATCTGGGATATCGCCGGGGCTTGGCTTGTGGTGCAAGAAGCGGGAGGATGTATCTCCACCCTGAAAGGGGGAAAACCATTTCCCGCCCTTTCCGGGATCGATTATCAAGATAAACCTTTCACTACCTTAGCTACTGCAAGCCCAACTTTATTGAAACGAGCACAAAAAGGACTTATCCCGAAAGTATCATATAAACCATAATTATGGAGGTAAAAATGGAGTACCGATTTTTGGGAAAATCAGGTTTAAAGGTTTCCGCGTTATCTTACGGTTCATGGGTCACCTTCGGAACCCAGATCGGCGTCGAAGAAGCGTATGAGTTGATGAACATCGCCTACAAAGCCGGGGTGAATTTTTTCGATAACGCTGAGGCGTACAGCGGCGGGGAATCGGAAATCATCATGGGGAAGGTGATTAAAAAAGCGGGGTGGAAACGCTCTGACCTCGTCCTCTCCACCAAGATTTTCTGGGGTGGGGAAGGTCCGAACGACCGTGGGCTGTCACGAAAGCACCTCATTGAAGGGGTGGATGCTTCTCTGGAACGCATGCAGCTCGATTACGTGGATCTGTTATTCGCCCACCGACCGGATAAATACACCCCCGTCGAAGAGACCGTACGGGCCATGAATCACATTATCGACCAAGGGAAAGCCTTCTACTGGGGAACCAGCATGTGGTCTGCCCAGGAAATCATGGAAGCCTATGCCGTGGCGCGAAGAGAGCACTTGATCCCGCCTTTGATGGAACAACCCCGCTACAATATGTTCCACCGGGAACGCGTCGAAAAAGAGTACCACCGCTTGTATAGGGAGATTGGGTTAGGGACGACGATATGGAGTCCCTTGGCCAGCGGTCTGTTAACCGGGAAATACAACGAAGGCATTCCAGAGGACTCCCGGGCCAACTTGGAAGAATACGAGTGGCTGCGGAAGCGTTTCACCAGTGAAACCGCCCAAAAGCAAATTGAGAAGGTGAAGAAGATGATGCCCATCGCGGAGGAAGTGGGCTGCAGCATGGCCCAACTCGCCCTGGCCTGGTGCCTGACCAATCCCCATGTCAGCACCGTGATCACCGGCGCGTCAAAGCCCTCTCAAGTCGAAGAGAACATGAAAGCGCTGCAAGTCGTTGACAAGCTGACGCCTGACATCCTGGACCGCATAGAGGAGATTTTAGACAACAAACCAGAATTGCCCGGCGACTTTCGCTAATCGTGACACCTGGAAATGAAAAGCTCCAGGAGGGTGTAGGCATCATCCGCCCTTCTGGAGCTTTTTTGACTTAACTTCGGAAGGAATTAAGCCTTGCTTGTTTTCATCCCCTCCCGAATCATATCCACCAGCTTCAATGCCCGTTGGGGAGCATCGCCGAGATAGCCTTCCGCCTCCATGATCTCCCGTATCTCCCCTTTGGAGAGATAGGAAAGCACTTCCGCATCCTCCATAATCAACCCTTTCAACGGGTTAGGACCCCCGTTTTGGACAGCAGACCAGGCAGAGAGCGCATGGTCTCGCAAACGCCCATGCATTTTCTGGCGATCAGCCCCCCGTTTGCTCAATTCCATGAGAAGCGGCTCTGTAGCCGCAAAGGGACCGTACGCTTTAAGATTGCTGGAAATCCCCTGGAGATAAATTTCCAAACCCCCAATTACCTTCTTGCTTACCGTCAACAATTCATCTGCGATCAGAAATGCCTCCGGCAGGACAGAACGGCGGTTGGCGCTGTCATCCAGCGTCCTCTCTAAAAGGGACAAGGCAGCGTTATCCCAGGCTACGCGAGGAAATTGTGCTAACAACCGGGCGATCGAATCCATTTTTTCAGCCTGAATGGGGTTGCGCTTGAACGGCATCGCGGAAGAGCCAATTTGATCCTCACCAAACGGTTCTGACCATTCTCCCAGGGGCGGGGCCTGCAAAATGCGGAGATCGAAGGCGAACTTATGGATTGTCGCGCCGATGCCCGCCAGCGTGGTTAGTACCCGATAATCCTGGCGCCGGGGATAGGTTTGGGTGACCACCGGATGGAATGGTAAATCCAGTTTCTCCGAAAGGCGGTGCTGAAAATCGTCCAACTGGTCCGGTCCCAGCAAAGTCAGGTATGAGGCGCTGGTTCCCACCGCTCCTGTAAAGCCTTTCCCCTGGATCTCCTTCCGCAGGCGACCTACATCCCGCTCATCCCTCCACAAATCTTGGGCGTACCCCGCAAAACGATACCCCAGGCTGGTCGGTTCCGCGGGTTGCAGGTGCGTGAAGCCCAGAGTGGGCGTGCTTGCATATCGCTCTACCAAATCAAGGAGAGGGTTTAAGACCTCCCGCAACCTGTGTTGAATGAGATCCAGCCCTTCGCGGGTCAGGAGGACCACGGCGTTATCTTTAATATCCATCGATGTGGCGCCCAGATGCAGGATCCCCCCTGCCTGCGAACACTGTGCGGCATACACTTCGAGTTCAGCCATCAAATCGTGGTGGATCCGGCGTTCAACCTCGAGGGATCTTTGCACATCCACCTCAGCCACGTGATCCCGCAAATCCTCAACCTGGGCATCGGTCACCAACCCAAACCTGGATTGGACTTCCGCCAGCGCCACCCAGATCTGCCTCCATACCCGCCGTTTGTTGACTTCGCTCCAGATCTCCCTCATCTCTGGCGTCCCGTAACGCCAGCTGTACGGCGAACGATATTCTCCGTATGTGTTCATCTTCCCTTCCTTTGGCAGCGATTGATACACCCTGGGATACTCAGATCCAAAAATCGTCCATAGAATTGAAACTTCACATTATAATATTACCAAGACTTTCCAATTCTGTTGTGAAACACGCGGAATAGATGTTGAAAATCTCTCTTGCATATATATCTGACGAGAAAGGTTCTCAATACCTCAGATTGCGGTTAACAAATAAACAAACTTTACTCTCACCCATCTGACGGTATAATAAGGAGAAGGTAAACAGAGAGGGGAGGTCACTCTGGAAACAAGGAAGATCACCGGAAAACTTGAGGAAACCGCCAAATCGAAGGAATACCTCAAGCCTGGTACCAAATTAGAAGGACGATATAAGATCATATCCACCGTTGGCCGGGGTGGGATGGGGGCTGTTTACCGTGCTCAAGATCTCCGTTTTTCAGTAAGCAAGATCGTGGCGGTCAAGGAGATGATCAACCAAGCCTCTGATCCTGAGATCCGGTCCACGATCGTGGATAATTTTGAGCGGGAAGCAAACATCTTGGCCACGGTGAATCACCCGGCCATCCCCACCATCTACGATTATTTCACCCTGGGAACCCGGTCTTACCTGGTGATGGAGTTCATTCACGGGAAAAACATGGAAGCCATGCTCCAAGAGCGTGGAGCCCCATTTCCTGAGGAAAAAGTGATCACCTGGGCTGTCTCGGTCTGCGATGTGCTCCATTACCTGCATACCCATGAACCGGAACCGATCATTTTCAGGGACGTAAAACCAGCCAACATCCTCATCGACAGGGATAATCGAGTCAACCTGGTCGATTTCGGCATCGCCAAGACATTCCAGGCGGGCGTAAAAGGGACCATGATCGGCACGGAAGGCTACTCCCCGCCCGAACAATATCGTGGGGAAGCCTCACCGAAAGTGGATATTTACGCGCTGGGAGCCACGCTCCACCACCTGCTCACCGATAAAGATCCCAGGACAGAACCCCCCTTTACTTTCGAAGAGCGACCCATCAAAGAACACAACCCCAAAGTGTCTTCAGCTTTAGAAACGATCGTTAATACTGCGCTGCAGTACAACCCGCAGGATCGTTTTGACAGCGCGGCCACCATGAAAAAAGCCTTGATCGGCGTGGCTCAACAAACCGGCATGCTCACCGAGGATCTGTCTGTTTCTCAAGCCACACAATTTTTCCAGGATCAAACCCACGCACCGCTCTGGACTTTCAAATGCGAGGATGAAATCCGCGGCACTCCGACGTTCCACGATGGAGTGCTTTACATCGGGTCTTATGATCACAATCTCTACGCACTCAACGCGTCCAGCGGCGAGTTCATCTGGAAATATGCCGCAAATGGGGGTATTGTCACCAAACCCGCCATTCATGAAAGCAAAGTCTGTTTCGGGTCCACGGACCAGTACGTATACTGCGTCAGCACGCGAACCGGAAAGATGGTCTGGAAGCAATCTACGGAGGGTGCCATTTACTCTTCTCCATACATCGCAGAAGGGCACCTGTTTATCGGATCAGATGACGAATACCTTCATGTCCTCAACATCCTCACCGGAAGGGAAGCCTGGAGGACAAATCTCGGATCCAGGGTGAGATCCAGCCCGATCGTGGTCAATGACAAGGTCTATATCGGAAATGAAGGGGGAGATATCCAGTGTTATGACTTTAGCGGAAACATCAAATGGCGTACGTCCGCAAAACGAGCTGTGATGGCTTCCCCTCACTACAAAGAAAACATCATCTATATCACCTCCCTCGATTCTGTCCTCTATGCGATTGATGCCAATTCGGGATGGGTCGTGTGGCGCTTCCGAATGGATAACGGTTCCATCTCCACTCCCACCACCAATGAAAACCATGTCTACGTGGGTTCGACGGATGGGAAACTGTACTGCATCAACTTAAAATCAAGCAAAAAAGTGTGGGATTATCAAACCGACAACCAGGTCAACAGCTCCCCCGTTCATTACAAAGGCGCGATTTATTTCTGCAATACAGATGGGATCATATACAGCCTTGACGCGCAAAACGGACGTCTGCGCTGGAAATTCTCAACCAAAGGACCCATCACAGGATCCCCCCAGATCGTCAACGACATAGTATATGTGGGATCGACGGACCAGCACATTTATGCTTTGCCTGCCTAGCCCCTAACCCCTCCACCTAGCGTATGACCCCTTGTGAACATGTTCAGAAAAATCCTCCAAACAATAAAAGAAATTTCTACCCCCCAAGAAACACCAACCCAAACTGAGAACGAAGCTTTGCAGGTGGAAGAGAAACCTTTCCCAGCAACAAAACTCGTAAAACAGAAGACATATCAACTAAACGTCGGACATGGACAATCCGTTGGACGCCAACGGAATCATAACGAAGACGCATTTTTCACCTTGACATCCATGTTAGCCTACAATGACACGGAACTCCCCGTCGGATTCTATATTGTGGCGGACGGCATGGGGGGACACCAAAACGGGGAGGTCGCCAGCGAACTGGCGATCCGTTCCATCGTCGAGCATGTCTTTCATGAAATCCTCACCCCACTGTTGAGCTTAAACCCGCAACCGCAAGAATCCTCATTTCAGGAAGTCTTCCAGACCGGCATCGAACAGGCAAATTCAGAAATCGTCCGCAGTTCGTATGGGGGAGGTACCACGGTAACCACGGTTCTCATCATTGGCGAACAAATGACCATCGCTCATGTGGGGGATAGCCGGGTGTATGCTGTCGATACTGCGGGCAAATTAGATCCGCTAACAAGGGATCACTCGCTTGTGAAACGCCTTCAAGAATTAGGGCAAATCAGCTCTGAAGAGGCAGCCATCCACCCCCAAAGGAATGTCCTCTACCGGGCCCTCGGGCAAGGTGAACCTTTTGAACCTGAGATCATGTCCATGAAACGACCCGATGAAGGTTATTTACTCATCTGTTCAGATGGATTATGGAGTATCGTCGAAGAAGGAAAAATAAGCGAGATCATCATCAACAGCCCATCTCCACAAGAAGCGGTAAACCGCCTGATCGATGCTGCCAATGAGGCCGGAGGGCCGGACAACATCTCCGTGATCCTGGTTGACCTCCCCGACCTGGCAGCCTAATCTTCCCATGTCCGATAAAACTGGTTTTTACGATCGATTAAACCTTTCCCCGAATGCCTCTGAGAGTGAGATAAGAAGAGCGTACCGCCGGGCTGTGAAAAGGACGCACCCGGATGTCAACAAACGGGATGGAGCAACGAGATTATTCCTGGACATCCAGGAAGCATATAAGATCTTATCCGATCCCGAACTGAAAAGAGCATATGACGAAGGGAGGGAACCCACGGAGCCCTCCCGGGTCAAAACAGCAGTGACCTACAGCAGGCCCACCCTGTACAGGATGGATGAGCCGCAAATCATTTACGCCCTGCTGCACATCATCACCACCCAAAAACAAGAGGAAAACCCTGAACTCCCCATTAACATTGCCATCGTCCTCGATACCTCCACTTCCATGCAGGGGAGGCGCCTGCAGCTTTTAAAAGCAGCGACGAGAGAGATTACCAGGGACCTTAACGAAGAAGACCGGTTTTCCATTATCACCTTTAATGACCGTGCCAACGTCCTCATCCCCAGTTACCATGAACGAAACACCTCCCAAATCGAGGCGAAAATCAACAGCCTGATCGCGGAAGGGGGAACGGAGATCTTTCAAGGGCTGGAAGCTGGATTCCATGAGATCAGGAAAGCGATCACCAGTAATTATGTCAACCACATCATTCTGATCACTGATGGCCATACATATGGCGACGAGGGAAAATGCAGGGACTTAGCTGAAAGGGCTGCTGACCTGGACATCGGCGTGAGCGGGTTGGGCATCGGCAGCGAATGGAACGATGAGCTCATAGACGAGATCACAGCCACGGCAGGCGGTCAAAGCGTTTACATCGAACGCCCAAAAGAGGTCAAGGATTTTTTAGAGGGCACGATCGCAAACCTCAAAAAATCGTATTCAAGGAACATCACCTTGAACGTCAATGAATCCTCCGGGGTAAATGTGCTCTCCGTGTTCCGTCTTCTACCCGAAGCGCTTCCCCTCTCCCCTCAACCCCAAATTCGACTCGGGACATTGAAGTACGATAAACCGCACCAATTGCTGTTAGAGTTATTGGTGAAACCTCTCCCCGATCAAATCGAGACTTTCTTAATTGCCGATACCAGTTTACGCGTCAAGTGCAGGAATTCATCCTTCAATATCCCCATCGCCCTCAACCGTCCCATTACCTCTCAAAAGGAGGATATGAAACCTCCTCCCGAAATGCTTTACCGGGCCATTTCCCGGCTCACGCTTTATCGACTGCAAGAAAAGGCGAAAGATGATCTCGAGAAAGGGAAGCCGGATGTCGCCTACCAGCGCATGATCAACCTCGCCTCGCATCTGATGTCAAAGGGTGAAGACAACCTTGCCAGGGTAGCCATGAAAGAAGCGGATCATATCAAATCACACCACACATTCAGCCCGGATGGGAAAAAACAAATCAAATACGGCACCAGGAGAATGATGTTGCCCAGGAATGTTTCCTCAGAGCAGCCATGATCACTTGCAAAGTCTGTAAAAACCAAGAATACACCGGCGCCATTTTTTGCAGCGAATGTGGTTCTTCCCTGCTTGCGGATTTCCATCTTGATGAAGACACGATCGTTTATCCCCGCAAAGAGGGAGAACCCAAATATATAACCATCTCCCATCCTGAAGATTCAGTCCCGGAAGGAAATATCGCCTTATACCTGCCTGATTACGAGACTTATTTGGATATTCCAGAACAGGATGAATTCACTTTGGGGCGTTTGATTGAGGGGCAAGTGATCACTCCGGACGTCGATTTGAACCCGTATGATGCATACGAAAACGGCATCTCCAGATTACACGCCACGATTAGAATGAATCCCAAGAAGGGCTCCATTCAGGTATTAGACTTGGGTTCCGCAAACGGTACCAGCGTGAACGGCTATGAAATCCCAGCCAACTCAGAAGTCCCCCTTTCAAATGGAGATATTTTAACCTTGGGTACACTGCATTGCAAAGTCATCATCCCCGACCAGATAGAATCTTAATGGGAAGAAAACTATGTCCACATCCATCATCCTGCATATTCAAAATACCGAACCGGTCTTGGGAGAAGTTGAAGAACTCCCCGAACCAACCGACACCATGGTGAAAGTCAGCAATCCTCGCCAGCGCGACGGCAAAGACCTGATCTTTCTAGAACATAACGTGGTCACCGTTTATTGGCCGATTGCCCGGATCAACTTCATTGAAATCCTGCCAGGAGAAGAGGAAGAAGAAGTGATTAGCTTCGTAAGAGAGTAAAACGTATGTCACCCAATTTGTCAAAATACAAGATCCTCGTCGTTGATGATGAAAAACGGATGGTTCGTTTCATTCAGTTGAATTTGGAACAAGACGGTTTCCAGGTGGTCACAGCCTATAACGGGAAGGAAGCCTTAGATCAAGTGCGGACGCAATTACCAGACTTGGTGTTATTAGATATTATGATGCCCGATATCGACGGGTTCGAGGTCCTGAAGAAAATTCGCGAGGTGAGTGAAGTCCCAGTGATCATGCTCACCGCAAAGGGGGAAGAAGATGATCGCGTGAAAGGTCTCGAATTGGGCGCTGACGACTACATCACGAAACCTTTCAGCCCCCGAGAATTGGTGAGCAGGATCAAAGCTGTCCTCCGACGAACGAAAACTTTTCAAGAGGACCAAGTCGATATCGTCGAAGTGGATGACCGTTTGAAAATCGACTTCTCCCGCCGGGAAGTGTGGGTGGAGGGGGAAAAAGTCGATCTCCGCCCTACAGAATACAGGCTGCTGTACCACTTGGTTAAAAATGCCGGATGGGTGAATACGCATGAGCAGTTGTTAACCAAAGTGTGGGGATTTGAATACCGCGACGAACCTCATTATGTCCGGCTTTACGTCAACTATCTGAGGAAAAAACTCGAAAAAGATCCCTCTAATCCCGAATACATCCTCACGGAAAGGGGCGTGGGGTACCGCTTTGTTGATTTCCGCAGGGAGGATGAGGGCGAAAAGAAGGACCAAGAGAACGAAAAAGCCGGCTAAGGGATTGTGACCTTAGCACACCTCAGCACCCTTAACCAAGGCCTCTTAATCCGTTTATATATTTCATAGATTCATCGGTTATCATTGTGTATGAGTGAAGAAAATGAAGGTGAATGAATGATTTGCGATATAATGGATAGCGAAAGACGGTAAGAATAACTCACCTTTCATTCGCTTTATGAGTTAACAAAAAACCTTGTCTGTTTGGCACTCTGGGGGATTTCAATCCAGAGTCCGCAGGGAGATAAAAAATGACCATACAAAGGATTTTATTAGTTGATGATCACGAGGTCGTGCGCTTGGGGTTAAAATCCCTTCTCAATCGACACACCAAATTCCAAGTCGTCGCGGAAGCCAAAACCGGTTCCGAAGCTGTAGCGAAAGTAGAACAGTACAATCCGGATATCGTGATTATGGATATCCGGTTGCCTGGTGGATCCGGTATTGAAGCCTGTGAAGAGATCACGGAAAAATACCCCGATACCAGAGTGATCATGTTGACTTCCTATGCGGAAGATGAAATGCTTTTCTCATCCATCCGTGCAGGAGCCTCAGGATACGTGTTAAAGCAAGTGGGGAATGAAGAGTTAGTGGACAAAATTGAAGCGGTAGGACGGGGAGAAGCGATCCTGGATCCGGCCGTTACCCAGCGGGTTTTCAAAGAAGTCAGAAAAGCCGCTCGTGAGGAAGAAGCCTCCGCTTTTTCTGATCTCACAGACCAAGAGAAACATGTCCTGATCCATGTTTCAGAAGGGAAAACCAACCGGGAAATCGCCAAAACCCTTTACCTAGGCGAAGGGACAGTCCGGAATTATGTCAGCAGCATCTTATCCAAACTGGATGTCAGCAACCGAGCGGAAGCTGCTGCATACGCGGTGAAGCACAACCTCCGCAACCACTTGGTCCATCTGACGAAGGACTAAGCTCGATCAAGAACACAATATCGATGAAGAATGGCGACGTGCCATTCTTCATTTTTTCATTCCTGGGGAGGTTGGTCCACTTTCAGGTAATTCGACACCGCCCAACCATTTCTACCTGGGTTTGCAGGGGCTTCTAAATACCACCACTGGTATCCATCTTCTTCCACCGGCCCATCCTGGACGTGAAAGACCTCGTCTTCTAATCCCAGGTAATTGATCTCCGCATTCAAGGAGGGCTGAACCCGGAGGCGAAGGCCTTTCCCCCCTGTGCCTTCGATCTTCACATATCCACCTAACGCAATCTTTCCACTGGGAACAGGGGATGGGGCCTGCTCCTTTTCCGGAAGGGATGGTGTGGGAGTTTCCGTGGGACGTGGAATCACCGTTAATTCCGCCTTTCCCCGAAATTGATCCTGTGCAGGTGCTGGTAAACCTTCGACCCACAAGAACAATCCCAAAAGAAGAAGGGAACTGACTACAATTGATCCGAAAATCACCCAGGGGTTCAAATACTCCTTGATCATCCTTCCTCACTAAATAATTCGTGAGTGTATTTTTGGGGGACCAACACTTGCAGCCCGTGGGGGTTAATCTCTACCACCGCGTCCTCACTCTCAGGCAGCGGTTCGCCATCTACCTGCAGGTACAAAGGGGTGTTGGAATGAAATTCCACCTTTGTACAGGAGAAATGTTTCACTTTTTTGGCATCAAAATGCTGCCCGGAGTACAACATCCACATGTGCCGCACGGTCTCCGCAAGCGTTTTTCCTGCAAAAAGCCATAAGTCCATTTTGCCGTCGTCGATTTTCGCACCCGGGCTGATTTCCGCAATGCCCCCAGCGTAAAGGCGGACATTGGTTATCAGAGCAAGCAGGTATGTCCCTTCAATCACCTGACCTTCAATGATGATCTGGATCTCCATCCCCGGCCATTTGCGGGCAAACCAAGCTGCATTTGCCGCATATTGCGGGATCGCAAAATTTTTTTCCCACCGCGTCCTGGGTTCGATGTGGTGGACCACAAAAGCATCAAACCCCACACCTGCCCACAGTAAATAAGGGGTTCCCCGGCACAAGCCCACATCCACCGAGCGCGTTTGCCCTTCCGCGAGCATCCTCGCGCTTCTCTCCAAAGCCGTCAAATTCGTCCATGACAGGATAGGAAGACCAAGTTCCTGGGCCCAGACATTGGCAGTTCCAGCTGGCAGGACCCCCAAGGCCGTGTCTCCCCCCATCAAGCCTGCAACGGTTTGGTTTATGGAGCCATCTCCTCCCGCAACAAATAGGGCATCTAAGCGGTCCTTCACCGCTTGTTCAGCCAGAGATGTCGTGTGATCTGCTCCATGGGTTCGTTCTATGTTGATCTCCCACCCTTTATCCCGCAGCACGTTCGCAGCCCGTTCCACCATGGGTTTTGAAGGAAAACGACCTGCCATTGGATTGTATACGACCATTCCGCGCATGGCAAAAATGCCCTCCCCACCTTCCCATAAACGATGCCAATACTCAAGTTTACTGTAACACACCAACACCGTCAATCAGGTAGTGGTACAATCCAATCAGATTCAAAGACAGAGGACAAGGCACATGGAAAACGTGTTAAATGAACGCTACCGGATGGAAAAACAATTGGGATCCGGGGGGATGGCCATTGTCTACCAGGCGACGGATCTCATGCTCGAGCGCACCATCGCCATTAAGGTCTTAAAAGAAAATTTCTCAAGCTCTCCCGCCTTCCAAGAACGTTTCAAACAGGAAGCGAAAGCCGCCGCAAACCTATCTCATCCTAACATCGTCACCGTCCATGATTTCGGATTGGACCAGAATCGTCTGTTCATTGTCATGGAATTCGTGCCGGGAACGGACCTAAAGCAGCTCATCAAAGAATCCGAAGGCGGACTGCCCATCGAAAAGACCTCCCGCTTGTTCATTCAAGCCTGTGCTGGTGTAGGGTACGCCCACCGCGCAGGCCTCATCCACTGTGACATCAAACCGCATAACATGTTGATCACACCGGACAACCGCTTGAAAGTCACCGACTTTGGTATCGCACGCGCGTTAGCATCCATAAATCCAGAAGAACGCACCAATGCCATTTGGGGTTCCCCCTCCTACTTCTCCCCAGAGCAGGCTGCCGGGGCGCCACCCTCCCCAGCCTCTGACGTGTACAGCCTGGGTATTGTGCTGTACGAAATGGTCACAGGAAGGCTCCCTTTTCCTCCCACAAATCCAGAGCAAGCGGCCCTTGATCACCGCTTGAAAGACCCCCCTTCCCCCCGAGAATTCAACCCCCAGATCTCTGAGGAGTTGGAAAAAATCATCCTCAAAGTCCTCTCCAAAGAACCCAGCGCTCGCTATCGCACGGCAGACCAGCTGGGGCGGATTATGATCAACTTCACCCAAGCCGAGCAGAAAAAACCCGGCGCCTATCACATGCCAGCTCGCTCTGAAGGGGAACCATGGGTTCTGGAACGAAAGGAAAAGGATGCCAGCATTAATTGGGTCACCATCCTGGTTGGCCTCCTGGCTCTCATCGCCGTAGGAGGGCTGATCCCTTTCTGGATGTGGGTATATTTTACGATCAATCCCTGACCTCACAACCCGGCAGGCGAAAACAAAGTCCACCTAAAAGCCAAGCTCAGGGGTGAAACGATTCCCCTCCGAATGGTAATATCCTCTGAATCAGGTAAGGCTTGTATCCCTTCCTTAGAAAATGGCAAATGAACCTCTCCAATAGGAGGGAAATCCACCTGGACTCCGTGCCCCCCGATAGGGAAAACCTCTCTGATGCGCGCTTCACCGCCCTCCCGAAAAGAAGACCCACCTCAAAAGAGCCTGAAAATGATATAGTATAATGTGGCTTTGCATGAGAAAACGAGGAAGATAGGAATCATGAAGGAAGGATACCTTATTGCCCCATCCATCTTATCCGCAGATTTTACCCACCTTGGCTCCCAGATCACAGAAGCTGAAGGAGGCGGAGCGGATTGGATTCACATCGATGTCATGGACGGTCATTTCGTGCCCAATTTGACCATGGGACCATTTATCGTCGAGACATGCGCGGAGATCACCTCTCTCCCCCTGGATGTTCACCTCATGGTCGAAAACCCGGAGTCTTTACTTTCCGATTTTTCCCAGGCCGGAGCAGACACCCTCACCGTCCACATCGAGGCCTGCCCTCACATTCACCGCACCCTGCAGACCATCCATGATCTCGGGTGCAACGCAGGGATCACGCTCAATCCCGGCACACCTGCAAACAGCCTTGAAGCCGTGTTACCTTTTGTGGACCTGGTGTTAGTCATGACCGTCAATCCAGGCTACTCAGGACAATCTTTCATCCCAGAGATGATCCCCAAAATCGCCCAGATCCGGAATATGCTTGATGAGGTCAACCCGGCTGCGAAAATCGAAGTAGATGGCGGGATAAACCCCCAAACCATGCCCAAAACGATAGACGCGGGGGCAGAGGTCTTCGTCGCCGCCAGCGCCATTTTTGATCACCCCCAAGGAATCCAGGTGGGGATTGCTGCTATGCGTGATGTGCTGCCTTAGATGGGTAATTAAAAAGAAGGATGGGTTACAATACACAAAAGCTGTCGTTTGTAACCCATCGAATGCGGTAATGTATGTCGTTCTACGTGATTATACTTTGGTCAGCGTCCGAATACAACGCGTGCATAAAGTTTTCCGAACCTTCTTCCCATCTTCATAGACGGTCACTTTCTGCAGATTCGGTTTGAACTTTCGCTTCGTCGCTTTTTTCGACCAAGGACGATTTTGCCCAAACTGTGTTGTTTTTCCACAATGCTCGCATTTAGCCATACTAATTCCTCGCAATACCTATGAGAAAAATTTCTCCTTACGGTTACCCACAGCAAATGAGTCACGAATTTTCACAAAACTCATTATAACAAACAGGGGTTTCCCCTTGTCAAGCCCGCCCATCATACCATAAAGGCAACGAACTTACAAGAACGCCCCTACGTCTGACGTGTTATCATCTTTGGAGAAAGGCTAAAATAGACACAATGTATTCGATCAGGAAACCAATCATCATTAGGACGGAGAAAATTGCATGAATAATGAAACTACAACCCTTGGTGAAATTCACATTACCCCCCAAGCGATTGCGTCCATTGCTTATCAGGCTGTTCAACGCTCCTATGGTGTGGTCGGTTTAGCCTCTAAAAACATCGCTGATGGTTTGGCCCATGCCCTTGTGCATGACCCCACCCACGGCATTGATGTTGAATATAAGGACAACGTGATTAACATCGATGTCTACATCATCATCGAATACGGCACAAGGATCAAATCCGTTGCGGCCAGCGTTGCCAATACGGTGCGATACCAAGTTGAGAAATCTCTTGGATTGCCTGTCAACGAAATAAACGTCCATGTGCAGGGTTTGAGAATCAGTAACGACGAGTGACCCATGGAAAAGTCAAGCTTGGGCAAGGATACCAGGAGCGTTTTTTGATGGATAACGGTAAAGCGGACGAAGCCCGTCATATTGACGGCGCCTATTTCAAGCAATTAATCAAAGCTGCCTTGACTTGGTTGAGGACGAATCAAGAAACCGTGAACGCTTTAAATGTCTTCCCCGTTCCGGATGGCGATACGGGAACGAACATGGTACTCACCCTGCAGGCAGCATACGACGAGATTCAAACATCAAACGATACCAATGTTGGGAAATTGGCAGGACATCTGGCGCATGGTGCTTTGATGGGCGCCCGTGGAAACTCCGGCGTGATCTTATCCCAGATCTGGCGTGGTTTTGCAAAAGCCGTTGACAATGCTGAGGTCCTTGACGCTCAAAACCTCGTCAAAGGCCTGGTGCAGGCCAAAGAGACCGCGTACAAAGGGGTGGTAAGGCCCGTGGAGGGCACCATTCTCACCGTCAGCAAAGACACAGCAAACGCGGCCAAGAAGGCTCTGGAAGAAACCAATAATCCTTTTCGCATTTTAGAGATCGTCAAGGATGCAGCTCACGAGTCCGTAGAAAGGACACCGGAATTATTAGATGTTTTAAAAGATGCGGGGGTCGTGGACGCAGGGGGAAAAGGATTATTTTACATTTATGAGGGAATGGTCCGCTTTATGCACAAAGAACCTTTGGATGTTGAGCCTGTGAGCGTGCAAGCCCTCTCAGCAATTGGTCGACAAGAAGCTCGCCAAGCGTCTGAACCGGGGCAAGACTATGAAGTTATCGTGGATTTCCGCCCCCATCAACCCCTGGAATTGAATGAATTTTGTGATCGGCTGGAGGAAATCGGTACGTCCATTCAGGTAGGAGAAGGGGACGGATTGTACCGCATGCACATCCACGTCCCAACCGAGAAACGCTATGATCCTATTGAATACACGATGTCTTTGGGTACGGTATCCAAAGTACACATCGAAAATCTCATGGAACAGGTCGATGGTGCTGGATATCAAGAAGACGAAGACAATCTCAAACTCTCCGCTGTTGAACCTGGAGACATCGCTGTGGTCGCCGTCTCTCCAGGGATAGGGTTTTCCAGGATTTTCGCCAGTTTGGGCGCCGCCGCCATCATCAAAGGCGGGCAAACCATGAATCCCAGCACCCAAGAGATATTGGATGCCTTTGAAAACCTGCCGACCAATAAAGTGATCATCCTCCCCAACAACAAAAACATCCTCATGGCCGCGGAATCCGCCACGGAAATGACGGTCAAAGACGCAGAAGTGGTCCCGACGCGGACCTTGCCGGAAGGGCTGGCTGCTATGCTGCGGCTGATGCCGGGGCAGGAATTAAGTCAGGTTGTTGAGGAAATGAAATCCGCGATGAAAGAAGTGAAAACGGGAGAAATAACCACAGCGGTGCGGAGCGTTGAGATTCAGGGTCAACAGGTATCAGAGGGTGAGATCATCGCCCTCTACGACGATCAATTGATCACCTCCTCAGAAAACCTGGAAGAGGGCTGCCTGCGATTCCTGGATGAAGCCAATGCTGATTCCTATGAGTTGATCACCCTTTATTATGGGGAAAATATATCCAAACAAAAAGCCGTTGAGATCGCAGATGTCATTCGGGAAGCTTATCCCGAGCAAATCGTCGAACTACAATATGGTGGACAACCGCATTACCAATTCATCCTCTCTGTCGAATGATTTAGATTTCATAAACCCCCAAATTCATCATGAAACCGTAGATCACACCCGAAAACCTTATCTCCCGGCGTTTTATTAACGATCTTTTCCCCTCTACTCACCCAGAAGAGAAGGAATCCACCTTGTCCCTTGCCATCGTCACTGACAGCACATCAGATATCCCCCACCATATACGGGAAGCGTTCAACATCTTCCAAATACCCGCTTTGATCATTATCGAAGGTCAAGTTTTCCAAGATGGGATTGATATCTCACGGGAAGAGTATTACCAAAAACTACCCACCTATCAGGAACTGCCCACCACCTCCTCCCCTTCCTCGGGCGAGTTTCAAGCCCTCTACAGGGAGGTTTTATCGCTCGGATTTACAGATATCCTTTCCATCCATCTGGCCAGCGAGTTAAGCGGGGTAACCAATGTCGCCCGCTTAGCTGCGGAAGAAATTGGATCCAACATCAGAATATTCGATTCCGGACAAGTCTCTCTGGGCCTCGGGTTCCAAGTCATCGAAGCCGCAAAGGCAGCAGCGAAAGCCGTACCCCTGAATGAGATCATCAGCATGCTGAGAGCCCTGCAGGAAAAAATATTCGTTTTCGCCATGCTTGACACCCTGGCATACATCCTTAAAAGCGGGAGGATCCCCTGGGTAAAAGCTAGTCTGGGGTCATTTCTCAACCTGAAACCGATGATTCAATTGAAGAAAGGGGAGGTGATCAATGTGGGCCTTGCTCGAGCCCGGAAGCGAGCCATCTCCCGCTTGCATCAAATTCTCCAAGAGCTGGGGCCGTTGGAATATCTGGCTGTCTTGCACACGAACGCGAAAAGAGAGGGAAAGGAATTCCTAACCCGTTATCAAAATCCCCTTCCCCAACGTTCTTTTTTAGTAAATGTGACCACAAGCATCGGTACTCATGTAGGCCCAAATGGATTAGGCTTCGCAGCAGTGGTAAAATAAATCACAATGAAAAAATCCATCAAAAAACTACGGAAATTCTTCAGGCTGGAAGCAAAACGCGGGTACGACAATAAAGCGGTAATGGGGGGATTAGCGAATATCTTATCTTCCTGGGAAATTGAAGCCCGTGAAGATGGGCTTCCGGAACACCTCATTCAAGCCGTCAGCAGTCGCCTACGCGATTATCACCAACTCAGCGAGGAGTCCCGAAAAACCGCCCTGCAGGGAATCTGGCAGAGGGTGCAAAATGCGACCGACAAGACCATTAAACCACCCCTAAAAACCACCCCTCAAGCGCAAGCGGAACGGGTGTCAGAGGTAGAAGAGCCCAGGGAAGAAAGACCAGAAACACCTGAACCCAAGGAACCACAAGAGAGTCCCTCTTCGCAACCCATTCCCAAAAAGGCCCCAGAAATCGATCTAGAAGAACCCGTTACGAAAATCAAGGGGATTGGCCCTAAACGATCCCAGGCATTGGAACGCCTTGGGGTCCAGACATTGAAGGACTTATTGTTCTTATTCCCCCGCCGCCATGATGACTATTCGAAATTGAAGACCATTGATAAGCTCTGGTATGGAGAGGAAGTGACCGTCATCGGCTCCGTCAAAGATGTCTCTACCCGGACGGCGCGAAGTGGGAAAATGAAAATTGTCGAGGCCGTGATCTCAGATAAAAGCGGGTCCTTGCGTGTGACCTGGTTCAATCAACCCTGGATCGCCAATCAACTCTCCCAAACCCGGCAAGTGGTACTCTCAGGAGAAATCGATCAATACCTGGGTCGCTTGACCATGAACAATCCTGATTGGGAACCGCTCAGCGCGGATCTCCTGCACACAAACCGGATCGTGCCGGTCTATCCCCTCACCCAAGATTTATCGCAAAAATGGCTGCGGGCCAAGATATACAAGGCGGTCCAAACCCTCAGCCCCGTCTTGGAAGACCCCTTACCGGAGGCGCTAAGGGGTAAAGCAGGATTGGCCGATCTCACCACAGCCATCCAGAATATTCACTTTCCCGTTTCAGAAGAGGCTTTACGGGCTGCCAAAGAACGCCTGGCATTTGAGGAGATCTTCCTGCTCCAGATGGGTGTGCTCCGCCAAAAAATGGCTTGGGAAAGCCGGCGCGGACGGGTTTTCACCGTCTCCGAGGAGTGGTTGGATAGGCAGCTGGCTGCATTGCCCTACCAGCTGACCGGAGCGCAAGAAAAAGCGCTCCGCCACATTCGCCAAGATCTTGCCTCCGGCGTTCCCATGAACCGCTTATTACAGGGTGACGTCGGCTCCGGGAAAACGGTATTGGCCGCGATGGCCACCCTCATCGTCACCCGGGACAGCGCGCAAGCAGCGCTCATGGCCCCGACCAGCATCCTCGCCGAACAACACCTCCAAAGCCTGAAAGGGATTTTGCTGTCAGATGTCAGCCACTTGTCGGAAGGGGAAGTCCGGCTGCTAATCGGTTCCACGCCGGAGGGAGAAAAAAGTGCCATCAGGGAGGGATTAGAACGGGGAGAGATCAAAGTTGTCATCGGCACCCACGCTCTCCTGGAGGATCCGGTTCAGTTCAGGGACCTTCAACTGGCGATCATCGATGAGCAGCACCGCTTTGGAGTTGAACAACGGGGGACGCTCCGAAATAAAGGGGAAAACCCTCACCTCATGGTCATGACCGCCACGCCCATCCCCAGGTCGTTGGCTCTGACCATATACGGTGATCTTGATATTTCCGTGATTGATGAGATGCCTCCCGGCCGACAACCGGTGGAAACCCACATCCTTTACCCCCAAGAACGGGAAAGGGCATACACCATGATCCGGACCCAATTAGAAGAAGGCAATCAAGCGTTCATCGTCTATCCCTTGGTAGAAGAAAGCGATAAAAGTGAAGAGAAAGCAGCCGTGGAAGAACACGCTCTCTTATCCGAGGAAGTCTTCCCTCAATATGAAGTCGGACTCCTGCACGGCAGGCTTCTCCCCCATGAGAAGGAAGAAGTGATGGAGAAGTTTCGGAGGAGAGAAATCCAAATCTTGGTCTCCACCACCGTGGTAGAGGTGGGAGTGGACATCCCCAACGCTACCATCATGCTCGTAGAAGGGGCGCATCGTTTTGGCCTGGCGCAACTTCATCAATTACGCGGTCGCGTGGGGCGAGGAGAAGAAAAAGCGTACTGCTTGTTGATCCCGGGCAGCAAAGAGGGCATCGAAAACGAACGCCTGCAGGCGATGGAAAAAACCAATGATGGATTTGAGCTTGCGGAAAGAGACTTAGAACAACGAGGGCCTGGACAATTCCTAGGGACAAGGCAATCCGGATATTCGGAATTACAAATGGCCAAGATCACAGATGTGCGCTTGATCGAAAAAGCACGCCATTTTGCGGAAGAAGTCTTCCAGGAAGATCCCCATTTAAACCAAGAAAAGCACGCTGCATTGAAAGAAGCCATGGCTAAATTCTGGACAAAGGAAACGTTGGCGGATATTAGCTAGCCCCATCTATCAGACAAGAGAATTGTCTAAACGGAGATAATCATGATACGTGCAGTGTTTCCCGGAACATTCGATCCCATCCATTACGGGCATATCGACATCGCCAGACGAGCCGCCCGTCTTTTCGATGAAGTGGTCGTAGCGGTGTACGATCAACCTCTCAAAAGACTGCTTTTCTCTCCCGAAGAACGCATCGAACTCGTCGAGAAATCGCTGAATTCAACCCCCAACCTCAAAGTTCGCGGTTACAGCGGGTTAACGGTCGATTTTTGCCATGAAATCGACGCCCAGGTGATTGTCCGGGGATTGAGGGTCTTCTCTGATTTTGAATACGAATTCCGGATGGCCCTTACCAATGAGCGCCTGGCACCAGACATTGAGGTGGTGGCCTTCATAACCAACAAGGACCATACCTTCCTCAGCGGTTCCACGGTGAGGGAAGTGGCCGCTCTAAACGGGGATGTGAGCTCTTTCGTACCAGAGGTCGTGGAAAAAGCGCTTAAAAAACGCTTCCAGGAGCTGGGCAGTGATCAAAATGTAGTCCCCCAAACCTCGCTCAGAGATTGAAGAGATTGATTTGTCTCGATTCATGATATACTTAGGTAATAAAAATGTTGGGGAGGACGATTCATGGATATCCTTCATCTCGTCGATCGATTAGAAGAGTTATTCAACCGCAGCCGATCTATCCCTTTCACCCATAATGTCATCGTGGACGAAGATAAAATGCTGGATATCATCGATCAAATGCGGGTCGCGATCCCGGAAGAAGTTAAAAAATCCCAGCAGGTGTTATCCCAACGAGACCGGATCATCGCCCAGGCCAAAGAAGAAGCCAACCGGACCCTCAGCATCGCCCAAGAAAAGAGTGAAAAAATCGTCGATCGAGACAGCATCGTCCAAGATGCGAGGAAAAAAGCCCAACAAATCAAGAACGAAGCGGAAGTGCAAGCGGAAGCGACCCGAAAAGACGCCGATGAGTATGTGGCAGAGACTTTGACGAACCTGGAAATCGCCCTGGAAAGGGTGATCAACCAGGTGCGGAACGGGATCCAGATTTTAGAAGAGGAACAAATCGGAGCCCAGGAAAAACAGGAATAAGCCTCACCTTCTGACAAATAGTATGATCACAAGCCTGGGAGAAAACCCAGGCTTTTTTATTGGCGCTGCCCCCAAGTCATGGAAGGACCCCCCTTACGGCTGAAATATTTGGATAATACCCAGTCCACGAACCCGGGTAAGAGCATGTTGGCCCAAACGGCGATTTTCATCACGCCTGGGATGACCATCCGCCGTTTTTTATTTCTCACCATGCGGTAAATAGCCCGGGCCACATCCTCGGCTTCCAACAACATCCAGGGTGGCGTGGTGGCTTCCGTCTCCCAACTTACCCCTGCATGCTGGTCGAATTCAGTGGCGACCGGCCCCGGATATATCGTGCCCACATGGATCCCCATCTCCTGAACTTCTCTGCGCAAGCTTTCCGAGAACCCTTTCATGCCAAATTTCGTGGCTGTATAGATGGTATACGTGGGAGGCGCGATCCAGGCAGCAACTGAAGAGATGTTGATGATCTGCCCCTCTTCCCGCTCCAGCATATGGGGAAGGACAAGCCGCGTCGTATAAATGGCCCCGGAAAGGTTGACCGCAATCTGATAAGCGATATCCTGGAGAGGATCAAGTTCATCCAACCATTTTAGACGCCCCACGCCGGCATTATTGATCAAAATGTCGATTTGTCCAAACGACTCCAAGGTCCGCTCAACCAGCCGTTCGATGTGGGATAATTCAGATAGATCCGTCTGGACAGCCAATGCGGACCCCCCTTGTGTCCGGATCTCCTCCGCCAGCTCTTCCAAGCGGTCGATCCGTCTGGCTGCCAAGGCGATACGGAAACCTTTGCCGCTCAGGAAACGGGCGGCCGCTGCGCCGATCCCTGAGGACGCGCCGGTAATGAGTGCCACAGGTTGAGTCACGGAATCTCCTTTCCCCTTACGCGGTCGATCTGGGCACCCCTCTCCCAGTCGAATCTACCTAATTCTACCAAAGCAAATCGATCTTGGAAAACTCGGACCTTGATTTCCCTTGAGCTCTCATTGTCCGACCGCCCAGAAACGGTTAGAATACATGCAAAGTGGGAAACCACGGCGCACCTCTCCCGGGTTTTCCCCTTCACATCTTCGTCCTTCCTTCTAACACCTACCGCCTGAGGAGGTCATCATGAATTTCCAGTTGAACGAAGACCAGCGCATGTGGCGCGACGTCGTTCATGATTTCGTGGCTTCGGAATTGAAACCTCGCTCCGAAGAGATCGATGAAAGCGGCGAATTGCCCTGGGACCTCTTTCCCCAGATGGGGGCCATGGGGTTGTTGGGGATGAGTGTGCCGGTAGCATACGGGGGTTCCGAACTGGATGCGATCAGCTCCGCCATCGCCATTGAAGAGATCGCCTGGGGGGACGGCGGATTCGCCCTGACCATGGAAGCGCACAACGAGTTGGGATGCGCTTCCGTTGCCGCTTTCGGTTCTGAGGAACAAAAGGAAAAATACCTCCCCTCTGTGACCTCCGGGAATGGAAAACTGACCTCCTTGGCCCTGACTGAACCTCAAGCGGGGTCCGACCTGAGGAACATCCAGACCAAAGCCCGCCGGGAGAACGGAAATTGGGTCATCAATGGCTCAAAAGCCTGGATCACCAACGCGGGTTATGCGGAGTTCATCGTCACCCTGGTTAAAACAAATCCTGAAAAAGGGTACCACGGCATGAGCATGATCCTCGTCCCCACCGATGCGCCCGGGCTGCATATCGCACCTCCCGAGGTAAAAATGGGTGCGGGGGGTACGCACAGCCACGAGGTGAGGTTTGAAAACACGGTCGTCCCCCAGGAAAACTTGATCGGAGAGGAAGGCAGAGGATACCATCAAACCCTACATATTTTAGATGGGGGCCGGATCAGCATCGGCGCGCTTTCCATCGGCATCGCCCAAGCCGCTTTCGAAGAGGCTGTCCAGTACGCGCAAGAACGGGAAGCATTCGGAAAACCCATCTCCCACCATCAAGCCATCCAGTGGATGATCGCGGACGCTGCCACCGAAATCCACGCCGCCCGGCTCATGATCTACCACGCAGCCTGGCTGAAAGACCAGAACCAACCTTTTACCAAAGCGGGGGCGATGGCCAAACTCCATGCCACGGAAATGGCCGAGCGGGTATGCCGTAACGCCATGCAAATTCATGGCGCTTACGGTTACAGCCGGGAATATCCTTTAGAACGTAAGTACCGCGCCGCGCGGTTGATGACGATCGGGGAAGGGACCAGTGAGATCCAACGTTTGGTGATCGCCCGCCGTGTGTTCGACCAGGAAGAGAGCCAATATTTCTAACCCCGGACTTCCACCTTTCTCCCGGGGGAGTTCCCACAAAACGTAAAAAAATCCTGCTTGGTCACCTCCAAGCAGGATTTTTCCCATATCTATCGATTCCCCATCGACGATCTCATGTCCTGATTATGCGTTTTCCGGATCGCGGTGGCCCTCCTCCGCTAGAGGATCCTCCCGGAGCAGGTCTACAGCATGGGGGAAGACCGGCAAAATGACCTCCAAATTCTCCAGGGCAGCTTTAGGGCTGCCCGGAAGGTTGACGATCAACGTATCATTCCTGATCCCCGCCACAGCTCGGGACAGCATGGCATGCGGGGTAATGTCCAAACTTGCCGCTCGCATGGCTTCTGCGATCCCGGGAGCCATGCGCTCGATCACCGCCTTCGTCGCCTCAGGCGTGAGGTCACGAGGGGCAAAACCGGTCCCCC
Source organism: uncultured Anaerolineales bacterium (assembly GCA_964481465.1). GTDB lineage: Bacteria > Chloroflexota > Anaerolineae > Anaerolineales > UBA11858 > B10-G9. The sequence continues at coordinate 130,177 of CAYZTL010000003.1, forward strand.
CGGTAGAGAGTATGACGTCCACCCCCTCCCCGTCGGACCAGGCTCGCAGTCTGTCCGCAATCATCTCCAGGTCATCGGGAACGACAGCCGTGCTGGTCACCTCCCATCCCTGGGCAGAAATCCTTTCCATCAGCGCTGGTCCTGATTGATCCGCCCTTTCCCCTTCATAGGATCGGTCTGAAACGGTCAGGATAGCAAATGTTAGGGGCATCTTTTCCCGCCTTAATGGACCAGCCTCTCCCAATCACCGTGAACGCCATCATCGGTAACGCCGAAGTAATATCGATGCCCCTCAGGGGTGCGTTGGATGAGATCGTAGCTGATATATTTGCCGCGTTTGTTACGATCCAAAAGGCCTAAATTGCCCTCCCATTCCACATCCAAACGGTTGGGATCTTTCGGCATTTGGGCGTATTTCGAGATCGCATAATGCCACAGGCGCCGGGAGGATTTGAGGGTCACGTTTTTGACCACGTTCCCGTTCCGGAGATCACGGACCGTGTAGTATTTCTCCCCGCCTCGTTGGGTGACGGAGACGATCTCTACCCCTGTTCGCGGGGGGTCCTCCGGTTCGGGTTCATCCGAGACCATCCGGTAGACATCTTCCGACCCCGGGATAGGTAAAGGTGTGCCCTGCGCCGGAGTTGGGGGGGTTCTGGTTTCTTTTTGACCCTGAAGGACTAATTCCACAATTTCATCCCGGACCGCCATCTCGGTTTCCGTTTCCGTCCGCAAGTAAACCTTGTTATCATCCACGGCGTACGGTGGGTCATCGCCGCGGGGGATCATGATCTGGACCACATTCTTATTTTGGGTCTTATGGGTTTCATATTTACATTCCAACTCAGGCGTAATCCGTTTGCTGATCTCAGACTTCAATTTCGAGATCGCTTGATTGGGCCTGGAGATCCCTTCCACCTGCTGATCGATGTCTTCCGGGACACCGATGTAGAGCGTCCCGCCATTGGAATTGGCAAAGGCGCATACATCAGCGATGATGGAGTAAAGATGCCCTCCCCGAACGGTCATCTTCTCGTGGAAATCCTGCACGAACGTCACCCCCTCCTCGCGGGCATCCTGGATGAAATCGTATGCGGGTTGGGATCCGTGCCGGTGGGGCCGAGTCCTGGAAAAGTTGTTACTTTCAAACAACTCCCTGATCGCTCGATATGATCGCTCCGGCAAGCGGACATCCGTCGCTCTGTCCCCCACGCCAAGTTTGTTCGGGTGATCTGAACTTTGTATCATCAGGTGGGCATCCGAGCCCTGAATGCAGTGCATGCGCCGGGGATACTCCGGTTTATTCCCGCTGAAAAAGGACGCCGTGGTGTACCGGCCCTGTTTCTCCAGATCGGTGACCTCTAATGCGATCAGATTGGGGTCCTGCGTGTAGGCGATTTTCGTTTGGCCCCCAAACGGGAATCGACGCATGGCCACACCGTTGTTGGAATTGGCATGGGCAGCGATGGCCATCCCCCCCGATTCGTTGATCAATCGATAGGCGGTCAAGACATCCACGCTGGCTCCCACGGTGACCGATCCTTCATCCAGCTTTTCGGATGGGATGTTCATCTTCAATAAAAGATGCTCAATGTCCCGGACCGGCTTGTCCTCTGGGAAAATGGCCAATATATGAAATCCAAATGTGGCCGTAAATTCAAAACCAGGCAGCACCAAGACCCGCTTTAATAGGCGTTGATAGTCATTCAAACGGGACTCCTCTTCCGGAAGCAGTCGGTTTAACTTCTTCAACAAATTCAGTTGGTCGATCTCTTCTTTCATCCGCCGGTATCCGGCTACCGTGTTGTGATCGGTGAAAGAAATGATCTCCAACCCCCGTTTGGCTGCTTGTTTCAAAATGTCTAAATAACTGACCTCTGGCTGCAAATAATCAGCAGACGCAGGGGTATGTAAATGCAAATCCATGGTGTACCATTTCATATCGGTACGTTTATTATTGTTATTCACTGTTCACTCCACACTAGCAACGATCACCCGTTTCAGATAGGTTCCCTTCCGAGGCCGCGATGAATCTGAGCCTGAAAAATAAAACCTCACTGGTTCTAAAACACGGAATCGTTATCGTCGTACATCAACAGCCACTGACTCTCTGGAAGGCGCTAAATATCAAACCGCACCCTATCCTCATCTAGGCCGTTGATGGTGAACATATACCAATTGGTTGGGGAAGAAGTGAACGGTAGGATTAATCAATCTGTCCTTGCTCGAGTTCTTATCTGACAAGGAAAATGTGTTCACTTTTCGTTCTCTGCAAGTTTCATTTGGACTATGTTCACTAATTTATCTGGTATATAGGGCTTTAAAATGAAGCCATCAGCCCCGGCCTGTAATGCTTGATCCCGAAAATCCTCGCCGGATGTCATCAAGACCCGAATATCCCTCCATTCTGGGGTTCTGCGAATCTTCTCCAATATTTCATAACCATTGAATTCATTGCCGTCATCGTTGTTGAAATAGACATCCAGCAAAACCAAATCAATCTCCTGTCCCTCCAATATTTCCTGAACCGACTCCTTCGTAGCCGCCGTGAAGACCTCATATCCCTCTAACTCCAACAACATTTTCAATGAGATCAGGATAGATTCTCGATCTTCAACAAGCAATAATTGGGACATAGGAGATATATCAGTTTCCTTCTGAAGGGAAGGAAGCCTGAGAAACATAGCCGTCTCCCAAGGCAGCTTCCAAGACATCTTCGATCGTATCCGCGAAGATGAAATCAATGGTCTCCATCACTTCATCAGGGATTTCCTCTAAATCCGCTTCATTTCTTTTCGGCAAGATCACGGTCTTTGATCCCGCCCGGTACGCTGCAAGCACCTTCTCTTTGATCCCTCCTACGGGCAGCACCTGCCCGCGCAGGGTGATTTCCCCGGTCATGCTGACATCGGAGCGAACCGGATGACCTGAGATTAAGGAGACCAAGGCAGTCGCCATGGTCACGCCGGCAGAAGGGCCGTCCTTGGGTTGGGCCCCTGCGGGCACGTGGAGGTGCACATCGTGCTCCTCATAAAACCCTTCATCCAGGCCCAGTTCTTTGGCTTTTGCGCGCACATAGGAGAGGGCTGCCTGGGCAGATTCTTTCATGACATCTCCCAGGGAGCCGGTCAATTGGAAGTTCTTGCTCCCCGGCATGATGGAGGCTTCCACGAACAATACTTCTCCACCTGTGGATGTCCATGCCAGCCCTGCGGCGACACCCGGAACGGACGTCCGTTCCGCAATTTCCTCATCACCGAAATACTTCCGCCGACCCAGGAAATCAGGCACCTTTTCATCTGTGACTTCCACAGACTCCACTTCGCTTTCGGCGATTTGAGTTACCACTTTTCGACATATCGAGCCGATCTCGCGCTCCAAATTCCGGACGCCGGCCTCCCTCGTATAGGATCGAATAATGGTCTGCAAGGCCTGATCCGTAAAGGAAATTTCCTCCTCACGCAGCCCGTTTTCCCGTTTCTGACGGGGAATGAGATATCCTTTCGCGATCTTTATTTTTTCGTTATCGGTATACCCCGATATCTTGATGATCTCCATCCGGTCGCGAAGGGGAGAAGGTATGGGCTCAAGCAAATTCGCTGTGGTGATAAACATCACTTTGGACAAGTCATAACCCACCTCCAGGTAATTATCTCGGAATTCTGAATTTTGTTCCGGGTCAAGGACCTCGAGAAGCGCTGACGTCGGATCTCCTTGGAACCCTTGACTGAGCTTGTCGACTTCATCGAGCATGAAAACCGGATTGCTGGATCCCACCCGGCGCAAGGACTGGATGATGCGTCCCGGCATGGATCCGATATATGTGCGGCGGTGACCCCGGATTTCTGCCTCATCCCGTATCCCGCCCAAGGAAGCACGGATGAACTTCCGGCCCATGGAACGGGCGATAGAACGACCGAGGGATGTCTTCCCCACCCCCGGTGGTCCGACGAAGCAAAGGATCACCCCTTCTCGGATCTGGCGAATCTGATCGTCATATACCTCTTCAAACTCGCCAGAGCGTTCTTTGCGCAGCTTGCGAACAGCCAGGAATTCCAGAATCCTCTCTTTGACGTCTTCTAAACCGTAGTGGTCCTCGTCAAGTACCTCGCGGGCGTGTTCAATGGACAAATCGTCTTCCGTAGTCTCGGACCAGGGGAGGGAAACCATCCAATCCAAATAGGTTCGGATCACACCGTATTCCGCAGACGCGGAAGGGATGCTGGAAAGGCGTTCCAGTTCTCGTCTGACCTGCTTTTCCGCCTCTTCCGGCAATCCCGCCTTTTCCATGCGGCGCCTGAACTCCTCCACCTCAGCAGCTTGATCATCCCCCTCCCCTAACTCGGAACGGATGGCTTTCATCTGCTCGCGAAGGAAATACTCCCGCTGCACCTTTTCGATTTCCGAACGGGCTTGTTTTTGGATTTTCTGCCCAATCTGCACCATCTCCAGCTCTCGGGTCAGGAAACTGACCAGCTTGCGGAGCTTCTCTAAAATGGTGTCCAGTTCCAATAATTCCTGGGCGTCCTCTAAATCCATGCGTTGAAAGTTTGCAATCGTATAGACGATTTGCAGCGGGTCTTCCAACGACATCACCGCTTCAACCAACTCTTGAGGGATCGAGGAGACCATTTCAGTGATCTCCTCGAATTGGTCCTGGACCTCCCTGACCAAAGCATCGACTTCTATGCTTCGTTCAACCTGACTGGAGTCGAGCTCTATCCTGGCTTTGAGATACGGCTCTTCTCCGGTTATCTCGACGATTTTGAATCGCTGGATGCCCTGTACTAAAAGGCGAATGGTGCCATCAGGAGCGCGGAACAAACGGTGAACGTTGGCTACCGTGCCAACCCGGTACAAGTCCTCCGGGCCTGGTTTTTCATCTTTGGGATCCTTGGAGGCCACCAATCCAATCAGTCGATCATCTTTGGAAACCACATCATCAATCAACCGGATGGACCGGGGCTGACCTACCGTCAACGGGACAGCGGTTTCCGGGTATACGACCAGCCCACGCAAGGGTAAAATCGGGATCTCCTTGGGGATCTTTTCCACCTGATCCCCCTCCTCGCCGAGGTCATCGTCCGTTCCAAAGTCATCCAGATCAGGGATGATCGCTTCTGGCAGGAGGTCTTTCAGGGAGAGGTCTTCCCGACCAAACCATTCAAGTAAATCTGCAAGCTCAGCGTTCCAACGTGATGCTGGCATGGATTATCGTTCCTCCACCTCAATATGTCGAGGGGTTTTTTTCGGTAATATCAGCTCTAAAAAGCCATCCTGGTATGTCGCTTGGGCTTTCTCAGCGACGATGGGCGTGTGCAGTCTGACACCATTTTGAAACTTCCCATAACCGATTTCCAGTTGGTGATAGGCGCAATCTTTCTCCGGGCTCGGGCGCCTTCCCTGGATGAGCAGCAAACGATCATCAAGGGTGACTGTCAATTCCCCATCCCGCATCCCCGCGATCTCTACCCGGACGACCAGATTATCATCAGTCTCATAGACATCTGTGGGAGGGAACCAAGCGTGCGACCCTGAATATATTTGCCACGCAGATCGGGAGTTATGCAGGGTGCGAAACTCATATCGGCTCGCTTTAATGGGTTTTACTTTCAAGATCACATCAACCATAAACCTCACTCCATAAAAGGAGGGAAAGGATCGCCTCCCAACAAATCATTCTAGCACAGAAAGAATGATCTGGTTTTTAAGAGCCGAATTTATATGAAAGGTTAACAAAAAAGCAAATCTCCCCCCACTTTCAAATAAATGAGTACCCCCGGCAGGATTCGAACCTGCAACCGTCGGATTAGAAGTCCGGTGCTCTATCCATTTGAGCTACGGGGGCTGAATAACAGGTAAGGGAGATGATTTCCCTTCATTTTTTGTGAGTTGGTCGTATTCCTTTATAAACTCTCCGACCCGAAATCGTCTGCAGGATTTTCTGCGGTGGACGATCGAGTTCCTCCGCTAATTCTTCCGGGGTCTTGGGTTGATTTCCATTGGCCAAGAAGAGGCGGAAGACCGCTTCCGTAAGGCTGGTTTGTTTGGTGATGAAGGTATCTTGCTTTGCACAATGAGAGATCAAAATATGCTGTAATCCATCCACTTCTTGCACTTGGGCGGTCTCCGGGTCAATCCAATCCACTTTCTCATCACCAGCCAATTCAGCATAGGCCTCTTTATGCTCGGGACACAGACAACTTCTCAGGTGGACCCGCCAGGCGCGGTCATGCTCCTGCCACCAATCAAAGTCGATGTGAAACGGTGTCTCTACGGTTGGTTTCAATAAGCTAGAAAGCTTGGGTTTTGGCACCCGGGTACTCCTTCCTTTACCACGAAAAAACGCTACTTCCCTTCCGAATCATCAAATTGAAAATGTAAATCCCCTACATGCACAAACCATGGTCGGGTTTCCAAGAGGGACATCAATGGACCTGGAGGACATCGTTTTACGGTATTTATCGCCGCATAGAGTTCCGTGACATGCACGTGGCCTTGGGGATTGAGTTTCGTCAACTCTCGAACCGTATCCACCACGATGCGCTCAAAAGGAGGAGGAGAGTCTTGATTCTCGCGCCAGACCTCATCCACCGGTTCGACATCGGGCACTACAATCGCCATCCGTTCGTTGTAATCCGCAGAAACGATCTGCTTCAAAGTGGCAAACACCAGCTCCCCGTCCGACCCCACCAAAATGGTCCGCATCCAATTTTTCGTCGCCCTTGAACTCTCGGTTTGAACGATCACTTCCCCGGGATTTTGACCCGGTTTAATATGGACAATACCACCCGGGATGAGGCCTTTCTTTTCATACCAATCCCGCAAACCATACACATATTTCTGTTTGCGAACCACCCAGCCGGGAAACTTGTCGCCTGTGTCGCCATCCACGAGCGTGAAGCGAATCCTGGGGGCCTCGTAGGCAGTGGGAAATAAAGGCTCCACCCGCTCCGACAAAGGCAGTGTCCCCGCCCGCCAATGGGGGAAAATTAAACTCACTTCTACTTCTTTTATCACCTTCGGAGAACCATCACTCGATGGATTCAATTCATCGTCCAATGATTTCTCCAGTTTCAACATCTCATCTGTCAGGGCATCGCGATCATAATCGATGCCCGAGTAGCGCAGATAAAGGGGCGTCTCCTGTACACCCTCCGGTTCCATGGCTTTCAGGTGCCAAGCGACAATGCCTGCAGGGCCAACCTCGTCAAAACGTTCATCTTCTTGCAAAGCCAAGTCAAGGGAGAATTCAACCAGATTGGGATTGACCTCCGCCTCGAGTTCAATTTCCTGTAAGATTTCCTTGGTGGAAAGTGGTCCTCCATTGTTCAAATCCAACACCGCTTCCGCCAAGTTCAAATGCCCGACGTTGACGTCAACCAATAAGGCCCTTGGGAACCACCGGCCTGCAATTTGTACGAATTCCTCCTGCTCGACCAACCCCTGCTCCACCCGCTCTTCCAGCAGCGGGCGGTATTCCTTCAAGACGGAGGTTTTATTCAAAGAGTCAGATTGAGAAGCCTCCGGGGGTTCGTTCAAGACATGGTCTTCAATGCCGGTGGCGAACTCGTACTCCTCGCCATTCTCGAATTGGACTTGAATGACATCGAATTCTCCGACGGTGGGATTGCTTCCACTCCGGATACCAACGACTTCGCCTTTTTGCCACTCAAACGCAGGAAATACCAACCCCTCCCCTACCTCATATTCCTCTTTGGGATAGTAAATTTCCTTTCCATCCAGACGCTGCTTCTCCAAGCGTTCTTCTTCCCGCTCGATGCGTTGCTCAACGAAGATGGGGGTCATCTCCTCCGTCGAAAGGGGAGTTTCGTACTCCAACAAGTATTCATAGAGGAAATCGATATCCTCTTCTTCAAGTTCAAATTCCTCCCAGTAATCATCACGCAGGGAGAGTACAGCTGTTGCCATAGTTCTGCCTCAAATAAATTGATCCAATGAAGGGTAATAGAAAACCTATTCCACCTAGCCAGTATATTATACTCCACGCACACGTTAAAACAAGCACCCCTCTCCAAAAAACTTCGATATGCGACCCCTGCTCGCCTGAAAAACGTTCACGGATATCGATTCTCCAACCAGTCCATGGGATCTACCGGCACCCCCCCTACCCAAACCTCCCAATGCAAATGCGGACCCGTGGATCGACCCGAGCTTCCCACTTTGCCGATGACTTCCCCTGTCTTTACCCGCTGCCCCACCGAAACGAAGATTTCATCCTGGTGAGCGTAGACGGTGTATACGCCCCAACCATGATTGACCATGGTCACTCCCCCGTAAATTTGAGAGCCCTGCTCCGTATAAACCACCTTTCCCGGGGCCGCGGCGTAAATATCAATCCCGTAATTCCCCCAAGTGGAGAAATCTGTGCCCGAATGATAATAGTAAAACCCGCTTCCGTTGAAAGAGCGCCGATCCCCAAATGGTGGATAGGGGCTGCTGTACTTCTCGGGAACGGGAACGGAGAATTTGCCTGTCCATTCTTTGTCGGGACTCGCTTCACCGGCATATGCAGCTAACTTTTCCTTTTCCTTCCGGGACAGCTCTATGGAAACGGTTTCGGGAGGAACGCCATCGATCTTGATATAGTTAAACCCCCCATTCAACACCCTCACCATTTGCCGGTGAGTGAAAGGTGAGCCATCCGCAAGCTGCCCGGATAAGGAAAGGGGATGTAGTCCCGGTTCGGCTAATGCATGAACGCCCTGCAAAGCCACAAAACCATCTCCCGAAGGGAAAAAATGCAGCTTGTGATCCCCAAAGCTTCCGTACACGTCCGTCCCCGAAGGCGCCTTAACGCGAAACACCATCGTATTTCCTTGGACAAATTCGTCTGGGGAATAGGTTACATCCGCAATCTCTCCTGGAAATCCCCCCGGACCAGCGTCCTCAACGCCGGGTACGCGGACCACCTCACCAGGGATGAGGTCCCAGGTGCCTTCTAAACCGTTATGAGAAACCACCTTCCAGGGATTGATATTCTCTTTAACAGCAGCTTCCAGCAAAGAACGCCCTTCCGCAACCGTTTTTCTTTTCCCTGTCCACTCCGATACCTCCCCCTCTTCGTCCGCTAGCAGGACCACCGATAGCCCTGCATACAGCTCCATGGGAGTGGTCAAGCGATTCAGCCTGACCAACGTCTCTTCATCGATTTGATAGCGGATGCTCAAGCTGCTCAGGGATTCACCAAAGGGCATCGTTTTCGTCGTCAATACCCCCGAGATCGATCCCAATCCCGGAATGACCAACTTCTCCCCGGGGTGGATGGGGCTGTCCTCAGTGAGGTCATTTTCCTGAAGCAGCTCCTGATAAGAGACGTGAAAGCGCCGGGCGATATTCCATAATGTATCCCCGGATTGGACGATATATATCGGTTGGTCAGGCTGATCTTCCTGAGCCCGGACCGGATGGATCACCCTCACAAAGAGGAGGATGGAAACACTAACGAGAAGATATTTCTTCAAAGTTTAACGTCTCTCCAATATCAAAATCATCATATCTGCTGGATGACAACTCCAACACATAACAAGCCGGCGCCTGGGGCATATACAGAGGATGCCATTTCCGTGCCAAACGACGATCGACGATTTTCTGGTCGCTATCCATCCAGAAAACGGCCAAATCCACATTTACTCCTAACATATGGATGGAACTCGCAAGACGGCTTTCCCCGTCGAATACCAACAATAAGCCTTCAACAGGGTCAATTCGCTTACGGAACATAAACCCTCGCAAGCGACAAAGAAAAGAGCGGCAATACCTGGCTCGAATTGGGGGGAAAACCGGTTGTGAGGTTTTCGTTATCAGGACTTCTTTCATACGTTTGGAAAGGGGGATGAAAGCTGGTCAGAACCCCCTCTCAATCAGATACCTGAGAGAGGACGTACTTCACGCGTTCGGATAATTCCTCGGGACGAAACGGTTTGGTGATGTAGTCATCTACTTTCGCGACCTGGAGACCTAACACCTTGTCGATGCTCTGCACTTTCGCGGTAACCACAATCACCGGGATGTCTCTTGTTTCCTCATCCTCTTTCAAATGTTGGTAAACCTGCCATCCATCCATGTCGGGCATCATTAAATCCAAGAGGATCAGGTCGGGTTTTTCTTCTCGAACCATTCTCAAGCCTTCTTCACCACCATCCGCGCCCAATACTTCATACCCTTCCCGGGCCAGGATTAACTGCACGAGATTCGTGGTTTCCGGCTCGTCTTCTATACATAAAATTCTCTTCTTGTCTGGCATAGGTAACAGTCCCTTCTCTGCGCTTAGGTTAGTTTACCATAAGTGAGGGTTGGTTTCATCCCCGATTTAATAAAGGCACCCCGGATCGCGAAAAATCACCTGCTCCCAGTTCTCAGCGAATGGTGAAATGCCGATCACTTCCCTGGGATGATCCCTGCACTCTAAGCGACCTATCTGCCCCTTATTATACCCTGACTCAAAGGAAAAATACTTCAGGTTTATTCAGCCCTATGGTCTCCTGCTCCTTGACCGAACACCGGGAGAGAAGGGAAGTGGACGATCTTCCAGGCCTGGCGGGACGCCCGTACCCCCCTTCCCTTGCCACCTCCCTAGCCGTAGACTATAATCACAACGCATTCTCATTCATCTCATTTATATATAAAAGGCAAAACCATGATCGACGTAAACGAACTCAGAAAAGGGACCACCTTTGAATTGGATGGAAACATATATAAAGTTTTGGAATATTCCCACCACAAACCTGGCCGCGGCAAAGCCACAATCCGAGTGGAAGTCAGAGATCTGCGCACTGGCACGCGACTGAAGAAGAAATTCAACTCTGGTGATACCGTTCAAGACATCAGATTGACCTACCGGAACGCGAAGTTCCTGTATAAAGATGGGAATATGTACCATTTCATGGATACGGAAACCTACGAACAACCAGCCTTGCGGGGAGAAGCGTTAGGGGAAGCGACGAAGTATTTGAAAGAAGACATGGAAGTGAAATTAACCTTTTATCAAGGGGAACCCTTGGATATCGAACTCCCCACCACCGTCGACCAAAAAGTCATCCGCGCGGATCCATCAGTGCGGGGAAACACCGCCACCACCGTCACTAAAAGCGTGACCACGGAAACAGGGTTGGAAGTCGATGTCCCTAATTTCGTCGAAGAAGGCGATATCATCCGCGTGGACACCCGGAATGGGGAATATGTGACCCGTGTCTAAAAAGGAGGAGTCATATCACAAGGCAGATGCTTTGTAGATAAACAACCATGGCTGAGCACACATTTTCCTTTCCAATTGGCGATTTTCAATGCACATCTATAACGGATGGGGTAAGTAAACGGGATTTCGAAAGCGTCGCGGATCGTTTTCCCGGCATCCCCCGCCAGGAGTTCCTCGAAGGTCTGAGAAGAGCGTACCCAAACCAGCAGCCCCTGGATTGGTCCATGAACTGCCTCTTCATACAAACCAAAGACCGCAATGTCCTCGTGGACACGGGTATTGGGCAGAGAAAAGAAGGGCAAAGTGGTAAGCTTATCGAACGATTAAAAAAGATCATAGAACTCGCTGCAGTTGATGCAGTGATCATCACCCATTGCCATGCCGACCATATCGGGGGACTGGTCAACATGGAAGGTGAATTGACGTTCCCCAATGCTGAATATTTTATGCACGAAGAGGAATGGGAGCATTGGATGGGTCCGGAAGGGGTAGTCACCCAAGCAGAGGAAGAATACGCCCAATTCCTGCGTTCGAAATTGCAGCCCATTCGCCAGCGGTTGACCCTCATTGAGGGGGATGAAGAACCGGTCCCCGGCGTTCATGCCGCCGCTGCCCTAGGGCACACACCTGGACACATCGGCTTGCTTGTAGAGAGCAAAGGGGAAACCCTCCTTGATCTCAGCGATACCTTACACACCAGAGTCCAATTCCTGCATCCGGAATGGTCACCTCGCTTCGACACAGACCCGGAACAAGCAGCCCAAACTCGGGGAGAGATGCTCTCCCTGGCTGCTGATGAAGGGCATCCCACTTTGTTCTACCACTTAGCGCTTCCAGGCTTGGGGACGGTAAAACGGGATGGAGACATCTTCCAGTGGCATCCTTGGGAGGGGGGAGAGTAAAACCGTCTTACCATGAACACACCCGCTGGGCAAGAATGCCCATATTTCTACGGGGATTATTACCGGGGTAGGAGCCATGAGGAATGCCGCCTGTTAGGATCCGCCCACCCCCCTCAGAAATGGACGCCCAAATTATGCGATACCTGCCCGGTTCCCGGCATTCGCCAGGCCAATGCCTGTGAATATATGAAACTTAAACCCACAGTTCATCGGCCATTCTTGATCCTCAAACCCCGGGTGAAGATTGAAGCCTACTGTGTGAAAACGGGGAGGGTGGTAGAAGAACCTCATATAGGTTGCGGGGAATGCCACGAATTACCCGATGTCTTCATCCAAGAGGAATAGAGATGGAACACAAAATTGAAAAAAGAGAAAACCAGGTCTCCAGCGACCTGGTTTTTTCATGCACGGTCTCAAATTATCTAAGCGGAAACCACAGTGGATTCTATTGGGGTCCCTTGCGCCCGAATTTCCTCTCCAACAAATCAACGGAAAGGTGGATCATCGTCGGACGGCCGTGCGGGCAGGTCCGGGGCGACTCACAATTCTCCAAATCCCTCAACAGCGCCTTTTGTTCCTCGGGAGATAACACCTGTCCGGCTTTCACAGCAGCCTGTTTGCAAACCCGGGCGATGATTTTCTCTTCGACGCGCTCGTCCAGGGGGCTCTCATCCACTTCTAACTCTTGAACCACAGACCGCAGCGCCTCAGCAGGGGATACATCCCCGAGCAAAGAGGGGATAGCCCGGACCACGAAGGTGTGGGGTCCAAATGTCTCAACCCTGAATCCTAAATCATTCAGAAGGGGGATTTTTTCCTCCAATAAACCCGCGGCAGCGGGAGTAAATTCCACCTGCACGGATTCCAGCAAAGCTTGAGAGTGAATCGTGCCATCCCGCTCCCGTAGGAATCTTTCAAATAACACCCGTTCATGAGCAGCGTGCTGATCGATCAGATACAGCCCGTCAGGACCTTCTGCAATCAAGTAAGTGGTGGCAACCTGACCGATGAGGCGGAGAATTGGCGTTGGAAGCTCAGCGACCTCTTGTCTTGGCTCTCCCGCCAGATCCGTCACATCCGCCTTATCCACCTCTGCCGCCATCTTCCAGGCCGGGTCAACAAACCGGCCCTCCCCCTTCCGTTGAGGACTCCCCCCTCCCCACAGCTTGCGCCCTCGAGGTCCGCCCACTTCAGGGACAGGGGTATGAGCCAGCAGCGCCCGGCGAACCGCCCTGCTGACGCCTTTAAACACCTCCCCCTTGTCTTTGAACCTCACCTCCGCCTTCGTGGGGTGGACGTTGACATCCACCGCTTCAGGATCCATACCCAGGAACAGGACCGCGATGGGATATCGCCCCTTCATCAGCATGGTGTGATAGCCTTGAGTTAGCGCCTTACTGAGGGCGATGTCCTTCACTGGGCGTTGATTGACAAAGAAGTTCATCTCGCGGCGGTTGGAGCGGGTCATATCCGGAGGACTGATGAACCCTTCGATGCGCAGCCCATCTTCTTCAGCGACCACGGAGATCATCTGTTTTGCAGTTTCCACGCCATAGATGACGGCCAACACCTCGCGAGGGTCACCGCTGCCGCTGGTTTGGATGACCATTTGATCCTCCCGCTGCAGTCGAAATCGCACTCCAGGATAAGCCAAAGCGTAATTGGTCACCACACGATCGATATGGCTGCTTTCAGTTCGGTCCGTTTTCAAGAATTTAAGACGGGCCGGGACATTGTAAAAAAGGTTTTCCACCCGCACCACAGTTCCAGGGGGCGCACCCACCGCTTGAACTTCACCCGCTTCTCCCCCTTCTACTTTGATGGTCCCACCAACTTCATCCTCTCTTCGGCGAGAAGTGATCCTCATCTGGGACACGGACCCAATCGAAGACAGCGCCTCCCCCCGAAACCCAAGCGTGGAGACCCTGAATAAATCCTCCGCTGTCTCCAATTTGCTGGTGGCATGCCTCACCGCGGTCAAAGGTAGATCCTCCCGGGAAATGCCTGCCCCGTTGTCGGAGACCTGGATCAGTTGTTTCCCCGCTCCCATGATCTGGATGTCAACCTCCGTCGCTCTCGCGTCAAGGGCATTTTCAATTAGCTCCTTGACCACAGAGGCGGGTCTCTCCACCACCTCGCCGGCTGCGATTTGTGAGGCAACTTCATCAGGCAACACTCGAATAGTCATGATCGTATTATACCGGAGGAAGCCTGATGATCGAGATCTGGTTCTGATCTCCCCCTCAATTACAGCCGCCATCATGTATAATGCAGTCATGACATTTTCCACCCTCTTTTTCGATCTCGACGCCACCCTCTATCCAGCCTCAAGCGGGCTCTGGAAGGCGATAAAAACCCGCATTCACGAGTTCATGATCGAGCGTTTGGACCTGAGGGAAGAGGAAGTCAATGACCTTCGCCAGACCTACTACCAGCGCTACGGAACCACATTAGACGGATTGATGCGGCACCACCAGGTGGACCCTGAAGAGTATCTGTCTTACGTCCACGACATCCCTTTGCAGAAATACATCCGCTATTCCGCCCCGCTGAAGGATATCCTCTCCAGCCTGCCCCAAGATTTATGGGTCTTCACAAACGCAGATCGCAGGCATGTGGAACGCGTGCTGGATTTGCTGCAATTGGAGGATGAATTTCAGGGGATCGTGGATATCTATGCCCTGGATTTTGAGGTCAAACCCAACCTTAAGGCCTACCAACGAGCGCTCACCATTGCCAACGCGCATCCACCGTCCCAATGTGTCCTATTCGATGATTTATCCAGAAACCTGACCCCGGCCAAGGAACTCGGTTTCCATACGGTCATCGTCAACGAAGACGGGTTGGATCACCATGAAGCGGATTTACACATCCATTCCCTGCTAGATTTACCCTTTGAAATGCCAACTTTATGGAGTCAACCACCTTCGGCTAAAGCCGAAGGCTTGACCGTGGACTCAGCCTCAATTGGCGACTGAAAGTCGCCCTTTGGCGTCAGCGTCCCGGTCTTCAGGGCTAGTTGACGGGGTAGCCCAACCCCAGAAGACTTTTGCTTCTGGGTACAGTAGTTGAGACCTATGTTCTTCGCTGCGTTGAGGTCTGCATTGAGTGAGTATCCGCAAGATTGGCACTTGAATTCGTGACCGTTACGATTAGAGCGTTGAGTGTGACCACAACGAGAACACTTCTGAGATGTATAACGAGCATCCTGATGGTCAACCTGGATACCGACTTCAGCAGCCTTATAGGTTACAAATTCCTGGAGCTTGCGGAAGGCCCAAGTGTGCATCTGGCGCTTAGTGCGATGGTTGGCGCTTTGCATCCTGTCACGAATATGGTCAAGTTGCTCAAAAACGATGATGTCTACATTATGGTCAAGCGCTTCTTGGACAACGGCTTTCGACACGCGGTGAATATAGTCTTCGGAGAAGCGGTTTTCCCGTCGTTTCAAGCGCTTCAGTGTGCGCTCAGCGCTGCGGGTGCCTTTTTCCTGAAGACCGCGCTTGGTGCAAAAGTATCCGTTGCGCTTCCAGTTGTAGAAACCAGCGTCGAAGAACTTGCCAGTGGACGTGACAGCGATGTTATTGACGCCAAGATCAACGCCCATAACTATCCCGGTCTGTTGATACAAGACCGGCTTGCGAACAGTGATATTCAAGAATAACATCTCGTCCCGGTAGCTGAGCGTAGCCGAGCGTATTTCGTAGTTGGGATCATCAAGATGCTCTTTCTGGTAATCGCCAAGAATATAGTCGGCCCTAACACGCCCATTGACTGTAGCGAGTGTGCAATACCGATCCTTGATGGTGACAGTGCGCTTGTCGTAGACCACAGAGCCGAAGTCGCGAAACGTGGGCTTTCTGGCCTTGTGTCCGTCAGCCCACTTGACAACGCAAGCCTTCACGGCTTCAGCCACGCGATTCCGAGAAGAGCATACAAGGTTTGCAGGCAAGTCAGTCGATTCACGAACGGGATAGTATGTAGCGCGGTGGAGTTCTTGCTTGTTGTAGGTCTTACGCTCACTGCTCCAGGCCACTTCAAGCACCTCACGGTAGGCTTGATTGAATTGACGGAATGTTTCGAGGATGTCGCCAATCCTATCTTGCGGAATATCAAGTTTCACCGAGATAGTTTTAGTCACGTACTCGCTCATATGAGATGAGTATATCACAATGGATGAATTAGTCAGGTGAGCCTTCCTCCACCGGCTGGAAGCCGGTGGTTTCCAGGCTCGAAAGGAGTTTTATGAATGAGGGAGATGTGAACCTCTCATTTTTCAATGCAAACAAGGAGAACGCGTTTTAGTTGGATAAGCAGGCATCATTTGTTAGATAATATGAACCACTGGAATCGATGCTGTGAAAGTAGCCTTGACCCTGTTAGATTGTCTCATCAGACAGTAAAATAAACGGGATGATATCTTTGTTGAAGACAAAGCATGTAAATCTCCACATAAAAGGATGTTAGTGTGATGGAAAATAATGAAGACGAAAAATCACTCATTCGCGAGCTGGGCTTGACTCAGGCGCTGGCTATAGGGCTTGGGACGATGCTAGGAGCAGGGATTTTCGTCCTCTCTGCCTTCGCTGTAGAGGACGCTGGTCCTGCGGCTATATTCTCTTATCTCATTGCCGGCACAATCTGTTTTCTGATCGCATTGGTTATCTCTGAGCTGGCCACTGGCATGCCCAAAGCGGGCGGGAGCTATACCTTTATTACCGAAGCTCTGGGACCGCTGCCCGGCTCCATCGTTGGGCCGGGGAATTGGTTGGGCTTGGCCTTCGCCACAGGGTTTTACCTGTTGGCATTCGGAGAGTACCTCGCTCTCATTTTCCCCATTCCCCCCCAACTCGCCTCGGTATCAGCAGGATTACTCTTTGCCTACCTGAATTACAGGGGAGCAAAGCTCACGGGCAGCGTTCAAAATATAATTGTCCTCATTTTGGTGACCATTCTCCTGGCATTCGTGGGAGTGGGCATTTTTAATATTGAACAAGACCTTTACCAATCGATGGCTCCTAATGGTTGGGGGGCTATGATCGGCGTCATTGGCCTGATCATCGTTTCCTATACTGGATTTGAAAAAATATCCACCATCTCCGGGGAGTTGAAAAACCCGGAAAGGAACCTTCCCTTAGCGATTGGAGGATCGGTTGTTCTGGCGACCATCTTCTACACCCTGATCGTCTTTGTCCTCGCCGGGACCTTCTCCTATCAGGGCATCAGCCAGCGGGAAGCCCCCCTCGTAGAAGCCGCCCAAGTCTTCGCAGGACGACCCGGTTACTTTGCTATGTTGGCTGCTGGTCTCCTGGCGACCCTATCTTCTGCCAATGCCGCTATCATGGCTTCATCTCGTATCAGCTTCGGTATGGGACGGGACCTTGTCCTCCCTGGTTGGTTTGGGCAAGTACATCAGAAATTCAAAACGCCAGCCAATGCCGTCCTGGCAACCAGCATATTGGGTATCCTCCTCTCTTTGTCTGGACAAGCTGAAGTTCTGGCAGAAATTTCCAGCACACTGTTCATGGTTTCCTATGCATTGCTGTCCTTTTCTGTGATCATCATGCGCAGTTCTCGTCCCTCGTGGTATCGGCCCGCCTTCAAAACCCCCCTCTTTCCGCTGATCCCCTTGACAGCAGGTATCCTATCCTTGGCTGTGATCTTCACCATGTCCCCCCAATCCAGAACAGCTGGGCTTGGTTTGGCAGTTGGGGGTCTGGTATGGTTTTTCATTTGGGTAAAAAACAATGCCAAAGTAGGGGGCGAATTCGGCCCCCTCTGGGAACGAGAACGCCCACTGGAAGATATCATCGAAAAAGCCCATGAAGCAACCACACCGGAGAAAAACGAGATCATTATCCCCCTCCTGCCTAAATCCGACTTACAATCTCTCATGTACATCGCGGATGATTTGATCTTTTTCAATGACCGCCGGTCGGTTGTCGCGCTTGATTTTCAGGAGATCCCCCCCCAGATGTCCCCCCAGGATATAGAAAGCAGCAAACAGATGGAAAAGAAAAAGATCAAGAAAAATCCCAGAATGAAACGGATCACAGACCTGGGAGCCGAACTGGGTATACCCGTCCGGCCTATGTTAAGGGCAGCACATAGTTGGAATTCTGGGATTGTCTCCGTCGTAGAATCCAGACCGAACACAGAACTGGTTTTACTGAGCTGGAACAAACCGACCTCCGCCGCCAACATCTATGGAAGCCCCGAAAAGACGATCCTGCAAAATGCTAAGGCTGATGTGGCTATCCTGCGCCCCCGGGCTTTGCAGGAAACGGTGCGTCGGGTGCTGATCCCTGCCGGAGGAGGTCCTCATGCTCGCCTTGGCCTGCGTTTAGCAGCTGAGATCACCCATAGCGATCAGGCTGAATTGACGGTTTTCCGCATTGTCCATCCTTCCCCGGAAGTGGAGTTGGAAGCCGAACAACGCGCTCTGGATCACCTGGCAGAAGAGGTTCTGGATAAGGATAAAATTGAATCCAAGGTACGAACGAAAGTCGTGGTAGAAGAGAACGTAGTTTCCGCCATTGTCCAAGAGGCAAAAGAGGGAGAATATGACCTGTTGGTCATTGGAGCCTCCGACGAGTGGGCGGTGAAAAGCTTGCTGGTTGGCTCCATCCCAGATGCCGTGGCTGACAAAGCGCCGTGTTCTGTTTTGTTGGTCCGACGCCATGAGGTGTCCGGATTGAACGCCATTCGGAGAATCCTCAGCAGCATTCGAGGTTGGGAGTAAAAAATCGACGACTATTTATCACCTAGTCCGTCTCACAATTAATTAACCAGGGTACGGGGCCTACGCATCGCCACCATTCGATCTTCCCAACCCCTTGATCAAGAGTCTGTCGATGCCTTGAAAGACACCTAACAAGAGAGGTTAGACCAACCCCTCTACCTGGAAATCATCACCCTTCCTACCGTGAAATCTAGGTAATCCCACAATGAGAATCCCATGGGCGAAGGTTATTCTTACAGGAAACCCAACCCGGGAAATCCCCCATATATACACCTTTTTGACAAACTTCTTACTTCGTGTTAATCTCATTATGCTATCTTAAAAAAGACATTCACCCTGATATGGAGCAGTTAATGAATAAAAAAATACTAACCCTGGTAGGGATACTCACCGCCCTGGTGTTGATCGTGGGCAGCTTCTCGGCAGGCATCATCGTCGGCAATTTCTTCGTTCCGGAAGATGTTCTGCCCGGCTCCCTCATCGAAGAGGCGTCTCCCGAACCCGGGGATGGATCTGAAAGCCAAGCCACCACAACCACCGGGGAGCAAATCAGCCGGGAGGGACTATTCGAGCCCTTTTGGGAGGCCTGGGATATCCTTCACGAACAATATGTGGAACAACCAGTGGATGATACCTCATTGATGCAGGGGGCGATTTCCGGCATGCTGGATTCCTTGGGAGATCCCCACACCTCCTATATGGATCCCTTTCAATACGAACAGGCCAATATCCCGATGAGCGGTGAGTATGAAGGGATCGGCGCCTGGGTTGACCCCACCGGGAAATACCTCGAAATCATCAGTCCTATGCCCAATTCACCCGCTGAAGAGGCGGGATTGAAACCAGGGGATAAAGTCATCGCCATCGACGGGGAAGACATGACCGGGATCGATGGGAACCTGGTTATCAAAGAGATCTTGGGGCCAGCCGGGACGGACGTCATGCTGACCATTGAAAGGGAAGGCGAACCCGAACCGTTTGACGTCACCGTCACCAGGCAAAAAATCACTATCCCCAGCGTGGATTACCGCATAATCGAAGGCGAGAACATCGCCTATTTGCAGTTGATCACTTTTGGACAGGATACCCGCTCCGAATTGAGAGACGCCTTGAAAGAACTCCTTGCAAAGGACCCCGATGGTCTGATCCTGGATCTGCGGAATAACGGCGGCGGGTATCTGCAAACCGCTGTGGCCGTAGGCTCAGAATTCATCGATGAGGGCGTCATCCTCTATGAAGATTATGGGGATGATCAAGAGATGAAATCCTATCCCGCCCAGAAAGGGGGATTGGCGACAGATATCCCGCTGGTAGTGCTGGTCAACAAGGGGTCAGCTTCTGCCTCCGAGATCGTGGCTGGCGCCATTCAGGATTACGAGCGGGGTCCGCTGGTAGGCACCACCACATTTGGCAAAGGCTCTGTGCAGAATTGGATCGAACTCAGCAACGACCAGGGCGCAGTCCGGGTCACGATCGCCCGTTGGTTGACCCCTGATAAACGGCAGATCCACGAACAAGGCCTGACTCCGAAATACGAGGTGGAATTAACCGAAGAAGACCTGCAAAATGAAGGAGACCCTCAACTGGACAAAGCGATCGAGGTCTTATCAGACCTTATTGAACAATGAAAGGTAGGTAGAAAATATATGTTTTACATCAACCCTCAATACTTACTTTACATGGCGCCGGCTTTCATCGCCATGTTCTTGGCGCAGTGGTATGTGAGATCAACCTACAATAAGTGGGGGCAAGTGCCAGCCCGCTCCCGCATTAGCGGCGCGGAAGCTGCCCAGCGCTTGAAATCATCTGGAGGACTGCACGATGTGGAAATCCAAAGCGTGCAGGGTGAATTGAACGACCACTATGACCCCCGGAAGAAAGTGTTAAAACTATCCGCAGGCGTCTCCCAAAGCAGCTCTGTGGCAGCTTTAGCCATTGCCGCCCACGAGATGGGGCACGCCATGCAGGACAAAGAGGGCTATCTTCCCCTCCGTTTGCGGTCCATGCTGGTCCCAGCTGTGAATATCGGATCTACGCTGGGCTGGATCCTGATCATGGTCGGCTTATTGATCAATATCACCGGGCTGGCCTGGCTGGGCGTCTTCGCCTTCTCTGGTGGGGCAGTGTTCGCCCTCGCCACCCTGCCGGTAGAGCTCAACGCCTCCACGAGAGCGAAAGAGCTCCTCAGCCAATCGGGCATCATCCAGAGCGAAAAGGAAAGACAGGGCGTAAACAGCGTTCTCAATGCCGCTGCGTTGACCTATGTGGCTTCCTTATTCACAGCTGTGATGCAGCTTCTGTATTGGATTTCCCTCGTTTCTGGTTCAGGCGGCAGACGGCGGCGATAAACGAAAATACCAAGAAACACTCAAAAAGCAGGCTGAAAGTATGAATGGAAAGAAAACAACCTGGATCATCACCGTCTTGCTGGTGGGTTTTGCATCCGCGGTTTTAGGAGGCCTGGCAGGAGGGTACTACACCTACACCAGGTTAGATCAAGTCAACCCGACCGAATCGGCGCCTTTAGAGACTCAAGCACCCACACTGTCGCCGACGTCAACGCAAAGGCCCGTTCAGGTCTCAACCGTCGATTACGCCACAAGGATCACCGAAGTCGTGGAGAAAACATCCCCCGCTGTGGTCACCATCCTGGCCAAAATCCCCGGGCAAATCACCTTTTTCGGGCAGGAGCCTGACCAACAGGTCAGTGGAAGCGGGGTGATCATCTCCTCGGATGGCTATATCATCACCAATAACCATGTCGTGGAGGATGCCAAAGAAGTGGAAATCATCCTCCCCGGCGGATCCCGCATACCGGCCGAGATCGTGGGCACCGATCAATTTGCTGATTTGGCAGTATTGAAAATCGAGGGGGATAAGGCCACTTCTCCTGCCAGCTTTGGCAATTCAGAGATGCTCTCCCCCGGCGAAACCGTGATCGCCATTGGATCGCCCCTTGGAAAATTCCAGAATACGGTCACCGTTGGGGTGGTCAGCGCTACAGATCGCAGTCTGAGAATCAGCGAAAATTACCAGATGGAGGGGCTCATCCAGACGGACGCTGCCATTAACCAGGGGAACTCTGGCGGACCATTGATCGACCTGGACGGTGAAGTGATTGGCATCAACACCCTCATCGTCCGCGGCGGGGCTTCCGCTGTGGCGGAAGGGTTGGGATTTGCCATCCCCTCTAACCGGGCCAAGGCGATCGCGGAACAGATCATTGACAAGGGATATTTCTCCCGCCCTTATCTGGGGATCAATTGGGAATGGATTACACCGAGAATCGCTACCGCGTATAACCTCCCTGTGGAATGGGGAGCGTTTATTTCCCAGGTGGCTCCCGACTCCCCCGCTTCACAGGCAGGGCTCCAGGAAGAGGATATCATCGTCCAATTTGGGGAGCGCAAACTCAATGAGAACAACCCCTTTATCAACGCCCTATATGATCACTCCCCAAGGGATCAGGTTATGCTGACCGTGATCAGGGACGGAAAGACGATAGAGATTGAGGTCACCCTCGCTGAACAACCCAGCATTCAATAAGAATGCGTTCACCATAACCCTGATGAATTCCGCCTTTGCCCAGGAGAGGAACCTCATCCCCCGCATCACACTCTTTTCCCCAAAATCATCCCCTTTTCCTGCCCAAGAGACATAAGAACGACATTGATGCTATAATCTGCCCATGCGTAAATTTATCCTCGCTGTCGCCCTCTTGTTCGGGGTTGTCTTCATCGCCGGACACTTTTCGGAAGTGGAAAGGGTCTGGAAGACCTTGCAACGGGGGGATTGGCGTTTCATCCTTCTCAGCCTGATACTGGCCTTGGCCTGGCTGTTGAATATCGCGGGGTCTTATAAGAAGATCTTCCACGCCGTGGGCATCGATGAAAAATTATCCAGATTGACGATCTTATCAGCTGCCGCGACCTTTATCAACACCGTGGCTCCCTCCGCGGGGATCGGGGGGATGACCATCTTCATCACCGACGCCCAACAACGGGGGAAATCCGGAGCCCGGACCATGGTCGCGGGCGCATTGTATGTCATCTACGACTACCTGGGGTTCTTCTTTCTCTTGGGGCTGGGGCTGATCGTCCTCTTTCGACGAAACAACCTGAATTTAACAGAAATTATCGCCTCCGCCATACTGATCTTCCTCTGCGGCGTGATGACCTTTTTGCTTTATCTGGGCTTTCGATCCGAAAAAGAACTGGCGGATGCCCTGGCCTGGCTGGCAAAAACAGGAAACCGATTCTTCCACCTCTTTTCAAAAAAGGACAGGTTCTCAGTGGAGAAAGCCCGGGCTTTTGCCCATGACGCGGTGGAAGGCATTGCGGAGTTGCGGCGAAAACCCACTGACCTCATTTACCCTTTGCTGCTGGCTTTGTCCAACAAAGGCATCCTCTTCGTCATCTTCTACCTGATGTTCAAAGCTTTTCAAGTCCCCGTCTCCATAGGCACCCTGGTGGCGGGGACCAGCCTGGCCTATTTATTCCTCATCGTCTCCCCCACTCCCTCTGGTGTCGGCGTGGTGGAAGGGATCTTGACTCTGGCGCTGCGATCCATGTATGTCCCGGGCAACGACGCCCTGGTCATCACCCTCGCCTACCGCGGCGTCACGTTCTGGTTCCCTCTCCTTATCGGGGGCATTTCTTTTCGCTGGCTGGGATCGCCTGACACGTCCTAAAAACGGTCAGGCGAAGCGGTCATCCCCGCGTTTGCCCTTTACGTCATCTTTTGCCTTTTCAATCCACCCGGATTTCACCCTCTCCGGACGGTCGAAGTACGGGACATACGGCTTGAGGTCCAAAAGCGGACTCCGGTCAAGCACATCCACGTTCTCTATCTCTAAGATATTACCTTTTATACTTAGAAGTTTGACAATGGACAGACCGATGGGGTTGGGGCGGAGAGGAGCTCTGGTCGCGAAAACCCCCCTCTCCCGGTCATCTAAAAAAGGGGTCACCTGCAGCTTCATGTCCTCCACGCACTCAAAATGGTACAGGAGAATGACATGCGAGAACCCCTCCAGATCCTTCAACCCTGGTTGAAACTGGGGTTTGATCTCCACCCTGCCCCGCACCCCCACTGCAGCGCTGGGCTGAATGGGCATACCTGAAATTTCTTTAAAGGGGCTGTAAATCACGCCTATGGGTCGATACGCAATGGTTCCAAAATCCACATTTCCCTCCCTTTGAGCGCACTGCAGCTCCCACGACCTGGGTACGGGGACCTCAACCTTCGTGCTTCATCGCTGACTGGAGAATCAAACGCACACCTGCTCGATGGATCTGGGTGAAATTTCCCCCCTGGCTGAGGACATTCAGAACGGCCGGGATGTCTTCCACCACAGACCCAGCCAATAAATCCACGCCATATGCATGGAAAACGGGGCTCAGGGGTGTGGTCGGACCCAGGACGATCACATAGGCATCAGGCCGGCAGAGGGAGAGGAGCTCCTCCATGGTGCCGTTTATAAACGTCATCCCCGTAATGGCCACCACATCCGCGATGGGGAGGATCTCGGGGGCGGCGCTGGCCGGCAGGTCGCGACCGACCGGATCGAGGTCCAGGACATAAAAATCCTCCACCTCCTCTCGAACGCTACCCACAAAAGGGAAGTGTCCAATCAAAGCGACTGTTTTCCCTCTCCCCCGCCGGATAATCGCTTCCGACGCGTTCTCATTCACCCATGTTTGGGGATGATAGTCGATCAGGGCATTGATCGCTGCACATCCCAGACTTCGCCGGATGGGGATCTCGGATTTGATCCACTGGGCCATCTCCAATCCGGAAACCGTCTCTAACGCCCCTGCCTCCAGAACCGCAGAAGATCCATCATGGGTATGTTCCGTCTGCAAGGTGGTCGCCAAACCACACTGTCTCCGTTCCCCTTTCTGGGCTACCACCGCCGTCCAGCGCATGCCAATGCGCGCTTTTTCTATTCTATGATCAGTAAGCGTATGGATAATATCGTCCGTCAGCGACATGCTGAACCTCTTCCTTTCTCAATGGGCCATTGTCGATATCCATGACATCATAATGGGAAGAGCCAGGATGGTCAAGATATTGACATTCTCTCCCTATTTTCCCTTTGTGCATAAACCAATATCTATGATAGGATACGTTGAAACGGATGTGTTAATACAATTTGTAGAAGATGAGTTGGGAGAACCTTCAAAGCGGATTACCTACCGTTTGAAACGCAGCCAACCCCTTGAAGTAGGTCTCCTGGAAGGAGCGCGTTCCGGGATCAGCGGAGGAGAGGAAAAACAAGCCTATGATTTGATCGTCAGGGGCGCTTCCAAAGAGATGGTTGTTAAAAGACCTGCTCTTCGGTTCTATTCCCAACAGAATCGCCAACCATTCTGCTTTCCTTTCTACACATGAGGGGTTGAAAACAAATTTGACCAAAAGCCTCTCCCACGGTATAATGTTTAGCTGGTAGTTGCGCAGTACATGGAAAGGAGGTTTTTGCGATGCCAAAGAGAACATATCAACCGAAGAAACGTCGCAGGGCACGCAAGCATGGGTTTCGAGCCCGAATGAAAACGAAAGGCGGCCGGAAAATACTCAAGCGTCGTCGAGAGAAAGGTCGTCATAAACTTGCTCATAAGGCCAATAACCACGTCAAGAAAACCAACTGGAAGGCCTAGCTCTGCAATGAAAAAAAATATTTCGAGTGAACCGTAATTATCGACTTACAAGCTCCATTGATATCCAGCGGGTGCGGCGCAATGGAACATCATTTGCCCACCCGCTTCTCGTTTTATACTTCTTAAGGAGAGGCCAGGGGGGGACGCAGTTTGCGGTTTCCGCGGGAAGATCGGTAGGAAAAGCTGTCCAAAGAAATCGAGCCAAACGCTTGATCCGGGCAGCACTTCAAGAACTCATCCCCAGAATCAAGGATGGCTGGAACATCGTCATCGTGGCCCGGAAGCCATTGGCCTCTGCGAATTGTCAAGAGGCGAAAAAAGCGTTAGAATCACTTTTCGAGAAAGCAAATTTGCTCAAACATGCCCATGAAGACTGAATTCACTGAGATATCGACGGTGGATATTCACCCTCCAGAAAACCAGTACCCATTGAAAGAACTCGAGGTAACGCTCTGGACCCTGCCGCGCTTCCCCTTCTTAGCGCTCATCCGCGCATATCAGAAATTCATCTCTCCCGCTATTCCAGGGAACACATGCCGTTTTTACCCCACTTGTTCTAACTACAGCTATCGCGCCATCTACAAATATGGGGTGCTCAAAGGTGGGTTGTTGGCAATTTGGCGTATCCTGCGATGTAACCCTTTCAACCCCGGGGGGCACGATCCCGTCCTTTAACGACAAACAAAGAAAACAAGCTTATGAAAAAATATCTCATCATTTTGATCACCATACTAACTTTATCAATCACTGCCAGCGCTTGCAGCGGCTCGAGGATCTCCGCATCGGGATGGCCTGGATTGACGACTGACCAAGAGACCGCCTATCTGGCTGCGGGACAGCATGTCTACGCTGTGAACTTGAAAAACGGTACCATGCGCTGGAAATATCCCACCAAAGCCCAGAACGATGTCACCTTTTTTGGCGCTCCAGCGCTGACCGATGACGGCCAGCTGATCGTCACCGGCTATGACGGGAACATCTACAGTATAGATCCGGCCAATGGGGAAGAGAATTGGAGGTATGAGCGCGCCCACGATCGTTTCATCGCCGGACCCCTGGTGACTTCCAAAGGGATTTTCGCAGCCTCCGCAGACCACAACCTGTATGCCATCAGCCTGGAGGGCAGCGAACTCTGGAGCCCCTTCGAAACGGACGAACCGATTTGGGCCCCTCCCAGCACCACTGAAGCCTGTGAATGCATTTACCTGGCTTCCATGGATCACCATATTTACGTTATCGATATTGAGAACGGCTCTCTTCTATGGAAAACGGAAGATCTAGGGGGGCCTATTGTCAGCAAACCGACCTCCGCTGAGGATCATACCATCTTCGCCAGCACGTTCGCCAACGAAGTTCTGGCCATTGACCCAGAGAAGCAAAATGTGCTCTGGCGATTTGAAACGGAAGATTGGGCCTGGGCCAGCCCCGTCCCGGATCGGGACCGGGTCTATGCCAGCGATCTATCCGGCACATTTTACGCCCTAGATCAAGAGTCCGGCAATGTGATTTGGCAGGTCCAACCGGGGGGTAAAATCGTATCCGCACCCCTGGTCACCGAGGATCGGATCTATTTCGGGACCGAGGAAGGCTCCCTCGTCGTAACCAGCAAAGATGGAACGATACAAAGGAACCAAACCCTGGAGGGCAAATTGTATACCAGCCCTGCTGCTGCCAATGGGGATCTTATTCTCGTCGCCCCTACAGGCAATGAAAACCTGTTGATCGCTTACGATGAGAATGGTGTCATGAAATGGGATTTCGCCCCCTCCGATTAACGCACTGGAAAGGGTTTTTAGGATTAATCAAGCTACCAAAAATGGAATAAACTATGTGGGATGCATTTATCACCTTCATGATCAACATTTTGTTGTATATTTACAACCTGGTCGGCCAAAACTTTGGCCTGGCTATCATCCTCTTTACCATCTTGGTTAGGCTGCTCATGTATCCCCTGACTGCACGCCAGGTGAAAAGCAGCAAGGCCATGCAGGAGCTGCAAAATTCCAAAAAGTGGCAGGATATCCAAGAGAAGTACAAGGATGATAAGGAAAAGTTGGCTCAAAAACAGATGGAAGTCTACCAGGAGATGGGCATCAGTCCTTTTGGGTCCTGTCTGCCCCTTCTCCTCCAATTTCCCATCATCATCGGCCTATATCAAGCCATCATCCGCGCTTTGGCGGTCACCCCTGTACAATTGGTGAACCTTTCAAAACACATCAACGACGGCGCCAACCTCATCCCGATCAACAGTCAATTCCTGTGGATGGAATTAAGTGAACCGGAGCGCCTTCAGGTATTTGGATTTGGGGTGCCCGTCTTGGCGATCCTGGTGGTCATCACCTCCTATATCCAGACGAAAATGGTCTCCACCGGCACCCCCGGAGACAACGGGGGTCAAGGAGCTCAGATGAGCAAGGCGATGAGCCTCTACATGCCCTTCTTCATGGGTTATCTGGCCCTCACCTTTGCCTCGGGTTTAGCTCTCTACTTCATTGCCACCAACCTAGTCACCATCGCGCAGTACATGATATTAGGACAGGCAAATTTTAAAAATCTGCTCCCCAAGCTGTCATCATAACAGGTCGCATTCAGCATAGAGATAGAGACCGCTGAAGAGGTATTATGGATAAAAGTCGCGCAACATTGGAAGTCATCGCTCAAACCGTAGATGAAGCCATTCAAAAAGGGTTGAACGAATTAGGGTTATCTCGGGAAACCGTCGACATAGAAGTGTTGGACGAGGGGAGCCAGGGTGTATTTGGCATCGGCTCCCGGCAAGCCCGGGTTCGGATCTCCTTAAAAACTCCTGAAGCCCAACCAGAAAAAGAGGTGGAAGCGGAGCGCGTTCCCGAAGAGGAAGCAGAGGAAAGCTCCCTTTTGGCCTTGGCGGAACAGGTGATCAACGAACTGTTAGAAAAAATGAACGTTTCAGCCAACGTCTCCGCCCAATTCGGTGAGAAAAGCGAAAATTTACCCTATCGACCCATTAAAGCGGATATCACCGGCAAAGACCTCAGTATTTTAATTGGCAAAAGGGGAAAAACCCTCAATGCCCTGCAGTATGTCACCCGTTTGATTATGGGAAAAGAATTAGAACGGGGCATCCCCTTGACCGTCGATGTGGAAGGATACCGGAAGAGGAGGGAAATGGAGGTCCGCCAAATTGCTCAGCGGGTCGCCCAGCAGGTGGCGAAAACAGAGCGGCGACAATCCCTCGAACCCATGCCCCCCAATGAGCGGCGGTTCGCCCATCTCGAACTCCGAGACCATCCCGACGTCTACACGGAAAGCACCGGAGAGGATCCTAACCGGAAAGTGGTCGTTTATCCCAAACATTGATCCCTATCTTATCTAATAAAAAGGCTGTCCCTAAAGTCATGGCAGTGGGGGGCAATCGATAAAAATCAATCAAAATTATGTTCCAAGTGGGGGAAAAAACGCTTCCAGCAGGCAAGATTTGTTTCCTGGGTGGGGGCTGTCTGAAAAAATCGGACTTTTCAGACAGCCCCTTTTAATTTAATCCCAACCGATGTCTGTTTTCGGGGAAGGGACAACCCTCTCTCCTCCATTCGCGCAAAAGCCATTCAACCATCCTTGCCTTGGACCCCCGCCGGCTGGCCGGCTGATCTCGAACGGGAAAGGCGTTTCAGGTATAATGCAACCATGAATAAGTCCTCAGAGAATGATGTCATCGATTATCTCGTCCTGGGTCACGTCACTCAGGACATTACACCACAAGGCAATCACTTGGGAGGGACAGCAACCTACGCATCATTACTCGCCTTTCGGATGGGGATGCAGGTTGGGTTAGTGACCATCGCCGGTGATGATGTTTCTCTTTCCAAGTTGGAGGGCGTTCACATCCAAAAATACGCTCACAACCATACCACCACATTTGAAAACCGGTATCTGCCCTCCGGTCGAGTGGAAACCCTTCACCACCGGGCCCCTTCCATCACATACCAACACATACCCCCAGCCTGGCGGTCAGCGCCCATCGTCCATCTCGCGCCCGTTGCCAAGGAGATCGACCATAAGATGATCATGAAATTTTCCGGCTCATTCCTGGGAATCTCCCTTCAGGGCTGGCTGCGTAAGTGGGATCGGAAGGGAAAGGTCACCCCCTCCCCACTGGATTTTTCCCTTCATCATTGCCCCTCCTCTTCAGCTGTCGTGCTAAGCTACGAGGACGTGGGCGACGATGATGACCGGATTACCCGCTACGCCCGGCAATGCCCCCTGCTGATCGCGACCAGAGGGGATCAGGGGTCTGATCTTCACTACCGGGGAGATATAATTCACATCCCTACCACGCCAAAAACCGAACGGGATCCCACAGGCGCCGGGGACATTTTTGCCAGCGCTTTCTTCATCCACTATGTCAGGCACGGAGCGTTAACGGAGGCCGCTCACTTCGCCACTTGGTTGGCAGCTCAATCTGTCACCCAGCCGGGTTTGAACGGCGTCCCTACCAGGGCGAAAATTCAGTCATTGGAAGAGGCCTAATAAATCATGGGAAAAATATACACCATCGCCAATCAAAAAGGGGGGGTTGGAAAAACAACCACGACCATCAACCTCGGATCCTATCTGGCTTATTACGGTCAGCGGGTGTTATTGGTGGACATTGACCCTCAAGCCAACGCCACTTCTTCCTTGGGCATAGACAAACACGATATAAGGGGTGGGACATACGAAGCCATCCTGGAAGACACGAGCATCAAACAATACATCCTTCACAATCCGCGCTTGAAACTCTCCATCCTGCCCTCCTCCCCCGATTTGGCAGGGGCTGAGGTGGAGTTGGTCAATGAGGTGGGACGCGAAAACCTCCTCAAACGGACCCTGCTGCCTCTCCATGAAGATTACGATTATATCCTGGTGGACTGTCCCCCTTCTCTTGGGCTCCTGACCTTGAACGGCATCGTCTCTGCCAAGGATGGCATTCTCATCCCCGTCCAATGTGAATACCTGGCCATGGAAGGCCTCGGTCAGCTGACATCGACCATCGATCGGGTTCGCAGGGCGTTAGCACCAGACCTGGAAATCCGAGGCGTGATTTTGACCATGTTTGACGGGAGGACGAATTTAGCCAGTGACGTGGTCAAGGAAATCAAAAGTCATTTCTCCACTCAGGTTTTTGATGCTGTCATCCCCCGCAGCGTTCGACTTGCCGAAGCCCCCTCTTACGGACTGCCCATCTCCCTCTACGCCGCCGAATCAAAAGGCGCATTGGCCTACCAGGAGCTGGCGAAGGAAATCATGAGGGAAGATGGAGTGAAGGTTCCTGAGGTATAATACACACGCTGATACGCGAAATTCTCGTCGTACATGAACTGATGATCAATCACACACCAACCATAGGGATAAAAATTTAAGTTATGGCAAAAAAACGCCCTGGATTGGGGAAAGGGCTTGATGCCCTCATTCCCTCAAAACGAGCCGATGACGAATTTATGGAACAGACTGGCGTCATGGAAATTCCCATCGATGCCATCTCCACCAACCCACATCAACCGCGGCGGGGATTTAATCACGATGAACTGCGAGAACTGGCAGCTTCCATCCAAGAACACGGCATCATCCAACCGCTTGTCCTCCTTAAAAGGGAAGGGAAAGAGAAAAAATTCAGTTTGATTGCCGGGGAAAGACGCCTTAAAGCGGCGAAAATGGCTGGAATGGAAACCGTACCCGCCATCTTGCGGGAAGTCACCAACCGGGACCAATTAATTGTAGCGCTGATCGAAAACGTACAGCGGTCCGATTTAAATCCCCTGGAGGAGGCTTCAGCTTATCAGAAATTATCCCGGGGCTTTGAACTCTCCCATGAGGAGATCGGGCAGCGGGTGGGCAAGAGCAGAACCACCGTCACCAACACGCTGCGTCTTCTCGACCTTCCGGATATCGTCCAACAAGCGTTGAGAAACGGTCAGATCAGCACCGGACACGCCCGCGCCCTGCTCTCCCTCCAAAACACCAAATCGCAAGCAGCCGCCCTGCAAACCATCCTCACCAAAAGCCTGAATGTCCGGCAAACGGAGTCCCTCGTCAAACGGCTGCAGGGCAAAAAGCAGGAAAAAAAGCGGGAACGGGAGACCCAATCCCCGGAGGTCCTTGACATCCAAGAACAGCTGCAATCCATTTTGGGGACTAAAGTGCGGGTCAAGCAAAACAAATCCGGTAACGGGACCATCACGATCCATTTCTATTCGGAAGAGGAACTCAATTCCCTCCTGGATCTTTTCCTGGAGGAGTGAACCCTGACTGAGGGGGTAAATCAGCCTAGAAAGCAGACATGACCACCCACATCCTCACCAACGCCCATATCTATACCCTCGATCCTGCCCATCCCCGAGCATGGGGGATGATCATCGAAAATGGGATCATGAAAGAACTCCTTACAGAAAGTCAAACAGATCTGGGCCCCAGCCGCGCAAGGCGAGAAAACCTAGAAGGGAAAACCGTCCTTCCTGGACTCGTCGATGCGCACATCCATCTTAAACAGTACGCCTTGAATTTGAAAAAAATAAACTGCGAGACGGACACGAAACGAGAGTGTTTGCGGCGCGTCGCAGAAAAGGTTAAGGAAACAGCTCCCGGAACGTGGATCCTGGGGCATGGTTGGGATCAAAACCGCTGGGAGGAGGGATACGGCTTACGGGAAGAGCTGGACGAGATCGCCCCCCGGCATCCGGTTTACCTGACCGCAAAATCGCTTCACGCCGCCTGGGTTAACTCCGCAGCCCTCGCTTCAACCCGGGTTGACGAACATACGCCTGATCCCCCTGGAGGACGCCTTTCCCGGGATCGGAAGGGAAGGTTGACAGGGTTGCTGTTTGAAAAAGCCATCCCTTTGGTTAATGACCACATCCCTTCACCCGACCTCCAGGAAACGACGCGGGCCATGCGCGAGGCCCAACGCGTTTTATGGAAGGTAGGATTGACGGGAGTGCATGATTTCGACCGCCACTTGAGTTTTTCTGCCCTGCAGGAGTTATCTAAAAACGGGGAACTTAAACTGCGGGTCACGAAACACATCAATGTTCAAAAATTGGACTCGGCGATTGAGATGGGGTTAAGGAGTGGCTTTGGGAACCCAATGCTGCAAATCGGGGGCATTAAAGCCTTTGCAGACGGGGCTTTAGGACCGCAGACCGCAGCCATGCTTGCCCCTTACCAAGGGAGAAGCGAAGACCGCGGAATTTTGCTCATGACCGAAAAGGAAATCGTGCAAAGGGGCATCCGCGCTGCCCACCATGGACTGAGCATGGCCATCCATGCCATCGGAGACCGCGCCAACCGTGAAGTGTTAAACGCATACCAGCAGATTCGGTCCTATGAAAAAAAACACCACCTCCCTTCACTCCGGCACCGGATTGAGCACGCGCAGGTGCTTGCGCCGATAGATTGTGACCGTTTTAGGAAGATGGATATCATCGCCTCCATGCAGCCTATCCATGCCACCTCCGACATGGAGACCGCTGCTCGCTACTGGGGCGCTCGAACCCAATATGCCTACGCCTGGCGAACGCTTTTGGACCACCAGACCTCGTTAGCGTTTGGTTCGGACGCACCGGTAGAACCCCCCAATCCATTCCTGGGACTTCACGCAGCGGTTACCCGGCAAAGGCTAAATGGGGAACCAGGTCTTGAGGGTTGGATTCCAGATCAACGGATATCTCTCATCGAAGCGATTCACGCCTACACAACGGGGCCTGCCTACGCTTCCGGATGGGAGGACCGGGCGGGCAAATTCAAACCAGGATATTGGGCGGATCTGATCGTCTTAGAAAAAGATCCCTTTTCCATACCTGCACCTGAACTCGCGACGACCCATCCCCTGGCGACCATGGTAAATGGAGAGTGGGTCTGGCGAGCAGAAGCCTAACAGGATGCCCTCAATCCGCTTGAGCGTTCTTCATCTAGCCTGAAGTGGGATAAAGGGATTAGAGCGCCTTATACCCTCTCAAAAAGGGGTTGAAGAAAGGATGGGAGCTACCGCAAGCGCCGGACATCTCCTTCTCGTACCGTGACCCCCTCTCTATCTAAGTGTTCCAAGAAATCCAGCATATAACGGCGGCTGGAATCAAAATAGTCCCGGGCCTCCGCAACCGTGATCGTACCCTTTTCTTCCAGCCATGCCTTTATCTCCGCGACCATCTTCTCATACGTTTCCTGCTTAAAGACAACTTCCACGGAAACCGATCTCAATCGGCCCATGGAAACCAGGGCATTGTATACTTCTTCCCCCACCTCTTTCAGGCATTCATCGACAGTGGGCGGTGAATATGGATCTTCCTGGAATTTATCCATCAAGTCCTCTATGCGACCCTTTTGATCGGATGTGAAGTCAACCTCATGGGAGGGTAAAGCCACAATGGGGCCCTTCTGAACCAAGCGTCCCTCCCTGGATAGGGAACGCAGCGCAGCTTGAAAGACATCATCCGTCAGGGAAGATTGACTCTTCAGCTCCTCACTGGGCATGCCCAGCCGAAGCGGATAGGATTCATGATATTCCCCCACACTGGCAATCAAGTTTTCCTGGAGGTTTCCCCAATAGCTTGACTCAGCAATCAGCTGCTCAGGGGTACCATCCTCATCAATGAATACCACCTCAGCTTCTGTAACCAATTCCGCCAAAGCGCGAGCGGCTGCCTGTACATCCAGGCTGGATTGGGATAACAGCGCCCTTCGCTGCAGGACTCCCGAACGCTGGATCGTTTCACGGAGGATATCGACAGGATCTCCTCCCGCCAATGCACGAAGGCGATTTAAGACATCCTCATCAAATCGTTTGTGGCGATACGCGGGTTGGGGATCCAAAACCACACCCCCACCCATGGTCTCCGAAGGAGAAGGCCGCCGCAAGATGTAATGATCGCCGCGCAGCGCCACCACGGCTTCCGGTAGTTCCAATTGCAGCCACCCTTCCTGCCCCGGCGTTATCATCTCCTCCCCCAACAGCCGGACCCGGGCCATGACTTCGTCGGCTCCAATGAAAAGCTTCGCTTTGGAATTGTGGTCAAGGGGCTTAATGACATCGGGCAAGAGTTGAAAACGGACATCCAAGCGCCTCGTGGGCTGATAATCTCCTGGATGGGCGACCACATCTCCCCTTTCAATATCCTCGACATCCACCCCAGAGATGTTGATCGCAGTCCTGCTCCCCGGAAATGCGGTCTCTACTTCCTTTTTGTGGACTTGCAAACCCCGAATGCGGCCTTTGACCCGCTTCGGGAGCAAGGTGATTTCATCACCCACTTCGAATGCCCCATCCAGCAATGTCCCGGTAACGATCGTTCCAAATCCTGACAATGTAAAAACCCGGTCGATGGATAAACGCGGTCGGCCCAAATCCGGCCGAGGGGACCGTCCGGTAAGGGTGTTCTCCAACTCTTGGATTAATTCATCCACGCCAAAACCTGTCTTCCCGGAGACTCTGAGGATCGGCGCCTTTTCCAATGTCGTCCCTTGCAGGGTTTCCCGCAAATCCACCTCAATTAGATCCAACCATTCGGGATCCTCTACCATGTCCACTTTAGTCAGCGCGACCACTCCGGCTTCGATGCCCAAAAGGTCCACGATAGCCAGATGCTCCTCCGTCTGGGGCATCACCCCTTCATCGGCAGCGACCACAAACAAGACCGCATCGATCCCCCCGATCCCAGAAAGCATGTTCTCAATGAAGTCCCGATGCCCGGGGACATCAATAATACCTACTTCCTCGCCGCTTTTTAGGGTCATGGAGTCAAAGCCCAGGACGATGCTGAGTTCCCGTTCGCGCTCTTCTGCCAAACGGTCAGGGTGCGTTCCGGTGATCGCTTCAATCAGAGTCGACTTGCCATGGTCAACATGGCCTGCAGTGCCGATGATGTACATAGACTGATTCCTGCCTTATCCGTCCACTTAGGTGTTCTCTCCAAATATCCCTCAGAAAGCATCTAACATGACCCAGCTTTCCATTTTCATTACCGTATGCTGTCTATGATCTCCTCATAATTCGAGACCCATTCCCGGATCAGGGCCAATAAACCCTGGAGCTGCTTTTCGAATTGACCGCTTAATTGACGAATCTGGTCTTGCATCTCCTGAGTTCCATCCTCCAGGATCGTCAACCTCTCCCCCAATTCCCTGTTTTGGCGCTCGATCTCACTTCGATATTCATTTTGGGTCAGGGTGTAATTCGTCCACCGCTTCTGATCATCCGCTTTGAAAGTCGTCCATTCCTGCCGGAAACGTTCCTCAGCCAGGCGCTGCATTTCCGTGATCTCATTAATGCGCCGTTCTACCTGTTCAGCAAGGTTTTCAATTTCCCCTTTCATGCGCTTCACGTCTCGATGGGTCATGTCCAGGGATTTGACCCGTTCAGCGACCTCATCCGCCTTTTTTTCGATTTCTGCAAAATGGGTTTGCCAATTCTTCCACTTTTTCTCTCGATCCGTAGCGACCAGGGTTTGCTGTTCGATAAACTCATCCTGTTCCTTGCGCAATTCCCTCCGGATGCGTTCTAAATCCTCCACGCGCGTGGTGAGTTTCTGCAAGTCAGCCTTATTCACATCCAGCCGGCCGCGCTGCTCATCCAGGCGTTTTCTCATCGCGGTCACTTCGCCCTGCAAGTCGGTCATCCGTTTCAGTTCTTGTTGGCGCTCTTCCTTTGCCAGACGAAACTGCCTTTTCTGTTCTTCCGCTTCCCGCTGGATGTTATCGATCTCTTTTTGGATTTCAGCGATGGTATGGTTAATATTCTTCTCCTCCTCCAATCGCACCGACATTTGTCTCTCCAACTGATCGATTTTCGTCAGGTCATCCCGCAAAGATTCTAACCTGGGTTCAAAACCCTGGATTTGGGAGCGAAGGACCTCTTTCGCATCCCCAATCCAGCCTTTGACATCCTTTTCAAATTCCCGCTCCTTCCGACCCTTTTCAACACGGAAGGAAGCCAACTCATCCTCAAAATCGTCTACGCGGGCCAATGTCGTCCGTAATCGGGTGACTTCACTGTCCAATTCTTTATTTTTCTTATCAGAAGCATCCAATTTCCCCTCTAAAGAAGCGACTTTGTCTTCTAATTCTTTTATCTTCAGATTATCCTTTCGATGCTCCTCATCAAGCCATTCAACCTGTTTTGAGAGCTGTTCTACATCCATGACCATGACTCCTATTCTATAAACAAATCAAGCAAAAAAATTATAGCACGCGGAGAAAGATTGGTTCTCCCATCCAATGGAGGTGAATATTTGCCACAGATTACTGGAAGATATTCACTAAAGGCGCGACCCATTTCAGGAGCTGATGGGGAAATAAACCCACCACAATTAACCCTATACAACTTATCAAGATCAAGATCTTCGAAAAACCAATCTTCTCGCCGTTCTCAGAGGGATCTTCCACCCTTCCGCTTAGTACAGAGATGGTGCGCATTCCACCGATCAACAAACCCAGATTGCCTATAAAAAACCACAGGGCAGACCTGGAAGTCTCCTCCATCAACATCGTCCCCAAGGACCAATGGAGTGGAAATCCCCCTCCAAATGGCAAACCTGCCAACGTGAAAAGCCCCCCCAACAAACCCAAACAGGTAAGGGGGGCTTTCCAGGCGAGGCCGTTTATGTGAGGATAATCCAGATCATCCACCCTGTCCTGTAACAAAGTTAACGCTAACGACCAAATTCCCAAAGCTATCCCTTGAAGGACCAGCATCGCGAAATAGATATGAAAACCAAATGGCTGGATGCTGAAGGCGACCAGGGACCGCCCCAGTTCGATGATCACCGCCGCTCCCATCATCCGCCCCATATGGGTGATGAATATCGCGGAGAGACCTCCAATCACGATCATCAGTAAGCCCACCGTCCGCATGGGCCCCAAGATATCGACCCAATTCAAGATCCCTTTGGCCTGAAACATATACTTCAGGGCAAACAACAAAACGCCATTCAGATAAAGGACAAAGACAAAGGCGGAGAAAAAAGGTGGATTCTCTTCTGCCAGCATGGATATCCAACTCGCAAAAGGGAAAATGCCCAAGAGGAAAGAGAACCCTAAACCCATCAATATCATTGTGCGATAGACGAGGGTTTTATCGACCGTTCCCAGATCTACCCAACTCAACAACCAGGCTGCAAACAAAATGCAGATCGTGCCTAAAACCTGAAGAGTCAAAAATCGCAGCACACCATCAGAAGGCGGGGTCCCGGTCGTGGACAGCAGGATCACGGAAACCATAGCCAAAAACCCGAAAAATATGGCAGCGTAAAATACGGGTTCCACAGCATACCCGGTGATGACCAGAGACATGGCTAAGAATCCCAGGGGATATAGTTTGAGAGGGATCGATCCCGTAATACTGAGCAGAAACCAAAAGGACAACAGAGAATAAAGCAGCACGAGGAGAGGACGGTCTGCTTCCAAAAGCAGGAAACGCCGGCCAAAAAAAACCAACTGAGAGGAAACTTCCCCCCGCCACGGACCGATGTTAATCACCGTCCCAACGGGAAGTACACGGGCTAAAAAGGCGAAAAAGGACGCGGCCCCAAACGCGAGCCAACGAACCAATTTTGGCTTGCGCAAAATGGCCAATAAGATCCCCGCTACAACCAAAGGGAGAAAGATCCATATTACAGGAGCGCTCATTCCCCGACCTCCAAGGAGGACATATTCAACAGATAAGCGCCTAAAAAAGACAACCCGATGTGGTTCGCAGCCAATAACGCGGTCATCAGAACAGAGGCTTCCACTGTCGCGTAGAGGATTTCAAAGCCGGATAAAAAGGTCAACAAACTGACCACGATTCGGGTCGAATGGGTAGCGAAGCCCAGGTGGATTAACCCCATGCCGAGCAGCAGTAAACCACCCAGGACCTGCTCAGGGGTGGCCCCTAAGAACCATTTCAGTGCTTGAGGGAAGAACGAGGATATAGACAAAGCAGCTAAGACCGCAATCAGGCTGCGAAACAATAGGTTGGGAAGCTGAGTAGGATCTGGCGTAACTTCCCAATCTCTCGCATGGAAATACGACACGCTTAGGATGGCAGTGGCAAACCATCCTGCGACGACTTTGATTAGGGCTATTTCTAAAGGCCAACTTTCCATGATCAAGAACATCCCTCCCAGGTACTGCAGACCCAATATCCCCATCATCCACCGCCAATCATTAACCAAGATCAGCCCCAATGAGAGGATAAACAAAAATCCAACTGTAAAAGAAAGGTAAATCTCAGCCATCGTTCTATCCTCCACCCCCGAGGGCTAACAGGGAAAGGAGCAAGAACACGCCCAATAAAGCCCAAATTACGCCACCTCTGCCTTCCAATAGTTTAAAAATACCCATCACCAATCCACTCACCGCCCTGCTGGCAGGAAAGATCACACTTGTCATGCGCTCAGATTCCCTCGCCCATGAGGTGCGGAGGTTACGAACCCAATCTGGAATTGTTATCTTCAACCAGCGCAGGAGAGGAAAGGGAAGAAAAACGGCATAGGGGATTAAGAACCACCATCCCCCCTTCCAAAAACTCATGCTGTCCTGAAACAAATCCAAGGACATCCCCAAAAGGAATTGGGTCAGGGGTAAAAATAGCAAGCCGACCAAGGCGAGTATGGACCCCGCTCCCCCGAAGGGTTCACGCTCTCGAGGATTGGAATACATAAAGCGAAGGGCGCCGAGGAAAAGAACACCATAACCCAAACCCAATAACAGTCCTCTAACGCCCCGAGAGAAAAGAACCCTCCCCTCCCAAAGCGGGGTAAATGGAAGGCCGCACAGACCTAAAAACAAAAGCACACTAAGGATGATCCGGAATTGCCCCTGAATTCGACTCAGGAAGAGGACGTTTCCTGATAATATCAAAGGCAAGCCCCAGGCGATACTCGCCTGGGGAAGCCCAAAAATTGCCGCGCTCAAACTAAGCCCGAACAATCCAACCGTCCAACCCCCTCGACCATGGCTGGGATGGGTCGCAAGCCACCAGAAGGACCCACCAAAAACAAGAAACAGCAAAGGGAGGATGAGAAGAGGTCCAGAAGATATCTCTCCTCCGCCCATCTCCGCGACCCGAGTAACCAACATTAAACTAATCGCCATCGGAGCTGCATGGTTGACCGCAAAAAGCCCACCCTTTTCTTCCCATTTCTCCCCTGTAATGGCGGATGGAAACCAGTAATCAAGCCGGAAAATCGCAGCCCCCAACAAGTAGATGCCTATTTCAGGCTGCATTTCTTGAAAAGAAAATGAGCCCTGCTCCAGAAAGGACAGAAAACTAACATAGATCAAGCAAACGGGCCCAAGCATCCGATATAAGAAAAAGAGCACAAAACGCCCATGGCTTAATTCCGGATCCCTATGGCGAAGGAGGAGGGCGATCCACAGGAAATCCAAGAGCGTCCAAATGAACAACAAAGTCAGGGAATTCTCTGACAGCACCCCCACCATCCCGACGGAAATCAATCCCAGAGCCCATGTTGTGGAAGGCCCCTTTTGGCGCATCATCACAACGGAAACGGCCAACCCCGCTAAGGCCGCAACATATATCCAGGCGTATTCGTCAATCAAAAGCGTTGGGTATGTGGGAAACAATACGTCAGCACCCCAAGGGAGCAACGCAACCCGGAGAGGTTGCTCCGGTGGGGAGAGATAAAGCAACAGCCAAACCGTGAATACCCCTCCCACGATCAAGAATTCGAAAAGCGTAGATTGATATTCACGCCAATCTGCAATCACTTTTACGAGGACGATGAAAAGGAGAAGAGCAATGGGAATCAAAACTATCATGTTAGCGATGAAGAATACTTTTGAACGCCGCTTTGATCAACATCTGACAACAAATCATTGATCTTCAGCTCATGTACAGGGTGCCTTAACTCTGGAGCGATTTCTGCCAGAGGGACAAGCACGAAAGCGCGTTCTAACAACCGAGGGTGAGGGATCTCCAGGTTTTCATCTCGATAGGTCTCCTGACCGTAAAAGAGAATGTCAATATCGATGATCCTGGGACCGTAATTAAACGACTCCTCCCTACCCATCCGCTTTTCAACTCCTTTCAGGTAGGAAAGCAGCTCTTGAGGTTGAAGGGAAGTCCACCCCCGCAGGACCTGATTCAGGAAATCCGGCTGGTCTGTATACCCCCACGGTTCGGTCTCATAAATGGAGGATTCCTCTTCGACCACAACACCAGGGAAAAGCATGTCCTTCGCGGTCTCCAAATAGGCTTCCCGATCCCCGATATTGGATCCCAAAGACAAATATATGCTGACTTGTTTTTCCTCAGGCATGAGCGGTCCTCATTGAATTGGGGAAAAACGGACTCTGGTTAAGGATATCATAAGCAAGGTAAATTGCCAAAATCAAGGAGAAGATCTACAATAGGAAAACAATCCCCCGCTTCAGATGCGATCCATAAACCCACGAAACAAGGAGAAGAAATGGCCCAAGCGAGATTGAAATTTCCCCGCGGTTTCCTGTGGGGATGCGCAACGTCCTCCCACCAAGTTGAGGGGCAAAACACGAACAATAACTGGCACACCTGGCAGGAAGAAGGTCGGATATTGAACGATGATAAACCCGGACTGGCCTGCGATTGGTGGGGCGGACGGTGGAGAGAAGATTTTGACCGGGCAGCAGAATCCGGCCAAAATGCGCACCGATTATCCCTTGAGTGGAGCAGGATACAGCCGGAACCTGACCGGTGGGATGAAGACGCATTGGATCATTATCGCGAGATGGTTCGGGGTTTGGTGAATCGGAATATGACACCCGTCATCACCTTACACCACTTCACCGATCCCAAATGGGTCGCAGAAAGGGGAGGGTGGGAAAACGAAGAGACGGTTGGACATTTTATCCCCTACGTAGAAAAAGTCGTCGAAGCCCTTGGTGATTATGTGAAATTATGGTGCACCATCAATGAACCCAATGTTTACGCGACCTTAGGCTATTTGACCGGGGAATTCCCTCCCGGAAAAACGGACTTGGGGAGCATGTTCAGGGTGATGACTAACCTGGTTCGCGGTCACGCCGCTGCTTATCGGGCCATCCACCGCGTCCAGCTGGAGAGCAGAGCTGGATTGGCCGTCAATTACCGGGGCGTGGAACCGGCTCGGAAGTGGCACCCCTTGGACCGCTTGATGGCTTGGCTGCAGTCAAAAACATACAACGATTTCTTCCCTACTGCCGCCCACTCTGGCAGATTGCGCTTCCCCCATAAAATCATCACCCTGGCGGAAGCGAAAGGTACCCAAGACTTCTTGGGCATCAATTATTACACCCAAGAACGGGTCGCCTTCTCCTTGCAGCACGCGCAGGAGCAGTACAGTCATCGTACATATGATCCCGCATCCCAACTCAGTGAAACGGGATTCATCGCCCATGAGCCGGAGGGGATGTTCAAGGCCTTGAAATGGGGAAAGGGATTTGGCGTTCCCATCCTGATCACCGAAAACGGGATCGAAGATTCTGCAGATAAGATCCGCCCCCAATACATCGCGGAACATATTTACCAGCTCTGGCAGGGTATCAACCACAATTGGCCCATCAAAGGATATTTTCACTGGACCCTCGTTGATAACTTCGAGTGGGAGAGGGGTTGGTCCCAGCACTTCGGACTGTATGGTTTGGATCCTGATACGCAGACCAGAACCCGCCGGAGAAGCGCTGATTTGTACGAAGAAATCTGCCGGAA
Source organism: uncultured Anaerolineales bacterium (assembly GCA_964481465.1). Classification (GTDB taxonomy): domain Bacteria; phylum Chloroflexota; class Anaerolineae; order Anaerolineales; family UBA11858; genus B10-G9. The sequence goes on from CAYZTL010000003.1 coordinate 172,373, forward strand.
CAACGCGCTCTCTTCCAAGATGGTTGCATCCTTTGCCCCTCAGTCTTTGGAGAAGCTGTTTCCGGGGTAGAAGCCCTGTGGTTGTCAGGTGATATCCCATCTGGTATAATCGCGTCCGCAGAAAATGAGTGGAGGGGTCGCATAGTTGGCCTAGTGCGCGCGCCTGGAGAGCGCGTATCCCTTCTGGGGATCGTGGGTTCGAATCCCACCCCCTCCGCCTGGTCAAGTCATCGCTCAGCCAGAGCTGGGCGATTATAATTTAATCTCGCAAATGAACCCGCTGTCCACATTATCGAATTGGGAAGGATAAGGATGCTTTTTGTCCCAGGACAAATCGGTCCGCTATTCCTGCACAACCGGCTGGTCCGCTCCGCAACCGCGGAAAGGATGGCCAAGGAAAACGGCGCACCCCGACCAGAACTGAAAGACCTGTACAGGACCCTTACCGAAGGTGACGTAGGGTTGATCATCACCGGTCATATGTACATTACGGATCGAGGGAAATGCCACCGGGAAATGACCGGGATTCAGGATGACAGCCTCCTCCCTTCCTTAAAGGAATTGACGGATGCTGTCCATGAGTTGGAAGGTCGAATCGCCGTGCAAATCAACCATGGTGGTGGGAACTGCTCCCCGGAAACAGTGTCAAATCCCATGGCTCCCTCTTCTTTGGGCAAGCCTTTTTACAAACAAAAAGCCCAAGAAATGACCGAGGAGGAAATAGAAGAAACCATCCAAACCTACGCCCAAGCCGCCCGCCGGGCAAAGGAAGCTGACTTTGATGCCGTCCAGATTCACGGCGCCCACGGCTATTTGATCTCCCAATTCATCTCCCCCCTCAGCAACCACAGAAAGGATCAATGGGGTGGATGTCTGGAAAACAGATCCCGTTTCTTGCAACGCGTATGCCGGGCCATACGCCAGGAAGTGGGACCTGATTACCCCTTACTGATAAAATTCGGCATCGCGGATGGAGAGGAGGAGGGGCTTTCCCCTGCAGAAGGAGCGGAAATTGTATCCCACTTCCAAGATTGGGGCTTGGATGGCGTGGAAATCAGCGTAGGGTTCGGTGGGAAGCAGTTTAAAGGCATAAGCAAAGGGATAACGAAACCAGAGGAGGAAGCATACTTGCTGCCTTTAATTAAGAAGGCCCGGGAAAAAACGGAGCTTCCGCTCATCGCGGTGGGGGGATTTCGATCCCGGAAAATCATGGAGCAAGTCTTGGTAAGCGGTTGGGCAGATTTCATCTCCATGTCCCGCCCCTTAATCCGTGAACCCCATCTTCCCAAACGAATGAAAGCGGGGGAACAGCACAAATCCAAATGCATCTCGGCAAACAATTGTTGGCCAAAAGAACGAGGGGAGGGGATCGCCTGCAAATGCCCTCAACTACCCGAAAACGATGAGTAATTCTTTTCTATTTTTCATCTCCCTCTTGAAGAAGGCCTTGGAACATACTCATCGGGACTGCTGAAACACCCACAATACCCGGCCCTGTGTGGACGCCGAGGACGGGAGTGACGCGAAGCACTTCCGAACGCTGAATATTCAGGGTACTGGTCAGCTTTTCGATCAATTCCCAAGCCTCTTCTTCCAGTTGGCCGTGCAGGACAGTAACCCACAAGGGGCGTTTGGCATAGACGTTTTCCAGGTGTTTCACCATCGCCGTAATGGACCGGCTTAGCGTGCGTTCCTTTCCAATCGTGGAATACTTCCCATCTGACTTATCCACATGAATGATGGGTTTGATCTGTAATAAGGAACTCAATAAAGATTGTACCCGCCCAATCCTGCCTCCGTGTTCCAAATATTCCAAGGTGTCCAGGGTGTAAACTACCTCAATTTCATCCCGCAACTTCCGTAAAAAATCAAGGATTTCCTCCAACGCAAATCCTGCTTTCGATGCCAAAACAGCGCCCATCACTTGGAATCGCTGACCGCCTGATAGAGTCATAGAATCGAAGATGGTTACTGCGGAATCGCGCAATTCCTGCGCTGCGGTGTATGCAGACTGAATGGTACCACTCAGCCCTGAGGAAAGATGGATAGAAAGTATATTCTCACCAGAATCGATGATCTTTTGATACATCTCCCGAAAAAGCCCTGAAGACGGTTGGGCTGTTGAGGGAATCCGCGGTTTCATCTCCAATAACCGCTGATAAAAATCATCCGGGGTAATGGCCGACGTTTCAATTTCCTCCCCAGGAAACTGGATATAGAGCGGGGCCACGGTCAGCCCCAGTGACCGCTCTTCATCCAGGGTTAAATTTGCTGCTCGATCGGTAATAATATGCATCACTTTTCTCCATGGTGTAGTAGATTACTCTTTACTTAATTTCCATACCCCCCATTTTCAACTCCCCCTTCAAGCTACATGCCCTACATTGTACCAGAACGCAATCTACATTGGAATAAACTGGAAAGGATCATCATATCATACCTCGGCTATCCTTGGTGTATAATTCTCTTGTCAGTCATTCGCCACATCCACAGGGAACGCAGGTTATGAGAAACACGCTCATCCTCATTTGCGGGCTTATAGTGATCATCACCCTCTTAGTCAGCACTGCCAGCCCGGAAACATACCTGGTCGGACAAAGAGAAGAGGATAGCACACCCTCCCCCACTCCAGAAAGCACCCCAAAAGGGGCAAACAAACCCCTTCACAGGCAGTCCGGTGACACGCAGTGGCTAAAAATCGGTGCGGCGGTGATCGTTCTCATCATCCTCGGTGGAATCCTATACCAGAGGGGGGACGACCTGGACAAAGAGAACGAATAACAGATATTCCTGGGTGGGTTTTTTTACTCGAGTTAAACCAAACACGACATCCCTCTTTCAAAGGAAAATGATACCTTGTTGACACCATTTCCCAGCTGCGGTATCATGCCCCTAGCTTCGGGCGGGTCCGACGCGGCAGAGATCTACGAACCGTGTCAGGTCCGAGAGGAAGCAGCACTAAGGAGAACCCTCTGGGTGCCGTCGGTGTACCTGCCCGGGGCTTTCCTATTTGCCACAACACACTGAGCGCCTTCAAATCCCATGCGGAAATCATCCCCCGGAAATACCGTTGACTTGAGAAAGAGGATCCTTTCCTGGACTGCTCCCTTACTGATCGTCCTGGGGGTCATTTCACTTCTATTCAGCCTTCACAAAGAGATCACGCTGGTTGTCAACGGGAAACCAGAGTCGAAAACGACCTTTGCCCTCACTGTCGGGGGGTTTCTTCGCCAGCAGAATGTCACCGTTTCAGAAGATGACACCCTCCATCCCCCCCTGAATCGCTTTCTGTGGGAGGATGAGCAGATCACCCTCCAGCGCGCAAGCCAGGTGACGGTGATCTCCGACCAAAATACAACCCAACTGGTCACAACCGAACGCAAACCCGCCAATATCCTTGCTGACTTGGAAATCCCCCTTTACCCCAAGGACCAGATTTTCATAGATGGGGAAGTGGTGGACCCGGATTCCCCCATCCCCTACCAGCCCCACTATACAATCCGGGTAAAACGGGCGACTCCGGTCACCATCTACACCGAGGAAGGGGTGGAAACGCTTACAACCCGGGCAGAGACAGTAGCGGAAGCGCTCCTGGACGCGGACATCCCTCTCCACGAAGCGGATGACATCACCCCCTCCCCCCAAACGCCATTAACAGGAGAACCGCTTCAAATCGAAATCACGCGTGCGGAACCGCTACAAATCAATTTACCTGAGGAAACGATCAACATTCGCACCACCTCAGAGACGGTTGGTCCAGCGATCTGCGATGCAGGGTTGACGCTGCAGGGGCGCGACTACACGAAACCAGGCGAGACGGATCCGATACCGGAGGATAGAAAAATCGAAATCGTCCGCGTTGAGGAGAAAGTGATTCTGGAACAAAAACCGATCGACTTTTCCACCAAATTTCAACCCGTTTCTGACCTCGAATTGGACCAGAGGACAATCGTAGAAGGTGGAAAATACGGACTCAAAGCCAGCCGAGTGCGGGTCATTTATGAGAACGGGGAGGAAGTCTCACGGATCAAGGAAAAAGAATGGACAGCGAAAGAACCTGAGCCCCGAGTCATAGGTTATGGGACCAAGATTGTGGTCAGGACAGCCAATACAAAGGACGGGGAAATCCAATACTGGAGGAAGATCACAGCTTATGCCACATCATATTACAACTGTGACGGCTGCAGCCCGATCACCGCGAGTGGAACCCCGGTAAGAAAGGGGGTTGTCGCTGTCCCTCTGGATTGGTACAGATATATGGTGGGGATGAGAGTTTACATCCCAAAATACGGATTTGCAACCATAGAAGATAACGGGCCGGATCCTTTCCCCGGCCGATACTGGGTGGATTTGGCATATAAAAAAGAAAATTACATCCCCTGGAGTGAATACGTCACTGTGTATTTCTTAGCCCCCAAACCCAAGCCGGAAGACATTATGTACATCCTCAATTAACCCCTCTCCTCTCCCATGGGGGGAGCAAACTGGATCACCCCCCAACGTCCGTCCACCATCCAATCCGGATCTTTCCTCTTCGCTTTCCGAATTTGATCCTCGGAAAGGCCAACGACCACTTCCGCTTTCAATGTCCTCAATGCTGCAAGGTTGACAGGAAGGTAATCGACCACGTCCGTGAAGGGGGTTTGAAATGGCCAATGCCGATCCCCCATCAGGCGCCGGTAATTGGCATCCCCTTTGCTGATCAACATCTCCGCTTGGCGAAACATGGCGGAGATCCGGTCAGGGAGATCCCAAAAAGCGAGGGGAGAATTCCAAAAGAAGTCAGACTGGAGTGTCAGTCGGGCTTTCTTGACATGTTCTTGCAACCGCTCCCCTAAGGTACGGACCACATCGTTTGTGCTTGTAGACAGAATATCGATTGTATATTCCACATCATTTTGAATGGCGTCGGAAACAAATGTAGGATGGGCTTTGACATGAAAACGGGCTTCTCCTGTCCAACCTTTTGACAGCAGCAGGTCAGCAAAAGCCAGGTCACTGACCAATTCAAAGCCAGCATTATCAATCAAGAAGTCCACGACTGCCTGAGTTCCTTCTTGGGGTTCAAGAACGGAAAGCATTTTATGGCTGTTATCCACCAGGAGATGTTGATTGGCTTGCTCCAGATTCGTATGGTCGGGTGTCTCTTCGCTGTCCGCAGGCCACAGGCTCAAATCCGCTTGATTCCCCCACAGATTGTAATAGACCATATCTCTCACCCTTGGTCTGGAAAGGGGTCCTGCTTTCATCCATTCACTCACCTGTGTAACCAGGGGCAGGATCAAGCCTTGGGACGCCTGCAAACCCTGCTCTTTTTGGCATTGGAACGGATCGGGGCCGCCCCCAAAATAGTCGACCGCTTCCATGATCCTGCGGTAAAAATAATGCTCCACAAAAAACCACGGGGGTTCCAACCAGTCAGATCCTTCGTACGGAGCGATAAATGCCTGCCAGTCCTCAGCATCAGGCGCATGAGAGTCTCGCAGTTGGCGAATGGGGCTCTCAGGGATCTCAGATCCCATGATTTCCAGGCGGTGATCCATTGCGCTTGGAAAATCGTTTTCGGACCGGGTACGCTGCAGGATATCTTGAAAGCGGTCCACGATCGTATGCTGGGCCCAAGTACCTTCCTCACGACCCGTTAACGGTTTCGGAATGCGGTTTTTCTGTGGGGACATTTTGCAGCTTGACTCTCCTTAATCGCAGAAAACTTACGACGCACCATTACCTTCTCACAACGTTGAACAGTGTACCATACTGAATGATATAATACGCTCGCTATGGTTGAAATGGAACCGATTAATATCTCCGCTCTGATGCAGAAATACGGACTTCGCCCCGACAAGAGTTTGGGGCAAAATTTTCTGGTTAACACGCATGCCTTAGAACGCATCGTCGAAATCGCAGATATATCCCCCCGGGACACGGTGCTGGAGATCGGAGCTGGGCTGGGTCATTTGACCCGATATTTGGCCGTTTTAGCTGAAAAAGTCGTCGCCGTTGAATTTGACGAGCGCTTGATCCCACCCTTGAATGAAGTTTTGGCAGAATACGAGAACGTGGACATCATCCAAGGGGATATCTTATCCCTTGCTCCCAGAGATATCATTGATGAAGATAACTACATCGTCGTTGCCAACATCCCCTACTACATCACCTCCGCCATCCTCCGCCATCTGCTGGAAGCGGACAACAAGCCCAAGCGCATGGTGCTCACCGTGCAGCTGGAGGTAGCCAAACGAATTTGCGCTGTCTCGGGGGGCATGAGTGTGTTGGCCCTTAGCGTGCAAATCTACGGTGAACCTTACCTCACATCCCGGATCCCTGCTACCGCTTTTCATCCCCCGCCCAAGGTGGATTCTGCCTCTGTGAGGATTGACCTCTATCCCCAACCGGTCCTTCCTGAGGATCTCCTGGAAACCTTCTTCAAACTCATCAAAGCCGGTTTTCAACATAAACGAAAGACGTTACGGAATTCCTTATCGGCAGGTCTGAGATGGCCCAAGGAGAAAGTGGAGCAGCTGCTTGCTGCTGCAGACATCGTTTCCAAGCGCAGAGCAGAAACATTGAGCCTGTCAGAATGGATTGCACTCGCCAAACAGCATGATAAAATGGACAAACCTCAAATACACAAAAAGGATATACAATGACAGATCATCGCATAAAAAAATTAGCTGAATTGCTCGTTAATTATTCTGTGGAAGTACAACCGGAAGACTGGGTGTGGATCTCAGGGCACATCATCGCTGAACCGTTGGTGAACGAGGTCCTGCGCGCCGTGCTGGAAGCCGGAGGACGGCCCACGATTAGAATGGGCTCGGATGACATAGATGAGACCAACCTCTTATACGCCTCTCAAGATCAATTGGAATGGATCGACCCCACCACGAAAACCCTTTACGAAGAGGTCGACTGCTTGATCAGCCTTCGGGCAACGGAAAATACCCGTTCGCTGAGCGGGATCGAGCCAAAGAAACAGCAAATACGCAAGAAAGCACGCCGCGGTCTGACAGAAACCTATCTGAGAAGAGCTGCAGAAGAGGATTTAAAATGGGTCCTGACTCAATACCCATGCCCCGCTTATGCGCAGGAAGCGGACATGAGCTTGAGCGATTACGAGGATTTCGTCTTCAGTGCGACCTTTGTCGACCAGGACGATCCCATTAAAGCCTGGCAAGAGGTTCATGAGAAACAACAAAAAGTCGTGGATTGGCTGGAGGGCAAGAAAGAGGTCGTGGTCAAAAGCCCAAACGCAGACCTCACCCTCTCCATTGCAGGGCGGACCTTCATCAACTCGGATGGGAAAAATAACATGCCCAGTGGAGAGGTCTTCACCGGTCCGGTAGAGGATTCGGCGAATGGATGGGTAGAGTTCACCTATCCAGCCATCTCCGGCGGGCGGGAAGTTTCCGGCGTTCGTCTTGAATTCGAAGACGGCAAAGTCGTTAAAGCCAGCGCGAAAAAAAATGAGGAATATCTCTTGTCCCAATTGGACACCGATGAGGGATCCCGGTATTTAGGAGAATTCGCCATTGGCACGAACTACGGCATCCAACAATTCACGAAAAGCATCCTCTATGACGAAAAGATTGGGGGGTCATTCCACATGGCGGTGGGGGCCGGGTACCCGGAAACGGGGAGCAAGAATAAATCCAGCATCCATTGGGATTTCATCTGCGACATCCAGGAGGACAGCGAGATCCGCGTGGATGGGGAATTGCTTTACAAAGACGGCAAGTTCCAAATCTAACCTCCGCTTTGTCAAGAAACAAGAAACTCTCTTGGACAGAAGCTTTACCAGGAGAGTTTTTGGTTTCGCCATTTCGGGGCCCAACCGAGAAGCCCGTTTCCCAATCAGGAACACGATCAGACTTTATGCTTGGAAGGCCCCCTTCCTTCAGCCATCCTTTTTGTCTTTTCTACATATTCAAGGCTTTGGTGGCGGAAATATGTGTTATACAAATTCGCGTAATGGCCTTCCTGGGCCAGCAAGCTCTCATGATCCCCTTCTTCGATGATCTTCCCCTCCTCCAAAACCACGATCCGGTCTGCGGATTTCACCGTGGAGAGACGGTGGGCGATCAACACGCTCGTGCTGTCCTCTAAAATCAAATCCAAAGCCTGCTGGATCTGCCATTCCGTGAAGGGATCAATGCTGGCGGTGGCTTCGTCAAGGATAAAGATCGCCGGGTGTTCAGCCAAAACCCGAAGCAAAGCCACCAGCTGACGTTGGCCCATGGAAAGCTGTCCACCCCTTTCGCCAACCTCCGTTTCCAAGCCGTCGGGAAGCGTTTCCAGCCAATGACCGTCCCCAATCTTCATGGCCAGGTCTCGGATTTCAGCATCAGGGAGATCTTCATTTGCATAGCGGATGTTTTCCACGACCGTACCTGAAAACAGGAAGGGCATCTGGGAGATCAGCCCCAGTTGATTCCGGTAAGCGTGCAAATCTAATTTGCGGATATCATAGTCATCGATGAAGATCTGCCCCGACTGAAATTCATAAAAACGAGCAATCAATTTCGCGATCGATGATTTCCCAGCTCCCGTATGTCCCACCAAAGCGACGCTTTCCCCGGGACAAATGTGCAAATTGAAGTCCCGGAATATCCACTCGTCCTCTTCATACCGGAAATGCAGGTTTTGAATCCGCACTTCCCCCTCCAAGCGTTCAGGCTTGATATGCCCTTTCTGCACCACGGCGGGTTCCGCGTCGATCAGGGCAAAGACGCGCTCTGACGCCGATAAACCCTGCTGAACTTGCGCCCAAAAAGCGGACAGGTTCAAAACCGGGAAGAAAAACCGGTCCAGGCTGACCAGGAAGAGGTACCAGGAGCCGATGGTGACCGCACCCTGGGCGACATTCATGCCACCCACGTAGACCAGCATTGCCGTCCCCACTCCCCCCAATGCGTTCAAGGCAGGGAAGACCAGGGAGAGCACAAAGCCGCGTTGCACGTTCATGCGGTAGGAATCCTGATTGGCTTCATCAAAGTCCCTGAAAATCGCCCCTTCCTGCCGGAAGTTCTTCGCCACCGCGATGCCGCTGACCGTCTCTTTGATGGTGGCGTTGACTTTGGCCATGGCTCGCATCCCTTCCCGGGTCACTTTGCGGGCGATCTTTCGGAAGCCAAGGGCGACGAAAAATAACAGGGGAAGAAAACCAATCACGTACAGGAAAAGTCGGAATTCAATCCGCGCCAGGACCACACCCAAGATCACCGCCTGGGTCATTTGAGAAATCAGGTCCGTGACCAGGACGATCAGGTTCCCGAATTCGCGGGTGTCCGATGTGATCCGGGACACCACCCGTCCGGATGAAAACTTGTCGTAGAAAGAAAGGTCGTGATTGGCTGCAGACCGGAAGGCATTCGTGCGCAGGGTCATGACCACGTCCGATATGACCCGGATGGACAACCGCCGGCGAATCCAATTCGCCCCCCAAGTGACCAACCCGCTTAAAAAGACGAACCCCACCAATAAAATGATGACCTCATCCTGCGCGTTGCGCGACAACCGGTCAATCCCGTCTGAAACCAGGATGGGTAGCGCAGCCCCGGACACCGCCACCAGGGTGATGAGGATGGAAATCCAGAGCATACGCATCCCATGGGGCTTCAGATAATTGATGATCCTTGAGACCAGCTCCCGATCCGGATACTCTCGATCGTATTCTTCTGTGTCTAAGGAAGAGAAAAATCCCATAAAAATCTACCTGAAATAACTATTTCCAATACTGTGGGGAGGAACGATTTACCCCCGCTTCTCTCACTCGTTGAAAATGCGCCGATACGCTTCGGAGGTCTCCATCAACTCCTCATGGGTCCCACTGGCAGCAATTTTCCCTTTGCGAAGGACAATGATGTGATCCGCCCACCTGATTTGGGAAAGCCGATGGGTGATGATCAACGTCGTACGGCCCTCCGCCGCCGCGAAAATGGCCCGTTGAATTTCATCTTCCGTTTCGCTGTCAATCGAACTGGTGGAATCGTCCAAGATCAAAATGCGCGGGTCGGTCAGGAAGGCCCGGGCCAATGCCAGACGCTGGCGCTGCCCGCCGGAAAGGGTCACTCCCCGCTCCCCAAGTTCCGTTTCATAGCCATTTTTGAAGGATAAGATGAATTCATGCGCTTGGGCGGATTTTGCTGCCTTCTCAATCTCCTCCTGGGAAGCATCCTGCCTGCCAAAGGCGATATTTTCCGCGATGGTATCTGAGAAGAGGAAAATATCCTGTTCGATGATTGAAATTTGTCGCCGCAGTGCTTCCAGGTTCCAATCCCGGACATCGACCCCGTCAATCAGGACCTGACCGCTGTCCACATCATAAGTCCGGTTGACGAGTTTCGCCAATGTCGTCTTCCCCGAACCGGTTTGTCCTACGATGGCTACCCTCTCCCCTGGATAAGTCTTGAAATCGATCCCGGTAAGCGACAATTCATCCTCAGGGTAAGCGAAATCTACCTCCCGGAATTCCAACTCGCCTTCCATGGTCCGGTCGTACCCCTGGACATTTTGGTCCAATTCCGTCTCCTTATTGATCAATTCCAAAATCCTTCTGGCTCCGGCCACTCCGAGGGAAACCTGAGAATAGGCAAACAGGGAAACGAAGGTTGGGAATCTAAGCAATAACAAGAGACCAAAATACCCGACAATATCACCGACCTTAATGGCACCGATCTGGAAGAGATAGATGGCGTGGGCAAGTCCAGCGGCCTGGGTAAGCCCCATCAGCAGCAAGGGGATGAAACGCGCTTCCACATCCCCCTGGTGGACCCGCCTATCTCGGAACGCTCGTGCGTGCTCCGCGAACCTCTTCACTTCCTCTTGCTCATTGGCCATCCCTTTCACGGTTTCGATGCCATCCACCGCCTCTGCCAACCGTGTGTTCAACGTCCCAAACGCTTTGCGCACCGCATCAGAGATGGGACGCAATTCATTCAAATACTGCCACAGGGAAAGGATATAGAGCACGAGAAAGGAAAGAGGCGCAATGACCAACGCTGGATGATATTGAAAGGAAAAGAGGATGGGCATGAAAATGAAGTTCAACGAGCCAATAACGAGGTTCAAGCCCGGGCTGAACATGAAATTAATCTCCCGGACATCGTTGGTGGCACGCGCCATGACATCCCCCACCGGCTGCAAGCTGTGATAGGTCATGCTTTTTCCCAGCATGCTGGTGTATAGCTCATGCCGGATATCTCGTTCCATGCGCTGACCGGTCAATTCCGCACTGAAATTCCGACCCAGCTGCAGTCCACCCCGAATGATTTGGGTGACAAGTATAAAAAGAGCATATCGTCCCAAAAGCCCGGTATCCGGAGGGTCCTGCAGTAAAGCGTCCATGGCCCGACCGATAATCATAGGGACAATGGCTGCAAAAGCGGCATTGCTGACCGCTCCAACTAACATCCCGATGCCCAGATACCAGTAACGGATGGCATGGGCGGCAATCCAGCGCACGGGACCCGCCCGAGCTCGCCGTATGTTCTCCGATACCTGTTTATCTTCAGGCAACGTAAACTCAGAACTGCGCATTACTGATTCGGTCATCGTTGACTTCCTATCATCCTTCCCTTACAACCGATAAACATGGACGCAACCAATCCCTCATATCCATCACAGAAATAGAAACACCTTCGGAGGGAATGGTAATTACTCCCACTTAGGTCAGAAATGAACTACATCTCAGACGAAAAAACCCTTCCAAAACACACTTTTGCATTGTACTCGATAGCCTTCATTTACGATAGATCATTAGCAGGGGGGAAGAGGAACCGCTGTCCAGATTCAGCCAGCGGAAAAAGAGCCGCTCGAAAGGATCGCTTCGGCAAACGCCAACGCGTCTTGCTTTGTCGTGATCTCACCCACCGCTTGTTCTTCACGGATCTCCGCCAATAACTGTCCAATTTGAGGGCCCTGCGCCAGGTGAAACGTTTTCATGAGATCATCCCCGGTAACCAGGGGAGGGGGAGAGATGCTTCCCTCTCGGTGTTCCCACCAGGCTTCCAAACAGGATCGCGCCCCATCCAAAATTTGCAGCCAGCCCTCTAACGGAGCGGCTGTGCCGTGATGGGCTAGAAAATCCGCTAAGCCAAGGAAGATGCCATCCACTCCAGCCTCATTGACAGGCTGGAAATAACGGTATATCTGCCTTGGAGATGGAAGCCCTTCCTCCTTCCCAAAGTCGTGGAAGGCTTGATAAGCATCCGTCATGTCCTCCAGGCGCTGGATTTCCTCATTACTCAGCCGCAATCGATGAGCATGCTTGATCATCGCCGACTTCCATGCAGGTTCGCCTTCTCCCCCTGTCTCCCCCGGTAGAAATAAAGCGGCAAAAGAGACCAGGGCTCGCAAGGATCGCGCAGGGACCAAGGTGGATCGAAAATGATCTTGAATGTGCTCTCGATAGCGCCCCAAACGCAAAACGCTTAAGCCCATCGCCCAACTCCCCGCAGCTTCCGGATCATGTTCCCTTCCCAACAAATCCCACAACTTCTCCACATACCATAAACAGCGCTGATTGTGTTTGGAAAGGGCACGATAACCGGGCAGCAAATGAGGGAAAATGTCCAACAAGGAAAGGGCTTTCATGGCCACCGCTTGGCGCGGCCCTTCTAACATACGAAAACACTCATCCCGAAGGCGTTCCGGAGAAACCTCTCGCAAACGGAATAGAGCACGCTTGATTTGGGATTTTAAGTCGTCAACCATCCGGAAATCCAATTGGACAGCGATGCGGACGGCCCGCAGGATGCGGATGGGGTCATCCTCCAAGGCATGACTGGAACAGGGGCGGAGAACGCCCTCACGAAGATCTGATATGCCACCCAACGGGTCGATCAGCTTACCCGGGTCCTGAACCGGAATGGCCATCGCTGTGACCGTAAAATCCCTTCCCCGCAGGTCTTCTTCGATGCTTTCCCCCTGAATGGGGGTGAAATCCAGGACGTGTCGGCCCTCCTCCCCATCCATGAGGATCACACGGGCTGCCTGCCTCTCCTCATCCAAAAGGTAAAAAGCGCCCCCCAATTGATCAGCTACATTTCTGGCAATGGAAATGGTCCGGATGGGCAAGGTGAAATCCAGGTCGTGGGTCCTTTTCCCCAACAAAGCGTCCCGGATGGCACCCCCTACCAAGTAAGCCTCAGCGGAAGAAAGAAGGGATTGGACCTGATCAAATAGAGGAGGAAGTGAGAATGATTTCTTCATCGAGTTAAGAATGGGGGATGTAAATTCGGGACAACGGCATGACCGGGATAAGGATGATCAAGGGGGATTTTCCCCGGGTCGGATTTCAGGTGATTCATGATTCTCAAGCAAGATTATTTCATCAGCACGCCTGTTCGCAGGGTCTCCCTCCTTCCCGAATGGCACCGGCAGGATCAAACCGATCGCCGTCATTTAGGGGGCGTATAGCGTTTTTCATTGACCACGCCGATAAAAGGCAGCTCCCGGTAATACTCATCGAGATCCAGGCCGTACCCAAACACAAACTTGTTAGGGATCTCAAACCCAACGTAGTCAAGGGGGACATCGACTTCGCGACGTTCCGCCTTGTCTAGAAGGGTGCAGACCTTAAGGGTAGCTGGCTTCCGGGTGGCGAGGAGTTCCAAGATCGAGTTTAACGTATTCCCGCTGTCCACGATATCTTCCACTAAGAGGACGTTCCGCTTCCGAATATCTTCATGGAGATCCATGGTCAAACGGACCTGCCCTGATGTCTGTCGGACGCCCACTCCATAGGAGGAAATGGCCATGAAATCGATGGAGTGGGGGACGGTGATCTCTCGCATCAAATCCGTCAAGAACATCACCCCCCCTTTCAGGATACATACCAAATGAATATCCTCGCCTTCATAGTCCTGGCTGATGATCTCTCCCAACTCAGCCACCTTATCCTTCACCTCCGACTCGGTGATTAATACTTCTTTTAAAAATTCATGATACGTTTTCATCATTCATCCTTCTTCTGGCGAGGTACCTGATGGTGTTCCCGGCACCGCGCCTCATACATTTCAGCTGCGCCCACAATGACCACGGGGTCATCGTAATCAGCAGGCTTCCCATCCACCAATCGCTGGGTTCGAGTGGCTGGCCCACCGCACTGCATGCAAATCGCGTAAAGCTTATCAACCTCCTCCGCTTGCGCCAAGAAGGTGGGCATAGGACCAAACGGTTCCCCGCGGAAATCCATATCCAGACCGGCTACGATCACGCGTAGCCCTTTATCCACCAGATCCTGGCAGACGCCTATGATATCTTTCTCAAAGAACTGTGCTTCATCGATCGCTACCAACGTGACATCATACTCCAGGCGGTCAGGAATCTCAGATGCGCTTTCAATAGGGATGGCGTCAAATTCATTCCCCGCGTGAGAGGTCACTTTTTCCTTGTCGTAGCGAATATCAAACAAGGGTTTGAAGACCATGACCTTCTGCTTGGCGATCGTCGCCCGGCGCAGTCTGCGGATCATCTCATCCGTCTTTCCACAGAACATTGGACCCGTGATCACTTCCATTCGACCAGAGTGATGTCTCATACGTTCCCTACCCTTTTCCCCGATAGAAATGACACTTATGCAAAAATAAAACAGGCAGATGAATTATCTGCCTGTATTTTATCAAAGTTTATTTCCGGTAGATGATCAGACCGTAATCTCTTCCGCCGCTTCGGGGATTTCGTAATCCGCGCTCCGTAAGGCTTTCTTGATATCGATCAACGACTTTCGTCCGATCCCCTTCACATCGAGCATGGCTATCTCGCCACCTTCCAGCACTTCCAAAACGTCCGCCACTGTCACGATTTCCGCATCAGTAAGGGCATTTTCTACGCGGGTGCCAAGCTCTAAGGTCTCAATGGATACGTCTGCGGATTTTTTCTTCTCTTCCCGCGCTTTCTTCTCTTTCTGAATTTCCTCGTGGACCTTCATCTTCTTATAGAAGCGGTCGACCTGACCTTCCGTGTCCACGATGCGTTGTTCTCCGGTGAAAAAGGGATGGCATTCCGAGCAAACGTCTGTACGGATAAGCTCTTGGGTCGATCCCGTCGTCCACGTGTTTCCACAAGCGCAAATGACTTTCGCTTCCGGGTAATAGGTAGGATGGATATCTTCTTTCATAAATAATCCTAAATGGTTAATCTACAGGGACAACGTTGACTTGTTTTCGCCCACCGCTTATCGTCCGGTAGGAGACGACGCCGTCCGCTTTCGCAAACAGGGTGTCATCTCCCCCTCGTCCGACGTTAAGACCGGGGTGAATGGGGGTTCCACGCTGGCGTACCAAGATGTGACCCGAGGTCACCTGTTCCCCTGCATATTTCTTTACCCCTAAGCGTTTTGATTCGCTGTCGCGACCATTGCGGGTTGAACCGCCACCTTTTTTATGAGCCATCTTCCACTCCCTACTCTGTTAGGATTTCATCTATTTTCAATAACGTGTAACGCTGTCGATGTCCTTGCCTTTTCCGATACCGAACTTTGGGTTTGAACTTGAAAACCAATATTTTGCGGCCTTTGATCTGATCGGCAACGGTAGCTTTGACCTTTGCCCCCTCCAAAGTAGGCGTTCCTATCATCAAATTACCGTCATTGGCAACGAAAAGGACCTTCTCTAGCTCTATTTTATCATCTACGTTATCAGGCAGACGATCGACTCGGATCGTTTGACCCGGGATGGCTTTGTACTGTTTGCCACCACTTTCCACTATTGCGTACTTCATACCTTCCTCCAATCTTCACTTCACCACCAACACTGCGTTTGGACGATCCCTCCCGCCGGATTGTGGGAAAGTTGGGGGTCCTTGCCGGACATTTACGCGTCTCCAAGGTTTCCTTTAGACGCCGTGCCATTATACCAAGAAGGACTATTCTGTCAATGAAAAACGCTTTTTGGCACGGGTTTTCCGTGAAAATTAGGGAAGATTCCCCCCTTTCCCCCATTTTCAGGCTACCTGATAATCATTACGCTGAGACCTGAATCTTGTCACTTCAAAAAAACACCCTAAACCAATATAATTTAGGTAGAGTGGAATGGAGATATCCGCAATATTAATGGTATGGATACCTGCCAATCAAGGGTTTCCTTCATTTCACGCTTTTAGTGGCGCTAATTGAAAGGAGTGTATCGATGGCTGTTACCGGCTGGATAGAAGTTGACGAACTGTATTGCAAAGGATGTGGCCTTTGCGTGGAGGCATGTCCCCAAGATGTACTGCGTTTGGACATGGAACGCTTGACTCCCAAGGGTTACCATCCAGCCCAAATGACGGAAGAGACCTGCACCGGCTGTGCCATTTGCGCCGTCGTTTGTCCTGACGCTGCGATCACCGTTTACCGGGAGACACCTCAACGCCAGTCAAGCAGGGCCGCAAGAAGGAGGACTTAAACAGTGGCAAAGGAATTATTGAAAGGAAACGAAGCCTTCGCGGAAGCAGCGATACGAGCGGGTGTGGAAGCCTTCTTCGGTTACCCGATCACCCCCTCCACCGAATTTCTGGAACACATGGCAAAGCGAATGCCCAAACTTGGGCGGGCATTCGTGCAAGCGGAAAGCGAGGTGGCCGCGATTAATATGGTTTACGGTGCCGCCTGCACGGGGAAACGGGTGATGACGGCCTCTTCCAGCCCCGGAGTGAGCTTGATGATGGAAGGCATTTCTTATATCGCTGGCACAGAGGTCCCCGCCGTGATCGTCAACGTCATGCGCGGCGGACCAGGCTTGGGGAATATCGCGCCTTCACAAGGGGACTACTATCAAATGATCAAGGGGGGAGGGCACGGGGACTATTTCCCCATTGTGCTCGCGCCTGCCACTGTCCAGGAGGCGATCGATTACATCTCCCTGGCCTTTGAGCTGGCAGAGAAGTACCTTTCCATCGTCCACGTGGTGGTGGATGGCAATATGGGACAGATGATGGAGCCTGCGGAGCTTCCCCCCATGCGCGAGATCTCTGAGGAGGTACCCGAGTGGGCGGTTCGCGGTGCGAAAGACCGGGAACCCAATGTCTTGACTTCCATCTACATCGACCCGGAAGACGAAGAGATCACCAACCTCCGGCTTCTGAAACGTTGGAAAGAGGTCGAAAAAAATGAGGTCCGTTTCAAAGAATATCACATGGAAGACCCGGAGATACTGGTAATCGGTTTTGGTACCGCAGGCAGGGTCGCCTCTTCCGCCGTCCGGGATGCGCGTGCCGAAGGAATCCCTGTGGGACTATTACGCCCCATCACGCTGGCTCCCTTCCCCGAAGAGCGGCTTGAGGAATTATGCGAGCAGGTCCGGAGAATACTGGTTGTGGAGATGAATACAGGCATGATGTTGGATGACATCATGAAAATCGTCAAAGGCAAGGTCCCTGTCGAGTTCTACGGCCGCTTGGGAGGCGTCACCCCCCTTCCGGACGAGATCTTGGATGAGATCCGCCGGGTCGAGAAAAACAAAGGGGAGATCAGCGGGGACCCCCGGGATGAATGGATGGTCCGCTTAGAAGAAATGAGAATGGGAGATGAATAATGGTGGAAACAAAAACAGAAGTTGTCTATCAACGGCCGGAATCTTTTACGGATGTTCATACCCATTACTGCCCCGGTTGCACCCACGGTGTGGCGCACCGATTGGTGGCAGAAGTCATCGATGAAATGGGATTGAGGGAAAAGACCGTTGGCGTGGCACCGGTGGGTTGCTCCGTGTTCGCGTATAACTACTTTGACATGGATTTCGTGGAAGCTGCCCACGGGCGTGCTCCCGCCATGGCCACCGGCATCAAACGCGTCCTTCCAGAGAATACGGTCTTCACATATCAGGGGGATGGAGACCTGGCTTCCATCGGCATTGCAGAGATCATGCACGCTGCAGGGCGGGGGGAGAACATCACCGTGATCTTCATCAACAATGCCATTTACGGGATGACCGGAGGCCAAATGGCGCCGACCACCCTGCCGGGAATGAAAACCACCTCCTCCCCCTATGGCCGCGATGTGGAATTGGCCGGATATCCCTTGAAAATGGCGGAACTGCTCGCCCAAATGGAAGGCTCCGGTTATGTCGTCAGGCGCAGTTTACACGATGCCAGCAATATCCGAAAAGCGAAGAAAGCCATCCGCTTGGCGTTTGAAGCCCAAGAACGGGGCTTGGGATTCTCCATGGTGGAACTCCTCTCCTCCTGTCCCACAAACTGGAGCATGTCACCCCAGGAGGCTTTGGCGTTCGTGAAGGAGCAGATGGTGCCGGTATATCCATTGGGCGACTATAAGGTTGTCTCCGCCCTACAAGATCTCCGGGTATAAAGGAGAATATCAGTTATGGAAGAAACCAGTCTTATCATTTCAGGATTCGGAGGACAAGGGACCCTATTTGCTGGCCAGGTCTTGGCTTACGCTGCGATGGATAACGGGTATGAAGTGACCTGGATCCCATCCTATGGCCCGGAAATGCGAGGAGGGACCGCCCACTGCACAGTCATCATCTCTGAGGAGCTGATCGGTTCGCCTTTGGTACGAAATCCGGACATCGTCTTAGCCCTGAATCTGCCTTCCGTGGATAAATATGAACCCCTGATGCCCCCGGAAGGCGTTTTGGTCGCCAACTCCTCTCTGGTCAACCGGGAGTTTGAACGGGATGATATCCACCATCTCCTCCTCCCCGCCAATGAAATCGCCGAGGAGATCGGCATGGCTCGCTTGGCAAATATGGTCATGACCGGGTCCATGTTGAAAATGAGACCCATCCTGACCTTGGAGATGGTCAAGGAAGCCTTGGAAAACCACATCCCCGAGCGTCACAAGGACACACTCCCCATGAACTTCGAAGCCCTAGATCGAGGTTTTGCGTTTGCCGAGGAAAAACTTGCCAAAGACGCTGCCTGAAAGCTGTTTCCTTTACCTAAAATTAAAAACGGTGCTCGTTTTGAGCACCGTTTTTTGGTTCGTAGTGGAGGACAAACAACGTTCATTCCTCAGAGACGATATGTCTCCTGAGCGTAGACGCTTCTTTTGCAATCGTTACCAAAGCCAAGGTCGTTTCCATAAACAATCGAGCGAGTATCAATGTCAAGAACCCAACCACCCAAGCCATGACGAAGACGCTGATCCCAGCAAGGAATATATTTTGAGGGTTTAACGCGTCAAAGTAAGAGAGCATCATTCCCAAAGACCCGCCAGTATAATACAGGGAACCGCCCGCAAACCAAACCGTGAGCATCGCGGGGACACTCATGATCGCAAAGAAGATAAAGACAACTTCACCAAAGGTCACCAGCGCTATGGCGATAATGGGCGTGATAACATAATCAGATTCCGGCAGATCCGTGATTTCAACTGCCCGCTGGTAAAGAATTTTGGTGACGAAAATACCAGCAAATAGGAAAAACAGCTGCCAGATCAGGTAGCCAAGACCCCCAAAGAATTTAAATTGATTGATGAATTTCCAGCTTTGAATCCACAACACGAGTAATCCCAAGCCAAAGACAACCGCAAAGATCCGCAGAATAATGCTGATCGCCTTCTGGATCGCTTTTCCGGATTTCAAGGTATCCAAGACCGGTTTCGTATTCGTGTATTTTTTAAATAAATCTATGACCTTTTTTACCGTCTCGTTTTCTTTAATATCATCCCAAATCTCCATCTTTTTACTCCTTTATATCTTTTTTGTGTGATCACTCTATATCATGACTGAAAAGACTCAGCTATTCGTACCTCCTTGTTTCCGCCGGGATGCATGATCTGGATTCTGGCTAAATTAAATATTACTATAAAATATGCGAAAACGATCCTGTGTTGATGACGATCCCGAAAGGTTTTCTGCCCTTACTTTATTGGAGTATATATGAAAATTCGCTTTATCACACCCTTTTCATTCCCATCTATCCTTAAAATTATCCCGTATCCCAAGCCACACCAAAATGAAAAGAGCAAGGGTTTGACCCTTGCTCTTATTCATTTGAAGGTGATCCACAGCCGCTAGGCGTCGTTTTTGTGTTTCATAGCTGCATGGGCTGCCGCTAAACGGGCAACAGGCACCCGGTACGGTGAGCAGCTGACATAATCAAGACCAATCAGGTGACACCATTCAATCGAGTCCGGATCCCCACCATGCTCTCCACAAATCCCGATTTCAAGTTCGGGCCGCGTAGCGCGCCCCTTCTTGACGGTGATATCCATCAACTGGCCCACGCCATTGCGGTCAATGGTCTGGAAGGGATTCTCAGGGAGAATGCCTTCTTCGATGTAGGTAACTAAGAAGTTCCTCTCGGCATCATCCCGGCTGTAGCCGAACGTAAACTGGGTTAGGTCGTTAGTGCCGAAGGAGAAGAACTCCGCCGTTCCCGCAATCTCATCCGCAGTCAGACCGGCCCGAGGGATCTCAATCATGGTCCCGAATTTGTAATCAAATTCCACACCCTTCTCTTCCATAACCTTTTTGGCGATCTCCTCCAGGTCGGGCTGGATGACTTTCAACTCATTGATGTGCCCAGTGAGGGGGATCATGACCTCAGGATGAGGATCGAAACCGCGCAACTTGACATCCGCTGCCGCTTCAAAAATGGCCCTCACCTGCATCTCGACGATTTGCGGCATCACGATACTCAAGCGCACCCCTCGTAATCCCATCATGGGGTTGTTCTCATGCAGATTTTGAACGCTGGCCAAGAGTTCCTTTTTTTCTTTGTTCTCTTTACCCTTGATGCGGCTTTCAATCACCTCTTCCAGGAGTTCGCGTTCATCGGGCATGAACTCATGGAGAGGGGGATCGATCAAGCGGACAATGACCGGCAAACCGGACATGACCTCAAAGAGACCGTCAAAATCCTCCCGCTGGTAAGGTAAGAGTTTGTCCAAAGCAGCCTGGCGCTTTTCCACACTGTCCGCCAGGATCATGTCCTGGACGATGGGCAGCCTTTCCGGCTCAAAGAACATGTGCTCCGTGCGGCACAAACCGATCCCTCGCGCACCGTAGGATCGTGCGCGTTCCGCGTCCTCGGGATAATCCGCATTTGCCCATACTTCAAGGCCGCGTGTGGGCCCAGCCCCCGGGGCTTCCCGGATCCCTTCCTGGTCGACAATTTCATCAGCCCAAGTTAGCAATTCCAACAACTCGGTTTGCTCATCAAGGGTCGGAGAGACGGAATCGATCTTCCCGGTGAAAACCTCACCCGTGGTCCCGTCCACGGAAATATAATCCCCTTCTTTCACGGTCACCCCGCTTGCGTTCAGCAGTCGCCTCTCACGATCGATATCGACCATTGAAGCGCCAACTACGCAGGGGATGCCGAACTGTCGGGCGACCACAGCAGCATGGGATGTCGCGCCGCCTTCGCTGGTCAAAATACCTTTGGACGCCAGCATGCCGTGCACATCATCAGGCTTGGTGAAAGGTCGGACCATGATCACATCCTGACCATCTTCCTTGGATTTCTTCTCCGCGGTGTCCGCATCAAAGTACACCCGGCCAATAGCTGCGCCCGGTGAAGCGTTAACACCCGATGCAAACCTTCTGCCTTCTTTGATGGCCTCTTGTTTGGCTTCCTCCACGAAACGCGGGTGAAGCAGGGTGTCCACCTGATCAGACTCAATCCGCGAAACCGCTTCTGTTTTCGAAATCAGCCCTTCGTTGACAAAATCCACTGCGATCTTCACCGCTGCTTTCGCGGTCCGCTTGCCATCCCGGGTTTGCAGCATCCACAATTTGCCGTTCTCAATAGTGAACTCGACGTCCTGGACTTCTTTGTAGTGCTCCTCCAGCTTTTGGCAGATATCCTGGAACTCCTCATAAACCTCGGGCATATCCTCTTCGAGATGCTGGATGTCCTCCGCGTTGCGAATACCCGCGACCACATCCTCTCCCTGGGCGTTGAGCAGATACTCGCCCCAGAGTTCCGTTTCCCCGGTGGATGGATCCCGGGTGAAAGCGACGCCGGTGCCCGAGTCCTCACCCATATTGCCAAAGACCATGGTCATCACGTTGACGGCTGTGCCCAGGTCATGGGAAATGCCCGTCGCATTCCGGTAATCCACAGCTCGCTTCACATTCCAGGAGCTGAAAACCGCTTCTGTCGCCATGCGGAGCTGTTCATATGGGTCCTCCGGGAATGCCATCCCCCTGTCCGCAATGATCTCTTTGAAATCCTGGGTGATCTCTTTCCAATCATCCACTTCGAGATCGGTGTCCAATTCAACACCCTTCTCTTCTTTATATTCATCCAGGACCTCTTCAAAGGCTTCATCTTCAATTCCCAGGACAACAGAACCAAACATCTGCACCAGACGGCGATAGGAATCGTAGACGAACCGCGGGTCCTCCGTCAGTTCAATCATCCCTTTCGCCGTCTCATCGTTTAAACCGATGTTGAGTACGGTGTCCATCATGCCGGGCATAGAAACCACAGCCCCGGATCGAGAGGAAACGAGCAGCGGGTTGCTGGGATCCCCAAATTTCTTTCCGGTTTCTCTCTCCACCGCTTTCATGGCTTCCAGCTCTTGCTCCCACATCCCTTCCGGGAACGTTTCCCCCGCTTCCAGGAACGCATTACAAGCTTCCGTGGTCACGG
Source organism: uncultured Anaerolineales bacterium (assembly GCA_964481465.1). GTDB lineage: Bacteria > Chloroflexota > Anaerolineae > Anaerolineales > UBA11858 > B10-G9. The sequence goes on from CAYZTL010000003.1 coordinate 194,921, forward strand.
TAAATCCCGGGGGAACAGGGATGCCAATCCGGGTCATCTCCGCTAAGTTTGCTCCCTTGCCACCTAACAACTCGCGCACGCCTTCCCAATCGCCCCCCACATGTTCTTCAGCCTCTTCCACTTCACTGAACAGATAAACCCATTTCCGATCTGCCTTCATCAAAAAACCTCCTACTTCGCTAAATGACACAAAAGATGATCAAAATAATAACGTTTCCTCCAAGCGTATTATTGTACCATCAAATATTGTTCCAAATTTCACAAAACGTTAACAAAGTATTAAATGGCTTTTCAGCGCATCCAAGTGCCGCTCCAAGATGGGAGATCTACGATCAGCTCCGCCGCCGAAACCTTATACTCCTTGCCCTCGAAAAGGTCCTTTATCACCCGACCATCCCGCCACCCCAATTTTCCCACATCCAATTGAATATGTCGACGGGACGAGCTGGCGTTGAGGAGAACGAGGACGCTTTCCTCCCCCAAACGGCGTCCAAAAGCAAACGTGCCCTCTTCCCCGTTTGCATGCAATGGGTGATAAGATCCCCGCCGGAGAACCGGATGCCGCTTGCGGAGATCAATACATCGTCTCGTTAACTCCCTTAATGCAAGGTCCCATTCGCTCTCTCGCCATGGAAACGCCTGGCGGCAATCCGGGTCTTTTCCACCCTCCAGACCGATTTCATCCCCATAGTAAATGGCGGGGGCTCCCGGAAAGGCGAACTGAAAGAGGAGGGCCATCTTCACTTTCCTGATCTCCCCCTCCAGCACGGTTGCCAAGCGCCGTGTGTCGTGAGAGCCTAGGGGAAGGTACATCGCCCTGACATTTTCTGGATCGTATTGGGTGAGTAACTGATCGATCTTTTCCCCAAACGCATTCGCGGTGATGCTTTCTGATAAATACCCAATCAACGCTTCTCGAAAAGGATAGTTCATCAACCCATCAAAACGGTCATCGCCCACCCATTGGGGATCCCCATCCCAAATCTCGCCGACCAAGTAAGCATCCTGATTGACGGATTTGACCGCCCTGCGGAATTCTGCCCAAAATTCTCCATCATCGATCTCATTGGGCACATCCAGCCGCCATCCGTCTGCTCCCTGTTTGATCCAATATTGAGCGATCTCAAAGATGTACTGCCGAACCTGGGGGTTGTCGGTATTGAATTTGGGCAGGCTCTTGAACTTCCACCAAGCTTCATAATCATCTGCATCACCGGGAGAATAGGCATCGGGGGGGACATGATTGAGATGGAACCAGTCGATATAAGGGGAGTGGGAGTGATTCTCCAAAACATCGTTGAATGCGAAGAACCCTCTCCCGCAGTGATTGAAAACGCCGTCCAGGATCACGCGGACGCCGTTGCGGTGGGAGATATCCAGCAGCGCTTGAAAATCGCTCATATCACCCAGTTTTGGGTCGATTTGATAATAATCGCTGATATTGTAACGATGGTTTGAGGTCGCCTGAAAAATCGGGTTGAAGTAAAGGGCGTTGACTCCCAGATCCAGCAAATAGTCAAATTTTTGGATCACCCCTCTCAAATCGCCCCCTTGGAATCCCCAGATCGTCGGTTTCGCTCCCCAGGGTTGGACGTTGGGGGGGTCATTTCCAGGATCGCCGTTGGCAAAGCGGTCTGGAAATATCTGATAAAAAATGGAGTCCTGCACCCAATATGGAACGGTCATCTACCTTTTCTCTCCTTTCACTCCTTCTCTCAATCCCATGTTAACCCGCTGGCATAAGAAATGGGTTAACATCTTTTAGGAAATATTTGTCTTTCTGATTGCAACCTGCCTTCCCCCTTCCCGTCCTTTTGCAAGTTTACGGAAGAGGTATATCCCTTCACAAAAAGGGAGGGAGGACGACATTAAGTATATTTAGCCAATACAGATCGGACCTGGGATAGATATCCCCCACCGAATAAATTGACATGATTCAACAAATGATACAAATTATAAATCGGAAACCGTTCCCGAAAACCGGGGTCCAACGGTCGTGTTTCCTGATAGGCTTGGTAAAAACGATTCGGAAAGGCCCCGAATAAGTTCGTCATGGCCAATTCGGCTTCCGCCCAGCCGTAATGGGCCGCGGGGTCAATGATCGCCGGAGCGCCATCCTGATCCGTGGTGGCATTGCCGCTCCACAGATCCCCATGGATCAGGGAAGCCTCCTGTTGGGGCACCCACTTCTCAAGGTGATGGGCCACATACGCGATTTTTTTCACATCCCCTGACGACAGCCTGTTCCGGTCCCGGCCCAACTGCGCCTGGTAAAGCAGCCTGTGTTGGGCAAAGAATTCATACCCGTCCTCCGTCCAGGGGTTTTTCTGGGGTGTACTGCCGATGTAATTATCGTGATGGAACCCGAAACGATCCCTGGTATGACGGTGAAGGGATGCCAATTGGCGCCCAAAAATAGGCCAATAATCTCCCTTTCGTGGAGCGGGTTGGAGATTTTCTAAGAGGATATAGTTTGCTTCCGCTTGATATACCTGCGGTACATGGGGCCCATCTTCCACATTCAGCGCCTGTAAACCCTCCGCTTCTCGGGGAAACATGTCCGGAGGAGCTGAGGCATTCGTCTTCACGAAAAAGGATTGGCCGCTTTCCGTTTCCAGGATGGCCCCGTCATTAATGCATCCCCCGCCAACCCGTTTAATGGAGACCACCATCCCATAGCCGTGCTCCTCACACCATTTCTGGACAGGGTTATACTTCTTCTCCATCCTCTAACGCCTCCAATAACCCCCGGACCGAACGCTCCACGATATCATAAACGTGCTTAAAGCCTTCCGTCCCTCCATAATAGGGATCAGGGACGGGTTCTTCGGGTCCTCCCTGCGGATCAAACTCCCGCATCAGTCTGATCTTCTCTTTTTGCTCAGGGGTGGCAGCCATCTTCTCCAAAACCTGGCGATTTTCGATATCCATGGCGATAATCAAATCACAGCGCTCGAAATCTTCGTGTTGAAATTGACGGGCGCGCCCCGTATACATCAAACCTCGCTCGCGAGCGACCTGCCGCATCCGAGGGTCCGGAGCCTCACCGACGTGATAAGCGGATGTGCCCGCTGAATCCACTTCATATTTTCCATCCACCCCCATTTCTTCTGCCCAATGGATAAACAGGTTTTCAGCCAAGGGGCTGCGAACGATATTTCCTAAACACACAAAACATATACGCATAGTTTTACCTCCACGAGTTAATATCCTACCATCAACCGACAGACCTTGTCATCCCCTTTGAGGGTAGGGACCTTCTCTTGCTCCCTCCCTCAAATTTGGATACACTGAAACTAAGGCATGTCACCCCAATCCACGATTCATGTTTTCTGATCTATCAAAAAGGAGCCGCTGTGAGTGCACCCGATGTCATCCCAACCGGTTCCATCCTCCTTGACATCGCCCTGGGTATAGGCGGCATACCCAGGGGTGGAATCACGGAAATCTATGGTCCCCCGTCCTCCGGTAAATCCACTCTAGCCCTCCACATAACTGCACAAGCCCAACAGATGGGATTGAGATGTGTCTATATGGATATAGAAAACGGCCTGAACCCGAAATATGCCGTATGCTGCGGCGTGGATGATCAAAGCATGCTCTTAGCTCGCCCTCGCACTGGAAATGAGGCCCTGGAGATGTGTTACTCCTTACTTCATTCTCAAGGTGCCGACCTCATCGTCGTCGATTCCATTGCTGCCCTCGCATCAGAGGAGGAGATCAGAAATGGCACGAGTTTGCCTACTTGGGGTCAACTCAATCGATTGCTATCACCCCACCTGCGAAAAATCGAGAGGAGCTGCCGCCAATCCCAGGGCACCCTTGTTTGCACGAACCAGATGAGAAGCAGGATCAAACCCGGCTACGGTACACCGGAAACCACACCGGGGGGAATGACCGTAAAATTCCACGCCTCCCTGCGCATTGAGCTAAAAATAAAGAGATATTTGGAAGAAGAGGGACATATCACCGGCGTTAAGATCCAAGCAGAGGTCAACAAAAATAGATTTGGCCCTTCTAAACGCCGCACAACGCTGGAGATCGTGTATAATAGGGGTATATTCAGGGAAAGGGAATTGTTTTCCCTGGGCATGAAAGGAAACTTAATAACAAACCGCGGTTCCCATTACCGGTTAGGGAACCAATACCTTGGACAGGGTCAAAGAGCGGTAGAAGGGTTCTTATTTCACAGGCCAGAGGTAGCACAGGCATTGGAAAAAGCAATCCGTCGCTTATTGATCTCGAAAGCGACCTAGACCTCGTCCCAAAATAATCTCTGCCGCCTCAACCAACACCTGAAGCGGCTGCGGCATAATGACTATTGATCTCTAAACCACGTATGTGGGTTCGAAAAGCAAGAAACGGTTGGTCACAACTGACGAAGTAAGGTGAAATTTGGCGTAAACTGGCGTTTGATTTGAATAACATCCTGATATTCGTCATTCCGAGACAGCATCGTTGAGTATTTAAGGGATCAATAAGAATAAGTTACAGCCGTGGCCTTTGGGCAGAGTCACGGCTGTATGATGTTAAAGATCACAGATCTCAAACCTCAAAAGAAGGATCCCCAGCGGCTGAACGTTTATATCAACGGTGAGTTCGCGTTTGGCATTGCTCGGGCTGTCGCTCCTTGGCTGGAAGTCGGAAAGCAGCTCAGTCCCAAGGAGATCGAAGAACTCAAGGCAGAAGATGAAATCGAGAAAGCGTACAAACGAGCACTTCATTACCTCAGCTATCGATCTCGATCCGGCGCAGAAGTCCGGCGCAATTTACAAAAACATGACGTCCCAAAGCACGCCATCGCGGAAGTATTACAGCGTTTACAGGAAGGGGGCTTGGTGGATGATCTTGCCTTTGCTGAAACCTGGGTGGAGAATCGGGCTGCTTTCCACCCACGCAGTCGTTGGGCCATCCGCTCAGAGCTCCGCCGAAAAGGCGTCTCACCCCAGGTGATCGAGGAAGCGATTGCTGAAGTCGACGATTTTGAAATGGCCTACCAGGTTGCCCAAAAGAAGCTGAGGCGGATCAAGGACCTGGAACGCCCCGAATTTAACAAAAAATTATATGGCTATCTATCAAGGCGTGGATTTCCATACCACATCTGCAAAGAAATCGCCCAACGTGTTTGGGATGAATTGGACGAGAATAACGATTAGGGAATGATACATCGATAACTACCAACGATGATTTATGGATGATCAAATATCAACTATTGAAAATCCGGCTTTAGAGCCGTTTATCAAACAAACGAGGTTACCCTATGATTACCAACTACATATTTATCGGCGTAAGCGCCCTCGTTTTAGGAATCGCCATTGGGTACTTTCTAAAACATTACTTAATCACCAAAGAAGCTGAAGAAAAACAAAATCAAGCCAATCGCATCCTCCGAGAAGCGGAAACCAAGTCCGCCAAGATCATCAAAGAAGCCCAGGAACAGGCTTTGGAGATCAACCGGGGGGCTGAAAAGGAAGCGACCCGGAGAAGGACGGAACTCAACCGCTACGAAGAACGATTACAGCGGCGGAGTGACCAGTTGGACCGACGCGCGGAGAAACTCGAGGATCGTGAACATGCCATCAGCAAGCACCAAAGTTCGCTTGATAAAAAAGCGAACGAGGTCAAAAACATGTACAAAGAGGCCTCTCAGGAACTGGAGCGCATCGGCCAGCTGACCAAGGAAGAAGCCCAGGAGATCCTCTTTGAACGCGTGGAAAGGGAGGCGCGGAACGACATGTCGCGGATCGTCCGTGAAATTGAAACCGAGGCCCGTGAAGAGGGGGAACGGAAGGCGCGCAAGCTCATTGCCGATGCCATCCAGCGGGTCGCCTCTGACCATGTGGACGAGGTCACCTCTTCCACGGTCTCCCTCCCCTCCGATGATATGAAAGGAAGGATCATCGGCCGCAACGGGCGGAACATACGCGCCTTCGAAAAAGCTGCCGGGGTGGATGTGATCGTCGATGATACCCCGGAGGCGGTCACCATTTCTTGCTTTGACTCCGTCCGCCGGGAAGTGGCTAAACAAGCCATGAAAAAGCTCGTGCTGGATGGTCGGATTCATCCCGCTCATATCGAACAGATCGTCGAGAAGGAGAAAGAAAACATTGAAAAGGCGATCATCGAAGCCGGAGAAGAGGCCGCTTTCGAAGCCGGCGTGCCCGGACTTCATCCAGAGATCATCAAAAAGCTGGGCGCTTTGAAATTCCGGACCTCCTACGGGCAAAATCAGCTTTCCCACGCGGTGGAGACAGCCCAATTGGCCTCCGTTCTGGCTTCCGAAATCGGAGCCAACATCGAAGTTGCCAAGGCTGGTGGGCTTTTGCATGATTTGGGGAAGGCCATGGATCATAATGTGGAAGGGACGCACGCCCAGATAGGGGCGGAGTTCGCTGAACGCTATGGCGTTCCCAAACCTGTCGTCAACGCCATCGCCTCCCACCACCACGAAGTCGAACAGCAGAGCGTGGAAGCGGTGATCGTGGAAGCAGCGGATGCCATCTCAGGAGCGCGACCGGGAGCGCGGCGCGAGAGTTTGGAACAGTACCTGAAACGGGTCCGGGCCTTGGAAGAGGTGGCGAATTCCTTCGACGGAGTGAAAAAATCCTATGCCCTCCAAGCCGGACGCGAGGTGCGCATTTTCGTCAAACCCAAAAAAGTGGACGACCTTGCTGCCACACGTTTGGCCAGAGAAATCTCCAAGAACATCGAAGAAACCATGCAGTACCCGGGCAAAATCAAGGTCACCGTCATCCGCGAGACCCGCTCTGTAGAATACGCGAAATAAACACGAACCGCTTGAAGTTCCTAAAAATATGAGAACCGGAAGGACATCAGCCCTCTTGGCACGATCATCATCCCGCCAAGAGGGTTTTTCCAATACAAAAAAGAGCCCTCACCTCAAAAAGGGATTTCGCTCCCGTTCTCGCCCCACAGTCGTGGACGGCCCATGGCCGCTGTACACCTGGGTCGGATCAGGGAGCGTTAAAACCTGAGACTGGATGGACTGCATCAACCTCTGGTAACTCCCCCCAGGAAGATCTGTCCTGCCAATGCCCCCATGAAAAATCACATCTCCGCTGAACAAAACACCCTCCTCCTGACAGTAGAACATGACATGTCCTGGGGTATGCCCAGGGGCGAAGCGAACTTCAAAAACCAGAGAACCCAGGGATAATTCCTGGCCATGTTCGAAAAACAAGTTTGGCCGGGGGCCGGGATCCACCTGCATGCCAAACATTGGCGCTCCCCCTTTTCTCTCCCACATGTCCATGTCCTTGGGATGCAGTCCTATGCTGAGAGCGGATCCCACCTCGGAAGAAACACCAGAAACTACCCCTGCGACACCGCCGAAATGATCAAAATGGGCATGCGTGAGCCAGAGTGCTTCAATCATCCACCCCTCATCTTCAGCCGATTTCACAATCCGAGGACCATCCCAGGCAGGATCAATCACCACGGCCTGACCCGCGGTGCGGTCTGCAATTAAGTAAGTATTGGTCTGAACAGGCCCCAAGACAAATTTTTTGATCTCCAGCATACCTTACCTCACCTTTCCACCTTACCCCTTGAAACCCACACTACCTGAGAACTGTATTTTATCACTTGGGCGGACTTTTCTAACATGCTACACTTCCTATACAGCTTTCATCAATCTTTTTGGAGGACCCCATGTCGAACCACCCACCAGAACCGTTTCGGATGAAGATGGTCGAGCCCATCTCTCTCATCAGCCGTGAAGAGCGATCCCGCGCCTTAAAGGGAGCAGGATACAACGTTTTTGGCTTGAAATCGGACCAGATATTCATTGATTTATTGACCGATTCGGGCACGGGAGCCATGAGCCAGGACCAGTGGGCGGGGATGATGAAGGGGGATGAATCCTACGCCGGAGCCCAGTCCTTCCATCGACTCTCGGCAGCGATCGATGATATCTTCGGTTTTAATTTTTTTGTCCCCACCCATCAAGGGCGGGCTGCAGAGAATATCCTCTGCGCTGTGGCTTTAAAAGAAGGCCAATATATTCCTTCCAATATGCATTTTGATACCACAGAAGGGAACATCCGGGCCAGGGGTGGTCGACCCACCAATCTCGTCATCGAGGAAGCCTTTCAAAACGAATCCCAACACCCTTTCAAAGGCAATATGGACCTGGAAAAACTAGAGGGTTTCATCAAAGAGAAGGGCCCGGAACACATCCCCTTTGGCATGATCACCATCACCAATAACGCCGGGGGGGGGCAACCGGTTTCTCTGGAAAACCTTCATGGGGTATCCGAAATCTACCATAAATACGGGATCCCGTTCTTTATTGACGCCTGCCGCTACGCGGAGAACGCCTATTTCATCAAATTGCGAGAAGAAGGGCATGAGGATAAGAGCACCCTGGCGATCGCTCGAGAGATTTTCTCCCTTGCGGATGGGGCGACGATGAGTGCTAAAAAAGATGGCATGGTCAACATAGGTGGATTTTTAGCCATGAATGACGAGGACCTCTACCAAAAAGTGGGCAGTGAACTCATTCTGAGGGAAGGATTTCTTACCTACGGGGGATTGGCGGGACGGGATTTAGATGCCATGGCCATTGGCTTACAAGAAGGTTTGGATGAAGATTATCTGGCATACCGTCTGAAACAAATCGCTTACCTGGCTGGCAAGCTTAAGGGTAACGACATCCCCGTCCTCGAACCGCCCGGTGGACATGCCGTGTACATTGACGCAGGGAAAATGCTCCCGCACATCCCTCAACCCCAGTTCCCGGGGCAAGCGCTGGTGGTAGCCCTCTACTTGGAAGGGGGCGTCCGGGGAGTGGAGTTAGGCTCGGTGGCTTTTGCTCACCCCGATCCGGATACGGGCCAGATGATCTACCCCGAAATGGAGTTGGTGCGTTTAGCCCTCCCCCGCAGAACCTATACGCAAAGCCATCTCGACTACGTCGCTGAGATTTTGGGAAGGATCAACGACAGAAAAGAGGATTTGCTCGGTTTCGAGATCACCTACCAGCCGGAATTGATGCGCCATTTCACCGCCCAATTTAAACCATTGGGGTAACTTTCTCAGTCCGAAAGGATTATTGGGCAAAGGAAAGCGCCAGAAAGGGATGTCGCTCCTCTCTGACGTTTGATTTGGCGAAAGCCTTACTCAAAACAGCAGATAAGGGGGGATTCATGAATCAGAAGGCAGGCATGGTCATAAAACTTCGATATTGACCATCTGCTTTGAACTTGGCATGTAATACACGCGGTATTCTCTGTGCTCCTCAAACGCTCGATAAGCCGGCTTTTTCACCTGAAATTCCATATCCCCCACAACATAGTAATAGTAAGTCGAGGTATCTCCTTCCGCATCCTCCTTTACTTCTACTTTTTTCATACCTATGCCCTCCACGCTTTCCACCCATCCTCCCATCATATCTGACAGCAAAGAGACCAAGCGATACAGTCCAACCAACACAAGTGCCAGAAAGACCACGCCCAAAATCAGCATGCCGGTATCCAGGTCCCCAAGATCCAGAGACAAGCTTTGGTATATGACCTGATAAACGACAATTCCAACCGGGATCAATACCAGCAGCAGGGAGACAATGATACTGGGAATGAACTGCTTCAATTGGCTCCTATGTAATTTACCCCGGTGATTATCGGGGAGGGCTTCCAAGGAGAACTGATTCACCTCGGCCAGGATTTTGGTTAAACTTTCAGTCACTTTTTCCTCCATTATGGGTTCCAACGCTTCAGCGGAAAGCACAACTTTGGACTCCGGCAAGTAATATATCCTATACCTCACACCCGGTTCCAAATCTCCCCTGCTTCCATAGGGCAGCCGCAAGCGTTGGCCTGAAGCTTCCACCTCAAAAGTGTCCTTTCCAAAAACCAATTCACCCATAGCATGGCGAATGGACTCTTCTTCCAATTCCCTTTTGAACGTCTTCCTCCAGGTGAAGAACCTTGCTAATTTTGTAATCAAGAAAACCAAAAAAAACACCACCACAACCGCAGCAAATGCCAGCACGATTTCCTGCGCTACGTTCCAGGTCAACATCAGAGCTGATAAAAACAAACACCCGAAAGGGATCAGAAAAAGGATGAGCAGCCACGGGCCCCGGCGTCTAAATTCAGCAAAGAAGGAGACCACGTTGGCCAAAATCATTTTTTGCTGATCCGTGATTTCCCCCCTGCGATTGGCGTCCACAACCTGAGGGGCATCGATATCGTAGAAAGAAGATAGGTACCTGTCCAAGACCCTTACCTCCATGTTTCTCAACGGAGGACCATTTCCGGTATGAGAGGAAAAGTCCATTTCCTTGATTATAGCAAGGGTATGGGAGAATTAGGAAACAAACTCCACCCGCGATTCAATTGTCGAAATGCTTCCCCAAGCGGGAACGACCAAGGCCCCCTTCCATCAAAAAAAGCCGCCCTGAGGCGGCTCGAGTAATGCGCTGGGCGGGAATCGAACCCGCACGCCTGTGAAGGCATATGGCCCTCAACCATACCTGTCTGCCAGTTCCAGCACCAGCGCAAAAATTCGGTCTTTCTTATGCTCTTCACGGGTTTTTCCTACCCCGCTGGGAGCAGTGGTATTATAATCTCCTACAGAGGATTGTCAAGATTACCCAAAAACTAGCCAACTATCAAGGAGCATCCGCATGCATATCGTCCTAGACGCTATGGGAAGCGATCGTCATCCTGAACCAGAGCTTAAAGCTGCTTATCAAGCCAGCGATGCGCTCGGGCTGACCATAACCCTGGTCGGGCAAAAGGAGATGCTTGAACCGATGATGGCGGAGAGAGAGCCCAATCCCCGGGTTAAACTCGTCCATGCTCCGGAAGTCCTAGAGATGACCGACAAACCCGCTAGAAATGCGCGGCGCAAATCGGATAATTCCATGGCAGTCGGCTTGGATCTGGTCAAATCAGGGGAAGCTCAGGCTTTTGTGACCGCCGGCAATACGGGCGGCGCTATGGTCAACGCCCTTTTCCGTTTGGGACGGATCAAAGGTGTCAAACGCCCGGCACTGACCACTTTGCTCCCCACCCAGCAGGGCCATATCGTCATGGCTGATATCGGCGCGAATGCGGATTGCAAACCGCTCTTTCTTTTACAATTTGGGATCATGGGTTCCCTCTACGCAGAGAGGGTACTGGGAATCCGTTCCCCCCGGGTGGGGTTGTTGTCAAATGGCGAGGAGGAAGGGAAAGGCAATCAACTGGTGAAAGATGCCTTCCCGATCTTCAAAAACAGCGGCCTGAATTTCTACGGCAATGTGGAACCGAAGGAACTGTTCGCCGGTGAGGTTGACGTGGTGGTATCGGATGGTTTCACCGGGAACATCCTCATCAAGACCAGCGAAGCTGTGTCCCAGTTGCTGTTAGGCATCCTCAAAGACGAGTTAACCAGCAGCCTGCGCACAAAAATGGGAGCAGCTTTATCCATGCCGGCCTTCGATCACGTCAAGGAACGCCTGGATCCCCGTCAAATTGGCGCCGCCCCTTTATTGGGCGTGAACGGGCTGGTCTTCGTAGCCCATGGAAGATCCGACGACATAGCCTTGTTCAACGCGATCAAACGGGCGAAACAATCTGTTGAATCCGACTTATTGACCACACTTAAGTCTGCGATTCAAGAGTAGCTTACCAGCCACATGACCAAGTCCTCGCACCAGTAGGAGAGATATTCAAAATGAAAATCGTCAAGAACGAGAAAATGATCAAGCGGAAAGCAAATATCGGGAAATATTCCGGAATCGCGTCATTGATTATCCTGGCCGGAGGGATGTACCTCAGTTTCCGTTACAAAACCCAAGTATGGTATTCTCTCATCGCACTCATCCTCGGTTTTGTCCTGTCCCAGATCAGTATTTTTTACACCAATCAATTTGGCAGCCCCTCCCGCCCGGACCAGGCCCTGGATGACGCTTTAAAAGGATTGGATGACCGCTATGCTCTCTATCATTACACAACCCCGGTAAAACACCTGCTCGTCGGTCCAGCCGGCGTTTGGATCTTACTCCCATATCATCAAAAGGGGGAAGTCACCTACAATGAAAAAAAGGAGAAATGGAACCGCAAAGGGGGTAACATCTACATGAAGTTTTTCGCGCAGGATAGCATCGGGCGGCCATCCCTCGAGATCCCAGCGGTAAAAGGGAAATTACAGAATTACCTCCAAAAAATACCGGAACTTGAAATTCCCCCCTTACATGCTGCGCTTATTTTCACCAACGATGACATGGATGTGGAAGCAGAAAATGCGCCCTCTCCCACTTTACATGCCCTGCAGTTGAAAAAATTCATCCGTAAAGAGGAAAAAGGGGAACGTTCCCTATCCATGACTGACGTCCGTAAGCTGCAGGATGTGTTGGAACAGGATGCCTGATGTTTGCCATCTGAGATAAAAAAAAACAGCCCAAGCTTTCCGCTGGGGCTGTTCATTTTTAACATAGTGAAACCTATCATTCATTCAAAAACGCTTTCAACGCTTCGCGGCTGATTCGATACGCCTTTCCAAGCTTCTTGCCTTTCAATTCCCCGGTATCGATGGCCGAGATCACATCCTCTTCGGAAACCTTCAAGATTTCCGCTGCCTCCGCTGGGGTCATGACCTCCGGGATATTCGGCCCTCCAGCGCCGCCCCCTCCACCGCCAGCTGCCATATCCTGCAAGGATCGGTTGAGGATGTTCCCCACGCCCATCCCCGCGCCGATGCCCGCCGTTAAACCCGCTCCCCCACTCGGGTTTTGAGCGGCTTCCAGCAGCGCGTCCGCAGCCTGCAGCCGGGTGTAAGTCTCGGTATCCAGTACGCCCATATCGCGCAACTCGCGAATCGATTTGTCCGAGGGGCGGAGGCTGGCAATCAGGAAGGACTTCAAATCCAATCCCAAGGATTGGAACTGTTCTCCCGCCTTGGCGCGCACGCTGGCGCTCAATTCATTGACCAAAGAAGTCAAATCGGTGACATCGTGTTCTCGCGCTGTCTCCCCTAAGAGGTCTGTCAACACGGTCAAAAGGATATGTCGGAGCCGCCCTTCAATGTCATCCGTGCGGAACACGCCTTGAGCGCCCACAAGCTGGGTGACGAATTGTTGCGGGTCAGAGATTTGGTACCCATAGGTGCCAAACCCTTTCAATAAAGCGATCCCCAAACCCATCCCCGGGTTGCGGACGATGATCGGCTGCGGCGTGCCCCATTTCTGATCAGGAAATTCCCTCCGGGAGACGAAGTACACTTCAGCGGTAAAAGGGGTTTGGTCCGAAAACGCCTTTTCAACGAGACCGATCAAGAGAGGGATGTTGGCAGTGGTGATTGTGTGTCGACCAGGCCCAAAGGTATCTAACGCTTTACCATCCCGGAAAAAGACGGCGGTTTGTGACTCCCGGACAATCACCTGGGATCCAATGCGGAAATCACCTGACTTCCCTTCTGGGAAGCGATGAATGAGCTCATCCTTCATCTCATTTGGATACTCAATGACATCAAAAATCCTGGCCATATCTCAAACTCCTATGTGTGATCTTCTTCCTCATCGCTGTCCCTCACGATGACTTCTTTTCGGCGATCAGCCCATTGAACTGCTTTCCGAGCCAGCTTGTCCAGCTCCTTGATCCTCCGGTATATCTCCTCTTCCTCTTCCGCGCTTTCCAACCCTTCTAGAATCTCTTCGAACTTTGCCACGCCATCCAATAAAGCATTGTCGTACTCATACAACTCGTCCAGCCGCTCGGGGTCGATCTTTATTGCGGAAAAGAAACTCGAGTAGCCGTAGGTAGCTCGTCGAATGCGGTCTATGAACGTACGCAATTTAACGCCCACAGATTCTAAATCATCCTGGATCTCGAGCATTCCTTGATCAACAAACTCGCGCTGGATTGCAAAAAGCCAATCCAGGAGTTCATTGTAGCGGTCAGCAACTGTTTCTCGCATGATCTTGTCAGCTGTCCGCCGGTCTTCGTGTTCAATATACCCTCGAAAACCCGGGACTTTGCTGAGAAGTCGCTTCAGTCCGCCCCGTTGGGACTCGATTTCCTCTCGATAATCGCTCATTCTGATCCTCCTCCTGGGTAAAGATCATAAGCTTATCCCCCATATTATACCTTGTGCAAGCAAAAATACAATCACCCAGAGGTGTTTTCACCGCCAATTGGGAAATGGAAACTGGGAGTAAAGCCCCTCTTTCCACTTCATAAACCGGGAAATGATCCCGTAATCATGAACCAAATGATGAAATCTGGTAATGGATTTGGATCACGAAACTGGGAGCTGAATTTGTATGGGAAGCCTCCTTAACCTCACCTTTGCAGGGAACAAACCTTTCTGGCTTGCGATCCCTCACAGACCGTTTATAATGCTATACAGGTTTCATTGATTAGATTCACCACAAGTGAATACAGAGGAGTAAGCATGGTTTCCGAGAAGCAAATTCAACTCATAGAGCTTTTAGATGGAAGTGTAGTTCTCAAGGACAATCGGATCACGATAAAAGACCACCAAAAGGTACGGCAACATATCGAACGGTTGGTGAGAGAAGCGGTGTTAGCAGATGACGAGGAACGAAACTACCTGGCCCGGTTCTTGATTCGCAGAATCGCCCAAGCGCTGGACATCATCCCCAGCTCCATCCATGATTTGTACATCGCCCGCGGCCGCGGAGATGTCCCCAATACGTTCACCACGCCGGCTATCAATTTGCGTTCGTTAACGTTTTATGCTGCAAGGGTCATATTCCGCATCGTCCAGGAAATCGATGCGGGGGCGTTCATTTTCGAAATCGCCCGCTCTGAAACCGGGTATACAGACCAGCGCCCTTCGGAATACGCTGCCAATATTCTCGGGGCAGCGATCGCTGAAAACTACACAGGACCGGTCTTTCTGCAGGGGGATCACTACCAGGTATCCAATGCCCGATACGCCAAGGACCCAGAGGGTGAGCTGGATACCGTCCGGGAATTGACCGCAGAAGCCCTTCAGGCCGGTTTCTTCAACATCGACATCGACGCTTCCACGCTGGTAGACTTGAGCAAGGACACCGTCCCTGAACAACAAACGCAAAACATCGAAATGACGGCTTTGTTCACAAACTTCATCCGCGAACGAGAACCGGTGGACGTCACCGTGTCCATCGGCGGTGAAATCGGGGAAGTCGGCGGTCGCAATTCCACTGAAGAGGAACTGCGCGCCTTCCTGGATGGCTACAACGCCGCTTTAGCAGAGGATTACCCGGGAGCAACCGGATTGAGCAAGATCAGCATTCAAACGGGGACTTCCCACGGCGGCGTGGTCCTTCCCGATGGGAGCATCAAAGAAGTGTCCGTTGATTTCGACACCCTCCAGCATCTCAGCCAGGTAGCCAGAGACAGCTATGGATTGGGCGGCGCAGTCCAACACGGCGCCTCCACATTGCCGGAGAGCGCGTTCAATAAGTTCGTTGAATCCGAAGCCTTGGAAGTCCACCTGGCGACCAATTTCCAAAACATCATGTTCGACCACCTTCCGGAAGACCTGGTGGCGGAAATCTACAACCATCTGGATGAGCATTTCGCAGATTACAGGAAAGAGGGCCAAACGGACGATCAGTTCTATTACAAAAACAGGAAACGCGCTTTGGGCCCCTACAAGGCGGAAATTTGGGGATTGCCCACACAGAAAATCGAAGACATCGCTTCTGCCTGGGAAACCCAATTCCGGAATTTATTCCGTTGCCTGAGTATCGCAGATACACAACAGTATGTCGACGCGGAGATCACCCCAATCAAAGTCAAGCCTGACATCAAAGGTTACTTCTTGGGGGGGATGGAACCGGAAGACACCTCCGATTTGGCTGATTAATAAACATGCCAGTATCCGACCAGGGCATCAGTGGAGATCGTTACACACTCATTCCCCGCACGTTGATTTTCATCACGCGCGGGGATTCCATTCTGCTTCTCCGCGGGGATCCCCAGAAACGAATCTGGGCTGACCGATTCAATGGCGTGGGGGGACACATTGAACCCGGGGAGGATGTGCTGTCCGCTGCCCGGCGGGAGTTAAAAGAGGAGACAGGGCTTGAGGACCAGCCCCTGCGTTTGGTGGGAACGGTAACCATCGACACGGGGCAGGACATAGGGGTAGGATTGTACGTTTTCAAAGGAGAATACCAAGGCGGAACCCTCTCTCCGTCCGGGGAAGGGCGTCTAGAATGGGTGCCGAAGGAGGAGCTATCCTCTCTGCCCTTAGTGGAGGATATACCTGTCCTGCTCCCCAAAGTGCTGGAAATGAAAAAAGGGGACCCGCCATTTTCAGCCCAGTATCATTACAATGAGGAACAGAATCTGGTGGTCCGCTTTACAGACCCCTTCCCACCCCCTACCTCAAATCCATGAGGTTTATTTTTCCTTTTCCCTTTGTTCAAAATTGGGGATGAAGAGCACCAACGCTGTACTGCCGTACTCCCGCCGGTCAAATAGTTTTAAGTTATCCAAAGACAGGGATTCATACTCGACGGGATCTATTTGTGTAAACACCCAGGTGTCGTAATACATCCAACCAGTGTTTCTGTCCAAGACCTCCAAGGTCTTGATCCACAAACGCTCATATTGAGGGGGAGCGATATAGATGAAATCAAATCGCCGGTCGGGTTCCCTTTCCAAAACCTGGAACACATTGGCATGCCAGACTTGTGCCCCCTCTTCTAATCCTGTATGTTCCAGATTTTCATGAATGGTTTGGACCGCTGCAGGATGGATATCCACAAAACGCACAAAACTCGCCCCCCGGCTCAGGGCTTCGATGCCCACACTGCCCGTTCCCGCAAAACAATCCAGCCAGGAAGAATCGTATACATAGGGGGTGGCGATATCAAAAACAGCCTTTTTGACCTTGGCCATGATCGGCCGGGTGATATTTCCCGGCACGGATTTGAGGTTAAATCCCCCCGCTTTCCCGCCGATGACGCTCAATTCGCCCATAGGCTCCTTCCTCGCTCACTCTCCATTCCCAGAGTCAGAGACCAAACCTTCCAGGGTATTCATGACCATCTTCGTCTCGCTGTTTTGATCATGGAGGTAATCCTCGATAAAGGGAGACTGCCGGAGACGCAAAGCCATGGGGGCCACCGTGCGGATGTCTTCCAAGGTGACCTCTCTCCGGGTATCTGCGATCGCATGGGCCCGCGCAGCTTCAAAAAGGGTGATTTCCGCCCGCAGGGAATCGATTTCCAACTCCTCAATTAAATCCAAACCCGTCTGGGCGATCTCTTTGGGCAGTTCGACTTCGTGCAGGGCATCGCGGCAAGCTTGAATTTCGTCTCGCAGCAAGCGCGTTTCTTCCCAATACCGTCCCCAAAACCCCCGTTTATTCACCTGGTAGGCACGGGAACGTTGATACGCGCTCAGGCGATCCTCTTTCTCCGTCAGACCCTCCACGACGACCCGTAACCCAAAGCGGTCCATGATTTGTGGGCGCAGCCGACCTTCTTCCGGATTCATGGAGCCAATCAGCGTGAAATCGGATCGATAAGTAGCGGACATGGCCCCCCGGCGCACAGTGTACTGCCCCTGGGCTGCCGCGTCCAGGATGGCATCCACCACCTGATCGGAAAGCATATTCACTTCATCCACATAGAGCAAATTGCGGTCTGCCCGCGACAGTATCCCCCGCTTCAGGCGCATCCGCTCGTGCAGCTCCGCACGCGGATCCAGCCCTCCCACCACATCCTCCATGGTGGAATTGAGAGGCAGCTCCACAAGACGGACCTTTTCCAGCTTCGAGAGCGGCTCCCCGTGCCCATATTTCTCGGCACAATCCGGGCAGACCGCGTCCATCCCTCCCGCTTCGACATCCTCTTCCATGCAGCCGTAAAAACACAGACTGCGTTTGGTTCTCGGCAAGAGATCAATCAGGCTCCTCACTGCCGTTGTCTTCCCCGTCCCCCGCGGCCCGACCAGCAGCACGCCCCCCAAATTGGGGTTGATCAGGGAGAGCAGCAAGGCCAGCTTCATCTCCGTCTGATCCACCATGGCCAAGAACGGAAAGGGGATGTTCTCGGCAATGCCCGCGTCCTCTAGTTCCGTATCTGACAAGGCAGACATACCCGAAGCCCGCTGCAAAAGTTCCTGCAGAGACCCCACTTCGGTGATCAACTCAGGTTCATTCTCCTGTTGATTTTCATCTCTTTTTTCGTCCATATTATTTACCTTGGGAATATCTCTCCTTTATTATACTCAAAGGGGCGTTTCATAAGGGATGATTTCTCACCCACATATGATTGGACGATTCCGTTCACCAAAAAAATCCAAGATGCCCATCCTATCATTTCAGCTACCCCCCCAGTATTCATATTACAATGAAACGAAAAGCATGATCCAGAATCAACCAAGTCAAGATAAAAATAACATGCTGAGGAGTCAACTATGCTCGGCGCTATCGCAGGGGATATCATCGGTTCGGTTTACGAGGGCAGGCCCATCAAAACCCCGGATTTCCCTCTCTTCCAGGAGGGATCCCGCTTCACGGATGACACCGTCCTCACGCTGGCGATCGCCCACGCCATCCTGGAAGATCAAGAATACGGTCAGACTCTGAAGGATTTTGGACGCCAAAACCCCCGTGCAGGCTACGGTGGGCACTTTTACCAATGGATTTTCGAGGAGGAAGTCAGACCCTACAACAGCTGGGGGAATGGGTCCGCCATGCGGGTCAGCCCGGTGGGGTTCGCGTTTAATGAGCAAGAGAGCGTGCTCCGAGAAGCGGAAAAAACCGCGCAAGTCTCCCACAATCACCCCGAGGGGATCAAGGGGGCCCAGGCGACCGCCCTCGCTGTTTTTTTAGCCAGAAAAGGGGAAGATAAGGAATCCATCAGGGGGGAGATCAGCGGTCGATTCGGGTATGATCTGGACCGCATCGTGGCGGGTATTCGGCCTACCTACTCCTTCGATGTCTCCTGCCAAGGTTCCGTCCCGGAGGCGATTGTGGCCTTTCTGGATTCCGAAGGTTACGAGGACGCAGTCCGCCTGGCAGTCTCCTTAGGCGGGGACAGCGATACACTGGCCTGCATTGCGGGCGGCATCGCCCAGGCCTTTTATGGGGAAATCCCACAATCGATCGTCCAGAATGCCCGGGAACGCCTAACGCCCCATTTGCGCCAGGTGCTGGACCGCTTTGAAAAGGCATACCTATAAAGGCGTTCCACCGCCGGGGACGTCGGCTCGATCAAAACGAAAAAGACTTCCGAGGTTTCCAAAAAACCTCGGAAGTCTATTGGACAACAAACCTGAAAAAAACGTCACTCCACGTCGTTATACGTCCAATATCGGTTGACGAAGAAATTCCAGAACATGACCACCACCACCGCCACACCCAGCGCGAAGGTGTACCCCAAGCGGTCCGCGGTGATCAATCCCAAGGGAAGGAACCCAAAACGGGCAAAGAGATCCCGCAAAGGCGATTCCAGGAGGACAAAAATCGGAGTGCGGATGCCCAAACCGATGATGTTGACAATGAAAAAGGCCACCAGTTGGTGATAAATGGGTTTGGATCGCGAATCTGGATATGTCCAAAACCGATTCCAAATGAAATTGCTGATGATAGCCGCTGTGAAGGAGAACACGCTGGCCCAGACCGCTTTTACCCCAACGATGCTTTCCAGAAGATGAAACGTGCTGAAATCCACCACAGCGCCAATCGCGCCCACCACTGAAAAGCGCAAAAACCGCGTCCGCTCTTTCTGGTCGGTAACAATGCTGGAAAAGGCCATGTCCACTCTATAGGTTCTCTTTGAAGTAAGGAAGGGTCTTTTTCAACCCCTCTTCCAGGCTGATTCGGGGTTCCCAATCCAGGACCTCCCGCGACCGGCTGATATCCGGCCGCCTTTGCTCTGGATCCCCTTCGCCCCGTTTATCAGGGAACATGGTCACCCCCGCCGGATTATCCAGGATCTCATTGATCATCTCCGCCAAGCCCAGGATGCTGATTTCATCCGGGTTGCCGATGTTCACCGGCCGGGTCTCATCCGCTAACAGCAAGCGGTAAATACCTTCGATGAGATCATCGACAAAGCAGAAACTCCGAGTCTGCGTGCCGTCGCCGTATACGGTGAGGGGTTTACTCCCCAAGGCCTGCTTGATGAAATTCGGCACCACTCTCCCGTCATCCAGCCGCATGCGGGGTCCATAAGTATTGAAAATGCGTACAATGCGGGTATCAATCCCGTGATAGCGGTGGTAGGCAAGGGTGAGCGCTTCCGCAAACCGCTTCGCTTCATCGTAAACTGATCGCTCGCCAATGGGGTTGACATGTCCCCAATATTCCTCACTTTGGGGATGAACCTTGGGATCCCCATAGATTTCGCTGGTCGATGCCAGCATGAACCTGGCCCCAAACGCTCTGGCTACCCCTAAGGTGTTGTGCGTCCCCAAGGCACCCGCTTTCATGGTTTGAATAGGAAGGTTGACGTACCCATAAGGCGAGTTTGGGTTAGGGCTGGCGGGAGATGCAAAATGGAGCACCGCGTCCAACTCCTCTCCGGGCACAAAAATAAACTGGGAAACATCATGGCGGATGAAAGAAAAACCTTCCTCACCTGCCAAATGGGCCAGATTCTCTTGCCTACCGGTGATAAAGTTATCCATCCCAATCACTTGATGGCCTTCAGCGATCAAGCGATCACATAAATGGGATCCAAGAAATCCCGCAGCCCCTGTTACCAGAATTCTCATCAGATCATCCCTTTCCACAGCATGTGAAAAATAGCTTATACTTCATTACCCAGCAGATGGATTCATTTCCAATCCATGCGCTGCACACGTCCATCCCCTGTTGCCGGCCAGAATTGACCCGTCTCCGTGTTCACCACCCAGATATTTCCCTGGTAAAGCACTGCCAGTAAATAGCTGTTTTCTCCCTCCAACATTTCCGGCGCCCACACGCCCCAGCCCTTACTCGGTTCCAAACCCGCATCTTCCAGGGCCGGGAAGAGGACTTCTTTGTTGGAACCATCCCGATCCATGAGGGTGACCCGGTAACTGCTGGTCGAACTTTGTTGGGGAAAAATGGCTTGCAGATACACGACCTGGTAATCAGATTCGCTCACCGCGCTTTCCAACAAAGGCGATGTTTTGGGGTAGGCAAACATGCCCACCTCCCGGGCCAGAGTCATCACCTCCCCTCCATCCAAAGGTACGGCAACCAGGTTGAAGAGGGGGGATTCCTCCCCCGCTCCTGCCCCTTCCAGAGGGACATGATCCACTGTATACAGAATACGCCCGTTGCTCCCCATCCCAATACCCGGCATCCAGGCCCAGTCTCCCCGGGTTTTGTAAGGGAGGATATCCATCAGCATCTTCTTTTCTCCCGATGACCTCTCAATGGTGCCCACCCGGTCTGGGCTGGAAAAAACAAATCTCTCACCAGTAGGGGTGGAGGTGAAATCTGTACCCCACCAACCGTATACACCACCGTAGTTCGTTTCCACCAATGTCTCGCTGCCTGTGAAATTGTCGGGAGCTAGATTTGTGAGGATCAAATCGTTATTGGCCTGCCACCCCGGTGAAGAAACCCGCGGTTCAACGGTTGAGTAGGCAATCCCCCTTTGCGGTCCGGGAGTCCACGCCCCAAAGTGAATGATATTTTCAACCCCCAGGTCCACGAGTTCTTCCTCACCGGAAATGTCCACTGCCCAAAGAGAATTGATGGTCTCTTCGTCCTCATCATCCTGGCGGGTGAAAAGGAGCCACTTCCCATCCTCTGATAAGGAAAAAACCCTCCCGTCCAGGTCTCCCGTGGCCACGATCAGCGTCCGATTCGCAGTCGATTTTTCCATCATCCAGGCATTACCATCCGAAAGGTAAACCAGCCTCCCCGGAATGGTCACAGGGGAGACGGAGGACTGCACCCCAACCAGGACGATCTCATCCACGGGTTCCTCAACAACGACGCTGTTCACTTCCTCGTAAGCGACTTCCTCACCATTTTCGATGACCCGAACGTAGGTTACCTTACGCAGCCCATTTTTCCCAGCCTGCAGGAGCTGCTCCTCACCCTCTGGGAGGCTTTCGCTGGATTGTCGGATAACTTGATATGGCATCACCTGTTCTTCGGTCTCATATTCCTCCACCACCCGGATCACACGCAGCGTACTGTTTTCCTCCAGCACCGTGGAGGGGGATGGTTCGACACGATCTTTGCCCTCCAGGGTCAAATCCGCTGCCTGGAGAACATCACTCACTGTGCTGCCTGCAGGGACGGTAAGCGTGTACATCTCCTGGTCGGCGATGATCTCGACATTGATCTCTTTTTGGGGAGGAGAAACCGGAGAGGGGATGCATCCAGCGCCTAAAAGGGCGAGAACGAAAATGAAAATAATGACTTTATAATAATGGTATAATCTCATCCTAGTGAAAACCCGTCCGTTTTTCCAATATGGGGAGAAACGGAGAACATGTTGAGAAGCTGTCTGAACTCAAATTATAGCATGTCAGATAAGAATTCACCCCCCACAGAAACAAATAACAAACTCGACCTGACCGCGAAAGTGGAAGCGCTGTTGTTTGTCTCTCCGGAACCCATCACGCCCTACCAGCTAGGGTCGATCCTCGATGTATCCACCCACAAGATCAAAAATTGTCTAGACAAGTTAGAGAGCAAGTATCAGGGGCGGGGAATCCGTTTGCAGCACCACAATGGGGCCGTTCAACTCACCACCGCACCTGAAGCGGCCCACCTTGTCGAACATTTCCTGGAGATCGAGACGACTTACACGCTCAGCCAAGCAGCGCTGGAAACCTTATCCATCGTCGCCTACCAGCAGCCGGTTACCCGGCCTCAAATCGACGCCATCCGGGGTGTAAACAGCGACAGCGTCCTTCGCACCCTGCTCAGTGAAGGTTTGATCGAGGAAGTGGGCCGCGCAGAAGGACCAGGAAGGCCGATCCTCTACAGCGCGACCACGGAATTTTTGAAATATTTTGGGTTATCGTCCTTTGACGAATTACCTCCCCTGGAGATCGAAAATCTGGAAAGCGGAGAACTCAGGGATCCCAAAGTACTTAAAAATTAACCAACGACAGCAAGGCCATTCAGCTCAAAACATTTTTCAAATCGTCTTATGAAAAAAAGACTCCAGAAAGTATTAGCTCGTTCGGGTTACGGATCACGGCGCACCTGTGAGGAACTGATCGAGGATGAGCGAGTGAGGGTCAACGGTCAAATTGCCACTTTGGGCAGCAAGGCAAATCGGGAAATGGACACCATCACAGTGGACGGAAAACCGATTCCTAAGCCGGAACCGTTTCAATATATCGCCCTGCACAAACCGCCCGGTGTGCTTTCCACGGTCAAAACCAAGGACACCCGATCCACGGTTCGAGAGTTGGTTCAGGTCCCCGGTCGGCTGTATCCCGTGGGTCGTCTGGATGTGGACAGTGAGGGGCTCATCCTGATGACAAACGACGGCAAACTCACCAATCGACTCACCCACCCGCGGTACGAACATGAGAAGGAATACCGGGTCCTGGTCGCCAAGCACCCCACGCCGGGACAGCTCTCTGCGTGGCGAAACGGCGTTCGTCTGGAAAACGGGGAGCAGACATTACCCGCTGAGGTGGAAGTCGAATCCAAAAAGGGAAAAAGAACCTGGCTGCGCGTCACCCTTCGAGAGGGGAAAAAGAGACAAATTCGTCGCATGGGGGACCAAAGCGACTTACCGGTGGAACGCATCATCCGCGTCCGGATCGCCAGTCTCAACCTGGGTGATCTCCAACCTGGAGAGTGGCGCCACCTCACCGATGACGAAATTGAAGCATTAAAGGGATAATTTGAGGGAGGGAGAATTCACCATGGAAAAAGAAACAACCCACGAGAGATCCCATTGGCTTGACAGACCAGTATTCACTAACCTGGCTATTTCCTGGGAAAGCTTGATCTTTGGCCTCATCCTGGTCGTGGCCATCCTCTCTCGTTTCTATAATGTCGGCGCGCGGGTCATAAGCCACGACGAGACTTCGCACGTCTATTACTCCTGGCGCTTGTTTAAAGGCTGGGGATATTCGCACGACCCCATCACCCATGGACCCCTGCAATTCCATCTCCTCGCCCTGATCTATTTCATATTTGGAGCGAGTGATTTTACCGCCCGCATCCCTACCATCCTCGCAGGTGTGGCTACCATCGCGTTCTTGTGGAAATATCGCCGTTACCTTGGGCGGTGGGGAACATTGGCCGCTTCCCTGATGACCTTGATTTCCCCTTTCATGCTCTATTACAGCCGGTACGTCAGGAATGAAGCCTACGTCGCCCTTTTCGGCGTGGTAACGGTGTGGTCCATCCTCCGTTACCTGGAAACAAAATCCCCGCGATTTTTGTATTGGTTAACTGCGGCGACCATGCTCCATTTCACGGCCAAAGAGACGGCCTTCATATACACCGCACAAGCCATGATCTTATTGGGGTTAATTTTCGTGTTCCGCATTTCAAACAGGAAATGGTCCCTTCCTCAGCTGCGGAATTTGTTCTTGAGCGCATTGATTTTCGCTGCCCTATTCCTCACCATTGGTTTTGCCATTAAATCCGCCACCCCTCCCCTTCCAGAAGGGGAAGAAGGGGCCGGGACCATGCCCCTGGGTGCCTTGTTTTCTCTGGGAATAAGCGGACTTTCCCTGTTGGCCGCCCTATTCTTCGCCATCCGCGGGTACACCTGGAAAAAAATAAAGGAACTCCCGTCATTCAGTGCAATGTTGCTATTAGGCACTCTGGTCCTCCCCCAATTAGCCCCCTTCCCCGTCCTCATGGTCGGTTGGAACCCTCTGGATTACAGCAGCATAGGTATGTTACAAACCGGGGGCTTCATCGTCCTTCTTACCTTGATCGCTGCTGCCATCGGTTTGGCGTGGAATCCGCGGGTCTGGCTGACCTGCATGGGGATATTCTACATTCCTTTCACCGTGCTTTACACCACAGTGTTTACCAACGGGTCGGGGTTTTTCACCGGATTGGTGGGTTCGTTAGGGTATTGGTTGGAACAACAGGGAGTGGAACGCGGCAGCCAGCCCTGGTATTACTACTGGCTGATTCAAATCCCCATCTATGAATACCTCCCCGCTTTGGGGGCTTTGGCGACCATCATCGGAACCGGGATCAAGCGACTGAAATCCTTCTTCTCCGGACCACAGCAGGCTGAAATCCCGGGGGAGAAAGCGGATGTGGTGGAGGAGGAGGAGGAAGAACAACCGCTCCAGGCACCCGTTTTCGCCACGCTCAGCTTTTGGGTCCTGACCAGCCTCATCGCCTACCCCATTGCTGGTGAGAAAATGCCTTGGCTCACCGTGCACATCGCCTGGCCCATGATCCTCCTTGCCGGATGGGGCTTCCAAAAGATGGTCTCCCTATTTGACTTCTCTGCTTTCAAGGAAAAACAAGGCTGGCTGATCGCTGTATTAAGCCTGATCTTGATTATCAGCTTGAGCGGGACTATGGGCACCCTGCTTTCCAATCGTCTGCCCTTCCAAGGTCAAGAGTTACACCAACTCAGGCAAACAGGGACTTTCCTGACCACGTTGATATTCACGGTGGGCAGCGCGGTTGGTATCTCATACCTGCTCAGAAATTGGAAGATGAAACAGTTCCTAATCACGTTGAGCTTATCATTTCTCCTCATCCTCGTCCTTCTGACCACGCACACGTCTGTCCAAGCTTCGTATATAAATTACGACAGTCCTGAGGAATATCTGGTTTACGCTCACAGCGCCCGGGGGGTGAAAGTGGCCCTGAACCAGATTGAAGAAATATCCCGCCGGATCAGCGACGGATTGGCCATCAGAGTCTCGTTCGATAACGAGACCACCTACCCCTACTGGTGGTATCTTAGAAATTACACCAATCAGGATTATTACGGCGAAAATCCCACCCGGGAGCAGCGAGAGTCCCCCGTGATCCTGGTTGGTGATGATAACTACGGCAAAATTGAACCCGTGGTAGGGAAAGCCTACTATAAATTTGAGTACAACCGCATCGTGTGGCCCAATCAAGATTATTACAATCTAACCTGGGAACGGATCAAGAACGCGATCACAGATCCCGCCATGCGGGAAGCGATCTTCCAAATTTGGCTCAATCGCGATTACACAAAATACGGCAAGATTAAGGATAGGGATATGAGCCTGGCAAACTGGAGCCCGGCTGACGAGATGCGCTTATATGTCCGCAAGGACATCGCTGCCAAGGTCTGGAATTACGGATTTACGGAGCAAGAAATCAGCGAAATCATTGCTGATCCTTATGAAGGAAAGGAAAAAACACTCGCTCCAGAGCGGGTTATCGGCCAATTAAGTCTCAACATGCCGAGAAATGTGGCTGCTGCACAGGACGGCACCATTTTCATCGCGGACACCAATAACCACCGGGTGCTCCACCTTTCTCCGGAAGGAGAAGTCCTCCATACATGGGGAAGTTTCAGCGGTGCAGAGGGGGAATCTGAGGGATCGGTCACTTTCAACGAACCCTGGGGGATCACGGTGGGACCGGAAGGAAACGTGTACGTGGCTGACACATGGAATCATCGCGTCCAAAAATTCTCTCCGGAAGGCGACCTCCTCCTCAGTTGGGGCCAGTTCGGACAGCAGGAATCCCCAAGTTCTTTCTGGGGACCAAGGGATGTAGCTGTTGACAAGGCCGGACATGTGTACGTCACCGACACCGGCAACAAGCGGGTTGCCATCTTCAATGAGGAAGGAGAATTCCTCCAAGAATTCGGGGGAGCGGGTCTGGGAGAAGGTCAATTAGACGAACCGGTGGGCCTTGCCCTGGATGAGGATGGGAATCTATATGTCGCCGACACCTGGAACCAGCGTGTCCAAGTCTTTGGAAAGGATGAGAACGGCATCGCCCGAGTGTACTTGAGAGAATGGGATATCGACGGCTGGTATGGACAATCCCTGGATAACAAACCGTACTTGTCAGTGGCCGGTGATCAAGTATACATCAGCGATCCAGAAGGATCGAGGGTTTTGGTTTTCTCCACCCAGGGTGAATTCCAATATTACTGGGGTACGTTTGGGACTGGTGAAAACCAGTTCAACCTGCCCACGGGGTTGGCTGCCGATCCAGAAGGCGGCCTGTGGGTCAGCGACACCAAGAACAATCGGGTGCTGTATTTCATCCCCCCCGCTGAATGAAGTTCATCTCCATCCTCGCTTGAATCCAAAAACTCCCTGCCCTATGCAAGCAGGGAGTTTTTTTTAGGGAACGACTCTGAATCAGCACCCGCCTCGGGTATCCACCCGCTGAGAAAAACGATACACCCAAAAAACCTCAAATACTCCTTGTGATCTCCCATGGTATAATGCTTGCGCAAAATTTGAGGATAATTTGTGTACCGCTGTAGGAGAAGACGGTTTTATGAAACTTCACGAGTACATCTCAAAACGAATATTTGCCGAATACGGCATTCCCATCCCAGATGGAAAGGTAGCGGCCACCCCCAGCGAAGCGGAGCAGATTGCAGAAGAAATCGGTGGCCGCAGCATTGTTAAGTCGCAGGTCCTGGTAGGGGGAAGGGGCAAAGCGGGGGGGATCCGATTAGCGGATACACCGGAAGAAGCCCGTAAGCATGCCCAAGACATATTGAACATGGAGATAAAGGGTCTGCCGGTTCGGAAAGTCTTGATTGACCGGGCAGTGGACATCCAAGATGAACTGTACCTGGGGGTGACAAACGATCGGGCTGCCCGAAAACCGGTCATGATGGCTTCCGCTGAGGGTGGGGTCAACATTGAGGAGGTTGCAGAAAGGAGCCCCGAGAAAATCATCCAATGCCATATCGATCCCGTGATGGGACTTCAGAATTACCAGGCCCGGGATTTGGCGGCGGGCATCGATCTCTCGCGGGAGCTGTGGCGGGATTTTGGGAAGATCGCCCATGGCTTGTGGAACGTGTATGTCGAGAACGATGCCACCCTGGCAGAAATCAACCCTTTGGTGATCACCACGACTCAGAAACTGCTTGCCGTGGATGGGAAAATGGTCATCGACGATAATGCCCTTTTCCGCCATCCCGATCTTGAAGAATACCGCGACTTAGATGTGGAAGCTGAATCGGAAATTGAAGCCAGGAAGCACGGTCTCTCCTACATCAAGCTGGATGGTGATATCGGTTGTATGGTCAACGGGGCAGGCTTAGCGATGACCACCATGGACATCATCAAATTATTCGGGGGCGAACCCGCCAATTTCCTGGATATTGGGGGTGGGGCCAGCGCAGAAAAAGTGGCCGCAGCGCTGCGGATCATCCTCTCCGACCATAGCGTGAAAGCCGTTTTATTTAACATCTTTGGGGGCATCACCCGCTGCGATTTGGTCGCCAAGGGCATCCTCGACGCCCTCCAGGAAGTGGAAACGGAGGTCCCCATGATCGTCCGCCTGGTGGGCACCAACGCACAAGAGGGCCGAGAAATGCTCGAAGATGCGGAGATGGAAACAGCGGATACGCTGGCCGAAGCCGCCAAAAAAGCGGTCGCGGCAGCAAAAGCGTAGTTCATACCTCACAAGGCAAGTGGAGACCAAGCATGAGTATTCTAGTTGATAAAGACACCCGATTATTAGTCCAAGGGATTACCGGCGAAGAGGGATTATTTCATACGGAAAAGATAGTTGCCTACGGCACAGAAGTCGTCTCTGGCGTGACGCCCGGTAAAGGGGGAGAATGGGTGCTGGACGGGAAAATCCCCGTTTTCGATTCCGTGAAGATCGCCAAAAAAGCCACTGGGGCCAACACGTCTGTGATCTTCGTCCCCGCCCCCTTTGCGGCGGATGCCATGTTGGAAGCCGCGGATGCCGGCATGGAAACGATCGTATGCATCACAGAAGGCGTCCCCGTCCAGGACATGATGCGCGTCCGTTATTATCTGGATCAAAGGAACGTACGCCTGGTGGGTCCAAACTGTCCTGGCATCCTCACCCCCGGGGAAGCAAAGGTGGGCATTATCCCCGGCAACATCGCCATCCCCGGGAACGTGGGTGTCGTCTCCAGATCTGGCACGTTGACCTATGAGGTGCTTTTCGCCCTCAAAAACCTGGATATCGGCGTCAGCACCTGTGTGGGTATCGGGGGCGACCCTATCAACGGGACCGATTTCATCGACACCCTGCGCATGTTCGAAGAAGACCCCCAGACAGAAAAGATCGTCTTGATAGGAGAGATCGGAGGCACAGACGAGGAGGACGCCGCTGAGTACATTTCGAAATACATCACCAAGCCGGTGGCGGCCTTCGTCGCCGGGCGAACGGCTCCTCCCGGAAAACGGATGGGACATGCGGGCGCCATTGTCCAGGGAGGTACAGGTTTAGCGGAAGATAAAATCAGAGCCCTCGAAAACGCGCATGTCAACGTCGCCAAACACCCGGAAGAGATCCCATCCCTTCTTTAAACACAAAAGGGGCTGTCTAAAAAGCAGCCCCTTTTGCTTTTCCCATAATCCAGGATGAG
>CAYZTL010000004.1:0-222932 GCA_964481465.1 uncultured Anaerolineales bacterium
TATATTAAAAAATTCGGGGCTGTGCCAATGACTTTTGGGACAGCCCCTTCTTTTTGATTGGAAAACAAAACGTAAACTTGTCCACTTAAGGCCGACGTTTCTCCCCCCCACTTTTCTCAAAAAATCTGCAAGTGGCCGTCTTTAAATACACGGGACTGGAAACCCATTCATGGGGAGACTTTCTCGTCATTTAATTTCCTGAGCTTCTCCAAGTTCTTTTTATGTAAATACCGACAGTATTTTCCTATGCGGTTTTCTGCGATCTTATAGAAAATCGCTTGGCCTTCTCGCCTTGAAGTAAGGATCCCCTTTCCTTTCATTAACCTTAAATGCTGGGATGTATTTTGAGCAGAGGTGCCAACAGCAGAGGCAATTTCATTGACCTGCATTTCACATTGTGAAAGGGCCCAGAAAATTAATATCCGTTTCTCATTGCTGAAGATATTGAATATTTCCGCTTGTTCTTTGGCAAACTCTTTGACTTCATCCATTATTACTCCCATTTTCTATATTCTACCTATAAGTGACTATTTTCACAATTGACATCCTTCCTTTTTCATCATGAAGAAGGAAACTAATTCGGATCGAAATCCAGGCAACTTAGGTACTGATTTTTCCTGTAGCCTTGTTTATAATGAATACAAGTAGTTAAATAATTAATTAAATACTAGTATATCTCCCATTGTACCACGTAATTCTTCGCAGACAGAGGTTATTTCGTCCGTCCCTCAAGGTTGTCGTGGACCACACCAATCGCTGTCATCCGTGTCAGCGCAATTGTGCTTAATCAACCCATCACTGGAGAAAGGTAGGAGTGATTGTGTTTTCCGAATATGACAACTTGAAACTATCCGAAGAGGGGAAAGGAGGGGCAAAGTTGATATCCCCAGAAACCCTGCGATTCTTCCCATTTTTCGCTGGCCAGAGTCATTATATGCTCCAAGAAATTGCCATGTTGAGCAGGGAAATTCAAGTGGAGAGAGGAGAATGGATTTTCAAACAGGACACGACCGCGGAGAAATTCTACGTCGTTATTCAGGGAGCAGTGAGCCTGGCTTTGGTCTTAAAACTAAACGGGAAGGGAGAACACATCGAAAAATTAGGCAACCTGCACCGCGGATCCGTCTTTGGATGGTCAGCACTTGTGAAGCCGTATGAATATTCCTTAGGAGTCCAAGCAGAGAAAAAATCCAAACTTATCGAAATTGATGCCCCTCCTTTAAGGGAACTCTTAGACGACAACCCCCAATACGGATATCTCATGATGAAGAAACTCACCGAGATCATTGGGGAACGCCTTCACTACAAATGCATTCAATTATTAAGCATGAAGACCTAAACCATACGAGGCTTTCAACACCCTCTCCGAACGGATAATCCGCGAAGGACGCTTATCAAGGAGTTTCACATGCTCACCTCACCTGCCGAATCGACCTCATTTAGTGAGAAATTTCTCGATACGATCTATGAATTACAAGAAGGGGACCAAATTAAAATCTGCCTTCAATGTGGCACTTGCAGCGGGATCTGCCCCTTCGGTTCATGGATGGACTTCACCCCCCGTAAGTTAATCACATTCCTTAGGGCGAATACACTTGAGAAAGCACTCGAAAATGAAACGTTATGGATGTGTGTCTCCTGTCAAGCTTGCACAGAAGTCTGCCCATCGAAAATACCTTTAACAAATACCTTGATGACCCTCATCAAAGAGGAAGCGCTTTTATCGGGTAATGTCCCAACAGAATTACAAGACGCGTTGGAGTACTCCCAAAGATACGGGAACCCCCTTGGTGAATCCCCTCGAAAAAGAGCCTTATGGACGAAAGAGTTAGATTTTGAAATCCCCATTTTAAAGGCCGGTAAAACACCCGTGAAGGTCCTCTGGTTTGTGGGAGATTACGCCTCTTATCACCCCCGTGTACAGAATATTACCAAAGCTTTTGCCAAGATCCTTCACACCCTGGAGGTTGATTTTGGGATTTTAGGACCGGAAGAAAACTCGGACGGGGATTCCCAGCGGTTGGCCGGGGAACGAGGTTTGTTTGAGATGCTAGCTGAAAAAAATGGGCGTGTCTTCGCTCAATACGATTTCAAAAGGATAATCACCACCGATCCACACGCCTACAACGCGATCAAGAATGAATATCCACAGTTAGGGGTCGATTACCCGATCCAACACCACACTGAATTTCTACACGAACACATCGATCACTTGAAACCTCATTTCAAAAAGGACCTGAACGCGGTCGTTACATACCATGACCCGTGCTATTTAGGCAGAGCAAATGGCATTTACCAAGAACCGCGTGAAATCCTCCGCATCATCCCCGGCACCAAGATGATTGAAATGACTCACAATTTTGAGAACAGCCTTTGTTGTGGAGGGGGTGGCGGGGGGATGTGGTTAGATGGTTACCGCTGGGAAATTGCAGAAAATCGTCTCTCTGAATGGAGAGTCAGGGAAGCTATTTCCGCCCCGGAAGAGAAAGAATTCAGCTCCGTGATTGGTAAACCAAAACGGAAAAAAAGCAGACGGAGGGAAGAAGAAAAAGAAACGTTTGAGAGACGCATTTTGGTTGTAGCGTGTCCTTATGAACCACCCCGCTTTGAAGATGCAGTAAAAGCCATCCCTGAAGCTAATGGATTAGTCGTCAAGGACATCGCTGAAGTATTGGTTGAGGTAATGGATTTGTAGGAGGACAGCGATGAAGATCGCCATTCCCATACAGCTCGTTCCGGATTTGGTTGAAGAACTCCTGATCAATGATGAAGGCACCGGATTGGATACAACCTGGCTTCGTATGATCGTTAATGAGTTCGACGATCACGCCCTCGAAGAAGGGATCCTGCTCAAAGAACGGATGGGGGCTGAAGTTGCCGTGATTGTGCCAGACATAGAGGGTGCTGACGATGTCCTTTTCTCTGCAGCTGCCAAGGGCGCTGATCAAATATTAAAGCTCACGGGAGACTTTGAAAATGTGAGTAATCATACCTTAGCACATGTGTTTTCAAACGTGTTAAATGAATTAGAACCCTCTTTAGTGCTGACAGGTGTTCAAGCACATGATGATCTAGATGGACAATTAGGATCATTGTTGGCTGGATATTTAAACACACCTTATGTCGGTTATGTGTCCGGTATCAAAATCCAAAACGACACAGCTGTCGTCACCAAAGAATATCCAGGGGGCCTATTGGCAGAAATGGAAGTCACCCTCCCCGCTGTTTTTGGCATTCAAGCAGCTGAAGAACCCCCCAGGTACGTAGCCTTCAGCAGGATCCGTCAAGCGATGAAATCAGCCACAATTGAGGAGATCGATTTTCCAGAGTTAGAAAAAGATGGCCCTCCGCAACTCAAGGAAATGTATAAGCCTGAAGTTGGTGAGAGGGCTGAAATGATCAAAGGGGATCTCGATCAAATCACAGACAAGTTGCTGGAAATCTTCCGAGAAAAGAACATTTTATGACCGGAGAGGAGGAAGCGGATGTCTCAAGATATTCATGTTTTGGTAGAGCATATCAAGGGAGAGGTTTCCGATATGAGTTACGTTCTGCTTGCCGCGAGTCGCGACATCGTTGAGAGCACCCAGGGGGAAGTTGTCGCTCTTTTGCTGGGAAATGATGCCCAGTCGTTAGCATCAGAACTCAATGCGGACACCGTTTTGTATTACGATCATCAAGCCTTGACGGAGTTCACTCCGGATGCTTACCTCGAAGTGCTTACCACACATCTGGAAAAATACTCCCCTCGCGCATTACTAGTGGGTCACACTACAATCGGTATGGATCTAGTTGGCTTACTTTCCGTCCGCCTGAACCTGCCTATCGTAAGCCAATGTCTGAGGTTTATAAACACCGGTGATGATATCCAATTCGTAAGCCAAATTTGTGCAGGAAAGATGATGGCCCAAGGCATGCTTCCTTCACCGACCAGTTTGGTGAGCCTGGTCCCGGGTTTCTACAAACCCGAACGGGGGAAGAGAGATCAAAAACCATCCCTCCAATCCGTCAAAACCCCCAGCTTAGATAACCTTAAAGTGAGATTAAGGAGTTATATAGAACCGGAAGTGGGAGATGTGGATATCTCCGAAGAAGTAGTCTTAATCAGCATAGGAAGAGGTCTTCAAAATGAAGACGACTTGGATTCGGCGAAGAAAATCGCTGCCAAATTAGGGGGTGAGGTGAGTTCGTCACGCCCACTGGTCGATAAGGGTTGGCTGCCAACGAATCGACTGGTTGGGAAATCGGGGAAATCCGTAAAGCCGAAGTTATATTTCGCTTTGGGAATCAGCGGGGCTCCAGAACACGTGGAAGGCATCAGGGATAGTGATTTGATCATAGCCGTGAATACCGATCCAGAAGCTCCCATCTTTGACATCGCTCAATACGGTGTGGAGAGGGATCTTATCGAGATCATCGAATCATTATCTGAGAAAATCGATTAGGAATGAGATATTCACGAGGAGCGGATTATGCCTATCCGTGACACATTTTGGAATATACCCCACTGGGCAGAAATTGGCCAATACCTCTTCGCCTTATTCACAGTCCTTGTCTTAATTTACGGTGTCTATCGCAGATTTCAGAGGTGGCGAGCAGGTCAAGCAGAAAACCGGTTCACACAATTACCAAAACGCATCAAGACGTTCTTCGTCCAAGCAATTGGCCAACAACGTACCATCCAGGATTTAATCCCAGGTTTGATGCACCTGGCGATCTTTTGGGGGATAGTCGTATTGTTCTTGGGGACCGCCTTAGCCACGATAGATTGGGAATTCACTCGTCTACTTTTCGGCTTTCAGTTTCTAAAAGATGGATTTTATATCATTTACGAGCTCGTTTTAGATATCTTTGGGATCTTATTGTGTATTGGACTTGGGTATGCGATTTACCAACGTTATTTCCAACGCCCCGACCGACTGCAAAACATCCCTCTAAACCACACCTGGGAAAACCCATTCATCCTCAGCATGCTTGTATTAATCGCTCTCAGCGGATATCTTATAGAAGGATTACGAATATCGGTCACACAACCTGAATGGGCTGGTTGGTCTCCAGTGGGGAATTTGCTTGCTGGTGTATTTCTAAAAGCGGATATTTCAAATAGCAGGGCATTTCATTTTAGTTTATGGGTCTTTCATACCAGCATTGCATTCATTCTGATCGCAAGCATACCTTTTACCAAACTTTTCCACATTCTCGCAGCCCCTCTAAATATATTTACCCATTCTTTGGACCCGAATGGGAAACTGCAACCAGCCCGCGAAGGGGGAAGCGTAGGGGTAAAAACACTTGCTGATTTTACCTGGAAGCAATTGCTGAATTTTGATTCCTGCACCCAATGTGGTCGCTGCCAAGATCAATGCCCTGTTTATTTGAGCGGAGACGCACTATCACCCCGTGACGTAATGATCAAAATGCAGTCTTTTCTGAAGAATGACAGACTGAATAGTAAATTTTATGGGGAAATCTTATCTCTCAAAGAAATCTGGGGTTGCACGACTTGTCATGCTTGCGAACATATATGTCCCGTGTATATGGAGCTTATCTCCTCAATGGTGGATATGAGGAGACATCTCGTCTTTGAAGGGGAAGTTGATTTGGAACTCCAGGACGCGCTGTCAAACGCAGGACGGTACGGGAACGTATTTTGAGAGTCTCCTCGAAGGCGAGCGTTCTGGTGCCGTACGGTAGACCCTAAGATTAAAGATGCCCGAAGAGAACCAGTGGAGTATCTTTGGTACGTCGGCGATTTCGCCTCTTATCATCCCACACTGACAGAAGTCAGCCAGAAAACAGCTCAGGTTTTTCAACAAGCAGGAGTGGACTTTGGGATTATGTATGACTCAGAACAGAATGATGGGAATGATATCCGCCGCGTGGGTGAAGAAGGTTTATACGAGATGCTGACGGAGAAAAACCTCCAGACTTTCGCTAAAATTGAATACGACAAAATAATCACAACTGACCCTCATGCGTACAATACACTTAAAAACGAATATTCTTCCTTCTTCCACAATGGGGAGTGGTCAGAGCACCAAATCCTCCATTCAACAGAGTTATTAGACCACCTTATTTCCTCAAAAACACTCCAATTCAACAAAGCATTAGATTACAAAGTCACTTATAGTGATCCATGCTATCTGGGGCGTTACAACGGGATCTACGAAGCACCAAGAAGGGTGATCGAAGCTACAGGTTGCGAATTGATTGAAATGCCCCGCAATAAAGACAAAGCCTTTTGCTGTGGTGCAGGTGGAGGGCGAATCTGGATGGAAGAAGGAAAAATTGCAGAAAGGCCCAGTGAAATAAGAATTAAAGAAGCAGCATCGCTGGATGGGGTAGAGTGTTTTTTAGTTGCCTGTCCCAAAGACTTGACAATGTATAAGGACGCCGTGAAAACAACGGGGTATGAAGACCAAATCAGAATCCTGGATATTATTGACCTCGTAACAGAAGCTTTATAATCTCGTCCCCTCTCCAGACTCTAATGTGCCGGTCACGACTTAAAACGTGACCGGCTATGGCTGTTTCCGGGCAGAATTAAATTTCAACCCGGAGACAAAACCCTTCCCAGAAAAGAGAGAAGTATGACCGCTATTTCTCAACAGCGACATGGGCAACAACCATAAGAAAATATGTATATGGTTCTCCTCTACCCTTACAAAAATCACATGAATTAGGAAAAGAGGTATGATATAAATAATTTGTTCATGTATGAGACATTAATATCGGCTAAACAAAATACTACCAACACCCGATTGACCATGGATGTCACTTGAATTACCTCCCTGTTTTTCCAAATTGACACATGAATATACTTCACTTGGTTACGGTGGCCACCCCCGCTTTCCCCCCCAAGAGGTGACTGATGAACACGATCTCTCGCCGCATCCTCCTTTTCACACTCACCCTCCTCGTCATTCTTTGCTCCGCAGCTGTTGTGCAGGCTTTCGCCACCAAAGATCTCCGCGTTAATGGGGAATCCATCCCCCCTCAAAAAAGCTCGCCTGCTCCCCCTGAACCCCAAAAGGACACCTGTTTCCACTGCCATGTATCGGGCAGTTTTACCAACCTTTGGACCCCACTGGCAAGGTGGATCGTCTTTGGGACAGCCGGTGTGGTTTTCTTATTTGGCTTTACCCGCAGCATCAGTGTGTGGTGGACAAAATCAAAATGGACCCCGCTGCCCCAGCAGATCATGGCCTGGATTGATGAACGCTACAACATTTACGATTTCCTCGAGCCCATTCTCAGCAAACCCGTCCCGGAATGGCAGAGACACTGGTGGTATTGCCTGGGTGGATTGACCTTCTTCTTTTTCTGTGTGCAGGGCTTGACCGGCATCATGCTGGCTTTTTATTACAAACCCACCCCTGATGCGGCTTATGCAAGCATTCAATTCATCGAAAATGAAGTCCTGTTTGGTTCCGCGGTCCGCATAGTCCACCACTGGTCTGCGAACGGCATGATCGTCCTCGCTTTCGCGCACATGGTCCGCGTCTTTGTCATGGGAGCCTACAAGCCGCCCCGCGAGTTAAACTGGGTCAGCGGAGTTGTCCTCCTTACAGCCACCCTGGCGTTTGGTTTCACCGGATATTTGCTGCCTTGGGACCAAAGAGCCTTTTGGGCAACCACGGTGGGCACGGAAATCGCGGGCAGCCTCCCTGTCGTCGGCGATTTGGCCCTGGTTTTTTTGCGGGCCGGTTGGAACGTGACCGGGTTGACCTTATCCCGGTTCTATGCCCTGCATGTCCTGATCTTACCGTTAGTAACCATCACAAGCATGGGCTTACACTTTTTGATGATCCGCCGTCAAGGGCTTAAGGAACCTCTCTGACATCAACACATCAATCGACCGCAGGTTTGATCCTTCGGGAGTTCCCTTATGACTGAAGAAAAAGATAACAATTCCGTTCCTTTTTATCCCGATCATGTCTGGTTGGAAGCGAAGGTGGCCATTGGGGTGGGCGTTGCCCTGGTCATCCTGGGAATTATTGGGATCTTTTTTCCGGTGGGTGTAGGGGAACCTGCTGATCCCATGGAAACCCCCGCTCACACAAAACCGGAATGGTATTTCCTTTTCCTGTACCAAATTTTGAAATTCATCCCCAAAACCATTGGTGCGACCGCACCCGTGATCGCGATTCTCATTCTCGCGATTTGGCCCTTCATCGATTCCAAACCGGATAAAGACCCTCGGGTTATCCGGGTGCGTCTGATCATCTCTCTAGCGCTTATCCTGATCATCATCGGGCTTACAATTTGGGGGGAGGTGAGTTAAATGAGCAAAATTACCCGGCGAGATTTTCTGAATGTCATCAAGCGCGTCCTGGCTGCTACAGGATTGACAGCCCTTATCAGCCCTGTGATCGCCTATTTCTACCCTCCAGACCTGGCAGAGACACCTTCAGAGCGCGTCCAAGTCTCTACACTGGACGAACTTCCTCTGGGGGCGAGTGTAAAAATCCAATTTGGCCGTTACCCCGCCATCGTCATCCACACCCAAGAAGGTTTGCGGGCCTATTCAGCGGTTTGTACTCATTTTTCCTGTATTGTGGATTGGGACGAGGATCAAAACAGGATCGTTTGCCCCTGCCATGATGGCTTTTTCGAGCCTATCAACGGCGAGGTGATTTCCGGACCCCCGCCAACCCCCCTGAATAAAATAGATGTAACCGTTGAAGATGGAGAGATCTACATCGGAGGGTCAGCATGACAACGTCTCCCAGCAGTTCCCGGAAAGTATGGCATCGCATTCAGGATCTATTTGTGTACGCTGTCGGTCATGTTCGCACGCTGCACAAGCTCTATCCCGGGATCATGCATACACTCATCTTTTGGGGTTTGATCATCCAGATCCTGGGAACGGCTCTGAAAATGATGCAAATGGGCTTATTTGTGCCCTTTACATTGCCTCTCCTTCCTAAAGATGGATATTTCGCCTATGAGCTGGTGATGGATCTGGCAGGGGTAGCGATCATCCTCGGCGTGATCATGGCCGCTACCCGAAGGACGTTCATCAAACCAGCCTTCATGGAAACCTCCTGGGATGATATTTACGCCCTCACCCTCCTCTTCCTGATGCCCAGTGTAGGGTTTGTGACTGAAGGGCTGCGCATGCTTTCCTTCGATCCCGCCTGGGGAGGATGGGCTCCCGTTGGGCAGGTGATGTCCAATGGGTTACGAGGATTAGGCGTCACACCCCAATCTGCAGATCTGATGCACCCGTATTTGTTTTGGAGCCATGTAGGGTTGGGACTGACCTTCATGGCCAGTGTCCCCTTCACGAAACTCCGCCATCTCGCGGCCACCCCCCTGCACATCTTCTTCAAAACAGACAGAGATATCGGGGAAGTGGAGACCATACCCGATTTGATGGAAGCGGACGTGTTGGGAGCCGGAGAGGTGAAAGATTTCCAATCTGTCGACCTGCTCTCTTTCGATGCCTGCCTTCAATGCGGCCGTTGTGAAGAAGTATGCCCAGCTACCATCAGCGGGATGCCCTACTCCCCTCGCATATTGCTGCTCTCGCTGCGCGAGAACATGGCGTCTTCTTTACTTGCCCCGGATAAAAATCCCTCGGATGGACTCCCCGAAGAGCTGTTGGCGGAAGAAACCTTATGGGCTTGTACGACATGCGGCGCCTGTCTGGATGCTTGTCCGGCTTTCATCCGCCCGCCGGAACGGGTGATTGACATAAGGCGCGCTCAGGTGCTGATGACCGGAGAAATGCCGTCTTCAGTCGGCGAAACGCTGCGCAACTATGAACGCCAAGGGAATCCTTGGGGTATGCCCCCTGCGGAACGGATGAAATGGGCGGAGGGTCTCGAGGTGCCCATACTATCGCCTGGAGACCAAGTCGATGTCCTCTATTTTGTGGGCTGCGCTGCCGCTTACGACGATCATAATCAAAAATCAGCCCGGGCGTTTATCCGCATCCTCAATAAGCTGGGGGTCGATTACGGGATCCTCGGCCCCGATGAACTTTGCTGCGGAGAGACAGCACGGCGCATGGGTAACGAATATCTCTTC
Organism: uncultured Anaerolineales bacterium; assembly: GCA_964481465.1. Lineage (GTDB taxonomy): Bacteria > Chloroflexota > Anaerolineae > Anaerolineales > UBA11858 > B10-G9. The sequence continues at coordinate 10,036 of CAYZTL010000004.1, forward strand.
CAGGTCTTCGCTGAAGATAACATCGCGGCTTTGAACGAGATCCAATTCAAGCGCATCGTCACTCAATGCCCACATGGCTACAATACCCTCAAACATGAATACCCGCGTTTTGGGGGCGATTACCAGGTCCTGCATTCCGTAGAGTTCTTAGCTGAATATAAGGAGGAATTGGGGGAATTGGCAGGAAAGAACGGGACTCCGTTTGGCACGATCACCTATCACGATTCCTGCTACCTGGGCCGGTATAATGCCCTTTACGACCAGCCACGAGAGGTGCTCGACTGCGTCCACCTTCACCCTGTGGAAATGTCCCGCACCTTGGGGAATAGTTTTTGCTGTGGCGGAGGGGGAGGAGGAATGTGGGTTGAAACTGACGCGGAGACCCGGATCAACCACGAGCGTTTATTGGACATTCAGGAAATCCAGGCGGACACGGTAGCCACTGCCTGCCCCTTCTGCACCATCATGTTAGAGGATGCCATCCGCTCCAAAGGCCTGACGGAAGAGATCCAGATCCTGGATCTCGCGGAAGTTCTGGACCGACAGCTCTCAGAATGAGGGGCATACTTTCTAAGGTCTCTAGTCACTTTTTTCGTAATCTCCCCCAGGGACAGGGATACGATCGAGCACGTCACGGATGATATTTCCGCTTTTTAAATCCTCAAGCCGTGCGGAAGAGCTCAGGATGATGCGGTGTCCCAAAGCCGGTTCAATAAGGGTGATCACGTCATCGGGGATGACAAAGGTCCGATCATGCATAGATGCCCACGCCTGACAAGCGCGGGACAACGCTAAGCTCCCTCTGGGGCTCGCGCCCAGGTAGACTTCTTCAACTTTTCTCGTTTCCTGAACTAAATTCACAATATACCGCTTAACCTGGTCAGCAATGTAGACTTCGCGCACCAGCCTTTGCGCGTTAAGGATCTCATCTTCCTCGGCCACAGGCATCAACGTTTCAAAAGGATGTTGGAGTTTTTGCCTTTCCAAGACATCGATCTCGTCATCTTCCTTGGGATATCCCAAACGGACTTTTATTAAAAACCGGTCCAATTGGGCTTCAGGCAAAGGAAAAGTACCCTCGTATTCGATCGGGTTTTGGGTAGCCAAAACCATAAACGGGCTTGGAAGGTCATGGGTCACGCCGTTGACCGTTACTTGCCTTTCCTGCATGGCTTCGAGGAGGGCTGCTTGGGTTTTAGGAGTGGCTCTGTTCACCTCATCCGCAAGCACGATTTGGGTGATGATTGGGCCCGGTCGAAATTCAAATTCCTTATCCGCCTGGTTGTATATATATACACCGGTGATATCGCTAGGCAGCATATCAGGGGTACATTGGATGCGATTGAAGCTGCAACCGATGGACCTGGCTAAACTCCTGGCAAGCATCGTCTTCCCCACACCAGGGACATCTTCGATAAGCACATGGCCCTGACAGAGGAGACCCAAGACCGTCATCTCCACAGCATCCCGCTTGCCAACGATGACATGTTCAATATTATCAGCGATCTTTTTTGACAATTTATAAACGGTTTCCATTTTTTACTCCACTGGGCTCTTTTTCATGAAGGGGATGTTCATCCGAATCCTTTGCGTGATATTCTGCACATTAAAGACGATGTACGCCAAAGCCAACCTCCAACGCAGCTTCTTCCAAGTCTGTACGGCAAGCTCCTGTTTTTCTTTAGAAAGGAGATCGGGGCCATAATACGCCCTGACATAATCGTGCGTTAATTGTCCAATCTCTTCCTCCGCTTTTGAAATGAACGCATCAAGATTAGTGCTTGTTTCGATTTCGGATGCTCTCTTCCATAAAGCTTCCGAAAACTGATATGGCGTAGCGGGACGTTTGAGATCGATTTGCATCCGGCGCCCCGATCGGTACAAACGCCGGAATATGGTAACCAATGTCTCCGTGGGGTTCTTTCGGCGAAGTCTCCACGGGTCAATCCAGAAGAGCCATAAAGTGAGGATCAAGAGGAAGACCAAGCCCGTAATCAAGAGTACACGGATTACCATTCCGGCAGCGATCCAAAACGGCCCCTTTGTTTCGGGTGGGTTTTCCAGCTCAGGGGGGACGGGCAGGAGCTTTTCATCATGATCTATCACCGACCGTTGGGCAGTTGGCTCAAAGGGAACCCAACCCACTCCAGTGAAATATAATTCCGGCCAAGAATGGGCCTCCGCCTCTGAAATCAAATACCGGTTCCCCTCAGGATCATACAATCCATCTACATACCCCACAGCAAGGCGAGCGGGAATCCCTACTGCGCGCGCCATGACGACCATCGCCGAGGCATAATAATCGCAATAGCCTTTTTCCAACTCAAAAAGGAAGTAATCCACGATATCCTTTTCCTTTGGAGGTTCAGGCAAGTCAAGCGAATACTCATATTGACGCAAGAAACTTTCGATCCTCTTCGCTTTATCGTAGTTCGTCGGTTCCCCTTCAACTAGCTTGGCCGCGTATTTCTCCACATGGAAGGGAGCCGGCCGGCGCATATCTAGATATCGATCTCGTATCCAACCGGGATACCGATCAGAGGCATTTCGCAAGACCTCCTCATTTGCCATGGGGATGGCTGATTCCACTTGATAATAATCGTCGTAAACGGCCACCGCAAAGACATCTTTATAGATCAAAAAATCTTCGTCAAAGGCCTCTGGGTTTTGAGAGGTTGTCCGCCAGAAGGTCTTATATTCCCGATTCACCGACAATGGCATACCAGCGGCATATAATGGACCCACGAGTTCAGCGCTCAGTTGGAATTCCTGGACGATCTTAGAGGATGACTCGAAAACATCCTCACTCATCACCTGTCCAGGGCTATATTCTTTCTCGACCACGGGAGTGGTCGCCCACCCTGATCCAGTGTATTGGTTATATGCATAGGCCCTCCAATACCTCGCCTCTCTGGGCAAAGGGGCAGCACCCGTCGTTCCCTGGGGTACATTAACTACCATAACCACCCTTTCTCTCAGTTCAGATCCCGAACCGATCAGATGACTGCGGGGCAATTTCGCGACTTTTTTGATCTCTCCCTTCTGATCTTCGGGTTGATACTTAACTCCCAAAGCTCGCAAGAATTCCCCATCCCCTACCATTTCTCTGCTCCATTCCTGAATGGGTTCGGTTATGGCTTCAATCGAAACCGAAGGGATAGAAGCAGCGAGGATCATGAGGGCGAGAGAGACAAGGAGTATATGGGTCCTGACGTTCTTTTCTACCCGGTCATAGAACGGCATGCCAGCCTGAGTCCAGCGTCTCTTCTTTCTTTCGAAATAGCCTAAACCAAGCAGTGACAATCCAGCGCCTAATGTAAAAACGAGTAAATATAAGTTTTTCCCGGGGATATAAGTAAGCAGAATGCCCATCAGGGCCCCAATTGGCAGGAATCCCCACAGCGGCCGGTAATGACGTCTCATGGACCAGCTCAGCCATACGGATAGGGCCCAAATCGCAAACCCCCAGAGGTATTTGCTGACCAGGAAACTGTACCTGGGGAAACCTTTTATATAATCCAGCCCCCACTGGAAAAGAGTATAGTAAACACTCCCAGTTTGGGTGATCAATTGATCCCATGCGTCCTGGAGAAGGCTGAGTTGGTCAGGGTCTCTACCTTGGAGCCAATCCCAAAGGTAATCCGACCCGACGTTCACAAAACGGAAGATAGGGCTTTGTAAGGCCCCAGCCCGGACCGTGGCAAGGAGGAAACCCAAAACAAAGGTCAGGATCGCAACCCACTGCGCTTGGAGCTTATAATGCGCCAAGATCCACCCCACGACCAATCCGTAGAACGCAAAGACGATCAGGAAACTCCACCCCAATTGGGGGACCACGGAACTAACCGTGCCTGTAAAAGTGCCTAAAACGACGAAGATCAGGAGGACAAATTGGAATGTCCGCCAGGTAAACAGCTCTTTTGATCGCTCCCAGATTTGGATATTCATGTGATGGACCCCCAGGGGACTTTCCGTTCATAAATTTCCTTCCAGCGGTCCCGCTTCATATCCATCTGCTGCGCTTTCGCATTATCCAAGAAATCCGGCCCAATCAGATAATATCGAACGCCGAGATCGATCAACCTCCGTTCAATCCGTCTCACATTCCCTTCCCCCCCGAATGCGGGTTGATCGATGAGAAGCACTGTAGGAACCACTCCTTGGAATGTGAGTTGGATGAGGGGATCAATCCATTCTCCTTCCACATCCGCGGTGATAATGATCGCGCTGTTGTTAGAATGCATCGAGCTTTTCGTTTTTTGGAGTACTTCCTTTAAAGACCTCCCCCCCGGCTCTACGGAAGCCAAGCTGCGCAGTATGCGCCATTTTTGACTTTCTTCCAAAAGGGGTGGGAGCCAGACCATTTTCTCACTGCTGGCAACCAAACCAACGGCTTTCCCATTTTGTAAACCCCGGTTGGTCAGAGAAGCGGCCAAGATGATCGCGTGTTCTTCCGTGGCTTGATCGCCGCTTCCCACATGGACGCGTCTAAATAAATCAAGGAAAATCCACTGGTCACTTGAGGGGGTGCTTTCGAAAATCCGCACATAAAAATCCCCTTTCCTGACAGTGGTCGGCCAATGGACATATCGCAAACTATCACCTGGGCGATACTCTCTTACCCCTGCAGCGCTAACGGTTTCCGTCATCGCTTTGACGACATGACGCCCTTCCCCAATTCGCCCCCCCGGGGCCACCTCGATGGTGGGCAGCCTGAAAACGGGGGGAAGAACCATCATATTGGTCGTCTTTGGGTATTCAATGGTAGTTGTAAAGATCCCAAACGGATCCCCCGTTTGCACGCTGGTGGGACCAAGGGTGTATAACCCCCTTCGGATGCACACTCCGCGTTTATACCAATGGCGGTTCTCATTACCCCCCACAGAGGTCACTGTGCTCGCTTTGTAACCGGCTAAATTGGAGTGATCCCAAACAGCAATCCAAGTCGCCGGGAATATGCCCTTGTTGCTGAGATAAAAACGTTCCTGGAGGGGATCCCCCACATGGGACCAGCCGAACCTCATCTCCCTGCTTAATCTCAAACTTCGCTGTAATGCCCTCGTCCAAAGATAACTGAGGAGGAAAACACCCGCCAAACCAGTGAACAACGTCATCCAAATCTTGCTTGGTTCCATGATCTGGAGGACCAACACGAGAAGGATTAGAAATGGCCAAATTTTGCGGTTAAGTTCCAGTTTGACTTCATTCATAGGGAGCGGTCTCTTCGTTATCCCTGATGAGATAACCCCGTCTAAACGTAAATATATTCTATCGTATATATGGAAAAACTGACTAGGCGGGATAAACAAGGATTAATTATCCTCTTAACCCAAGCAAGAGAATAAAATACGCCAATAGTAGAAATCCCAACCACTTTATTCAGAAAATTTCCCAATAACTTGGATGAATATCCACGCCGTTAATGCGATCAAGGAAAAAATGACCAATCCCTATACCCCCATGGATATTCCTTTTACGGATTAGGGACCCATGTCATGTCTTATATTTCATCTTTTCGGAATTTATCAACCATCGCTGTCGCTATCCACAACTGGGCGGTGATGATTAAAGATGAAGCCAGGCACCAAGCACATGTCGCCCCAATCACAAATGGCTCCAAAAACGTCAAATACGCGGCAAAAAGGGTCCCAAACAAGGTCATCCCCCACAGAGAAAAGGCAGCCGCTTTCTGATATTTTTCCGGACCACGACGGTAGACAAACCATACCCCGGCGATCGCGATAGATCCAAGCAGGCCTAACAATCCCACCGGGAAAACTCCACCAATCCGGGCGTACTGACTCTGCTGCACGGTATTGCAATCTCCTACCGGTCCGCAGATGGCGATCGTGTTTGTCATCTCGATATAAGATAGATATCCCGCTACTCCCACCCCGGCGAGGGACAACAGGGGAATCAGGATATCCGGCCATGTTTTTTCCACAGGTTGAGGAAACCAGATCCCTATCCCAATGCTGATCAGGCTGGCAACCATGCCTATGAAGACCAGGATTGAAACCAGGTTCCCGAAAGGGTCGCTTCTCACCCTGACCAAGACCTTCTCAACCCAAGTCGCGTCTGACAATTCCCTTTCATTGCTGAGGATCCCACTGCTGCCGTTATCCAATGAAAAGCTATCGGGAATGGGTGTCTGGGTGGGCTGCGGTGTGGACGTCGCGGTCACGAAAGGGGTTTCCGTTTCTTCTATAGTGGGAGAGGGGCTCGCTGGACTTGGGGTCGTTGAGGGCGTGATGGTCAAAGCAACGGCGGTCGCTGTGAGGGCTGATTTATCCATCAATTTCTTCAAGCCCGGTATCTCAGGCCAAGGGATCCCCCCTTTTTCTATGCCCTCCTCAATGAGCGTTGGAAACCGCTCCGGAATTTCGTTTCCCCCTACCAAAACCTCCTCTCCAACCACCAGTAAAGGCACACCCTGGCGCTCCGGAGGGATCTCGAATTGATCCACCGCATTCCAAAAAATGTCCTGGCCCTCCGAGCCTTGGACGTTGATAAGGAATATTTGCAGTCGATTTCCAAAGCGCTCCCCCAAGGGAGGTAAAACTTCCGTGATCACATAATGGCAGTGGGGACAGGATGAAGAGTACAGCAACACTGCATGGACGACAGGTGGAGTTTCCTCTGTCTGCCCGAATGCGGACACAACAGGTTGAAAGGATAATAAGAATGTCAAAACAAGCAAAAATGAATATCTGAATCTCAAAGGGGACCTTCCGTTTGTAAATGTCTCTTATGCCTAATTCATTTGAGGATTTTATCACATGCTGGCCAAGAGAAGCCTTTCCCAGATCTTATCGATCCCTTATCTCAGGAAAGAGAAGATCGCAGAATTTGATCTACCTGGCGGAGATAATATCCCCATCCGAAGGTGTTGGAAGTATAGGATGAAAGGAGGTCCCCAAAGGAAAATCCGGGAGTGGAGTCAGAAACGAAGCTGGGTTTTCAGAATCAAGAATTAGAAAAAGAAACGCCTCCACCCCCTTTTCTTTTTCTTTAATTTATTCAATTCCGGCAGAGCTTCCTCCACAGCCCGATCTCCCCGAGCGGCGATTTCGACCACATCCACCCTGTCCAAGATACCGACATCGACAACATCAGGCCGGATGAGCACATCGGGCTGTTCTAATTCCAACCGCTTTTCCGACAATACATGGGTCATCAATTCAACGGAGCGAATAAAGATATCGAAAGCTTGCGCCACACGCATTCGGGTGATAGGTTTCAATAAAGGATTCTCCGAGAAAATATCCGGAGCTGAAATCTCTTTCCATTTCTCAGGTGGTGGAGATAAAGACACAGCCACCACAGGCAGATCCGGCGCTAAGGAACGCGCTATTTGCACCGGGACCGGGTCTAACACTCCCCCATCCACCAGATATCGATCCCCCCACTTCTTGGGCGGGAACACGCCAGGGATGGCAATCGTCGCCATCACCGCGTCCAAAACCCTCCCTTCCCGCAAAGCGACTTCCTGCATATCCGTGATATCCACAGCAGTCAGTGCACACGGCATGATCAGATCCTCAAAGGTCTCCTCGTCAATGAACTTCGTCATCGCCTTGACGATGCCCCTGACACCTAATAACGCTCGACCGTTCCCAAAGCTGAATAACGTATCTTGGTCGACTTTACTGAATATATCGATCACTTCTTGAGGTGCATAACCCGCAGCATAAATAGCCGCCGCCATGCCGCCGGCGCTTGTCCCGGCTACCGCCTTGACCCGAAATCCCTCTTTCTCCAAAGCCCGCAGTACACCTAGATGAGCGTTTCCCCGCGATCCCCCACCGCCAAGCGCTAAGGTGATCTCCATAATTTATCGCTCCTTCACCTCTTTCAGTTCCGGAGGGACGAAGAATTGCCGTTGATACAAATCAGCGTACAGCCCTCCCCTATCGAGGAGTTCTTCGTGTGTTCCCTGTTCAACCATTTCGCCTTCGTCCAATACATAAATAATATCAGCATTTCTGACAGTGGAAAGGCGGTGGGCGATGATAAAACTCGTCCGTCCCGCTAATAAGTGATCCAAGGCACTCTGGATGAGGGTTTCCGTCCGGGTATCCACACTTGAAGTCGCTTCGTCCAAGATGAGGATCCGGGGATCCGCTAAAATAGCCCGGGCGATGGAGATCAGCTGCCGCTGGCCCTGGCTGAGCATGCTCCCCCGCTCCCCCACCTGGGTTTGGTATCCTTCGGGAAGGCGGGTGATGAAGTCATGCGCGTTGGCCGCCTTTGCCGCCGCGATAACCTCCCCTTCTTCCACTTCTTGATCACCATAACGGATGTTTTCCACGATCGATCCCGAAAATAAAAAAGGCTCTTGGAGGACCATACTGATCTGGTCCCGTAAGCTTTTTTGGGTGACATCCCGGACGTCATGACCGTCCACGGTTATCTTCCCCCGGGTCACTTCATAAAAGCGGGGGATGAGGCTGATCAATGTGCTCTTCCCCGCTCCCGTAGGACCGACAACCGCCACGGTTTCCCCAGGATGTGCTGTAAACTGGATGTCTTCTAAAACGGGATTTTGAGGATCATAACCAAACGTCACCCCGTTTCCGTTTTCACCGGGTTGAAAGGAAACACGCCCCTTTATCAAATCTAATTCCACCGCATCCAGGCGATCGATGATGTCCGCTTCTGTATCGATAAGATCGAATATCCGCTCCGCAGCAGCCAGGGAGGATTGGGCCAAGGTCCACAATTGGCTGACCGTTTGTACGGGCCTGGTGAAGTTCCCCACGTACTGTAAAAAGGAAACCACCACTCCCACGGTAACAACGCCGTGGATGGCCAGATATCCCCCTAATCCGGCGACAATGGCGATATCCAACGTGCTCAGGATATCCATGGCCGGTGAAAAGGCAGATGTCACCGCGTTAGCGCTGACGTTGGCATCCCGGTTCGCTGCGTTCCGCTCTTGGAATTGGGCGATGTTTTCCTGACCGCGGCTGAAAGCCTGGGCAATTCTCACCCCCTCCAGCTCCTCCTGCAAATCAGCGGAAACATCTCCGATCGTCTCCCGGGTTCTTCGAAAAGCTCGCCGCGACCAGGTAGAAAACTTTCCAGTAGTGAGGATCATCACCGGCATGATTGACAAGGTGGCCAAAGCCAGCGGGATATTCAATATGAACATACCGATCACGATCCCCAGCAGTGAAAAAACCGCGCCGATGGCTTGAACGAGCCCCTGGCTGATGAAGGAGTTTATGGCATCGATGTCATTTACCAGGCGACTCATCAGATCGCCGGATTCTTCCCCTTCGATAAACTGCAAAGACAAGGTCTGGATTTTCCGGAAAACTGCGAGACGCAAATCAGCCAAAACATGCTGACCGGCTTTCGACATCAGGTACATCTGGAAGCGGATGGCAAGCATGCCGATAACATACACGCCAGCCAGCTGCAGCATGGTTATCGCCAAACCCCGTTTGTCACCCACCGCGATAAATTGATCCGTCGCTCGGCCAATTAAAATGGGACCCAATGCCTGCATTCCTGCGTTGAGGAGGACGAAGAGGAATGCCCCCGCAACCTCCAGCCAATACGGTTTCAGACGCTGAACCAAACGGGAGACCACCCGGCCCCGGTTTTCGGCCCGGTCTTCTTCGCTTTGTGCGATCCGCCGCATACCGTGCCGCATCATGGAGCCAGGACCTCCTCGTCTTCAAATTGGGTTTCCAAGATCTCCACGTACAATTCGCTGGTCCTCGACAACTCTTGATGTGTGCCTTGGGCTGCCAGCTGCCCCCCATCCAGCAACAAAATCTTGTCCGCATTCCGAACGGTGCTGATCCGCTGGGCGATGATAAAGCTCGTTCGACCAACCATCAATTGTTCCATCGCTTGCTGGATTTTATATTCCGTTTCCGCATCCACAGAGGATGTGCTGTCATCCAGAATGAGGATGCGGGGATTCACCAACAGGGCCCTGGCGATAGCCACCCGCTGCTTTTGACCACCGGACAAGCCCACACCCCGCTCCCCAACTTCCGTGTCATATCCCTGAGGGAAATCGACGATAAACGGATGGGCTTGGGCAGCTTTGGCTGCAGCGATGATATCCTCCATTTCCGCTTCCGGTTGGCCGTAAGCTATGTTCTCCTTGATCGTCCCAGAAAAGAGGTTGCTCTCTTGGAGGACGATCCCGATTTGTTTGCGCAAGGAGTCCAGGGTTACATCCCGCACATCATATCCATCGACCATCACTTTTCCGGAGGTGACGTCATAAAAACGGGGAATGAGGTTGATGATGGTGGATTTTCCGGCCCCTGTTTGCCCCAGGATTGCTACCACCTCACCCGGTTCTGCAACGAAAGAGAGGTCATGAATGACATCCTCCTGTCCGCCGACATAACGGAAGCTGACATCCTCAAAGACGACCCGGCCTTCGAGAGGCAGGAGTTCTCTGGCATCCTCTTTTTCTTTCACTTCGGATTGCGCGTCGATGACTTCAAAAATGCGCTCTCCGGAAGCTTCAGCGCGGGAGAGCATGGCGCCGATCATGCCCATCATGAACACCGGATGCAATAAGTAACCGATGTAATTGATGAAGGCGACCAATCCTCCCAGCGATAACGTCTCCCCAATCACCAGCAATCCCCCCCACCCAGACCACTCCCACCGTGGCGAAATTCGCGGTCATGAAGATGAGGGGAAATAAGGCAGAAGTCAACTTCACCAGCTGAATGTTTTCTTCCAACAAGGCATCATTTTGATCCCCATACCGCTCCCACTCGTAAACCTCACGGGCAAATGCCTTCACGACCCTCATCCCGGCTAAATTCTCCTGCAAAATGGTATTCAAGGCGCTTAATTTCTGCTGCACTCTCTTGAAAGCGGGCATGATCCGGCGGATGAAAATCGAAAATAAGAAGACAATCAGGGGCAGGAGCAGAAAGACTACCAGAGCGAGTTTCCAATTCATGGTCAGCATGAACACCATGGTACCGATCAACATGATGACCGCCGAGAGAAGCATGACCACGCCCCGACCGACGAACATGCGGACAATTTCCACATCCGATGTCATCCGCGTCATTAATTTCCCGGTTTGAGATTGATCGTGATAAGAAAAACTCAGGTTCTGCAGTTTAGAGAAGATCGTGTTCCTGAGGTCAAAGGCCACCCCTTGAGAAGCGATTTCCGACCAATATCGCTGGGTGAAATTGGCGATACCGCGGACCACTGCAACCGCGACCAACCCGCCTACCACCATATACACCGTGTTCATGGCTAAGGGGTTGATCCCTTCATCAATCAGGATTCGTATGAGTTGGGGGGAAACGAGATTGGCACCAGTTACGATTAATAAAGAAAGAAACGCTCCCAGTGTTGGCTTCCAATAGGGGTTCAAATACCCTAATGCTCTGCGGACATTTTTCATTACCGATTTTCAAACCTCACCTATGATCGCTCTGCAATCCCGCTCCAGAAGTATTCGACGATTTGCTCGATGTCCTCCTCGCCGATGGTGTCCTTCGAATTGATCCTCCGATATCCGCTCAAGCCGTGAATCATTCCTATCAGGATGGCTGCCCCAGAGTACCCTTCCGGGAATGGTCTTACCCTTCCCCCCTCAACCGCTTGATTGAGAATCTCGTCAAAGGGCGCGAGGACATCTGTTAACATTTTGATGAATTCAGGGGGAAGACCCTCCGTCTTAAGCTCTTTACCATGGTGACGAATGAGAAACATGAACGGACGCCGGTTGGAAACCATATCCATGTATTCTTTGGCCATCGCGGTAATTCTCTTTTGTGGGGAATCATACCCTTTTCCAGCCTGGCGTAAACGCGCACTCAGTCGGCGCGTATGGCGCTTCATGACTTCTGTGAACAAAGCGGCTTTATCTTCAAAATGATAGTAAAGAGCTGCGTTCGTCACTCCACACAAGTCAGCGATGGAACGGATGGAGACCGCTTGGTAACCGTGCTCCGTAAACAGTTCCTCCGCTTTTTCCAAAATCATCTCTTTCCCCACCCGGGTCTGTTTCTCGCTCATCTCAGCCTGTCCTGTATTCAATACTTACTGAACGATTGGTAAGTTAGTATATAACTTTTCCACCGTTATGTCAAACCCTAATTTGCCCGTTGTCATCCGCTTCTCATCGCTGAGATCCAACCTGGAAAATCGCCCACCACTAGTCCAAAATCGCCCCCTGAATAAACGGCACTCCCGCTGGATCCGTTTTTCCATCAGTGGATTATATCTATACGAAAAAAAGTGGGTTCCAGTGGGCTGCATCCCCTTCTCGGAGTTCCTTCTCCCTTAAGGTTCGCCCCCATGCCATGCCTGAACCACCTCCGCCATCACCGATAAGGCGATCTCTTCCGGCAATCCCCCTCCTAGATCCAGCCCGATGGGGGCATGCAATCTGTCGATCAAATGCTCAGGGATCCCCCTCTTGACCAGCCGCCCACGACGATCCGCGTGGGTTTTTTCGCTCCCCAGCGCTCCAATATAGAACGCCTCACTTGGCAGGGCGATTTCCAAGGCCGGATCATCGATCTTGGGGTCATGCGTCAACATGGCGATTGCAGTTCGGTCATCAATGTCTACCTCTTTAAAGGCTTCTTCCGGCCAAGATTGCAGAAGAAGGTCTACCTCCGGAAACCTCTCCCGGGTGGCAAATAACCTCCGGGGATCGACTACCACGGTGCGATAATTCATCATCTTGGCAAGGGATATCAAGGGGATGGCGATATGCACGCCGCCCACAGCCACCAACGTAGGACGGGGCAATTTCACATTTAAAAAACACTCCAGCGGTTGCGCTCCAGGATCCGGCCCCTGGATTCGCACTCTCTGAGTGGATTTCGCCCAAATCGCTTGTTGGGCACGCTTGCGCAACTCCTCATCCCAATCCTTTCCTAAAGAAGGACCAATGCGCTCCCCTTTTTCCAGGACGATACATTCATATCCCAAAAACGGATACGGACCATCCGTGACCAAAATCGAGCACAGCGCTCCTCTTTCCTCTCGCGCACATTCCCAGATATCTATCATTTCGCTGTCCACAGGGTGGATATAGATATCAATCTCCCCCCCACAAGCTAAACCCACCTCCCAAGCGCTCTCATCTTTGACGCCAAAATGGAGTTTCTTTGGTTTTCCCTCCTCGATGACCTGGAAACTGGCATCGACAACCGCCCCTTCCACACATCCCCCGCTGACCGATCCGGCGATCCCTCCCTCAGAGGTGACCACCATCTGTGATCCTGCCGGTCGGGGCGAGGAGCCCCACGTGTCAATCACCGTAGCAACTGCCATGCGCTGACCCTCTGCGCACCAGTGCTTAACCTTGTTTAAGCATTCAAACATATCAAATTTTCCCGCACGAATACCAAAGAACTCGATGGGTAGAAGGGTTCCAGTTCCTCATCGGTTCTTCTGTTGGGAGGATATCCTCCTTTCTTTCTCTACTTGATATGAATACCCGCAGGACAACCTGCGCTTCGCCTGTAAATGCCGCTGCACATACTGACCACAGTTGGAACCGATCTTATTTTCCTCAAGCTCGCCTATACTGAGGATCACCTGGTACCCTGCCTCTTTGATTTCTTGGAATAAGATCTCCTCGTTGGCATCGTCTGGACCCTGCAGAAATGACTTAAGACCCGTTCTCTGCGCCTGGTATGTGGGATTAAGCGGTGTGATCTTTATCAAAAACAAATCGGGGTCGAAATGCTTTTTCAACACCTGGACATCAAGGGGACTGTCTTCAGCTAAGGCGAAATTCAGGGTTACTTTACGATCCCCAGGCCGGTAGTACCTCTCCCCATATGCCGCCATTTGCGAAAAATTCCACTTCCTGACCGGGATCAAACTGTCCCGTAAATCCTCGTCTGTGGTATGAATCGAAAACTGGAATTGAAACTGCCCGTCTGGATAATGCGCATCCTTGACCTCAATCATGCGGTTGAAAAAAACATCCCTGCCGTGGGGAGCAACCGTAGATAACGAGGGCATCAAACCCGGCGCCGACAGACGATCAGGTAACTCCTCCAGCAAATCAATGACCTGCAAATTCAAAGCCGGTTCCCCCATGCGTGCAAACTGGATCTTAAATTGTTGCGAAGGGACAGCACCCTCCGGGTACCGGGTCGAAATCAGATATTCAATTTGTTCCGCCATCTCATCTTTGGACAATTTGCCCCGGTAATGTCCTCCCGCATCACACATCAGACAATGGATTGGGCACCCATAGGAAGTGGAAATCATCAGGACCCATTTTTCACTCCGGGGGATTGGCGGCTGCACTGCTTCCACACATTCCACCAGCTTTCCCGCAAACTCGACCACATACACCATCGCTACATCTTTATTTCCCGCTGAAGCCACGACTTTCATCTTTATCCTCCGAAAATCCTCCGCTCGATATCCATCGCCGCCCGCAACCCGTCTCCCACAGCGATCCCTGTTTGCCGGAACAGATCATTCTTCACATCACCTACCAAATACAGGTCACCTCTCTCAGACAATGATTCTACTTGATCTATGAGATCCCTATCTAAAAAATCTAAGGCAGGAACTCGACCGATCGCCGGAATTATGTAATCACAAACGAACGTATGTCCCTCCCCTTTTGAAAACGTGTCGACCTCCAACCTTTGATCTGGCGCCTGTTGGACATTCAAGACCATATGCTGATCGTAGTAACGGATGGACGGTTTTATTTGCACGCGATCCCAAAGCAGCTTCAGTCCTTTCACCTTACTGCTTCGGTTGAGGATCACGACTTGATTTTGATCCCCCACATTCAGGGCGTAATCCAGCGCAGCATCTCCTGCGCCGATGATCAGGATGGTCTTATCGCGCACATCCAAAAGGGGTACAACGTCAGAAGTAACCCGTTGGGAAGCTTTTTCAGGGATTTCTACATCCGCAAACGGTTTTGGCTTCGTCCCAGAAGCGACGATGACAATCTCAGCAGAAAACCGCCCCAGATCAGTATCTATACGAAAAATACCCTCCTCCCTGCTCAGGTTGTGAACCTGCGTCGGCGTGATTTCCACACCCAGCCGGCCCGCCTGCGCGAGAAATTTTTTCACCAGGGCAGGACCGGTGATCCCTTCCGGAAAACCGGGATAATTTTCAACCAGATTCGCATGATGCAGCAATCCTCCTGGCCGACCGCCTTCCAGAACGATCGGTTGCTGCCCCTGTCGCTTCATCTGCATCGCGGCAGACAAACCCGCGGGGCCGGCGCCGATGATTATGACCTTGGGTCCCTTCATGACATCCCCCCCGAAAATGCGTCTTTGATCTCTTCAGTCAAGACCAGCGTAGCGAAACCATGACCGAGATTCCTCAGCGCCCCCAAATGATACGTGCGTTGATATGTCGCCGTTCCATCCACCAGGAAAAAGACGTCAAAACCCCGCATAAAGGCGGAGCGTGCCGTGGTCTCACAACACAAATGGGTCATCACGCCCCCAATCAGGACTTGCTCTACCTCCCTGCTTCTCAGCCAGTTTTCCAAATCGGTGCCATAAAAAGCATCATACTGACTCTTGTGGAGTATCTCAGCCCCTTTGACGTTTAAATGACCGCTAAGCGCATGATGAGGATGGTCTCTGGTGATCAGATCCCGCCACCAGGTTTTCATTCCCCCGGCGTCCTCCTCCGTGTTGAGGTGCTGGGTGAAAAGTACGGGACGAGAATGGGCGTGGAACAGCCTTGACAGCTCATTGAGATGAGGGATGACCGCCTGCGCGCTGGGAATGTAGGCATGGGATTCCGGGTCCAAAAAATAGTCCTGTACGTCCAGGATGAGAAGCGCCGCTCGCTCCGGCAAAAAATCCACCCTTCGTTTTTGCCCCCTCGGAAAGATTTCTGCCATTATTTCTTCAGCACAGAGATGGATCCCTTCGCTCGTGAAATACTCCTCTTTCATGCAAAAAATTGTAGCACAGAAAACCCTTCTGCTGCCTGGAATATCCCCTTCCCCAGTCTCTAGACAGATATCCAAAAGCATATTTCAACCTTCATTTGCCCCTCAGCATCCTCCGAAATACCCCAATCCCGGCCCATGAGACCCCTTTAAGCTCAATAAAAAATACCGTCACTCGCCTTAACGAATGACGGTATGCCAGATACCAGCTTTACGTGTATTTGTCTGGGGAAGGGAATGACCCTTTACCCCTGCAGATGCAAATCAGAACTCAATTTGAGTATTCTTTACCAACGAGTCCTTTTCACACAGAAGCTGTTTGATGTTTCCGATCCTTTTTGGAGAAGAAATTCGAAATATTTCCCACCAATTCATCCCAAGAAGTCAGGGAGCGGATGATCGTCACAATCATCACGAGGGCGCCGACCACACCGCCGGCAATCCAGAGACCCTTCTTGACTTTCTTGATTCTCACGCGATGTTCCCCGGCTTTCTCTATTCGAAGCCGTAAATCGGAGACAAAGGCTGGGTTTGGTTCTACGGGTTGTAACGCTGATTCCAGCTTTTTTTCAACCCTGCGCAAATTGCGATTCATTTTCTCTTCTTTCCTCATCTTATAAAACCCCTTCCCCCACAGGATAGGCAACGATTCCTATCGTACCAGGACCAAGATTCGCCGCAATCCCCGTTGACAATTCTTCTATGAAAAATCGTTTTATATTCAAACGTTCCTTGACCAATTCTGCAAAATCAAGCGCTGTGACCAAGTCATGCGCATGCATGACTGCTGCGTTGATGGGCGTATCTTTTACGCGGTTATGCATCTCTTCCAGGATGTATTCTAATGAAGACGCTCTTGTGCGAACTTTCTTGCCAATCTCCAACATGCCTTCTTTCAGGTGAATGATCGGTTTGATCTTCATCAGGGAGGCAAATAAGGATTCAATCTGGTTTACCCTGCCGCTTTTTTGCGCGAAGTCCAGCGTATCCAGGGCAAAAACGACCTCGTTGGTATCGCGAATGTACGCCATTCTATCCAGGATCTCTTCAATGGTCGCACCCTGGCGGTACATGACCCGCGCTTCACAACACATATACCCTTGGATGGCTGCTCCGGAAAGGGAGTCAAAGGGTATGATTTGAAAAGGTTCATCCTCTAAATCACGAGCGGCGATCTGCGCCGATTCGAACGTCCCGGAGAGTTTACTTGTCAGATGGATGGATAGGATTACATCTCCCGGTTCCGCGATCTCACGATAAAGCTCTTTGTATTGCTCTGGAGTTGGTTGGGACGATTTGGGGATCATTCCCGTCTCTTCAATCCAGTCGTAGAATTCATCGATTGTAAGAGTTACGTCTTCCAAATACATCTTGTCACCCATGTGGACGTTAATGGGGATGATGTCAATCTCGTATTCTTCAATCCAATCCGCGGGCAGGTCGCCGCCGCTATCCATGACTATACGCAACATTTTAATCCCTGTTAATCTAACACTCCATACTCGTCGCGGAGGGAAACCAGAGTCCGGTGGTAGAGAGCCTTGATCGCCCCTTCTGTGCGATCCATGATCTCGCCGATCTCTTGATTTGTGAGTCCCTCTACATGTTTTAATATGATCAACTGTTGACGATCCTGAGGAAGTTCGCGGATGATCTCCATTAATTCCTCTCTTTCGTCTTCTTTCTGCAGCCTGCTTTCCATCCCCACTTCTACGGATGGCGGTGGATACTGGTCAACGATGGGGACTTCGTCCACACGGTCGTGATCCCGATACCAGTTTACAACCAGGTTGTGGGCAATCCGGTACAACCAGGCAGAGAAGGGATACCCACGATCCTCATAATCCTCAATATGTTTTAGCGCTCTCAAGAAAACGCGCGATGTTAAATCTTCCGCCTCTTGAATGCCGCTGGTCCGGTAATAAACGTAATTGTATATCTGGTCGATATACTTCTCATACAACCGGCCAAATGCAGTAGCATCCCCCTTGGTTGCCCGTTCAATGAGTTCACTTTCTGACGACTCTGCTTCCGTTGTATGATTCATAACACCATTTCATGCCATTCGTTACTGACCTGCGAAAAGTATAACATAAAGGACAAATCTCTCCCAAAGTCTAACGATAAGAGGAAGTTAGCTTACTATTCCAGTGAACTCGACAGGGAAGTGTTTGATCATGTTAGATTGTAAAGATCAATACACCTGAATGGATGGTGTGTTCATCAATGGACGACGTTTCAGCTCCTTCCCAGTTCTATGTCAGTTTCATAATCTCTGCCCTCCTTATCCAACGATATAGTCCTGTTAAGTTGATCGTGACAACTTTTACCTTAATCCTGCTTCCCAATATATTATTTCAGCATCTATTCCAGTTGGCTCAGATAAAAAAGGTGAAAAATCATTTGACAAGTAATTTTAGTTAACATATACTTCTAACATCATCAAATATAACTGAATAAATACCAATACACATCGCAAATAAATAAGTAAGTCGAGTCCATGGAATAGGCCCTATGCTTGCAAAGTTTAGGGGTGGCTAGCCTGACAAAATCGATTGCTGAATCGGATCTGAGGTCTGCAGTAAAGATCCGGTATCAGGCTTTTTTTTTTACCTGGAAGGGAAACCAGGAAAGGAGGTGAACCACTGGGATAAAAACCAAACGCGTAGATTCGCAATGTGCTGAATTACCCGTATGTACCTAATATTCAGCTGGAGGAGACCTACTTATGAATAAGAGACAAATTTTTCACTTGGCTATACTTCTTATTGCTGCGTCTTTGATCCTAGGCGCATGTGGCCAAGCCGCTAAACCCACGATCAAAATCGGCATCAATGCACCTCTTACCGGCGATATCCCGAAGGTGGGAGAGGGGACAAAATACGCCGCTGAAATGTGGCTTGAGGACATAGGTGGCGAACTTGTGGTGGGTGGAGAAACATATCCTGTAGAGTTAGTCATCGAGGATAACGAATCCAAAGCGGAATCTGCAGCCTCAGTCAACCAGAAGCTCATCACCCAGGATGAAGTATTGGCCATTGTGGGTCCACAGTCATCCAAACAAGCTGTGCCTGCAGGTGGCGCTGCAAATGATGGTCAGACACCGATGGTCAGCCCCTGGTCGACCAATCCAAACACCACCCTGAACCGGCCTTGGGTCTTCAGGACACCGTTCCTGGACAGCTTCCAAGGGCCTGCGGTTGCGAAATTCGTCACCGAGGAGTTTGGTTTCACTAAGGCTGGTGTTTTATATGACATCGCCAGTGACTACCCCAAAGGATTAGCTGACTTCTTCAAGCAAGGGTGGGAGGACATTCACGGCGAAGGTTCTGTTGTGGCGTTCGAGAGCTTTACCACCGGGGACACCGACTTCAGTGCCCAAATCACAAAGATCAAGGAGTCTGGCGCTGAATTCTTCTTCACGCCCCAGTACTACAACGAGGTGGCACTGATCGTCCAGCAGGCTCACGAGTTAGGCTTTAATAAACCCATCGTGGGAAGCGACAGCTGGGGATCCGCGGAACTTTTGAACCTGTGTGGTGAAGACTGCTACGGGCTCTTCTACAGCTCCCACTACCTCGCTGAAAACCCCACCGGTGATGCCAAGATCTTCATTGAGGGGTATGAGGACAAATATGGTTACGTGCCTGACGATGTGGGTGCCCTGACATGGGACACGATGCACATTATCGAACGGGCGATCAAAGAATGCGGCGAGATCACCGGAGACATTAAAAAGGATAGGACCTGTGTCCGGGATGCTCTGGCAGGCATTAAAAACTTCGAAGGTGTCACAGGCACGATGACTTTCACCGAAGAAGGTGACCCCATCAAGTGCGCCTTGATCATTAAGATTGGCGAAGACGGCTCCATGAGCGTCTACCAACAATCATGTCCTGAATAATGACTCCTACTAATGACGGTTGAAACCATATTGGACCCATAGAGAGATAACGGGGGCAGGATGTAGGATAGGGGGATACCTGCCCCTTTCTCTATAAGGAGATCACCTTATGGATGTGTTTTTACAACAACTGATGAATGCCCTACAATGGGGGAGTTTTTATGCCTTGATCGCCATTGGTTACTCCATGGTTTACGGCGTGTTAATGCTGTTTAATTTTGCACATGGGGATATCTTTATGGTCGGGGCCTATATTGCCTTTTTTGTCTCCAGCGGGTTGCTGGCTCTGGACCTGAGCTCGGTCATCGGTATGTCCACAGGCATGGAGTTGGGTTTGGTTCTTGTCCTGACTTTGATCATCTCTATGATCCTGAACTCATTTGTAGGCATGGCGGTCGAGCGGATAGGGTACCGACCCCTGCGTGAAGCGCCCCGGGCTTCGGCGGCAATCACCGGGTTGATGATCGGTATCATCTTGGAAACCGGAAACCTGGCTATCTTGGGACCCCAGCGGAGGTCTTTCCCGGAGTTAATTCCGACATCGACGATCCACATTGCGGGAGCCAGCGTGACCAACAAGAAAATCCTCATCGTTATCGTCTCCCTTGTTTTGGCGTTGCTTGTCCATCAGTTCGTGCAGCGCACGAAATGGGGCATGGCCATGCGCGCCATGGCTTACGATTATGTCGTCGTCCCCTTAATGGGGATTTCCAGCGACAAGATCGCGTTGTTAACGTTTGCCATTGGATCTGCACTTGCTGCTGCCGCTGGCACACTCTTTGGTGTTGCCTATCCTGTCCTAGACCCCAACATGGGCATTCTTTTTGGGTGGAAGGCGTTTGTGGCAGCGATTTTGGGAGGGAGAGGGTCCATACTCGGTGCGGCGTTGGCAGGTTTCCTGTTGGGTTTTATTGAGATCTTCGTGACCATGATATTTCCCTCCACGATGCGGAATTTAATTGCCTTTGCCATTATCTTGATCATCCTCACATTTCGCCCCCACGGCTTTTTCGGAGAGCCTTTCAGCGCCCAATTGCGGCTCTAAAGGCGAAAAGCTGAGCATTTATCATTCAGGAAGGTGTACGATATGGAAAACAATCATAACAACACCCCCCTAAATATCTGGGGTCGGATAAGAAACGCCTGGGGTTCTTTTGGGTCATTGTTTCATGGTGTGCCGCTCATCAGCTGGCTGGTGGCTGCTGGTGTGGCTGTCATCTTGGAAATCCTCATCGGTCATCCCTTAGCCCGAGGTCTTGGACTATCCAAGCCACCGGCATTGTTTGGGGTAGCGCTTATTTTAGACAAGCCAACTTTGTTTCCCAACGCCCTGGCCTATATCATCCTCATATACGCCCTGCCCATCAGCGCCATCGCTTTCTTTTCCAAAGGCCTGGGAAATCGGGTCGCTTCCTGGCTGTTGAAGTATCCCTTAATCGTTACTGCGGTCATCCACCTCCTCCTGATGTACGGGGTATTGCATCTGTGGACGAGCGTCAGTGATTACCGCTTGCTGGTCGCCCGGTTGGCGATGATCTCCATCATCGTCACCCTCAGCCTAAATGTCGTCAACGGATACATGGGAGAATTCTCCTGTTCGCATCCCGGGTTTATGGCACTGGGGGCGTATGTGGCATCTATATTCACCATTCTCCTCTTTGTGTCGGAGAACAAATTTGGAGAAGCGCTCTTACCCCCCGCAATAGGGCCATTTCTGTTCCCCATTTCCTTGATTCTGGGCGGCATCGTTTCTGCCGCAGGTGCCTTACTGGTTGCCATCCCATCCTTTCGAACCCGCGGCGACTACCTCGCCATCATCTCTCTAGCGTTCATGTTTATCGTTAAGAGCCTTTTTGAAAATTTGGAGGTCGTCGGAGGGGCAAGAGGGATCAGCAACCAGCCGGATTACGCGAATTTGGCGACGATATTCGTCTGGACAGTGTTGGCAGTGTGGATCATTAATAACTTTGTGAGTTCAACTTTGGGGAAAGCGCTTAACGCCGTTCGCGATGGCGAACTCGCAGCCAGCGTGATGACCGTCAACACCCGGCGGACGAAAATGATCGCTTTCCTTTTCGCTGCGTTTTGGGCTGGAGTTGGGGGCGGTTTGTCAGCCCATGTGATCCGCTACATCAACCCGGGAACCTTTGGCATACGCAAATTGGCAGAGGTACTGGCCATGGTGTATTTTGGTGGGTTGAATTCGGTTACGGGATCCGTGGTTGGGGCAGTGGGACTTAGTTTGATCAGCGAATCCCTGCGGCCCCTGGATATCTTTAAATGGATCATTATTCCCATCATGTTGATCCTGATCATGATTTACCGGCCGACTGGATTGATCGCCTTCCGTGAATTCAATGTGGAAGAGTTATTCCAGCCCAAAGGTGAAGTAGTCTAATAAGGAGAACATCATGCCATTGCTAGAAGTTGCCGATATGACACATTTCTTTGGAGGACTGCGGGCTGTACACAATTACAACCTGAATATTGACCGTGGTCAGATCCGGGGATTGATCGGACCGAACGGTGCTGGGAAAACGACGATTTTCAACTTAATCACCGGGATTTACACCCCGACCAAAGGTGAGATATATCTTGACGGTGAAAAAATCAAAGGCTTAGCCCCGAATCAGATTGCCTCCCGAGGGTTGGGGAGGACATTTCAAAACTTGCGTCTCTGGCGGCATATGTCCGTGATTGACCATATCAAATTAGGCCGATACTCAAAATTGGAGTATGGATTGCTAGGGGCATTCTTCGGGACTTCCAAGAGGGTTAAAGAAGAGAAAAAAACGGAAAAGATAGCCATGGAATTGCTGGATCTGGTAGGTTTGCCCCATCTCGCCAAACAACTGGTGACCAATCTTCCCTATGGGGCTCAGCGCCGGGTGGAGCTGGCAAGGGCTCTGGCTACAGAACCAAATATCCTCTTTTTAGACGAGCCGACAGCGGGGATGAACCCAGAAGAGTTGATCGAGATGATGGATATCATCCGGGAAGTACACGATGAACTCGGTCTGGGTATCTTTTTAATCGAACACCGCATGAAAGTGGTGATGGACTTGTGCGAGAGAATTCAAACTCTCGACTTCGGCGAGGTCATCGCGGAAGGGACGCCGGACGAAATTCGCAACGATCCCAAAGTTATCGACGCCTATCTAGGGAAGGAGGTATCGGTCTGATGTTATTCTCCGTGGAGAATCTAAGTGTATCTTATGGAAATATCCGTGCTCTTCACGGCATCAGTTTCGAGGTCGATGAAGGGGAGATCGTGTGCATCATTGGCGCAAACGGCGCCGGGAAAAGCACTACGCTCCGGGCCATTTCCCGTCTTGTTCCGGCTCAACAGGGATCGAAAATGACCTTCCAGGGGAAGGATCTCTTGCAGTATCCTCCCGATAAGGTGGTGACCGATCTAGGGATCTCCCACGTCCCGGAAGGGCGCCGACTGTTTGGCAACTTAACTGTGCAGGAAAACCTGACCTTGGCTTCCTTTGCCCGGACGGATGACGAAGCTGTCCAAGCGGATCGAGAGCGCGTTTTTTCGATTTTCCCTCGTCTAAAAGAGCGGATAAACCAGAAAGCCGGGACGTTGAGCGGCGGAGAACAACAGATGTTGGCGGTGGGCCGAGCTCTTATGAGCGCTAGAAAGTTCATGTTACTCGATGAACCATCTATGGGATTAGCCCCCTTATTGATGGCCAGTGTATTCGATGCCTTGCAAGAAATCAATGATGAGGGGACGACCATTTTACTGGTGGAACAAAACGCTCGGCTGGCTCTTCAATTTGCCCAGCGGGGGTATGTGCTGGAGAATGGAAATCTGGTGCTGGAAGGGGACTCTCAAGAATTGCTAAATAACCCCGAAGTTAAAAAAGCGTATTTGGGTGGATGACACCAAAAAGGTCGAAAAAAGGAGCCGATAAAATGAGAGGACGGCTCTTTTTTGTTCAGAATGAGACCTGGACGACTCAATAAACAAAAGGACACAGGAACGACACTTCCTTTATCCGCTTATCGACCTATTCATACACAGAGGCGGGAACCCACCTTCATCACTCTCAAAAGAACCTAATAAATCTCATGTTAAATTGATGTTTAAATCCTGTTGTTCACTTGCCCCGTTCGTGGGAGGATACGGATTAGGGCTGAATACACAACGGTTAGATAGAATGAAAACAGGCATAAAACACCCTCCAGCGGGAGAAGAAGAAATGAGCCCTTCTAGCGGACCTTTGATTGCCAATCAAAATATTCTGGATATGGAATACGCAGTGCGAGGGCCCATCCCCAGAAGGGCTGCGGAACTCGCAAGACAAGGGCGGAAGATCATCCCCTGCCACATAGGAAACCCACAAGCCCTTGGGCAAACGCCGATCACTTACCTCCGCCAGGTTTTAAGCCTGGTTGAGGATCCCTCAAAAATAGAGCGTGAACGGCAGATTAAGGAGTTGTTCGAGGAAACCCCCTACAGCCATTTGAATGAGGAAGATTTCATCTCCGAGGACATCCTTGATCTGAGCGAGGATATCCTCGAGAAAAGTCAGCACGGGATGGGCGCCTACACAGAAAGCAAAGGGTTCCTGTTTATCAGGGAAGCGGTCGCAGAGTTCATCAACCAGCGAGATGGTTTTGAGCCCTCCAGCGATCTCAGCGCTGACCCCGAAAAGATCTTTCTGACCAGCGGTGCCAGCCAGGGCGTCAAGTTCGTGATTGATATCTTGATTGCCGATGAAAATGACGGGATCATGATCCCTGTCCCCCAATACCCCCTTTATTCCGCATCGATCAAAAAAGTGGGGGGGGTGCAGGTCAATTATTATCCAGATGAAGAAGCGGGGTGGACCTTCGATCGGGCACTGCTGGAAAAGGCACTAGAGAAGGCGCAAGGGAAAGGTGTGAATGTAAAAGGGATTGTGGTCATTAACCCAGGAAATCCCACCGGCGCTGTTTTGGATGAACAAAGCATGAGAGACGTAATCAGCTTTGCTGCAGACCATCAGCTGATGATCATCGCTGACGAGGTTTACCAGGAAAATATCTACCAGCGTGAATTCCTTTCTTTTGCCAAAGTGTTAGGGGCCGATCCAGTCCCTCTGGTCAGCTTGCACAGTATATCGAAAGGGTATTTTGGGGAATGCGGTCACCGGGGGGGATATCTTGAACTGCGCAATCCGCCCCAGATCGCCGGATCCCCGCTAGATTTCACGGAGTTGCTGAATAAGCAGGCATCGGTCAGTTTATGCTCCAACACCCCTGGCCAGGTGCTGACCTATCTGATGGTCAGACCGCCAACCAAAGACAACAGGACGCACCAGAAGTATTTGGAAGAGAAAAAGAGGGTCCTATCCGAGCTTCACGAGAAAGCGGTCATGATCCGGGAAGCCTTTCAGAAAATGAAAGGGGTGGAATGCTATGGGGAAACGGGGGCGCTGTATTTGTTCCCGCGATTGAATATCCTTCCTGAAGGGACCACGGATTATGATTACTGCATGGCCCTCCTGCAGGAAACGGGATTGTGCACGGTCAACGGATCCGGCTTCGGGCAGAAGGAAGGCACAAACCACCTCAGGATCGCATTTTTGCCTCCCCAAGAATTGCTAGCCCAGGTCCTGCCCAAATGGATCGAATTCCACAATCAGTACGTGACAAAATAATCACGGCCAACGTCTATCAACATGTACTCTAATTGGGCGAATGTCTACCTTAATGCCATAAAAAATAATGTCCGTTACATTCTTGAATCAACTCAAACGCAGATAATGGCCATTGTCAAGGCGAACGCGTACGGACATGGAGCGGTTCCGGTTGCCAGGGCTGCATTAGATGCCGGAGCCACCTGGTGCGGGGTCGCCAGGCCCGGTGAAGCGATGGAGCTCCGCCGTGCGAAGATAGATTGTCCCATCCTGCTTTTGGGTTATACCCCAGAGGACCATTTTCGAGATATGATTGAAAACCAGGTCTCGTTCACGGTATGGAGGCCTGAACAGATCTCAAAGTTATCCGCAGCTGGGAAAGGAACGGGGACAGCAGCCCGGATACACCTCAATGTGGATACGGGGATGAGCCGCATCGGCGTTCAACCGGAGAGAGCTTTGCATCTCGCCCGTTTAGCGATCGACACCCCCCATGTGGAATTAGAAGGGGTATACTCGCATTTGGCGCGCGCTGATGAAACCGATCCCACTCCTACCGATAAACAGTGGGAACGTTTTCAGGGTGCGCTGGAGGAGTTCTCCTCTCACGGTATTCGCCCCCCACTCATCCATATCGCCAACTCCGCTGCAAGCCTGAAGCGGCCGCATGCCTCCCTTTCGCTGGTCCGGCTTGGGATTGCCATGTATGGACTGCACCCTTCTTCTGAATGTCCGCTGCCGGATGTATTTCGTCCCGCTTTGTCCTGGAAATCAGTCCTCAGCGACGTCAAGACCTTACCCCCGGGCCGGGGTGTGAGCTATGGCCACGAATACGTGACCTCCGGAAATGAGAAAATCGGCACTGTCCCTGTTGGATACGCGGACGGGTTTCGAAGGCTGCCCGGGAATCGGGTTCTAATCAGAGGGAGAATTGTACCTGTGATTGGCCGGGTGACCATGGATCAAATCCTCGTTCAATTAGATGAAGTCCCCAGTGCCAAAGCGGGAGATGAAGTGGTTTTAATTGGAGAACAGAAAGGAAAATGGATCACGGCAGAAGATGTCGCTGCTGCTTGGGGCACGATCAATTATGAAGTCACCTGCGCCATTGGTCCCAGAGTTCCTCGGCTGTATCAAGAACGATAACAAGCGAACGCTTATGCTGTATCCATCCCGGAGTCCAAACCAAAAGACAACTCACCACTTTCATCACCCTCAGCTTTCCCAGCCTTGCAAAAGTGCAGGACCCTTCCTAAGCTGGAGAAATCGTCCTTATAAAACCCAAGTTCTACAACCTTTGTTTATGTGTGAAATCCCTCCCCATCCACAGCTTGAATTCGCCACACCGGGGCAATTCAGAGACGGCCAGAAAGGTGAATTGCTCTGGCGCTTGTTTTACGGTATCCTGTTAACGGAAAACATGGGTAAAATTTAAATGAGACAATTCCATAAAGGACAACGGCAAGCTGTTAATCCCCCTTCGCCGGTCTTCCATTATCTCAACTGAGGGAATCGTTATGGCCATTATCAGGACATATCCATCCACCCAGGCACTCGCCCAAGCGGCAGCGACTCATATCCTGGAAACCGCCTTGGAAGCGGTCGATGATCATGGCTGGTTTGCCCTCGCCTTGTCGGGTGGATCGACGCCCATTCCCACCTATACAGCCCTTGCCAGCCCTCCGTTTCGCGAAGACATGCCTTGGGAGGACACGCATGTTTTTTGGGGTGATGAACGCTCCGTGCCGCCAGATGACGAAAACAGCAACTATAGAATGGTTCATGAAACGTTGCTTGAACCTTTATCCCTCCCCGAAAACAACATCCACCGCATCCAGGGGGAATTGAAACCTCAACTGGCCGCCAAAGAATACGAAAAGGAAATTCGCAGCTTCTTCAATGAAGACCCGCCTCATTTTGATCTCATCCTCTTGGGCATGGGAGATGACGGTCACACAGCTTCCCTCTTTCCCAACACCTCGGCCCTCCTCTCCCCCCAAAAATCCCGGCTTGTGCTCCCCAATTACATTGATGCCCTGGATACCTGGAGGATCACCTTCACCCCCCGATTGATAAATGCAGCCTACCAGATCACTTTTTTAGTCTCCGGGGAAGAGAAAGCGGAACGCGTCTATCAAGTCCTCTCCGGTCGTCATCAACCGGAAACCCTACCGGCTCAAATCGTCAAGCCTGTGGATGGAACTTTATCATGGTTTTTGGACGATGGCGCTTCGAAATATCTGCACGCGGCATGAATGGATAAACCGCTGATTTCCACCCCTCAGCGCTGAAAACCCCCATTAATCCCCCAGGATCTCGCCGATCTCATCCAATTCCGCATCACTGAGTTCCCATTCCGCTGCTTTCACATTATCCAAGACGTGATCCATCTGGGTTGCCCCTGCAATCACGGAACTGACCTGGGGTTGAGCAAGCAGCCAGGCGATGGCCAGTTCGTTTAACCCTCGATCCCGGTCTTCCGCAAAAGACTTTAAGGATGCCAATTTCTGATAGTTTTCATGGGTCATATACGACTGCACATATTCGCTGTCCTCACCACGGGAACCCTCCGGAGCTGCCTTCCCCTCTTCATATTTTCCGGTCAGAAACCCTCCCGCCAGGGGAAAATAGGGAAGCACGCCGATATCCAAATATTCACAAGCAGGGATTAACTCCTCCTCAATACCCCGCTCGAACAGGTGATAATGAGGTTGAATGGAAACGAACTTCGACCACCCTTGCAGCTCTGCAACCGCGTTGGCGTGAGTCAACTGCCAGGCAGAGAAATTTGAGGCTCCGATATAACGCACCTTTCCCGA
Source organism: uncultured Anaerolineales bacterium (assembly GCA_964481465.1). Classification (GTDB taxonomy): domain Bacteria; phylum Chloroflexota; class Anaerolineae; order Anaerolineales; family UBA11858; genus B10-G9. Next base: position 38,308 of record CAYZTL010000004.1, read on the forward strand.
GCGAAGTAAATCTTCCAAAGTGCGCATCGTCTCTTGGATTGGGGTTTCCTCGTCCCAACGATGGATTTGAAAAAGATCAGTCGTATCCATATTTAAGCGAGACAAACTCGCATCCACTTCGCTTAAGATATGTTGGCGCGACCCGCCCCGATCATTTGGCCCCTCCCCCATGGGAAAATAAAATTTAGTGGCGATGATCGCTTCCTCCCTCCTCTGCACCAACGCTTTCCCAATATATTCCTCTGACCGACCCTCCTGGTATATATTCGCCGTATCAATGAAGTTCACCCCCTCATCCAAAGCAGTGTTTATGATCTCTTTCGCGGTCCGCAAATCAACCTTGCCCCCAAATTGATTTGTCCCTAAACCAACAGCTGAAACTTTCAAACCGGATGACCCTAAATTCCTGTACTCCATGAACAGCCTCCTTCTTTTGAGGGGTGGTCCATCCATTGTATCAGAAAGGGAGGATGATAAAATAGGGGTTGGATTTCGTATTCTGGGGGCGAAACCATTTGCAGGGGATACACTTATCTGCTTGAGGAGTTAACATGCCTTCATCCTCCCATTCCATCTCCTATCCCAGGAGGTCATTAGCCCGGGGTTTCCTTCACCTTTTTGGCCATTTGCTGCTTCCCCTTTTGTTTGATTTTGAGCTTTCAGGGAAGGAGCGCTTTCCGGAGAAGGGCCCCCTCATCGTGGTTGGCAATCACACCGCAGCTATGGAAGCTGTGTTCATGATCATCTATACGCCTTGGCAAGTAGAAATGCTCAGCGCAGCGGATATCCCCGCTGAAAAAATCACCCAATGGCTGAGCGACTTTTACGGGGTGATCCCCCTCCACAGAGGCTCTTTTGACCGCTCTGCCCTCCGCCAAGCGCTGGATGTACTGGGCCAAAATGGGGTGGTGGGACTTTATCCAGAAGGGGGCATTTGGGAAGAGGGAAAAAGGCAGGCCCAAACGGGTGTAGCCTGGTTGAGCTACCAGGGGAAAGCCCCTGTGCTGCCCATTGGTTTCAGCAATACCACGGGGATGTTAAACGAGGCCTTAGGATTGAACCGTCCCAAGATGAAAATGAATGTCGGACGCCCGATCCCGCCAGCCGAGCTGCCGGAGGATATACCCCGGAGAGAATACCTTGAATCTTATGCCACACAAATCATGGAGGAAGTCCATCGCTTGGTGCCTGAAGAAGACCGGATCTTGGAACCCAGTATCGTCGATGAGCGCTTTGACCTACAGGTAACCATCCAGGATCAAAAGCAACAACCGCAGCCCATCCCGGAACATCTCCGCATTCAGCATCCAAATGCGCTGGCAAAAATATTACACCGGCCCGCGATCCTGAAGATATTCCGCGTCAATCTCAAAATGCCCGTGGAACCGCTCCAGCATTTGGACCAGAAACCTCCAGCGGAGAAGTTGTTGACCGCCCTCCAACCGGTGCTTCATTACCTCCATGAGGAAAATCCCTACCTCCTTACCTACCGATTTGGCCCTCAAGAAGGATATGCCATGCAGGACGGTTTGGAAGAACTTTACGATTTGGTTAAATGGGCGAATCGGGAAGGCTATGCCATAAAAATAACCCCCGTCCGGACCTATTATTCTAAAGAGCAGGGGCGAGAAATCGTCCAAACAGAACAGGGCGAATTTGTGCACTGGATGTGAGTGATCTTACCCGCCAAAAGATGGGGAATATTTAAGGATCAATGACCACCCGCCCACTGGAAACCAAGGTTGAGTGTGTTAGAATCAGAGGCGGAAAAAACCCAAACCATCTATGCATATATAAAAGAGGGAAATGATTATGGAAAGGAAGGCCAACACTTCCGTGATTGAAGCAGCGGGAGGCCTCTTGTGGCGGGAAAATGAAAATGGGCGTGAACTAGCTGTCATACACCGCAAAGAACACGACGATTGGTCACTGCCCAAAGGGAAACGAACCTCTGGAGAAGATTGGAAAAAAACTGCTTTACGCGAAGTGTTGGAAGAAACGGGATATCATGCAAAGATTGACGGCTTTGCTGGCACGTTGACCTACAAGATCGACGACACCCCAAAGGTCGTCCTTTTCTGGCACATGTCCCCAACTAACCAAGACGTTGGAGCTATGAATGGCGAAGTTGATCAAGTCGTCTGGCTTTCTAAGGAAGAAGCGATCCAAAAATTAGATTACGAAGACGAGAAGAAATTGATAACCTTTGAGATTAAACCCAGAACAGGGGGAACGTAAACCCATGTTCGAGGTGCTGGTCTTGGGGGCGACCGGTTTCATTGGGGGTCATGTTGCGAAAGCAGCAGAGAGAGTGGGTTGGCGTGTGAGAGGTTTCCGCCGCCATCCCGCGAGGGTAGGGCATCTTACTTCGCAAAACATCCACTGGTTTGAGGGTAATTTAGAAGACATCGACTCGTTGAAAAAGGCAATGCGGGATGTTGATCTGGTTTTCCACGCTGCAGCTTATTACCCTCAAGCGAAAGACCCACGATCCGTTGCTGAACATGTCGCGCGCGCAAAAAAGGAAATAGACAACGTCCTCAATGCAGCTAAATGTGCGAATATCCGGCGTCTTGTTTATACTTCCAGTTTATCGACCATAGGAAAACCTCCCCCTGACGAGACTCGCCTGGCTGATGAAAGGGATGTCTACCAGCCCGGTACTTTGCCGGACAACGCTTATTACGAAGTGAAAAGCATCATGGAAAAGGCGGTCTTAGAAGCATCCCTGGCCGGGCTGCCCGCAGTGATCGTCAATCCCACAGTGGTCTTCGGCCCTGGGGACGTGCACCTCGCTACCGGACGGATCCTGGTCGCTGCAGCCAAAGGTCAGCTGATCGTCTCCCCTGCGGGGATGATCAACGTCATCGATGCCAGAGACGTGGCGGATGGTCAAATCGCCGCTGCTAGAAATGGAAAACAGAGCGAGAGATACATCCTGGGGGGGTATAATTATCCCATCCCTGAAGTGCTCACGCTGATGGCTGAAACAGCAGGGAGCAGGTCCCCGCTGTTCACCATCCCGCCCCGGATGATCCGCGCGGGAATTCAACTCGACCGGACTCTACCCTTTCTCCCTGACCTTCCGGACCACCTCCGAGCCTTTTCATACTGGCAGGGATATAACACCCAAAAAGCGAAGGAGGAACTAAACCTTTCCCCCCGCCTATTCGAAGAGACAGTGAGAGACAGCCTGAAGTGGTTTCAAGACCACGGGATATTATAAATGGACGGACGCATCTTAGTCGTGGAAGACGATCCCACATTACAGGAGACGTTGAAATATAACCTGGAACGGGAGGGGTATCAGGTGAATGTCGTCGGAGATGGCATCAAAGCTCTGGAAACGTCCCGAAATATGTCCCCTGACCTGATCATCATGGATATCATGCTGCCGGGAATGGACGGCATTGAGGTCACACGTATTTTGCGGAATGAAAGCAGCATCCCTATCATCATGCTCACCGCCAAAGACGAGGAGATCGACCGCGTACTCGGTTTAGAGATCGGCGCAGACGACTATCTCACCAAACCCTTCTCCATGCGTGAATTGGTCGCCCGCGTCAAAGCCCAGCTTCGCCGCCTTCGTTTGGTCAAACATGAACTAAATCAAGAGAGAGAAAGCGAAGAGAATATACTCCGGTTTGGTAACTTGACTGTGGACCTCAACCGCCGCGAAGTGTCCATTGAAGACAAAAAACTGTCCCTAAAACCAAAGGAATATGACCTTCTTTACTATCTCGTCCAGCATCAAGGACATGTCCTGTCTCGGGATCGCATCCTGGAAAAAGTCTGGGGGTGGGATTTCCATGGAGAAAGCCGGACGGTAGATGTCCACATCCGCTGGTTGCGAAAGAAGATCGAAGAAGATCCTTCCAATCCCCAAAGGATTCTCACCGTGCGAGGCGTTGGTTACCGCTTCGAGGGATGATATGTTGAAAAGCATCCGGTGGCGAATCGCAGTTCCCTACATCCTTCTAATCTTGATCATTACCTTTAGCGTAGGGTTTTTCCTGAACAGTTTCATCCATCAACAATACCAGGAACGGACGCAAGAGAATCTCATTGACCAGGCTCGACTGATCAGTGATGCCCTAGCAGGACACCCTTTTCCCCCCTCTTCCCATGAAAAATTAGCAGATGAAATCGCCCATTGGAGCAACCTGCTTCAAGCCCGGATCACGGTATTGACCATAGATGGCAGGGTGATCGGGGACTCAAATCAGAATCCCCAATCCATGGGAAACCTCAGCCAACGAACTGAGATTCAAAAGGCGCTGGAGGAAGGGTGGGGAGGAAGCGTCCGTTACAGCCAAGCAGAAAAGCAGGATTTGCTGTTTATTGCCGTGCCCATCAAAATCACCGGCAGGACCCTGGGATTTACCCGCCTTGCCATCCCTCGAAGCGAGATCGCAGCCGGATATGAACAGCTCCGAAACGAGATCTTCCTGGTCAGCGGGTTGACAGCTTTGGCCGCAATCCTACTCTCGTACCTGATCGCCTACCAGACGACGAAATCGCTGATCCGGCTCACCAAGTCCACCCAAGATCTGGCGGATGGGCCGTTGGAAGGGCTTCCGGTGTCCAGGGGATACGATGAAATCGGGCAACTGACGCGCGCATTTAATAACTTGCTAAAAACTTTGCAGGACCAAATCCATGCTCTGCAGTCAGAAAGGGAAAAACTCAGCGCTGTATTGCAACAGATGACAGACGGCGTCATCATCGTTAACGCGGAAGGCGAAATTGAACTCATCAATCCCGCAGCGGAGAGGTTATTTAGAACAAGCGCTCGAAACGTAGAAGGACATTCCGCGGCAGAGATATTACGCCAGCACCAGTGGATTGACCTCCTGCACTCCTGCCGGGAAGAGGGGAAAGAACAAGCCCAATCCCTTGAACTTCCCGGAAAAGATATCTTCCTGCAGGGGATCGCCATCCCCTTGGGCGAGTCCATGCCGGATCATACTCTCCTCTTATTCCAGGATTTGACGCGAATCAGGCGTTTGGAAACGACCCGCCAGGATTTTATCAGCAACATCTCCCATGAACTGCGCACCCCCCTGGCTGCGCTGAAAGCGCTGACGGAGACCCTCCAGAGCGGCGCCCTGGAAGACCCCCCAGCTGCTGGCAAATTCCTATCCCGCATGGAAACGGAAGTGGATGCCTTGGCTCAAATGGTGACCGAACTGTTGGAATTATCGCGCATTGAATCCGGGCAGGTCCCCCTTGAGCTGGAGGACGTCCCCCCACAGGTCATCGTTGAGGAAGCGATTGAGCGCATGCGGGAGCAAGCCATCCGCCGGAACATCACCATCCACAAGGATCTCCCCGATCAACTGCCGAAGGTGAAAGCAGACCCCAGACGAATCGGGCAGGTGCTGGTCAACTTACTCCACAACGCCATCAAGTTCTCAGAAAGGGAAGGGACCATCCGTGTGGGAGCCAGAGCGGACAAAGATGATCTCACTTTTTTCGTCGAAGATCACGGCATTGGGATTCCCCCTGCGGATCTGCCACGCATATTTGAACGCTTTTACAAAACCGACCAGGCTCGCAGCAGCGGCGGCACCGGTCTGGGATTGGCGATATCCAAACACTTGATCGAGGTCCATAACGGAGAAATCTGGGCGGAAAGCGAACTAAACCAGGGGAGCACCTTCTATTTCTCCCTCCCTTTAGCGGATCCAGCCTGAAGCACGTAATAATCATCGTCTTTCACCCCCTCGGCGCGCTCAAAATGGCTATGCGCAGCTTGCTTGCAGGGATACCATTCCAGAAAACATCCCAGGCCGGGAAGTTGGCCCTTCCATCCCCTAATCATCGGAAACCAGATCTGTTTAGTGCAGGCCGGGATAGAGCATCTGTGCTTACCCGGAAAGAAGAGGGCTGAATTTAATATCCCTCATCAAGGTCTATTCGGTTGGGCAGCTCCTCTCCTCGCGCTGCAGCATTGATCAACCGGGCCAAATGGACCATCCGCAATTTCTCCGATGACTTCGTGCTCCCTCCGCGGTGGGGACTGAGGACAACATTCTCCAATTCGTGAAAAGGGTAATCCGCAGGTGGGGTATGTTTACGAGCTTTCTCTTCGGGAGGATAGTGATACCAAACATCCAATCCCGCACCAAATAACTTCCCTTCCTGCAAGGCATGATAAAGCGCTTCCTGATCCACAATAGGTCCGCGGGAGACGTTAATTAAGATCGCCTCAGGGGGCAGTAAAGCCAGCTCTTTCTTCCCAATCATTCCCTCCGTATCCGGGGTGAGAGGGAGGGTCAGAAGGAGGAAATCCACCTCGGGGAGAAGTTCTTGTAACGCCTCGGGAGGGAAAATATCTACACCCTCTCCTTCATACATGGCCGGGTCCTTCTTAACCCCGTTCACTTCAACACCTAAGCTGAGCAGACCCCTACCTACCCTTCTGCCGATCGCTCCATAACCGACGATCAAGGCTCGCTTTCCCATCCAGAGCAGAGAATGCCCTCCCTCATATCGCGGCCTCCAATCATGATTTCGCAGCGCTCGATCAAGCGGGATAACCCGTTTGGAAACGGCAAACAGCAGGGCCAGCGCGAGTTCCGCAGTGGGCGCGGCATTATGGTGCAGGTTGTGTACGGCAAAGTAGGGATACTCCTCCAATAATTCCCGTGTCTCCGTTGGCAGTCCTGCCCAAGGGATGATCAGCGCTTTCAGAGAAGTCCCCTTCTCCAAAAACTCACGGGACGGACGCCCCGCAACCAATATTTGATAATCTGCAGGCTCTGGGAGTTCTTCCCCAAAACTAAGGATCACGTTCTCCCGGAGATGTTTCTTCAGAATATCCTTCCCCTCGTCATCTGGTGTATTCTGGATATGCACAATGAGTTGGCTCATTTTGTCTTCTCTTTTCAGGCGTATAAACGTTTCTTAGCTAACGCGGATTTATAGAAGTCAAATCCCACAATATCCACGAACATGTTCATCCCCTTAACGGGTCTGCCAATTTAGATTCAATTGGTAAACAATAATTCTCAGTGGAGAATCCAATTACGGTTCCCATCCTTTTATGAATCCCTATCCAATCATCCTCCCTTTCTTATCCCCTATTTTAAATCAAATCCGAAGACCATCTAGCCAGTCCTGGTTAATAAAGCTTTACATATCCTTACCTTTGAGTTTACATCTCCCTGGAATACCTTTTAAAATTATGTCTCCCATCTCCATCGACCCTGAAAACGCAAATCATAATTGATATTTGTTCGGGGAAAATACCCAAAACTGAATGCCAAAAACAACCCCGCCACGCTCCGATTCTTCAACATCTAACCTTTCATGCTTTCCCCCCTCAGCTAGGGATTGGATCGTTCTCTTACCATCCCTCATCCTTTTTTAAGTCCGCAATTGGGGACACCTGTACCTGATCAATTAGGTACAGTCCACTCTGTCGGTTGGGCTCTTTTTTTCATACAATCATGCATGGATAAGAAATGAACATTTCGATTTTATTAGGTAAAAAATAGGAGAATGACCATGTCCGTTACTGGTTTGACAAAACATAAATCTAAGTTGAAAGATCCTCCCATCGCTAAGTTGCTATTCGGCGATAAGCGAGCCGCCTGGTTCTGGTTCGTCCTCCGCGTGTGGTTGGGCTGGCAGTGGATCCAGGCTGCCCAGCATAAAATCACCAATCCGGCTTGGGTGAAAACAGGCGCAGCCCTAAAGGGTTTTTGGACCGGCGCTGTGCAGGTCCCTGAATCAGGCCGCCCCGCCATCGCCTTTGGTTGGTACCGGAGCTTCCTTCAGTTCATGTTGAACATTGAAGCCTATACCTGGTTTGGGAAACTGGTGGCCTATGGGGAATTGCTGGTCGGGATCGCTTTGGTGATCGGGGCATTCACCGGGTTCGCGGCTTTCTTCAGCGGGTTCATGAACTGGAACTTCATGATGGCCGGTTCCGCAAGCACGAACCCCGTCCTCTTCACCATTGCCGTTGGGCTAATCCTGGCCTGGAAAGTCTCCGGCCGTATCGGCGCGGATTATTTCTTATTACGCTGGATCGGCACTCCCTGGCAAGCGCCCATTGGGTTTAGAGAAAGGGAAAAAAGAATCCTCAAAGAAAAATGGGGAGCCACCTCTTGGGATACGGGGATGTCATCTGAATGAAAATATCCTTTAGCTGGTAGAGGAAAGGCAGCGGATGATCCGCTGCCTTTTTTTATTTTCTTTACCCCTCGGGGCGCAAATAGTCATCCAGGTGATGTTCAACAGCGAAGGTCGCTAATTCCACCCTGTTTTTGAGGTCAAGTTTGCTCAGGATATTGCTGACATAATTTCGCACGGTGGTTTCACTCAGGTTCAAGGATTCCCCGATCTCGCTGTTGGTTTTCCCCTGAGCGACTTCCGCCAAGACATCCAATTCGCGAGGGGAGAGTTCTTCGAAGGCGCGCTGCTCTGCTTCGTCTTCTAACTGTTTTAACCTCCCCAGAATCTTATTTGCAGTCTGGGGATCTAATATTGCCTCGCCATGGGCTGCTGCGCGAATGGCATCCAGCAGCTCTTCATTTCCCACCTGCTTCAAGACATATCCCTTGGCGCCTGCCCGGACGGCGCGAAAGATCAACTCATCATCCGCATACGAGGTGAGCATGACCACTTTGATGTCGGGATACTTCTGAGTGATTTGTTCTGTGGCGGCGATGCCGCTTTCCCCAGGCAGGCGGATATCCATAAGTACGACATCGGGCTGCAGCTCCTCCACCGCTGCTAACGCTTCTGCTGCCGTCCCCGCTTCCCCAACGGTCTCCATCTCCGGCTGGTCATTGATCAAAGTCATCATCCCCAACCGGACTACAGAATGGTCATCGACTAACAAGACCCGGATCTTTTCCATCACACTTCATCCTCCCAGGGGATATCCAATGTCACCACAGTCCCCCCGCTCTCCGTTTCCCGTACGGTAATCCGCCCATCCAACATCCGGGCCCGATCCCGCATATTCCGCAAACCGTACCCCTCTTCCACATCATCCGGGATGCCCACGCCGTTGTCCTGCACCCGCAAATAGATCCGGTCCCCGACGATTTCAACCTCGATTTCCACCCGGGTCGCCTGGGCATGGCGAATGATGTTATTCAGCGACTCGTTGATAATCGCCAGCAGATGGTCTCCTCGCACGGGGGAAAGGGATGACTCAGCAGGTAAATTCAATTCCAGATCAATGTCGACAAAGGATTGAAAGCGGGGATCCTCAACCAGCTCTTGGAGCTCCTCTTCAAGGTGGACCTCGCGGACTGGATGATAGAGCTCCACAAGGTTGGTGCGCAAATCTTCCAAAGCATCTTGCAGCACAGTCTGGGCTCTCTCCAGTCGTACCGCCAAGTCATTCCCTTCGGATTCCGAAATACGATGGGCGGACTCCACCATCAAACCCGCGGTGTAGACCTTTTGGATCACACCGTCATGCAGCTCGCGGGAAAGGCGATTCCTTTCTGCGGCGCGAATTTGTTCCTCCTCCATGGTTTCGATGATGCGTTGGACCTCCACATCGAATATTTCCAGAGCTCGGATGAACGAAATCGTCAGTCCGAACCCAATCAGGGTCCGGAAAACGGGAACAGGTAGAATCAGAACCTGCATCACACGTTGGGTATTGATCACATTCCCCGGGAAAAAGGGGATAGGCGGGGGGATCAAACCTGAAAAGATCCCATACAAAAAGAAAGCTACCCCTGCATAACGAAGCATGTTGAAAATATGGGGGACTTGTAACTTTCGAATCCGATTCAAGGAATGCTCCCGCAAAGCATAAGCGGCGAACAGAGAGCTCGGGAAGCCGATGAAGTATCTGGCCAAAGCATTGGTGACATCATGCCAGACCATAAACTCGGAATAAACCTCTCGGAGGGGGAAAAAGGCCACGAAGAACCACACTGCCAGCAGCGCTCCGGGGAAGATATGAAGCCATTCCCCCCCTCTCACAGTGCGCAGCAAGGCCACACCGAATTCCATCAGGCAGGCGAAAGAGACCGCCAGGGAAACAAGGTGAATTCTATGCAGCGTCTGGAAGGTGAAGTCGCTGACATAACCTTTTTGGATGGGAATGAACACGTCCCCCCACTCATGCAGGCCGTGCAAGAAGCCAAACGCAGCCAGCCACCGCAGCGTCCGGGCTAAGTCCAGGCGCGAATACTGCCGGGATTGCAGCGCGGCAGCCAGGCCGAGGATGAAGAACGACAGGCCGTAGACGAAGTAGAGTATGCTGCGATTGACTTCAAAAAAGAAACGAATGCTGTCCATAGTTTTCTGCTTCTACATCCCAAGAGGGATGTCATTGGTAGGGAGATGAGCGCGGAAAAGGGTACCAGCCCATCCTTTCGTAGTTGCATATATTATTTTATCAATCTCTGGAGGAAAATAGAGTGGTTTTCTCTTAGAGATCATTTCATAAGAGAAAGATGTACATCCCCAGGTGAAAAGGCCTTGAACCCGAGACACAGCCTCAAACAACCCGTGGCTCCTTCTTTCATCACTTCCCGAATGTAATCTTTCCCCTTGCAAAAAAAGACACCGTGTTTTACCAAAATCGGATCGCATCTAAACAGTGGGGCAAGGGGGGGAAAAATCAATCTAAAACTCAATGAATTTTTAAGATTTTCACCCCCCCATTTGGGTATGATAAAGAAACACCTAACGGTCAGTGGCAAAAGGAGCCAAGAATATTCACATCAATGTTCTTCTAAATACGGAGATCACCGATGAAATTTTAGAGGATCTTTGCACATATGGCAAAGTGATCGGTAAGCTGGAGCAAATTGATGCTCTGACCATGAAAGTGTCTGAAGATTTGCTCGCTGAGATTCAGGCGTTGCCTTACGTGGAAGCAGCCAATCCAGATGCGGAAAGAAAAGGTAGTCCGGTTGATACTGTAGAAGTTCAAGACTTCACTGATGGATTGAGTACCTGGAACTTGGATGTTGTTAATGTTACTAATCCATTCTTAGTTCGTGAAGTTGATTATGACGGTGAGGGAGTTTATATTGCTGTTCTGGACACTGGCTTGCTTGGAACTTGGAGGCAATATTTCCCTGAAGAAAGGATTGCTGAGGAATATGCGATCTCTTTTGGCGGTGGCGGAAATGATAGGGGAAAGATTTCTACTCAACCCACAAATGGGAAAAGGATACCAATTCCCATGGGACTCATGTCACCAGCACAATAATTGGGTACAGTTTAGGTGGTACACCGATCAATGGTGTCGCGCCAATGGCAAAAATAATCCCGGTCAGGGTACTGAACCAGAATGGTTCAGGTTGGTCTTCCGTTGTTGCGGCAGGGATTTCATATATAACCGAACTCAAGAATGGTCCTTTAGCAAACTATCCTGTAGTCATAAACATGAGTCTTGGTGGCCCAGAATTAGATGCTGTTGAGAAGAAAGCCATTGACGAAGCAGTCGCTGCTGGTGTAATTATCGTCGCTTCCGCTGGAAATAATGGAGAACTAGGCATGGGTTACCCCGGAGCCTACGAACCTGTAATTTCAGTAGCAGCCTCTGGTTGGGCAGATGAATGGTTAAATCCATATTGGTGGTATGCAGTTGATGACCCCGATCCAAACAACCCAGGCTTATATTACATTACAGACTTCTCTAGTCGTGAGTTGGATGGACAGGATCTGGATGTAGCTGCTCCTAGATCTTGGGTAGTCGGTCCATACCAGTTGCAGATGGGTAAGACCAGCTATTACTACCTTGGCGGCACCTCGATGGCCAGCCCCCATGTTGCTGGTATTGTAGCCCTGATGGTTGAAAAAAACGGCTCCCTACCAGCAGGTCAAGTAGAAACAATCTTGGAGGATACTGCTCTTTATTTAGCGCCTGGGTCATTACCTGTACTAAACCCTGATGGCACAACTACGGTTTATTCATGTGGTGCTGATGCAACTGGTGCTGGGCTAACCACAGCCGATGCTGCATTAGGAGCAGTCCCTTAATAACTCAATACATCTTTTTAGCAAATAAAAACAAAACCCTGTGGTTTTTCCACAGGGTTTTTCTTATCTACATTGATTCTATTTCTCGCAAAGTTTGAAGTTCCCCCTATTATCCGTGCGGTAATCATATTGCGTTCCGTCGACCTCCAGGATGATCCGGTAGCCGGGGGTGATCACCTGGGCGTACATCATGCCTTTTTCCGGGCAGCCCAGGGAGGCATCGCTCCAATTTTTCGCTTCCGCGCTGACCACCTTAATTTCATCCTCGCTGACCCCCAATCTCGATGCCAGGTCCGCTTTTACTTTCTCGATCATCTCCACTTTCTCCCCTCCTGTAATCACCACAGGGGTCGCCTCCACCGTTTTTGTAGCTGTAGGCTGAGATGCACAAGCGCAGGTCGGCTCCTCCGTAGGTTCAAACGGGGTTTCCGTGGGCATCACGGTCACCGTCTGCTCTCCTACTTCTTCCGTTTCCTTTTCAGCCGTGGGTTCGGCATCGCTGGCTGACTCCGAAGGAGACAATGTAGGAGAAGGCACAGCGGGCAAATCCTCAACGCAGCTGCTCACCCAGACAATGCATAAGACGCTGAAGATGAGAAACACGACTTTACGCTTTGATGTTCCAAACATGGACAAACACCTCCCAAACGGTATGTTCCCCACCGTTAAAGACGGAAAAAGGGCATGATTCGTTCCGATTTCCATCCACAGATGAGACTTTTCCTCCCCATTTCCGTATATATTCATGAAAAGAACGCCAGTCCATCGCGATGAATGGCGTTGGATCGGAGTAGAATGGATCAGGTCGCTTCTGCACGCTGTGTTATTGTATCTTTATTATATAACCCATTTGCTTACCTAAAGGACCCTGACTTATGACCCTGGCATTATCTACAGATCAAGTTTGGGACGCCATAGAGAACGAATTATTCTGCGTGCTGGGTATGGTCAACAAGCACAACCAGGCCCGGACGGTGGGCGTGGTCTATATCGTCCAAGACCGTAAGCTGTACATCGGAACCGGGATTAGCACTTGGAAAGCGCGCTACATCGCCAACAATCCCCATGTCTCGGTGACCATTCCCATCCCCAAGCGCATCCCTCTCCTGCCCTGGATCACGATCCCCCAGGCGACGATCACCTTCTCCGGCACAGCGACCGTCACCCCTTCCTATGAAGTCGAACAGGACCTGCTAGCAGCGGTCTTCCGCCACAAAGCGGATGATGAGGCATTCCTGGAGGACACCTGCATCATCGAGATCACGCCACAGGGCGACTTCGTCACCTACGGTGTCGGTATCCCAATGATGAAGATGCGCCACCCGGAGCAGGCCCGGGGGCGGGCCAGCGTCAAATAGCGCCATTACCTTGAATTGCAATCCCACCCTTCCTATTGGATTTTGACCGCCCTCAGGAAATCCCTCCTATGCTGTTGCCTATGCGAAGTGCCATGCGGAGGCCCCTGTGAAACGATCCACCCTCAGCGCTTTATCCTGCTTGATCGCCCTCAGCCTGGCTGCCTGCTCCTTGAACCCATCCACACCCGCGACCTCGATCCCCACTGACAAGCACCCCTCCGCTACCCCCCTCAACAAACTCCCACCCACCTGGACGCCGGAACCCACCCTCCCACCCACCCAAACGCCCCTCCCCAGTCCCACCGTCCCCTCCCCAACCCCTACCGCCACCCCTTCCCCCACCAGACACTCCCTTCCCGAGATGACCCCTGTCCCAGTGACCCTCGCCCCCCAGGGAAATGTCCCCGACGATTGGCAGCTCGTAGAGGGCAATACAGCCAGCTTCAAAGTCCCCCCTGCCTTCGAAGTCATGGATCTGGGATCAGGTTTTGGCGAACTCTTCCAACTTTTGATAGAAGGATTTGTGGAAGGATTCAGCGAGTTGGCGGAAGAGATGGGAGAGGAGATGGGCCTGACCCCGGCAGCCACCCAAGACATCTCGGACCTCGAAGACCTCCCCGGATTTGATTTCGTGATGGCCTTTCAGGAAACCGACCTGGCGATAATCCTCGTGATCGGTGAGGAAAAGGAAGAAATGCCAACCCTCAATAAGGCATTGAACGAAGCATTGGCCGGGATGGAGGGAGACTACACCTTATTGAGGAAAGAAAATATCCAAGACGGACCTCAGCCAATGGCCCGGGCATTCCTCACCGTGGAAGACGAAACCCTGGGTACAGGAAAACAGCTCATCTACTTCATCCAAGGTGAAGGCGTGGAGTGGACCTTCTTTTTTGGGGCGCCGGTGGATCTGTTTGAGAGCTACCTCCCGCAATTTGAGATGGTGATCTCCACGCTGGATCGGACTGAATAGGAAAATATAAAAATTTCCCATTCAGGTTTTGCTCCCCGGTTGTTCATCAATCCGGGGATTTTTCCTTTAACAGCGCATAGCGCTAGAACCACCTACCTACCGTACTTCAGTTGAACTCCACAACCATCCCTCCCGAAAATCATATCTTCACCATTATTGTTAATCTAAACAATTTAACAAGCTGTTAATAAAGAATTGACTCAGCGTTAAAGGAATCTTCTCGATTTGTTAAACATGAATCGCTACACTTCTCAGAGAAAACCAACGCAAAGGAAATATATGTCCACTAGGAGGATAAGAATGAAACGTTCCCTATTTATCGTTGTGTCTGTGCTCTTATTCGCGACACTGGCACTTACCGCCTGCAGGGGGCAGGATACGGTAGCCCCCCCGCAAACGGAACCCACAGAGCCTCCGCAAACAAGTGGAGAGGACATGGGGGAAGAAGAGACAAAAGAGGAGATGGCAACCTCCGAACCTACGGAAGAAGCACAGGAAACCAAGGCAGAATATGAAGGCGTGCTGCCTTCCGTTAACCCCCTGGATCTGAAAGGCGATGTGGTCATCGCCGGCAGCTCCACGGTCTTCCCCCTGGCGGAAGCCATGGCCGCCCGCTTCCAGGATGAGGGCTTCTCCGGCCAGATCACCATCGACTCCATCGGCTCCGGCGCGGGCTTCGAGCGCTTCTGCGTGGCCGGCGAGACCGATGTCTCCAACGCCAGCCGCCCCATCAAGGACTCCGAGGTCGAATCCTGCCGCGAGATCGGGCGCGAGCCCATCCCTTTCAAGGTCGGCACCGACGCCCTGGCCGTCACCGTCAGCCAGGACAACGACTTCGTGCAGGACGTGACCTTTGAGGAACTGGCCCTGATCTTCGGCGAAGCCGAGACCTGGGCCGATGTCCGCCCCGAGTGGCCCGATGAGGAGATCGTGCGCTACATCCCGGGCACAGACAGCGGCACCTTCGACTTCTTCGTGGAGGAAGTCTTCGATGAGGACGAGGAACCCATCCTGGGCGCCTCCAACACCAACCTCTCCGAGGACGACAACATGCTGGTCCAGGGCATCCAGGGCAGCCCCTACGCGGTGGGCTTCTTCGGTTACGCCTACTACGCCGAGAACACCGATGTCCTCAAGATCTTAAACATCGAAGGCGTGGAAGCCTCCGCAGCCAGCGTGGACAGCGGCGACTACCCGCTGGCCCGGCCCCTGTTCATTTACTCCGACGCCCAGATCATGCGAGAAAAACCTCAGGTGGCCGGCTACATCAATTTCTTCCTGACTTATGTTAACGATGAAATCACCGAGGTAGGCTATTTCCCCGCCAGCGACGAAGCCTTAGGGCTTTCCAGGCTGCGCTTCTTAGAAGCGATACAGTAAAAAAAACAGCCTAAGTACTGGGTTGAAAATCACCGGCTCTCCCCTTCTTTTCCCATGGGCCAGAAGGGGAGAGCGTCATCCGTGGAATATAACATCACTTAGATTCAAATTTTATACGTACAGGTCGGACAGTTTTCCTGACAAGCGTTTTTGAAACAACGAGGATCATCATGGCTCAAAAAACACAAATGCCCCCTTCGTACATGGATGAAGACGTCCTCACAGATACCTACAACCGCTCCTGCTCGCTTAAAAAACGCCAGCGGTGGGGGGAAATGCTCATCCAGGCCCTCCTCTTCCTGAGCGGTGCTATTTCTATCTTGACGACTATCAGCATTGCTTATGAATTAGGGAAGGAGTCCATGAACTTCTTCACCCGCCAATTATGGGAACAAGCCAATAAAACCCTGCAGGCTTCTATTGACGACAAACAAATCCAATTCGATGTCGGGACGAAGGGGTTTGCCCTGGAGGAAGGGGATGTCATCCGCATCGAAGAGGAAGCCATGGAAGTCCTTTCAATTGTTGACGGAATCATCACCGTAGATCGCGGTGTCCAGGGCACACAGATCTCCTCACACCGCAAAGGGTCGGAGGTCTTTACTGCCCGAAGGGTATCTTTAGTGGAGTTCTTTACAGGTACGAAATGGAACCCCCAAATTGGCCAATTCGGGATTTTACCCTTATTAACCTCGACGTTAATCGTCTCCACGATTGCCATGCTCGTGTCTTTGCCCCTAGGACTGAGCATCGCCATTTACCTCAGCGAATATGCCACAGATAGAGCAAGGAGTCTGATCAAACCCGTCCTGGAAATCCTATCCGGCATTCCAACTGTGGTATACGGCTACTTCGCCCTCACCTTCATGACCCCACTTTTGCGTGCCCTGCTGGGAAAAGACGTTGTCGAAGTCTATAACATGGCCTCCGGGGGCATTGTGGTCGGGATATTGATCATCCCTCTGGTTAGTTCGATGAGCGAGGACGCTCTCAGCGCGGTTCCCCGCTCGCTGCGGGAAGCGGCTTACGGCATAGGCGCTACGAAATTGGAGACCGCCCTGCGGGTGATCGTCCCCTCAGCCACCTCCGGGATCGTGGCCGCCTTCATCGTCGCCATCTCGCGCGCCATCGGGGAAACGATGATCGTCGCCCTCTCCGTCGGGGCCGGGCCGAACTTCACCTTCAACCCCTTCCGGCCTGCGGAAACCATGACCGGGCACATCGTGCGCATCAGCGGCGGGGATATCAGCTACGACTCTATCGATTACAACAGCATTTTCGCCATCGGCTTGTTTTTATTTTTCGTCACCCTGACCCTGAACATCATCAGCAAGCAGGTAGTGAAACGCTTCCGGGAGGTGTATGAATGAAAAACAGATTTTCACAAGACGAGGGGGATCATAAAGAATTTCACACAAACCTCACAGGCAGGCATCGCAAAGGCCAGATCGGGGAAATCATCTTCCGTGCCTCCACGTTAATTGGCATCCTCGCCCTCATCGTCCTTTTATTAAACATCGTCAACTCTGCTTTCGGATTCACCGCTGTGGAGAATAAAATCCCCCCCGAAGCGCTGGCCATCAATCATATCTCCATTGAAAAATTACATAAAACGGATCTGGTTTTTATTTTGAAGGAGAACTTGTCCGAAGGATTGGTACGGCGACTGGAAAGTGAGAAATCTTGGGAGGAACGGCCCCGAGAGGAAGTCTATGAACTGGTCATAACCCGGGTGGTCGAACCCACGGTGGTCGACACCTGGTCTTTATATGATTCCATCTTCCATAAAGATAAAATACGAGCTGAGATCGTTCAAGATTGGCCGAAGGCCGAGTTGAAATTTGAATCTTGGATAGATTTCGAGTTCATAACCAGCCCCCAATCCCCTGACCCGGAAATCGCCGGTGTGCGTACAGCCATCTTGGGTTCCTTGTGGACGATCGCCATTACTATCCTCTTCGCTTTCCCACTGGGGGTGAGTGCTGCGATTTACCTGGAGGAATACGCGGGGGACAACATCCTCAATCGCCTGATTCAAACCAATATAAATAACCTGGCCGGCGTGCCTTCGATTATTTACGGCATGTTGGGCTTGGCGATCTTCGTCCGGGCTCTGGAACATTTCACAAGCGGAGCAGCCTTTGGTTTGACCGACCCCACCACGGCCAATGGACGGACGATCATCTCCGCTGGATTGACTTTGGGCCTGCTGGTTTTACCCTTGATCATCATCAATGCCCAGGAAGCCATCAAAGCCGTTCCCAATTCACTGCGGCTGGCCAGTTTCGGGATGGGCGCCACCCGCTGGCAGACCGTGTGTCATCACGTTCTGCCCAACGCGCTTCCCGGTATCCTCACGGGAGCCATCCTCTCCATCTCTCGAGCCATTGGGGAAACCGCACCTTTAGTGGTAGTCGGGGCTTCTACTTACGTCACCTTTGACCCCTCATCCCCCTTTTCAAAATTTACCACTCTCCCCATTCAAATCTGGCAGTGGACCGCCCGGCCGCAGGACGAATACCGTAACATCGCTGCAGCGGCGATCATTGCTTTGCTCGTCCTGCTGCTCTCTTTAAATGCCGCCGCCATCATCCTCCGCAATCGATTTCAAAGGGAAAATATTTAATGGATGCTCTGCTAATTCGACAAAAGATAAACATCTCCCCCAAAGGAACGCATTCAATTATGGTGAATCAAATATCTGACAATACATACGCGATTGAAGCCCGAGATCTGAACGTATACTACGGCAGCTTCCTGGCCGTCAAGGAAATTTCCTTGCGGATTCAAGAGAACAAAATCACAGCCATTATCGGCCCTTCCGGATGCGGAAAAAGCACCATGCTGCGCGCATTCAACCGCATGAATGACCTTATCCCCGGTACACTGGCGGAAGGGGAAATCCTCTACAAGGGGAAAAACATCTACGAGTCGGAAGTGGATCCGGTGGAAATCCGGCGCCGGATCGGGATGGTTTTCCAAAAACCAAACCCGTTCCCAAAAAGCATCTACGATAACGTAGCCTGGGGCGCACGGATTAACGGTTACCAGGGGAATATGGACGATCTGGTAGAATGGTCTTTACGCAATGCAGCCCTTTGGGAAGAAGTCAAAGACAAATTAAATCAAAACGGCCTATCCCTCTCCGGCGGGCAGCAGCAGCGCTTATGCATCGCCCGGGCCATCGCCATCAAGCCAGACATCATCCTCATGGATGAGCCCGCCTCTGCCCTCGACCCTATCGCGACTTTGAAAATTGAAGAATTGATGCGAGATCTAGCGAAAAACTACACCATCATCGTCGTCACCCACAACATGCAGCAGGCAGGACGGGTCTCGGATTATACGGCTTTCTTCAACCTCGGAGAAAACAGGGCTGGGGTCCTGGAAGAATACGGGGAAACGGATCAGATTTTCACCAACCCTAAAAAACAAACCACCGAAGATTACATCACCGGCCGTTTCGGGTAATCTTTATTTGGGTTTAAGATAAAATGATGACAAGAAAAGATACAAAGAGCGAAGGGAAAAAATATCGGGTTCTATTCTTGTGCACGGGAAATTCTGCCCGTTCTCAAATGGCAGAAGCCATCGTCAATCACCAGCATGGTGAAAACTGGCATGCTGTGAGTGCCGGTACGAAGCCAAAAGGGCACATATATCCCCATGCCCTCCAAGTCCTGGAAGAAATCGGCATTACCCACCAGGGCATGTCAAAAGATGTAGCCCAATTCAAGGGAGAAACCTTCGACATGGTAGTTACCGTTTGTGACCATGCCAAGGAAACCTGCCCCCTGTGGTTAGGTGAGGGAACGATCATTCATCGGGGTTACCGAGACCCAGCAGAAGCCAAGAGAACGGAGGAGGAAATACTTTCCGTCTTCCGGTATGTGCGGGACCAGATAAGAGATCAAATTCCCCCCTTGTTAGCGGTATATCAAAAAGACAGAGAATGTATCCAGAAAAGAGAGGAATCCCATGACTAAAGGCACAAGAGCGACCTTGGATCGGAAAATACGGGAGCATCTAGACGACATTCTCGTCCTGGGCAGCATGGTGGAGCAGGCCATCACCGGTTCGGTACAGGCCTTGGAGGAGCGAGACCTCCCCACCGCCCAGGAGATCTACGACAACGACATCGAGATCAACGACAAACGCTACGACATCGAACAAAAGACCTTGACCACCGTGGCCACCCAACAGCCCATGGCCCGGGATTTGCGCATCCTGTCTTCCATCCTGGATATCGCAGGCGAACTGGAACGGATCGGGGACTACGCCAAAGGCATCGCCCGCATCACCATCCGCTTGGGGGACGACCCCCCGCTGAGACAGCTCCGCCACATCCCCAGGATGGCGGAATTGACCTCCGACATGCTCCACCGGGCGGTGGGTGCTTTCGTGGAGCTGGACGAGGAAACCGCGCGCACCATCCCCCCGGAAGATGACCAGGTTGATGACCTGTATAACGCGGTCTACCGGGAATTATTGGACATCATGTTTGAAGACCGCGGCACTGTTGACCGGGCCACCTTCCACCTCTGGGTCTCGCATAACCTGGAACGGGCTGCAGACCGGGTCACTAACATCTGCGAACGGACCATCTTCACCATCACCGGTAACCTGGTGGAGTTCGACCGCTCTGATGATGAAGCGGGGAGATTTTAATGGGATGATGATTGAAGGAGAGACGAAAAACGTCCTTTATCGAGCCATAATCTTGACAGAGTCTGCACCCCAAACTGCTCCAATCCAAAAAAACTATCAGATTACCCCATCCTTCCTGTGATGTAAGCCTCCGTCAGTTCGTGGTCGGGATTTGTGAAGAGTTCATCGGTAGGGTTGAATTCTATTAACTCCCCCAACCAAAAAAGCCCTGTATATTCAGACACCCGGGCAGCCTGCTGCATATTATGGGTGACGATGACGATCGTGTAACGCTCCTTCAACGTCCGGATCAATTCCTCAATTTTCCGGGTATCGATGGGGTCCAACGCGGAACAGGGCTCATCCATCAAAATCACCTCCGCTTTCGCTGCCAGGACCCGGGCGATGCACAAGCGTTGCTGCTGCCCCAGAGATAGGCTCAATGCATCTTCATGTAAGTCGTCCTTGACAAGATCCCACAGAGCGGCCTGTCGCAAACTCCGTTCCACAAAATCATCCAACTCTTTCTTTTGATCCGTCAGCCCCAATACGCGAGGGCCATAAGCCACATTGTTATAAATGGACTGAGGAAACGGATTCGGCTTTTGAAACACCATCCCTACTCGTTGGCGCAAATACACCACATCTACCTCAGGTGCATAAATATCCTTCCCCTCCAGCAGAACCTGCCCTTCGATTCGGGTATTGGGGATGGTGTCGTTCATCCGGTTCAAGCAGCGCAAAAAAGTCGATTTCCCACAGCCGGAAGGACCGATCAGGGCGGTGACAAGCTGGGGACGGATATCCATATTGATCTGGCTCAAAGCCTTATTTGAACCATAATAAAAATTCAAATCTCGGATTTTGAAGGTGAGTTGTTGGTCATTCATGAAACGTATTATAAACCAATGGGAAAAGGGCTTGAAGATCTAAATGGAAAAAGGGCAGACTTGCCTTTCTTGATAACTGAGTTCTCTTCCTATCTTTTTTATCCATGGATAGAGAAATCAAACCCGCCTTGCTTGCCCACCCTTTTCTGACTATAATCGAGGATGATGAAACTAAGCCTATCTCTCCTTTTTATCATCATACTTTTTTTCACCCCCTCGTGTTCATCACCAGAACCACTTCCTGATGACGCCCCTTCCAGGGCGGAAACCATTGAAAACAAAGGATCCGATACCATTGTCAATCTCGCCCTGGCCTGGGCCGAGCGCTATCAAGAACTGCATCCTGAGGTCAGGATCTCCGTTACCGGTGGAGGCTCAGGGACGGGGATCGCGTCTTTGATCAACGGCACAATGGATATCGCCAACGCCTCCCGGAAAATGAAACCAGAAGAAATCAAAAATGCAGAATCCAATGGGATCAATCCCAAAGAATTCGTCATCGCCCGGGATGCGATCGCGGTCATCGTCCATCTTGAGAATCCGGTAGAAAAACTGACTATAAAACAAATTTCAGATATTTACAGTGGAAAAATCAACAACTGGCAGGAAGTGGGTGGGGAAGACCGGCCCATCGTGCGCCTTTCGCGGGAAACGAATTCCGGCACCCATGTCTATTTTCTGGAGGAAGTCATCCGCCAAGGGCAGAAAGGGGATCAGACATTGTTCTCTCCCGACACGCTGCTGCTTCCCTCTTCAGAAGGCATCAGCGCTGAAATCCGTCAAAACCCAAATGCCATCGGCTATGATGGTCTCGGATATGTCACAGAAGAGATGAAAATCATCGCCGTGGCCAGTGAACCGGGCGGAGAATACGTCCTCCCCTCGGCAAAAAGCGTCAATGAGGGGACATATCCCATTGCCCGGGACCTGTATATGTATACCAACGGTGAACCGACCGGTGTCATAAAATCGTATCTGGAGTGGATCCAATCACCACCAGCGCAAGAGATCGTCTCTGACCTGGGGTTTGTCCCCATTCAGGAATGACCCGATTTGGGATACCAAACCGAGAAGCGAATTTAAATATAGGAAACTATGGACCGTGATCTCAACCTAGGCGAAGCCATCATCACTCGCCTGATTAAATTATCCGGATATTCAGCGATCATATTCGTGGGGATGATTTTTTACTTTTTGCTCCGAGAAGGGATGCCCACCCTGAACGAAGTCAAGATAACGAACTTGTTTTCCACTCGCTGGTACCCCATTGAAGCGTATTTTGGCATCCTTCCCTTGATAGGGGGCTCTTTGTTGATCACCATTGGGGCCACTTTGATCGCTGTTCCCTTTGGCATTGGCACTGCGGTTTACATCTCGGAGATCGCCCCACGCTGGGTCCGTGAAATACTCAAACCCTTGGTAGAGGTCCTGGCTGGACTACCCTCCGTGGTTCTGGGGTTTCTGGGCATGTTGGTGCTTTCTCCTGCTTTGCGGAATTATCTCCATCTCCCTACCGGCTTGACCGCTTTCACGGGATCCTTGCTTCTGGGGGGGATTGCCATCCCCACGGTAGTCTCTATCGCTGAAGATGCCATCGACGCGGTGCCCAAATCTTACCGGGACGCATCGCTGGCCATCGGAGCGACAAGGTGGCAAACCATTTGGCGAGTAACCTTACCCGCCGCTCGATCCGGGGTGACGACAGCCGTGATGTTAGGCGTAGGTCGGGCCATCGGAGAGACGATGACAGTGATGATGGTCACTGGCAACGCACCGGTCATGCCTAAAGGGATAGGAGCGTTCTTTGCCCCAGCTCGGACCATGACAGCGACCATCGCTGCAGAAATGGGCGAAGTCGCCAGCGGCAGCGTTCATTATCATGTCTTGTTCTTCATCGGCGCTGTGCTGTTCTTGATTTCACTTCTGATCAACATCACAGCCTCATTCGTCGTCTTCCGCCAAAAGAAACGCCAGGAGCGGATACTCTCCTAACCCGATTATGGACACTCCTCACCCTTCGAAAATACGCTATCTCAAACAACGCTTTGGCTTCCGTCTGCTAACCCTGATGGCTTTTTCCACCGTCCTGCCCATCATTGCCGTCGTCATTTACATCATCATCTTGGGTGCGCCGGCTATTTCCTGGGAGTTCATCACCGGATTTCCCAGCGACGGCATGCGGGCCGGGGGGATCTGGCCGGCGATCGTAGGAACGATCTATCTGACCATCGGCACAGCTTTGTTTTCCGTCCCCTTAGGCATTGGGGCAGCCATTTACCTCGCCGAATACGCCCCAGATAACCGCTTTACTCAACTGATCCGCCTGGCCATCATCAATCTGGCTGGCATCCCTTCCGTGGTTTACGGCCTGTTTGGCTTGGGCCTATTTGTGCTCTTTCTAAACTTCGGGACCAGCATTCTGGCGGGTTCCCTGACCCTGGCCATCATGACATTACCGGTGATCATCAGCACCACCGAAGAAGCTCTGCGAGCTGTTCCCCAGGCATTTCGCACGGTAAGCATCTCCGTGGGGGCCACCCAGTGGCAAACCATACGCCGCATCGTCCTCCCGGAAGCTTTGCCAGGGATCCTAACCGGCGTGATCCTGGGGTTGGAACGGGCTGCAGGAGAAACAGCCCCAATTCTATTCACCGTTGCTTCGTTTTTCCTCCCCCGATTACCTAACTCTCCCCTGGATGCCACGATGGCCCTTCCCTATCATCTCTTCGTCATCTCCACCCAGGTCCCAGGGATGCCCATCAAAATCCAATATGGGACCGCCCTTGTGCTGTTAACCTTTGTATTGAGCATGAACATCCTTGCTACGGTAATCCGTTCCAGAGCTCGGGCTCGGAGGCAGTGGTAAACACAGCGATGAATAAAATCACCATTCGCCATCTCACCCTCCATTATTCAGACGGCACAGAATCCCTCCGGGACATCAGCATGGATATCCACGCCAAGGCGATCACGGTCATTTTCGGACCCGCTGGGGGTGGAAAATCGAGCTTGCTGCGGGTCCTGAACCGCCTCAACGATTTGGCCGATGTCGTCAAATTGGAAGGCGAAGTCTACCTGGACGATCTCGACATTTTGAGCCCGAAGACGAATGTCATCTCCCTCCGGCGTCGGGTGGGGATGGTCTTCGCTCGTCCTGTCGTGCTTCCCATGAGCATTGGAGAAAATATCACCTACGGATTGGAAATCGCCGGCGAGAAAGACCAATACAGGATGGAATCCGCGGTAAAAGACAGTCTTGAGAAAGCAGCCCTGTGGGAAGAAGTCAAAGATCGATTGGATGATCCGGCCTCAACGCTGTCGGGAGGGCAGCAGCAGCGCCTTTGTTTGGCGCGTGTCCTAGCCTTGGAACCGGAAGTCATCCTCCTGGACGAACCGGCGTCCGGCCTGGATCCCATATCCACCGGCAAAGTGGAAGAATCACTCTACATGCTGAAAAAGGAGTACACCATCGTTCTGGTTCCCCATTCCGTACAGCAAGCTGCGAGAACTGCGGATTATGCAGCTTTCTTTTTACAAGGAGAATTGATAGAATATGCTCCCGGGGAAAGGTTATTCACCAATCCTCAAGATCAACGTACCCAGGATTACATTGAGGGGCGATTTGGATAATCGCCTGTCTTTTTGGCCAACGAAGGAAGGTTCCATCAAAAGCGAGGGTTGACATGACTGACGGCACACGAGCGACCTTGGATCGGAAAATACGGGAGCATCTAGACAACATTCTCGTCCTGGGCAGCATGGTGGAGCAGGCCATCACCGGATCGGTACAGGCCTTGGAAGAGCGAGACCTCCCCACCGCCCAGGAGATCTACGACAACGACATCGAGATCAACGACAAACGCTACGACATCGAACAAAAGACCTTGACCACCGTGGCCACCCAACAGCCCATGGCCCGGGATTTGCGCATCCTGTCTTCCATCCTGGATATCGCAGGCGAACTGGAACGGATCGGGGACTACGCCAAAGGCATCGCCCGCATCACCATCCGCTTGGGGGACGACCCCCCGCTGAGACAGCTCCGCCACATCCCCAGGATGGCGGAATTGACCTCCGACATGCTCCACCGGGCGGTGGGTGCTTTCGTGGAGCTGGACGAGGAAACCGCGCGCACCATCCCCCCGGAAGATGACCAGGTTGATGACCTGTATAACGCGGTCTACCGGGAATTATTGGACATCATGTTTGAAGACCGCGGCACTGTTGACCGGGCCACCTTCCACCTCTGGGTCTCGCATAACCTGGAACGGGCTGCAGACCGGGTCACTAACATCTGCGAACGGACCATCTTCACGGTCACCGGTAACCTGGTGGAGTTCGACCGCTCTGATGATGAGGAAGGGGAATTTTAAGTCCATCCCGTCATTATTTCCCACGACTGATCACTCCCTGGCTGTCTGGAGCCAGAGAGGACTCCTATAACGAAAGACCATCTCCTGATGCGAGTGCTATAATTTATCTTTGGACTACTCCCAAAATCAGGGTAGGAAACCCTCCGTTTAGTTTTTAATGAGTGATTCTATGAGCCCCGAAAAAACAGTACCCATCTTCGACGGACATAACGACGTCCTTCATAAGATATACGATTCTTCGAAAAACGCCGTCGTGTCCTTTTTCGAGGGCAAGGATAAGGACCATTTGGATTACCCCCGCGCCCATCAAGCCGGGTTTGCGGGCGGGTTTTTCGCTGTGTATGTGCCCAATCCCGATTCTGTCCCGGGTGTGAAATCTCGCATGCAGAAACATCCCGACGGCTACGAGGTCAAGATCGCCCCGCCCCTGGAATATGCGTATGCCAACCGGGTAGCCAAGGAGTTGATCGACGATCTGCAAAGGTTGGAGAGAGAATCGGGAGGAAAACTGAGGATCGTCAAGTCATATCCCTCTCTGGAGGATTCCCTGGACCAAGGAGTGATGGCTGCTGTGATGCATATGGAAGGAGCGGAACCTATCCACCCCTCCTTGAAAAACTTGGGGGATTTCTACCAGGAAGGCGTGCGCTCCATCGGCATCACTTGGAGCCGGGAGAATGCCTTCGGGTGCGGAGTTCCCTTTGCCATCCCCGCCTCTCCGGACATCGGACCCGGGCTCACGGATGCTGGGAAATCCTTGGTCCGGGCCTGCAACCGGATGGGGATCATGGTCGATCTGGCCCATCTCAACGAGAAAGGGTTTTGGGATGTGGCGGAAATCAGCCAGGCGCCGCTGGTCTCCAGCCACACCGGGGCCCACGCCCTCATCCCCCGGACCCGGAACCTGACCGATGAGCAGCTACAAGCCATCAGTGACAGCGGCGGCCTGGCGGGGGTGACTTTTTCCGTCAACGATTTGGACGGGGGCAAGCGGCCTAAAAAAGACGCCCCGCCCTCGGTGATCGTCCGCCACATTCGCTATATCGCGGACCTGATCGGGGTCGAGCATGTGGCTTTTGGATCCGACCTGGACGGCACGACCATCCCTTCCGAAGTGGGGGATGTGACTGGTTTCAATCTGCTCCGGGACATGCTCCGCGAAAACGGGTTTGACGAGGACGCGCTGCGCAAGATCTGCTACCAGAATTGGCTCCGCGTGCTCAAGGAGACCTGGAAAGCCTGATCTCAAGGGCGGGAAATCTGAAACTCAACCCGTTCTCCTACCCATTTAGGAAAGCGGGTCCAGTGGAAAGAATTGTTTCCGGAAAAACAAGCAGGGAAAAGCCCGACCGCATCTTATTCATCGCCCTCAAAACAACTCCGATAAATCGCGTCCAGGAACGTTTAAGGGATGTTGACCCATAGCAAGATAGCTCTGATGCCCATTCTCCGCCTCTAGAAGCCCTACAACCCGTCCCAGAGGAATTCCAGCCAGCACTGCGGGATGAATGTCCAACTTAAGGTTGAATCCAGCCCCCTATATCTATCCCTATCCTTCTGATTTCCCAAGTCAAACCATCCCCTCTCCTCTGGAAATCTTATATCCATTGCGAAGGTCATCTCAAATAAAAAAAGCGCACGTTGAAGTGCGCTTTTTTCTGGTAAAACCTGTCGATCAACGCTTACGGTGTTGGTGTCCAGGTAGGTTGACAGGGATACTCAGGATCATCATATGGGCACGCAGGTGTCCACGTTGGTATGGGTGTTTCTGTGGGCGTTGGTGTTATTGTCGCCGTGCTGGTCGCTGATGGCACACTCGTATCCGTCGGTTGAGGTGTGTCCGAAGGTACAGGCGTGTTCGTCGGCAGTGGTGTATAGGACGGGACAGGTGTGATGGTCGGTGTGGGTGTATTGGTGCGGGTGGGCGTCGGCAGCGGCGTGTTGGTTACTGTGGGCGTGTCGGATGGCGTGGGGGTGTCCGATGGTGTGGGGGTGTCGGAGGGAATGGGCGTGTTCGTGGATGTCGGCTTCGCCGTGGGGGTCGGCGTCTTGGTCGGTGTGTTGGTGGGCGTGGGCGTATTCGTCGGGGTCGGGGTCACTGTCGGGGTCCAGGTCACGACCTCTTTTGGAATGGCATCTTTCCGCAGCTGGCAGCCATTGTCAAAATCAATGATCAGCCCGAAGTCTGATCCTGTACAATTGGGCAGCGAGCCTTGTTCGGAAGGAAGGTTGTCAAAATCGATCCTTAATAGATAAGTGTTTCCAGAATCGAACTCAAGAGGTCCCATCCAAGACCAATTGGAATCCGCATCGGTATCCGTAATCGAGTCGTAGTCCTCGCCCCATCCGGGCCCAGAGCCCCAATCGCCCCAGCCCCAGGCATCCGCACCGTTCCAGGTGAACCAATCCACATATAAATTCGAAAAGCTGTTCGCCTCCCCAAACGCCTCAATATAATCCCAATTGAAGCGAATGCGAGTCACATTGGCATCATATAGGTCCCCATTGATCACCCCGATTTCCATTTGTCCCTCTTTGTGGAAATCAAACCCTGTCAAACTGTACAAATCGCAGTTCGGCACCGGTGTGGGAGTCGGGGAGGGCACATCCGACGTGACCCCTTTATGGCAGTTGTCGTCGAAGAGCAAATCAACGGAGAAAAATCCCTGGAGTTGTTTATCCTTAGGGAGGAAGAGGGCTTTGTACTCCCCGGTTGCTCCGGGGGCCATCGTGTCAGGACTGCTGGGGATGAACGTCGTGGGGGATGTGTCATCGCTGAGTTGGTACCAACCGGTGTTGTAAAAACTGAACCACTCCGCCTGGCGGCTGCTGACATCTTTGTTCCAGATCTGTTCCGCCTGGAAGAAGTGGACATCCACCGGGTTGTCGTTCCGAATCGTGACCTGCATCACCGGCCAGCCACTCCAATAACCCACATAGCTGTCGACGATCTTGATCAGATCGCAATCCACCGGGATGGGTGTCGGGGTTTTCGTCGGGGTATTGGTCGGCGTGGAGGTGGACGTCGCTGTCGGCGAGGGCGTCTTCGTAGGGGTGTTGGTCTTGGTCGGGGTTTGCGTCCAGGTGGGCGCAGAGAGGATGGGGCCGGAGACGCCGGCCACACGCGAGGTGCGGAATTTTTCCACAATGCCGTTTCTCTCCGCGTTGAGGGTGACGGAAGGCCAGATATTGCTGATCAAAGGCAGGAAAAGGGGGTGGCGGTGCTCGACGTAAACTTTGACCCGGTCCCCCGGGCCGCCGGCGTCATCCATGAGCACATTCGCAGGTCCGCCCGAATCAATACACAGGGGGACGATGTGACCGTCAATATGGTAATTGAATTTATCCATTAGGTAGGGATCCCGGTTGCTGCACACGGTGACATGGAAGAAACCATGCGCTTCTGGATTTCCTATGAAGGCTTCATCATGGTTCTTAAGGTATTTTTCGTAGTCGCCAGATACCTCCGGTTTGATCCACAATCCCGTCCCACCCCCCACGGTGGCATCCTGGATGGAATAAAGGCGGGCCAGGTCGATAAGTTCCTTCTCCATGGAATTGGAATCCACATCGGGTACGGTTCCTGAATACGTGTAAGAATTGGGGATCTTGCAATCTTGAGGATCTCCCCCATGCTTATCAGCTGAAATATAATCCGCGTCAGTCGCTTCGCCCTCGATGTTCAAAAATGTGCCGGCTTCATCGCAGTATTTAGTCTTGTAATTCCCGGTCACAGCGTAGCGGATCCCAAAGCGGGCTGCATTCTGGACGGCCATCCAGGCAAACGCCATCCTCGCAAATTCAATGATCCCGAAGATGATCATGAGCAAAATGGGCAGGGCGATCACGAATTCGGTCATAGCCTGCCCTAGGCTCTTCTTTCTCTTGGTGTTTTCCTTCTTCCTTATATCCATGGCCACCTTCTTGAACCTACCCGCGAGAAATTTAGCTCACACGTAGATCCGATAATTGTCCCTTCCTCTCCCGATCACTGACTGATCCGGGTGAATATGCTCCCAGCAATGGTTTCAAAGATCGCTTTCAAGTCATCTGAGCTGGGTGCGTAATAATACTGGCCACAGGAGGTTTGGACCGGTGCCCCATCACAAGGATCGGGCGGATAATCATCTCCTATGATATCGGGAACGGGATTGCGCGCGTTATCATCCCCGATGTTCGCCATGTAACGAAGCATTTCCTCTCCATCATAATCCGGTGGAGCAGCTGCTTTTCCCAATCCAATGGTGTATATGGCGATCTCATCCGCGTATTCATCCGCGATCGGTGGTTCATCCATATTCGGTGAAAATAGCAAAGCTACCCTATCCGTCATATCCCTGGCGTAATCCTCTACGTCATAATCAGGTGTGTTATTTCCTACCCAAATAGACCCAGGAGGGCACTCTGAGGAATCCGAATGAAATGGACCGCAGTGGCGAGTCGAGGGATCGCTGTCCGTGCACCAGGGTTTATCCCACATTCGACTTTCAATTGCACCCCCACAAAACCCATTCGTATACCCAGCTGGAACGTTAGTTTCTTTGTTATCAATTACACCTTGAGGTAGGTCACTCATATTCGTCGCCCCATCGGAAAGGAGGACGATCACCCATACGCTGTCGATTCTACCCTGTTTCTTGAGGATATTCCCAGCCAAACGAATACCACAACCCGTGCATGTGGTGACAATGGAATCGCCCAGAGTGCCGTCATCATTACCATCCAAGGGGTTGATTTTGCCTTCAATGGGATTACCTGCCACTTCTTTATTATCAATGTCATCATGGAGGCGGAGCTTTTTGATCGCGTCTTTCACTTTAGTATGATCCGCATCGAGAACAACACCATCCTCACAAGTGGTATCCACGGAGGCTGGACAATCAGGGTCCCGATAGTAGGCCATAACATCATAATTGACAATTGCGACGCGGTCATAACCATCAAAGAATTTATCGACCATGTTTTTCGCGGCGTCTTTCGCTTTCTGAAGCGGTTGGCAAGGATAATGAGGGTCCCCGGGATCGCTACACGCCGCATCCGGATCGAAATTTGCGTTGTAACCTGGCGTTTCAGAGCCCATGGATTCGGAGGTGTCGATGACAATGACCACGTCCAGGGTAGCCGCTTCGCCGATGGAATGGGTGGTGATGGGCACGTTATTAAGGCCAAACAGCTGCAGGAAATACAAAGGGCTGTTCTGGGTGGCCTGCACCCAGGCCAGCTTGCGCTGATCCTCCCCGGGGTCCGGGCAGACGTCATCAAATTCTGAAGGGATACTGGCGTCATCACAGACATAGACTTCCATGGAGGTGATGTCGTCGATCTCGTTAAAGGCCAACATCTCCCGGGCGGCTTCCTGGATGTTAGCTTTGCGCTGGGCTGTTGGTAAGGAGGAGTCCTTGATGTTGTTTGCCGCTGCCACCGCCGCCGAATCCAAGGCCCGCTTCAGGCGCGTGAAATTGAGGTACAGGGTACCCACATCGGTCACCAATCCGATAAAGGCCAGGATGGCTAGAAAAGCCACCGCGGTGATCACGATCGCCTGGCCGCGTTCCCGCAGGGAATGGCGTAGAACTCGCGTCTCGGACGACCGAGAGCGGATGTTTGCTAGCCAGCGCCTGATTTTCGAGTAATCTACCATAAGTAAAACTCACTTCATAAAGACTATGGGATCGGCGTGGGGGTTGGCTGCGCCTGGGGGGCAGGCATAAAGGCGTAAGCGTGCAGGCGAATGGGATCGGGGATGATATTATTGAGGATGGGCAATCCCAATAACTGCGTATGGCAGTAATACACCTCGACCAGTACATATCCTTTGTTGGGGGGCGGTGTGGGCGAGCCCCCGGCCCCAGCAGCAACCAACGTTGCTAACTTATTATCCACCTCCACGTTCTGCATGAACGGGGTCGTGGAATGGATGCTGCCGTCGCATTTCTTGGTCCAGTTTTCCGAATACAAGGACCACACCCCATCCCCGTCCTCCGGCAAACGCTTGTCCTCATCCCCTCCGCTGGGGTCAAATTCATTCCCATCCACCCAGAAAACGGAGATCGTGACATCGTCGATATTGGGATCCAGGGTCAACCCGGGGTTGAAGTCCGGATCGGTCACCACGCAAGCCGTATCCTGGTAAAAATGCAGTTTGTCATCCTCACAGTATCCGCCAGCGCCTGGACCCTCGAAAATATTGGGGTCATGCTCCGAAGCGAACCGAGCCGCTTCCCGGGCTGCATCCAGGATGGATAAATAATTGTAGATCACCGCGCCCACTTCCACAAACCCGATCAACATGAACAGCAAGAGAGGCAAAGCGATCGCCAACTCAACAAAACTTTGGCCTTTCTTACCTTGAGACCTTCGATCCAATCCCGACATCTTATCTCATCCACTCATAGAAGACACATGGCTTCATTATAGCGATAACGGCACACCCCGTCAATTAACCCGGATGTGCTTACAATTTTGTAAGGCTGAATAAAGCCACCTACATTTTATTGCAGCTTTTTACGCCTGCATTTTCATGTGTTTTGATTATAATGCATTCCACCTGTCAATTAAAACGAATTTTCCTAATAATTCTGTTAGGTGTTTTCACCTTATCTTCTGGATTCGAATCTGTGTATTGGAGATCATGGATCGAAGAAAAGGATAAGATAAGAATCGCTTTTTTTACCCGTTTCTGAGGAGGACAAGATATGTCGAATGAACTTAGCAGCGCCCAGATCAGCCAGCATCTACAAAGAACGACAAAACGCACCTTTGAAAAACAGGAGATCAACGAAGCCTTTCTGGAAGAAGTCGTCCTTCGCCGAAACGGGGCGATATCTCAAACAGCCCTCCTGCTTATGTCGGGTTATGAATTCAACCTAGACTGGTATGATATGGCTCAAGAAGTCATCACCTCTCAGGCCGAGTTATCCCTCCGCCAACCGCTTGGCTTTGGACAGTGGCTGATCGCTGCTGACCTTGCTCTGGGACCATTGCGCGGAGTGGCCGTCCTGGGTAACGATCATGATCCCGGCAGGCAAGCCTTACTGGACGAATTATGGGTAACATACCGCCCTCGCACGATTGGCGCAGTGTCGGACCTTCCTGTGCCAAATGGTGCACCCGCTGTGCTGAAGGATCGATCCCTACTTGAAAACCAAACCACTGCCTACGTTTGTCAGGATTACAGCTGCAGGAAACTGATCATCGACCCCCGGAAGTTTAGTAAGGAACTGGACACGACATGAGACGATCTGCGCAAGGACAAGCCATCCGCCACGCTCAAGAAATCATCGCCGAAGGACCCGTTTACCTGGACACGGAAACGACCGGGATGGGGAAACATGACACCGTAATCGAAATTGCAGTCTTGGATGACGACGGCAGCACCCTGGTGGATACTTTAGTGCAGCCCCGGGGTCCCATCCCCGAAGAGTCCATCAGAATCCACGGCATTACGGATAACGCCGTAAATGACGCGCCCACCTGGCCGGATGTCTGGGAGGATATCGAGCGCTCCCTGCGGGGGAGGACTGTAGCGATCTACAATGTGGAATTCGATTTGCGGATGATGAAACAAACCCACACCCAACACTGGATGAAGTGGGAACTCCCTCCCGGCACGAAGCTTGTGGATGTCATGGAACTCTACTCCCAATACCACGGCCAATGGGACCCCATCCGGAAAGGATTCCGATATCTATCGCTGGCTCAAGCGGGGAAACAATCCGGCATCCCCCTACCCAACACGCACCGTGCCAAAGACGACTGCTTACTGACCCGGGCTCTGCTGCATTACCTTGCCGAACAAGGGTGAGAGGGGACATTAGGATCCATCGCTTCCCCGCACCTCCAACCCGAATGTAGCTATACGCAATTCCGGTGCGATTCCCCCCTCAAGGCAGGTTCTGCACGAATTCCCGCACCGCGTCCAGGAAGTCTCCCGGACACTCCTCCTGGGGGAGATGGCCGCAATCCTCGATGACGACCAAGCTGGCACCCGGGATCTCCTCCGCCAAGCGCAAGCTGTCCGCCGGGGGCACGATCCGGTCGTCGTCGCCCGTGATCACCAGGGTGGAAACGGCGATTTGATCCACCTCCTGATCAAGATCTAAGGGACGGCTGGCTTTGGTCAATTCCCACAGCGCTCGATCCCAACCTTCAACTTGAAGCGGGCGTTTATATCCGGCCCTGACCTCCTCCGTCACCAGCGCAGGGTCATGGTAGGCGCTTTCCAGAAACGCCTCCCCCCGGGTGGCGATCGTGCGGGCTAGCAGCGGGCCGAGGCGATCCATTTGGGGCATGCGCAGAAGGGGATGGATCCAGGTGGGACTTCCCCCGCCGGTGTAGATCGCGGCATCCACCAGGACCAACCCTGACACGCGGCCCGGATGCTGGAGGGCAAAGGACGTTGCTATAGTGCCCCCGGCTGAATTCCCGATCAAGATGGCTTCTTCCACCCCAAGCACATCCAGCAAGTCCAGGACCAAACCAACCTGGGTTTGCGGGGCGTAAGGGTTCTCCCCTTCCCAGGTCAGGACTCGTTCCGTCAGCCCAAAGCCGGGACGGTCGAAGGCGACCACCCTCCCTTCTTCTGCCAAAGGATCGAACACCTCCCGCCAACTGTAGGTGCTGGCCCCAAACCCATGTAAAAGCAGGAAAACCGGCTCTCTCTCCCCTTTCTCTATGAAATGGACCTTCACGCCTCGCAGATCTAAAAATTGACTCTCCGGACCGGCCAAGTCCTGCGGGGACTGCCCATTATCCAAAGGTGGAATGGGTACCAGAAAGGGGCCCACCAGAAGGAGAAAAAGAAGGATACCTACAATCCAGAGTATGGTTTTTTTCCATGTTTTCATAAGCCTGCCTTCCTCTGGGTTTTATATCCCTCAGACCATCTACCTATCTTTACTGTCATCTTGTATAAGAGAACCCCCCTTCTGCCTCCCATTCCCGTTCGCTTATTCAATCCGTTCGCTTTCCTCCCGCAGCCAATCTACGATCAGGCGGCCCGCTTCCCCAACCTCACCCGCAACGCTGTCCGCATAGACCTGTAGGTATGTGGAGAGGACCGGTTTTGGAACCCCGCGATGAGATAGAAAACCAACCACCCAGTCCCATTCGTAAGCCAGGAATTCGATCTTGCCCAAGGAAAGGCTGGCCTGGATGCCTTCGGATATCCTCTGGGTTACAATTTCCAGGTGCTCGCTTTGCAGCCCTTCTCCCTTTCCCCACTCCTCCACCTGATTTTCAATCTGGTTCAGGTGAGAATTGAACGCATCCAGGAGTGGTCCATATTCACCGCTGAGATCTCCCTTTTCTTGCAATGCCAGAGCCGGATTGACCAAGACCTCCTTCACACTGGAGACGATGGGGAATAAATCCTCCCCAAGGAAATGACCCGGCGTGATTTCCCGCAGTCCAGGCAGTTGATTATAGATCCGCCCCCCATAGCCGATGGGGATGCCATGCTCTATCCACCGGCCTGCAACATGGGAATTTCGGGCAGCACTGGTGAGGAGATGGGCGCTAAGGACGACCAGCTTCGCAGAGGTCATTTGCAGCAGGCTTTCAAAATCCTGGCCAGGGACCTCGGCACCCAGATAGATGACAGGGTAACCCTGGCGTCTCAAAAATAAGCTGGTCAGCAAAGAGGGAAACGTGTGGCGTTCTCCCGGGGAACATGCCACCACGATTTGTTCATCACGGATTGGAGTTGGTAAGGCGACGATCAGGGCTTGGATCCGACGCATGGCGAGGGAAGAGGTAAAATGTTCGTTTTGGACCGTTATTTCTCCCTCATACCAGCGTTCACCTACCTCAACGAGCGCTTTAAGGAGGATTTCATAACTGGCGACCTCCTCAGTGAAACGCGCCAGAGCTTCTGAAAATATATCGTCCGCCTTCACGGAATCATAGGATAAGGCAACCTCAAGCCAATCCTCCCGCAAGTTGCGGATCATGACTCGATCTTCCGGACCACCCTCCGCTTCAGGGAAAGGTTGAGCGACCGACAGTGCTTCAAATCCCAGATGCCTTTCTTGAAAAGGGTCTCTCCCCGCACTGATAATCTCATGCCACAGTTTAACCGCCTGGCTGATCCGCAAACCTTCCTCCTGACGCGCCAGAAGCCACTTCACCGTTTCGATATCCCGCCGGGAATAAAGACGATGCCCGCCTTCCGTTCGCTCAGGTTGGGGTAACCCATAGCGCCGTTCCCAAGCTCTCAACGTATCAGGTTTGATCCCCGCTTCCTGGACGACAACGCCTAAATTATAGGTTGGGGTCTCTTCTAATGTGTTCATCAGCCTTCACTTATCTTATGGACTATGTCCTGGTTAAATCTCAAGGATCCCATGTACAAATTATGTTCAAACGCCCTTGCTTGCTCCGGGCGCTGTTCGATCCTGCTGGGAATGCGTCCTCCATCAATTTTTCCTGTGGGCTCATTCTACCCCGCCCTCCCGATATTGTCAAGTTATTGTTAAGTATTTGTCAAGGTTATTGACAAATTAAGTAAATCCAAGTATGATAGAGGAGGACATCAAATTTATCTGGAATAGGAACGATCTGATGAACATAAAAATCGTAGCCGACAGCACCTGTGACCTGCCGGAGTCTATCGTTGAAGAACTGGACATTACAATCATCCCCCTATACATCAATTTCAAAGAGAAAAGCTATCTAGACAAAGTAGACATCACCCGAGTGGAAGTTTATCAGGCCATGGAAGAAGCAGAGGAGTGCCCCACCACCGCTGTACCGGGTATTGACGCGTTCAACCAAGCCTATCAAAGATTAGCGGATCAGGGAGCGGATGAAATCCTCTCCATCCACATCTCCACCGCCCTCAGCGCCACCTTGAACGTAGCCCAGAAAGCGGCCGAAAACGCACCCGTTCCAGTGACGGTGCTGGATTCCGGCCAGCTGAGCCTGGGGGTCGGGTTCCTGGTCAAGAGAGCAGCGGAGATGGCTGAAGAGGGGAAAAGCATGTCCGAGATCCTGCATACCTTGGAAAATGAAGGCAAGCGGACATATGTTTTTGCTGCCCTGGCCACTTTGAAATACCTGCAAAAAAGCGGGCGCATGAACCCTTTCATCGCCGGGATTGGCAGCTTGCTTGACGTCAAGCCCATCTTGAAAATGAACCAGGGAAATCCATCCTCGGAGTTAATTCGAACCCGCAAAAAAGCCCTCCAGCGCGTCTTGGATCATGTCAAAGAACTCTCTCCCATCCAGGAAATTGCCCTCGTCCATACCAATGCACCGCAGGAAGCGGAAAAACTATGGGAAGACATCAAATCCTTCCTGTCCATAAAGACCCTACCCATCTCAGTTAACGTCACCCCCGTGATCGGGACCCACATTGGCCCGGGCGCTGTGGGGTTCGCCTTTCAAACCGAAGGTTAATCAATCTAACAAGGAGGTACCGATGTTACCACTCACCTACCTCACCGCAGGAATCATCATCTGGCTGCTCATGACCCTCTTGTGGCTCTGGAGCTTATACCTGAAAGACACCAGCATCGTGGATGTCTTCTGGGGGTTCGGATTTGTGGTCACTGGTTGGGTGTATTATGCCCTCAACCCGAGCTTGTTTGAAGGCAGGAAAATCCTGATCATGCTCCTGGTCTTCATCTGGGGTATGCGCCTGACCATCCACATCTACCTGCGCAACCGCGATAAGGGTGAAGATTACCGTTACAAAGCCTGGCGGGATGAGGCGGGAGATTCCTGGTGGTGGAAATCCTATTTCAAAGTCTTTTTACTGCAGGGTTTGATCATGTGGATCGTTTCCCTGCCCCTCTTCGCTGCCCAGACACGGGCTCAACCAAACCATTTCACCATCCTGGATATCCTGGGGACCGCGGTCTGGGGGGTCGGTTTTTACTTTGAGGCCATTGGAGATTACCAGCTGGCCCAATTTAAAGCGAACCCGGAAAACGAAGGCAAGCTGCTCACCAGCGGGTTATGGCGCTACACCCGCCATCCTAATTATTTTGGGGATGCTGTTCAGTGGTGGGGATTCTACCTCATCGCAGCTAACACCTGGTTCGGGGCAGCCACCATCATCAGCCCCATCCTGATGACATTTCTTCTCATTCAGGTCTCCGGTGTCGCCCTGCTGGAAAAGGACCTCGTCAAAAGCAAACCGGGGTATGAAGAATACATGGAAAAGACCAACGCCTTCTTTCCTTGGTTCCCTGATGCAGGCACGAAAAAGGAGAATTAATTCATGACGATGGTAGAAATCTTCCAAATCATCGCCGTGATCGGCACCTTTGCCACGGGGCTCTTTTCCCTCTTTTGGCCCCAAAACGTGGAGGGGTTCACCGGCTTGTCTCCCGTGGGCGGGCGGGGCATCACAGAAATCCGCTCCATTCTGGGCGGGGTCTTTATTGGTCTAGCCTTGACTGCCTACTTCCTGGACCATGAAATCACCTACCCCATGCTGGGCATCACCTACCTGGTGATCGCTTTGGTGCGGACGGTGTCCATGTTCCTGGACGACTCCCTGGTGTTCTCGAACTACATCAGCATCGCCACGGAGGTCATCTTCGGCGTGCTGCTCATCCTTTAGGAGGAGTGTGTACTCATGAAGATCGCGAAACTCATCGCTGGCCTGGGTGTGGCCGCCATGACCGTTGTGTTAACGTATGGTTTCATCATCGGCGATTTCGGCGCGGACGGCCAAGAAATCCTCGCCAACCCGTGGGGGATCGTCTCTCTGGTCGACTTATACGTCGGATTTAGCCTTTTTTCCGCCTGGATCGTATATAGGGAAAAATCCTTCTTCCCATCCCTGATTTGGGTCGTGCTGATGATGACCCTGGGATTTTTCACCGGGGCCCTTTATACTTTGATCGCCCTCATCAAGAGTAAGGGCAGCTGGCAGCGCTTCTGGATGGGGAAAAACGACCCCGAATATGCAGAACAATAATAGAAAACTTTACAGGAGATAATCATGTCTGACGTAAAAAAGGCAAACAACCTCTCATTCCCGAGATTGCGGAGGTTCAACGTCATCATGGGCGTGCTGCACCTCATCCAGGGTGTGCTGATGATCGTCCTCAGTAATGACTCCACCTACCCAATATATTCTAGTTTTATAACGTTCAATTATCAAACCAGAAAACTTGAACCCATCCTTGACAAATTAACGGAATTCCGTTTTGGCCCAGCGGTGGGCGTGTTCCTGCTCATCTCCGCAGTGGCCCACTTCTACCTTTCTTCCATCGGTTACAAACGCTATGTGGAAAACCTCAAAAAGGGCTTGAACCCGGTCCGTTTTTACGAGTATGCCTTCAGCTCTTCTTTGATGATTGTCCTCATTGCTATGTTGGTCGGTATCTATGATGTGATCAGCTTGATCGGCCTCTTCGGCCTCAACGCCACGATGAATTTGTTCGGGATCATGATGGAGTACGACAACCAGGGCCGGGAAAAAATCCGCTGGCATTCCTTCATCTACGGCTGCATCGCGGGGATCATCCCCTGGATCGCCATGGTGGTCAACCTGTACGGCAGCGCGGTCGTAAACGACGCCCAGCCGCCTAACTTCGTCTACGCGATCATCGTCTCTTTATTCTTGTTCTTCAACAGCTTCGCTGTGAATATGTACCTGCAGTACAAAAAGGTAGGCCCCTGGAAGAATTACCTTTTCGGGGAGAGGGCGTACATCGTCCTCAGCCTGGTCGCCAAAACGGCTTTAGCCTGGCAGATCTTTGCCGGCACACTGGCGCCAGTGTAAACTTTCGTGGATAAAACAGCCATGTGGGAGGAGCAGAAAGAACGACGATGTCAAAACTGAAAGAGCTTAAAGATGAATTTCAATCCGTCCTCAGCAGGAGAATCCTCATCCTGGATGTGGTTCTCCCGCCCCTGCTCTTCACCCTCCTGAATGGGCTGGTTTCCCTAACTGCGGCGCTGGCTGCATCGCTGATTGTCACCGGGATCCTATTCGGCATCCGTGTCTGGAAAAAGCAGTCCTTCGCCTACACCCTGGGAGGGGCGGGGATCACGCTGATCGCCGGGATCCTGGCTTATGTCTCCCAGTCCGCAAAAGGGTTTTTCCTGCC
Source organism: uncultured Anaerolineales bacterium (assembly GCA_964481465.1). Lineage (GTDB taxonomy): Bacteria > Chloroflexota > Anaerolineae > Anaerolineales > UBA11858 > B10-G9. The sequence continues at coordinate 77,968 of CAYZTL010000004.1, forward strand.
CGGCGTGATCAGCAGCGGGATCACGTTTTTGGCAGCCCTGATCAGCCTGGTCAGCAAACGACCCCTGGCTGCCTGGAGCAGCCACCTCACCCGGGGATGGCCCCTGGAGTGGTACTGGCATGCCCGGGTTCGACCCGCTTATGAGGAAGTCACCATCGGCTGGTCGCTCTTTTTTGGGCTGCAGTTCCTGATCCAGGTCTGGTTGTACCGGCGGGGCTCCGCCCAGTCCTTAGGAATAGCGCAGATATTGACCGGCTGGCCAGCTCTGATCATCGTCCTGGCGGTCAGTTACCTCTACGGATTATGGCGTTTAAAACAACTCCAAGGACCCAGTGTGGAAGAATTCCAAGAGGGAATAGACCCTCCTTGGGAAGGACAGCGACGCGGTTTCTAACCTCACCAGCCAATGTTTTAAGATAGAATACAAATGAGGGGAGGTGCAGTCCTTATAAAAGGATGATGATTTCACAGGCAGGAACTCCATGAAGACAGTGACGTTGAAAATTTGCCCCACATACGAGGCGGAAAGGGATAAAAACATCCTCCAAGCTCATGATTTGAAAGCCGTGGTCGTTCCCTATTACAAGTCCCCCACTTTTTACGTGGGAGATAACCAACTCTCACAAATCCTGGTCAGAGAGGACGAATTGGAAAAAGCGCGACAATTGCTGAGCGTAACCCCTGAAGACCGGTAAATTCCCCCCCTTTTATCCCCCTTTTTTTATTAGATTGATCCGCTAACGACAGCCTACATGCCATCTAGCCCTACCAGAATCCAGCTGGAAGGAGGTTTTAATGGATGAATTCATCCAAAATCTACTCATGAAATTCCGGGAGATATTCCAACCCGCAGCCCTGGGAGAGATGATTGGTGAATGGACCATCAATTTCCTCAGTGGCGCAATGGTATTCGTCATCTTCTATCTCCTCTGGCTCATTTCTCGGAGCATATTAAGGACCATCCTTGACAGAAGTGATCAAGATGAGACCACGCAAATCTTCATCCAAACGCTGGCCAAATACGCTGTGCTGATCATCGGCGGCGTGTACGCCTTGAAAGCAGGGGGGGTGGACATCTCAGCGGTGTTAGCGTCCCTGGGCATCGCGGGGATCACCGTAGGATTCGCAGCCCGGGACGCCTTTTCGAACCTCATCTCCGGATTGCTGATCTTTTTGGACCGCCCTTTTGTGATCGGCGACCTGGTCGAGGTCAGCGACCATTACGGCCAGGTGGATCAAATTACCCTACGCTCCACCCGGATCGTCACCCCCGATGGGCGGATGCTGGCGGTTCCCAACACAGAGATGATCAATAAAACCGTCGCCTCCTACACCAACTTCCCCCATTTAAGGCTGGATTTGAAAATCGCCATCGGGTTGGATGAGGATATCGCTCATGTGCGTCGGATCCTGCTGGAACTGGTCGATCAAGACCCCGATTTATTAAAGGATCCCCCACCCCAAGTGCTGTTGACAGCGCTCAACGACTACAATAACGAGATCGAACTCCGGGTGTGGATCGACAACGAACGGATGCATGTGGGAAAACGAGCGGAACTCAAAGAGCAGATATACAACACTCTCTTCCGGGCAGGCATCGAGATGCCTTACGAAACCATACAGTTGGCTCCGTTCGAAATCTCGTCCCCTGAAAAGCTCAACTGAGAACTGGAAAACCCAAAACATAAAAAGAGCGCGATTGTTTTTCCCTTTCCACAATCGCGCTCCTGGGTATTGAAAACGTCCAAAACCCTCCCATCCGCGCTCGCCATCTCATCCTGAAAAGGAAAAGCTCCGAATTAACCCTTCTTCCCCTCACAAAGCCCGGGAGCCGGGCCGTTCAAGCGTGACCATTAACGATCATCCGGAACTTCACCACCCAGGATTTCCTCCAGCTCCTTTTCAGCCAGGGCAAGTTCCATTTCCAGGTCATCCAGCCTTTGGATGAGGACCGGGGAGGTATCGTGGGCAGGCCAGCTCTTCTTCACCTCCTGGATGTCACACTTGATCCCTCTTATCCTTTCATTAATCTCTGATCGTTTCATCTGCGATTATCGGTGCCCGTCCCGGTCATGTTTATGGCGATGACTATGTCCATGCCCGTGCTCAACGCTCTCCCGGCAGGGAGCAGCGCTCGGCAATTCACCGCCTAAATACCGTTCAACAGCGCCCTCTACAGTGCTTCGCGCTCCTGTGGCTGCCTGGATATCATATTCTTCAAAAAACTGTATCGCTCGTCGGCCCATACCCCCACTGAGCATGACATCCGCGCCCTGCTCTTTGATAAAGCCGGGAACCTGCCCCGGTTGATGGGCGCTGTAGTAGGGGTTCTCGATGATCTCGCAATCTTGGATCTCTTCCCCTTCCACATTCACCAACGCGAAATAAGGACAACGTCCGAAGTGGTGAGCCACATCGCTGTCCAAACCCTTCTTGTTCTCTACAGAAATCGCAATACGCATTCCATTCTCCTTTTTCTACTCTCGTTGAAGGGCCATCATCCCCGATGGAAACCCTCTCCATTGGGGGCTTTAACGGGGATCCCTTTCCTTTACTCTGTTTTCCTCGTTGGATTGACTTCACTTTCCATTCGCTGCTGAAAGGTATTTACCAGGTGAGAAACTTGATCGCGTACCTCGCGCAAATCCTTCATCCAATCCTCCAGACAGCGCAAACCTGCCGGTTGAATCCGATACACCCGTCGCCGCGGACCCATGCTGTCATCATCCCAATGGGAGTCGATCAACCCCATTTCCTCCATATCTCGCAGATGGCGGTAGACAACGCTGGAGTCGAGGCGATCACAATCAAATCCATAATCGGCTAACTGATCGTATAAATTGTAACCATGGGATTCCCCTTCCACCAGCATGAGCAATAAGCTGGGACGCAAGAAAGCCCGCATACCTCGGCGCCTTTTGCGATGGGGGCAGGGTTTCCTTCCTTTTTTATGAGGATGTGCCAAAACTCCCTCCTCTCCAATCATCATCCTTTCCGCATACAGGATACGCCACTATATGTTAATTGTCAATAGTTGATTTGTCTATAGTGGAAAAAGAGATAGATGGAAATGAGGATGATCCAGCAGCACCCGTATATGACTACACGAAGAAGCGGGCGCCAGCCGGTCCCGAGGAATATATGCGTGTTACCCCCTCTCCTCCCCGAAAGCTTCGTCTCGGGTGGGCAGATAGGGCATTTGCGGACCTTCCACGCCCAAGTAATCCGCCAAAGCTGCCCGAGCAGCGACCCGGTCATCCCAAGGATACTCCGTCTCGCCAAAACACATCGACTGCTCATGCCCTTTCCCGCAGATGATGACCAGATCACCGGCTTGGGCCTTTTCCAAGGCAAAACGGATCGCCCTTCCCCGGTCCGGAACACGCCAAAAGGTCTCCCCCTCTTCCTCTCCGCGGGATCCCAGACCCACGGCCATTTCTTCCAGGATGGCATCCAGGGATTCGGTGCGCGGGTCCTCCGCGGTGAGTACGGTCAGGTCCGCCAATTCAGCCGAGACCTCCGCCATCATGCGCCGTTTCGCTTTGTCGCGCAACCCCGCGGAGCCAAAGACAGCGATCACCCGACCTCCAGCCAACCCTTTCACCGTTTCCAGCGCTCTCCGCAGCGCATTGGGTGTGTGGGCGAAGTCAACGATCACCGTGAACGCTTGGCCGAGATCGATCCTCTCCATCCGCCCCGGAATGTGCGACACACTCCGAATGCCGCGCTGAACGGCATCCATTTCCACCCCCAACACTCCCCAGCAGGCTGCGACCGCAGCCAGTCCGTTGGAGGCGTTGTATTCCCCAACCAAAGAGGTTTCGATCAACCCTTCTCCACCTAACCCGCGAATGCCAAAAACCAGGTGAGAAGCGTCATGTTCGACCACCTGTCCCCTCAGATCCCCCTCTTCGCCCATCCCGTAAGTGATCGTTTTCAGATTCAGGTCCTGGGCGCGATCAGACAAATAGGAGAAGGAATCGTCATCCCGGTTGAGCACCCCGCAGCTGGTTTGAACCTGGGATTTGGGTTTCGTCTCCGCAACCAGGTCCAGCAAACGGGCTTTTGCATCCCGATAGGAAGCATAACTGCCGTGATAATCCAGGTGTTCGTGGGTGATATTGGTCACCACCGCGATATCGAAAGCGCAACCATCCACCCGCTTTTGAGCCAACCCATGCGATGTGGCTTCGATCACCACGTGGGTCAGTCCAGCTTCCACCATTTGTACCAAATAGCGCTGCACATGGGGAGCATCTGGCGTGGTGACGTGAAACCCGGTCTCGAACGTTTCATCCCCGATCACCGCGTTGACCGTGGAGATCATCCCCGTTCCATACCCTGCAGCCAGCAGGATTTTGAAAATGTAATGAGTGGTGGTCGTTTTCCCGTCCGTCCCGGTGACCCCGAGGACGACCATTTCCCGCCCCGGATACCCATAGAATGCCGCGGAGAGGTGGGCTGCTGCACTGCGGGGATCAGCAACCGAAAAGTAGGGAACGGGCAGCTTCGCGTATGGATCCGCCGGTTTTGAGCCCACCACAGCCGCTACACCGTCCTGAACGGCTTCTTCGATATACTGGTGGCCGTCAAATTGTGTGCCCTTGCTGGCGATGAACAGGTTCCCTGGTTCGACGTCCCGGGAATCCAAACAGATCCCTGTGATCTCCCCCTCCCCCACCTTGGTCCTCTCCCGGATAGGGATGGTGAGCATTAATTTCTCAAGCGAAGTCTCTTTCCTCAATGCCATCCACCCTCCTCAGCGGATCGGTCATGTCCATAGACGCCCCTCTTTCAATCACAGAATTTCGGGTTGGTACTGATCTGCAAACAAACCCGGGGTTCCGCCCGTGTGCCAGAAGAGGACCGTCTCCCCCGAGGTGAAAAATCCCCGTTGAATGAGATCGAGCAACCCTCCTCCTGCCCGCCCGGTATACACCGGATCCATGAGAATGCCTTCCCAGCGCGCGAAATCTTTGATCGCATTTCTCTCTAAAGCGCCCATCAAACCGTACCCCTCCCCAATGTAGTCATCATTGACCAGGATATCCTGGGAGACAAATGAAAACGACCCTCCCAACAATTGGGCTACATCGTTCGCTAAATCGGCGATCCTGGATGTTAATACTGAGGTGGGTTCATCCACGCTGATGCCCAAAATTTTACTGCCTAGCCCAAAATAACGGGCTCCCGCCACCAGACCTGCTTGCGTTCCCCCTGAAGAAGAAGCGAAGACGATCCAATCCGGGAAATCGCCCTGGAGCTGAGCCATGAGCTCTTCAACGGCCATGGCATACGCGAAAGCCCCGATCTGATTCGACCCTCCATAAGGGATGAGATAAGGGTTCCGCCCTTCATTTTCCAATACCTCCACTTCCCTTCGCAACACCTCATCCCTATCCGCAGGGTCCGTCCAAACGATGTTGGCCCCCAACAAGCGATCCAGGAAGTTGTTGCCCGAATACACATCCGGCTCTTCACCCGTCAATACCAGGGTGCATTCAAATCCTTTTCGGGCGGCTGCCGCGGCAGTTTGTCGACAATGATTGGATTGAGCAGCGCCCGTGGTCAACAAGATCTCTGCATTTTGAGCCTTGGCATCCGCCAACAGATATTCCAATTTGCGGACTTTATTCCCTCCAAAGGCAAGCCCTGTCAGGTCGTCGCGTTTCACCAATAACCGTGGGCCATCGGTTTGCGAAGAAAGGCACAGAAGCTCATCAATGGGAGTCGGCGTATGGGCCAGTTGGATTTTTGGTAACATCATTCCACCTCACTCTCTTTGAATTAAAAAACGGATATATCTCAGCCAATCCCTTTTGGTAGCGTTAGAGAAACCCAGCCGACATTACTCTGAAGCGACCTCCTCCGTCGCTTGATCCCCAAATTCCCTCATCACTGCCAGCAATTTTGGCAGCAATGCAGTGTACATCTTGTAGAGGACCGGTTTGACCGGGTAATCCCAGGCACCCACGGTTCGGGTGACCCTCCCCCCAAATCCGCGTTTGAAGCGGTACACACCCCACATGGGATCGTCCTTCTCAAAGCGGTCTGGGGCTCCCCACATATCATAGACAGTGCAGCCCATGTCCTTGGCCCAGCGCATGCCCTCCCACTGGATCAGATAGGTAGGCATTTTCTCCCGATGCTCCTCAGCAGACATGCCATGAAGATACCAGGCTCGTTCAGCAAAACAAAACATGACAAGCGCAGCCACGGTTTGACCTTCCACTTCGGCGATGAAGGGCACAGCGACCGGATCATGCTCCCCCTTACTCTCCGCGGGTAAGAAAAGATCCCAAACGGTTTGGTAATACTCCTCGCTGCGAATGGTAAATCCCCCCCGTACAGATGTCTTCGCATACATCTTGTATAACAGATCTAAGTCGCTTCGATTCCCTCTGCGCACGGTGACCCCTTTCCTGCCAGCCAAGCGAATGTTGTAGCGGGTTTTTGACTTCATGCGCATCAAAATATCCTCTTCGGATGCCGTCAAATCCACCAAAACAGTGTTCCGGTATTGAATCTGATCCGGGGAAAACACCCACTTCCTTTCCTGCCATTCCCTCCGGACCTTCTCTCCCAACGAGAAGGTTTCCGCATCCTCTTCCCCGGGAACGCCTTTGCCCACGACGACATCTGGGTCCATTTTCAGGAAAATCCCTCCCCCCTGTTCTGCCAGACGTTCAAGATCCTGGACGACCTGAAAACGCAGCGATTGATCTGCCCAATCTTCAAGTAGGGGACCTTTCGGCACGTACATGATGTGTAAGCCAAAGGGCAATCTTCTGTGCAGGAGCAAAGCAGCGGCCGCAGGCTTTTCATCCACATCAAGGACCTCTTCTCCTTTGACAAGCTTCAAGCCCCCCTTTCCCCTCAACCAAACAAGGGGCTGAGGCTGCCAGCCAAATTCGGATTTCACCTTCCCCCACTGCCAAGTCTGAAGGAGATGGGGATCGGGCAGTTGATGGATGAGTTCATTCCAAACGTCTTTAATCATGGGTTCTCACTGTCTCTGAAACTGATCTGCCTTCATTCGGTCCGTTTCGCCCACAGTTTATAAAACTGGTATAAAAACGGTTGATAGACCCGGTCCCACGGTCCAAGTGTGCGCTTCACCTCTCCACCGAACCCGCGCTTGAAACGATACACCCCCCATAATCCGTGATGCCGATCCAAGAAATGCTCCTCAAGGGCGTCTTCATCCTCATCGGGGACCCCCCAAAGATCATAGCTTTCACAACCAATGCTGCGAGCCCAACGCATGGCTTCCCATTGGACCAGGTAGGTGGGCATGCGGTCCCGGTGTTGGGGCGAAGAAGCCCCGTAAAAATACCAGGCGCGCTTCCCGCGGGCAAAGACCATAATGCTTGCCAAAGGCTGTTCTTTATACTCCGCGATAAATAATTTGCAGGCCCCTTTGGGGGCAAAGGCTTCAAACGTTCGCCGATAGTATTCCAGGTTATGGATCCCAAAATCCGCCCGGTCTGCCGTGGATTCCAGAAGGTCATAGAATCCCTCCACGTTGGAGGATGTGCGGACCACGACCTCTTTTCTACGAGCCAGGCGCGTGTTGTAACGCGTCTTCGATTTCATGCGTCCCAAGATCTCGTCTTCATTCTCCCGCAAGCTGACGATGATCGTCCGCGGGGGTTGAATGCTGTGCATGCTGGGCTTAAAGCCCGGAGGGGGAAATTGTTCCTGATCCACTTCGCCTTCCCAAAGGTCCGGCTCTATTTTGACCAGGATGGCCCGGCGCTCTTCGCAAATCTGGTCCAGACCGTCAAGGTAGGTTTCCCAACTTCGAGATCTCCAATCTGGTTCAGGGGGGAAAAGGGGGCCTCTGGGAATATACCCAATAGTCAATCCTAACGGCAGTTGTTGAAATAGGATCTGGGCACCTATTCCCCCCTCCACCATCCTTTCCACTTCCCAACCGAAGTGGGATTTCAATTCCCCCCATTCAGATGTTTGGAGAATGTGCGCGTTCGGAAAATCCTCTAAAAAATCGTCCCATTCATCTTTCGACAATCGATTCATAATATTTTTCTTTTCTTTAACTTGGGAGAGTTCGACCCATCAAATGTGCTTGGAAAGGACCAACCCTCATTGTGATCCCATCCAGTCCACTGTCAATTTTAACCCCTCCCGGAGGGAAATCTGTCTTTGAAATCCCAAGACTTCCTCCGCCCGATCCGGGCTGCCTACTGAGCGATAAATATCCCCCTGCCGCGCTTCCGTAAACTCGGGGGGTACAGAATTGGAGATTAGGTTTTGTAGCGTTTCCAAAAGGGATAATATGCTGATTTCTTCGCCGCTGCAAACGTTAAATGCCTTTCCGGGCGCATCTTCCGATTCTAGGGTTAACAAATTCGCTCGAGCGACATCCTCGACGAAAATGAAATCCCGGCTTTGATGACCATCTCCATGGATAATGGGTGTTTTCTCCTCCAATAAACGCTGGATGAATATGGGAATCACAGCTGCGTAATCCGATTCCGGAGATTGGCGGGGTCCATAAACGTTGAAATAGCGCAGCGAAACCACCTCGAGATCAAATGCCTGCGTATACAGTTCCGCGTAAATCTCAATGGCCTGTTTTGAGGCTGCATAGGGTGATGAGGCCTGCAGCTTATCCTCTTCACGCAAAGGCATCTTATCCGTATCACCGTACACAGCGGCGCTTGAGGCCATCACAACCCGCTCCACGTCCGACCTCAACGATGCCGTGAGCAGCTGGATCGTCCCGCCTACGTTGACTTGGAAACATTCGCTGGGGCGTTCCATCGATAAAGGCACGGAAACGAACGCCGCTTGGTGAAAGACATAATCCACTCCTCGGACCGCTTCTTCCACCGCAGTTTGATCCCTGATGTCCCCTTCCATTAACTCAATCTTGTCCCGGATTTCCTCCAGGTTCGCTCGTTTACCCGTGGAAAAATTATCCAAAACCCGGACTTCATGTCCTTCCTGGAGCAGCGTTCGTACAAGTTGAGAACCGATAAACCCCGCCCCTCCTGTTACCAAACTCCTGATCACGGTCATTTACCCCTCAATCCCAGGATCACATCCGGCGTCCTGAAGATGATCCGCAAGTCCAAAAGCAAATTGCGGTGTTTGATGTAATACAAATCGTATTCCAATTTATCGATCGTGCCTTCCACCGTCTCCGGATAACCGTAATTGACCTGAGCCCAACCGGTCAAACCGGGTTTTACCAGCAAGCGAGCCCGATAAAAAGGCACTTCCTCTTGGAGCTGTTCCACCAATTTTGGACGCTCAGACCGGGGTCCGACAAGGCTCATTTCCCCCCGCAGCACATTGATGAATTGGGGCATCTCATCGATATGCGTTTTCCGCAAGATTCGACCCACCTTGGTGATCCTTTCATCGTTTTCACTGGCCCACTGCGGTTCCCCATTCCGCTCCGCATCCTGCCACATCGTCCTGAATTTGATGATCTTATAGGGTTTCCCGCTGCGCCCTAATCGGGTCTGGAGGTAAAAGATCGGCCAACCACTGTCCAATAAGGTTGCCAAAGAAACAAAAGGGAGCAATATCAATAAAACCCCAATCCCTATCACACTGCCAATAATATCCAACAATCGTTTGCCTAAAGGGTATACGCCGCTGACGCTCGTTTCGTCCACAAAAGAACGCAATATCCAATCCGCCTCCAAAATCCTGATCGGTACTCTGTGGTTGAGGTCCTCATAAGCCACAGGCATGCGGACGATATCGACCCCCAGCTCCTGGGCATCAAGCAGCGCTTGAAAAGAACTGCCCTGGATTTCACCCGTTATGGCCACGATAATGTCCGTGATCTGCTGCTCTTGGATGATATCCAGTAACTCAGCCCCGTTCCCAATCACCGGATATCCTTCGATCTCTTGGCCCATTTTCTCCGGGTCATCATCGACGATGCCGATCATGAAGAACGGTTTGGGATCAAGTTGATTAAAGCTCCGCAACAAAACCGTCCCCGACTTTCCTCCCCCAAAGAGGAGAGCCCTCCGCATAAACTGCGGCGCGGTCAAGACCCGGATGTATAAGAAACGCCAGCCAAGGGTCAAGATGACGGCTGTGAAGACGAAAATCGCCACGCCCATCCGCGGCAGTGACTCGGGTGGAGAAGTGAAGTACACACCCAGATAAAGAATGGATCCCAATATGGCAGCTGTGGACACCCCGCGAAACGTTTCCTGCCAGCTGGCTGCCTTTCGAATATCATATATCTCCATCAACAGGAATATCCAGACCAGGGGCAGCAAATAGAACCAGCCCGGTACGCGAACCAGCAAGAAACGTACTGAGAAACCCAACCAGGCTGATTGGCGGCTCCAGAAGTAAATGGAAAACGCCAGCGCAAATAACCCCGCCATCAAATCGCCGATGAACAACAACACGCGTCGTTCTACAAAGCGAAACCGCCACCGGTGTTCTTTTTGGACATCATAATGAGGTTTCATAACCCGATTTCACCTTTCTAATGGAGGCTCTTTATCCTGGTTGTCTTTCCGGCTTTCCTCCCCACCCACCACATATTCTACTAAACTCCACAAAAAACCCGCCCCCCAAGAAAAATGCATGGTGGCAATCGCCAATGGCACACCAAAAATAAACCACCCATCCCTTTCTTTCAGAGCGGTGTGGATCCCGGAGATGAGCAAAGCCAAACCATAGACAAACGCCTCGAACGCCAACAGCCACCGAGCGAAGGTAAAGGGAAAACTCAATATCCCCAACACGATCCAGGATAGCAAAAAGGCGCCGGAAAGCTGCCGCCATCGGAAGGTACTCGGATACCTTATTAACATGCGCAGCTTCCAGTAGCCGTAACGCCAATATTGCTGACCCAATGCGGAAAGGGAGGGCCGCGCGACATACGTGATGCGGATGGCGGGGTCAAGCCACACCGTTCCTCCCGCTTGTCTCAACCGGACGTTAAACTCGTAATCTTCGTTCGCTAACAAAGACTCATCATAGGGACCAATCTCATCTACCAGAGAGGATCGATAAGTGCCGTAGGCAACGGTATCGACTTCACGGGCCGGACTGCCAATTCGATACCGGGCATCTCCCACTCCCAAAGGGTGACCAGCTGCGACAGCGATTGATTTCGCTATCCAGGTATCAGCTCCGGGTTCGATGTTCAATAAACCACCGATATTGTCCCCCTTCCCCTCTTCTAAAGCCCGTATGCTGCGAGAAACGTAATCCTGAGCTGGGCTGGAATGCGCGTCAAGTCTGACGATGTATTTTCCTTGGGCTTCTTCCAAAGCCCGGTTAAGGCCTGAGGGTATTGTTCGCTGGGGATTGTCAATGATCTTGACCGAAAAATCAGGATGCTCCGCCTTAAACTCGCGGATGATGTCCCGGGTATGATCCGTCGACATGCCGTCCGCAATGATGACTTCCATCCTCTCGGGGGGATAATCTTGGGCGTAGAGATTCTGCAGTAGATCCATGATAGTAGCTTGCTCATTATAACAAGGAATGATCACGGAGACGATGATCATCGGGTCAATTACCCTCCTCACGAACCGGTCCAGGATCCCCCGTGATGGGTAAAATCACCTGAAATTGGCTGCCCTCTCCCACCTTACTGCGGACTGTGATCTCCCCATCGTGGGCATGGACAATTTCCTCTGCAATCGCCAATCCCAACCCCGAACTGGGCTCCCGGGTATTGCTGCGAGATTTGTCCACCTGGTAAAAACGATCAAATACGTGCCCAATCGCATCCTCAGGGATCCCCTGTCCGGTATCGGCAACCGTGATCTGGATCTTTTCCCCGTCCTGTCCAGCTCGGATATCGATTTTTCCTCCAGAAGGGGTGTATTTAAGGGCATTATCGACGATATTTGAAAAAACCTGAGACAGCCGATCCGGGTCTCCACGATATACCGGAAGAGGTTGCAGGTTTAGAGTCAGCTGGATACCTTCTTTTTCCGCTTGCAAGCGCATTTTTTCCACCAGACGAGAAAGGAGCCGCTGTAAATCGATCTCGCTTTTATCCAATTGAATTGTCCCAGCGTCAAATCGAGCTAATTCTAACAAATCCAGCACCAAACGGTACATGCGATCCGCTTCGCTTTGAATGACTTCCGCGGAAGCCTTTATCTCATTCCGGGTTTGCACCGTCCCATCCAAGATTGCTTGTGTAAAGCCCTGGATGGATGTCAACGGCGTTTTGAGTTCGTGTGAGACATTGGCCACGAAATCTCGCTGGGATTGTTGGCTGGATTTCACCTTTTGAACCATGTCATTAAAAGCATCCGTCAGCGAACGTATTTCTTGCGGACCTTGAGGAGAGATGGTTTCATATTCCCCATCCGCTACATGCTGCGTAGCGAGCGTTATCTCTTGTATGGGAGAGGAAATCCAGCGGCTCATCACGCAGGCTAACAGCAAAGCCAAAACCAGAGCAATCGCTCCGGCGCGGATGAAAGGCGGCAAAAAATCGTCCCGCAACACCTCGCGCATCTGAGGACTCCTCAAAAGTGCGAGTCCCCCCTGCCGGGGAGTGACGACAAATAATGTCCTTCCATCGGATAAAGTTTGGGAATTGTAGAGCCAGATCACGTTTGCAGCATCCCGGATCATACCCCGGGCAGGGATTTTTCGTTTGATATCGCGCCATTTGAAATCAGCGGCATCCGGATCGGAATCAAACAATTCCTTCCCCCCCTCATCATAGATGAGAATGCGAATAGCAAATTCCTCGCTCATCGCATCAAGGCGACGCTGAGAGGCGGGAAGCCGAAAACTTCCCCCTTCATATAAACGCCTGATCAGCTTCAAAGCTACATCCAATTTCTGCAGGGCCTGTCTGTCGATTAACGGGTGGCGGACAACATACACAAAGACACCCAGGGCAATGATGGATAGGATCACCACTACCAAGATCGCATATGTCAACCAAAGTCGGGATTGGAGAGAATTGAACATAAAAGCTTGAATACTCGCCCTCATAACCCGGCAGCTGTGATGTTCTATGCGCAGGATGGGCTGCTAGAGGGTGCCAAGGTACAATTAATGCACGACAAGTTTATACCCTACCCCAATGACAGTGACGATGCTGACGCGCGAGTCTGCCAGTTTTTTCCTTAATTGCCCGACGTGAACGTCTACGGTCCGCGTTTGACCCGCATATTCGTAACCCCAAGCATGTTCGAGGATTTGTTCCCTGCTGAGGACGATCCCTCGATGGCGGGCAAGGGTGTGAAGGAGGTCAAACTCCTGGTTGCGGAGGGAGATGGGATGATCACCGATCCTCACCTCACGGCTTTGAGGATCGAGGACGAGATCCCCAAGGTGAAGGGGGGATTCACCTTTTAGGGCATCTTCTCTCATCCCTCGCCGCAGGATCGCCTTAACCCGAGCCACCATCTCACGGGGGTTGAAGGGCTTGGTCAGGTAATCATCTGCCCCTAGCTCTAATCCGATGATCTTATCCACATCTTCATCTTTCGCGGTCAGCATGAGAATGGGTAACGGATTCTGGTCAGCCCTGAGTTGACGACAGACATCCAAACCATCCACTTTAGGGAGCATGAGGTCCAAGACCATTAGAGCGGGTTGGAAGCGCTCTACCTCCTTTAGGGCAGCTTCTCCATCCCGCACGGATTTCACCTGGAATCCTTCCCTTTCCAGATACATGCGCGCCAGCTGAAGGATATTCGGTTCATCATCTACAAGGAGGATTAATTCGCCAACCATGATCCCTTCATTCACATAGAAAGTCGTCTTTCAAGAGCTTCCAAGGCAAAGGCAGCCCTTAATCCAAGAGGGCGACCGCTTCAATTTCAATCTCAGCGTCTTTGGGGAGACGGGCGACTTGGACTGCAGAACGGGCTGGGTACGATTCCGAGAAAAATTCCCCGTAGATTTCATTCATCGCCCCAAAATCATCCATATCCCGCAAAAAAACCGTTGTCTTGACCACATTCGCAAGCGATGATCCCCCCGCAGAGAGTACAGCGCTCAGGTTTTCTAACGCCTGGCGGGTTTGGGCCCGAATGCCGCCCTTGGCGAACTCACCACTGCGCGGGTCGATGCCCAGCTGCCCCGCAGTAAATACCATGCGCTTCGTTTTTACCGCCGCAGAGTAAGGGCCAATAGCCCGAGGAGCATCCTCCGCATGTACGACCTCTTTCTCAGACATCGCTGTATCTCCTTTGAAATCCTAGTTAAAAAACGGAAGCCATGCAGGGCTTTCACCAGCACTGTCTTCCGCCGTTTAGTATACCCCAATTTAGCTGCAGAAAAGGAGGAGAGGGTAAAAAACATCTAAAATGTCCCGGTCCCCGTATCGCTGACGAAAACAACAGACCCCAATCCCTCTTTCACTCTGACTTTCGATTTAAAAACTGTCCTGCAAATTTCTCACGATAAGAATTTCAATTTATTCAGCACATCTTCCAGCGCTGCCTGGAAAATCTCGTCCATGATCTCACTCTCGACGGCATACTCCCCACCAAAAGACCCGTCCCCATAGATGTCCTTTAAGCGCTCTGTGCTTATTATCCCCGGTACATGAGGGGGATTCTTCTTGTCTTCAGGCAGCGGTGCGACCCTTGTAAAAGGGAAAGCTTCCAACCAGTTACCGTGACCAGGTTTAAGGTCATGTTTTCTGGCTGCATCCTCCACACTGTGGGACTTCCACCAGGAATACCACTCGACCCTCAAAGAGCTTAGTTGGTTAGTGAGTTCAGAAAGGCGCACGCGAGCGGGTTCGTTTCCTCCATGGCCATTTAGAAACAGTAAACGCCGAAAGCCCTGCTTGTGGACGGAACGCACCAGATCCCCAATCACATTCAGAAATGTCTTCACCTTCAGGCTCAGGGTTCCAGGATAAGCTGTAAAATATGGAGAAGGGCCGAAATTGAGGGGAGGAGCGACCGGGATACCGGTCCGTTTGCTGGCCGCATCCGCCAGAGCCAGGGGTATCTTCACATCCGTCAACAAACTCAGATAAGCGTGCTGCTCACAGGCCCCGATCACCAGCATTAACCGGTCATCTTCCTCCAGATAGCTTTCCACATCGAACCAATTCAGATCATCAAAACGCATCGATCTTCCCCTTTACCCCTTCTAGACGACGATATTCACCAGGCGCCCCGGCACGACGATGACCTTTTTGACCTCATTTCCTTCCAAGTAGGGTGCCACCCCTTCGCTTTCCAGGGCCAATTCTTTTGCCTTTTCATCGCTGATCCCTACCGGAGCCTGAACCCGGTCACGCAGCTTGCCATTGACCTGAACGACCAGCGTAAACGTCTCCTTTTGGGTCGCTTCTTCATCGACTTCCGGCCACGGTTGTTCGTGGATCGAATAGGGTTTTCCCAAAACCTCAGTCCACAACTCCTCCGCGATATGGGGAGCAGACGGCGCAAGCATGCGCAGGTAATAATCCTCCGCCTCTGACCAGGCAGCAGTGCCGACAGCCCCCTCCTGGATCGCGTCGTTCATCTCGTTTAACAGCTCCATCAGCGCTGAGATGACCGTGTTGAATTCAAACTCCTGATAATCCTCACTGATCTGCTGCAAAGTGACATGGACCTTTCGGCGTAGATCCCGACGAACCTTTTCAGGGCACTCCTG
The DNA here is from genome assembly GCA_964481465.1 of uncultured Anaerolineales bacterium. Lineage (GTDB taxonomy): Bacteria > Chloroflexota > Anaerolineae > Anaerolineales > UBA11858 > B10-G9. Next base: position 93,574 of record CAYZTL010000004.1, read on the forward strand.
ATCTTCCCCCCGTTCAGCCCTATTCATGAACGTATCCCAAACCCGATTCAGCCAGCGCACCACACCCTGGATATTCTCCTCACTCCAAGGCCCTCCTTCCGACCAGCGGTACCCAAACATCAAATAGCAGCGAACGGCGTCTGCGCCATATTTCTCCACAAGCGGATCCGGTGGGATGACATTGCCGCGGGATTTGCTCATCCGCTGCCTATCGGGGGCGAGTATCTGACCCTGGTTGCGCAGCTGCAGCATGGGTTCAGGCCCTTTAGTGATCCCGATATCGCGGAAGGCTTTGTGGAAGAATCGGGTGTAGATCAAATGCATGGTGGCGTGTTCAACCCCACCCGTATAGGTGTCGACCGGCATCCAATAGTCATATTCCTCCTTCTTGAAAGGAGCCTTCTCATAACCGGGGCTGAGGTAGCGAAGATGATACCAGGAAGAACACATGAAGGTATCCATGGTATCCGTTTCCCGCTCCGCAGGACCCCCGCATGCCGGACAGATGGTTTTCTTCCAGGTGGGATGCAGCTTCAAGGGGCTCTCTCCCGTGGGGAGCCATTCCACATCCTCCGGCAACAGGACGGGGAGTTCATCTTCAGGGACCGGGTTCCAGCCGCATTTCTGACAGTGGACCATGGGGATCGGCGTCCCCCAGTAGCGCTGGCGGGAAATCAGCCAATCCTGGATCTTATAGCTGACGTCCTTCTCACCAATTCCCTGCTCTTCCAGCCATTCGATCACAGCCATGATTCCTGGGTTGGCATGCCCCTCATCCTCTGTGATCACCGTTCCGGATAAAGGTCCGCTGTTGATCATCGCGCCTGGACCGATGTAGGGCTCTTCCATCGTCTCCCCAGCAAATTCTTCCCCTTCCGGTTGAATAACCGGGATGATTTCCAGATCATAGCGGCGGGCGAAATTAAAATCCCGCTCATCGTGGGCAGGCACGCCCATGATGGCTCCTGTGCCGTAGCCCATCATCACATAATCCGCTGTCCAGACCGGTATGCGCTCTCCATTGACCGGGTTGATGGCATACCCACCGGTAAAGACCCCCGATTTCTCTTTATCCGCCGCCGCGCGTTCAATCTGGGTTTGGCGTTCCGCTTGTTTTTTATAGGCTTCCACCTCGCCCCGATGCTCTTCTGTGGTCACCTCATCCACCAGAGGATGCTCAGGGGCTAAGACCATAAAGGTCGCGCCCCACAGCGTGTCCGGTCGGGTGGTAAAGACTTCCATGGGCTCCCCCTCCTCTGTGTGGAAGATCACACTTGCCCCTTCTGAACGACCAATCCAATTCTTCTGCATGGCCACAACCTGCTTGGGCCAATCGATATGGGAAAAATCCAGCAGCTCTTCCGCGTAATCCGTGATCCGGAAGAACCACTGCTCCAACTCTTTTTTGATCACTGGCGTATCACAGCGTTCGCACAGGCGTTCTTCCCCCACCACCTGTTCCCGGGCCAAGGTGGTATTGCAGCTGGGGCACCAATCTACAGGGGCAAATTGCCGATATGCTAAGCCGTGTTTGTAGAGTTGGATGAAGAACCACTCCGTCCAGCGGTAATAACTCGGTTCGCAGGAGATGGCTTCCCGCTCCCAATCGAACATCGCGCCCATGCTTTTCAGCTGTTTGCGCATGTGCTTGATATTGTTGTAGGTCCATTCTTTGGGATGGATGTTGCGTTTGATGGCTGCGTTCTCCGCAGGCAGGCCAAAAGCGTCAAATCCCATGGGAAAGAGCACGTTCTTTCCCTGCATGCGTTTGTAGCGGGCGCGCGCATCGGAGGGCGTCATCGCATACCAATGTCCGATATGCAGGTCCCCGGATGGATAAGGAAGCATGGTTAGCGCATAGAACTTTTCCTTTGATCGATCAATCTCAGCGTGGTATAAACCATCTTCCTCCCACCTTTTCTGCCATTTGGGTTCGATCTCTTGGGATCGGTATTCGTCGGTCATTTTCTCTTCTCCTGAATGCCTGTTTGATTCGGTCGCTCTGCCTGCTTGCTCTCCTCGCTCTCCGCCGGGATTGGCATTCCTCCTCTGATGATCGCCCTCTGATTGGGGACGACCCTTTACAGGATCCCAATCCCATCCCGCTCCAGGGCGCTTTCTACTTTTCCCTTAAAAACAACAACCCTTCGTCGTTCAGGGACGAAGGGGTTTTCTCCGTGGTACCACCCTGTTTGCGGAAAGGCACCGCCGCTCGGGGTCGCGATAACGGGCTGATCCGTCATTGGTTACTTCATTCACCAATGAAACACGCCGCTGGATAAGGCGTTAGGCGAGTTCGGTCTCTAGCGCTCTGCGGGCGCCGTTGCCAAGGTTTTCAACCGATGACCTTGACTCTCTGGCAGATGACGTACTACTCCTATCGTTGGGTATTTAGAAACCCAGCTGGCGGGCTGGATTTCATTGTTTGTGGACCCAGTGGGATTCGAACCCACGACCTTCTCAATGCCATTGAGACGCGCTCCCAGCTGCGCCATGGGCCCATAGAGGTTGAGGAATATTTTACCCTCTTGAAAGCGCTGCGTCAACCTAGGTGGACCTGGCGGGATTCGAACCCGCGACCTCATCAGTGCGATTGATGCGCGCTCCCAGCTGCGCCACAGGCCCTGAGTGACCCCTTTGTTAGACGTACCCATTTTATCGAAGGGTAGGGTCAATGTCAAGCAACCCAGAGCATACCCATACTGGTAAAGGCGATTTCATCCCTCCTCTGACGGGTTTTCATAACCCCGCTCAGTCCATCCCTCCCCGATCTCAACGCTACCAAGATGAAATAGGATCGGTAGTCTGCACGATATGCATGCCTTCTTGGGAGAACCTCTCGAAGGCGCGATCTGCCTGATCCGTGAAATCGACCACATCCGGAATCACCACCGGAGAGGTGCAATCTTCCAATAAATAAACTTTGTCAGCCAAAGAGCTGTCTTCTGCTTTGATCTGATCCAGGAGATCGCCTACCGTCCAGGCCACACAATGGCTTTTCGCCTGCCCGGCAATGATCATCCGCTGATGATTTTTGACGATTTCCAGCAAATCCTCATCTTTGTGAGCGATCTCTTCCCCCTCAGGTCCCGTGAGCACCTCCGGTCCTACCGCGGAATAATGCTCCGTGAAGAGATGTTCCCCTTTGATTTTCATATCCGCCTGGGTGTGTCTGGCTATGCTGTGGAAGAATACGGCCTCCTCCACCGCGGACACCAGGGCATGACCGATGCCGCCCAACATGGCATGGTAGGGCCAGATGGTAAGCTCGTATTTCTCCTTTTCCGCTAACTGTTTTGTGTAGTAGCGGAGAAAACGATCCGCATATTCCTGATCAACGCCCAAATCCCTCAACGCTGCCGAGTTCACCGTCCACTTTCCCGCCTTGACATCTTGATAACTGATCATGGTATTTGCCGGAGGGTGATTTCCCTCTCCATCCACCAAAAACAAAGCGTGGAAGATTTGCAGGGGATGATGAGTGTCCATGGTAGCCGTGATGTGGGTGATTTCCCCTAAGTTTCGATAAATGAATGCGGTCAACCTGCGGTTATCTTCAACCGCTCCTCTCCCCGACCGTCCCCCCACGAACAATTCGAAATCCGGCACACAAAAGGTGTTCTGGACATCGATGAGAATTAAAGCCACTTTCTGTTCATCATCACCCGCAGGTTTAATGGCATGCTCTTCCGACCATTCACGCGCTTCCCGGGCCCGATCCTGGTAGGGTACGCGCCATACTTCATCCACTGAGTCCGGTTGATAATGAGGTGGTAAAGGTAATTCCTTTGACATGTCCATACTCCGATCCTCCTTGTCGTCCCTTCATCCAGAGGTAATTATATGACAACCTCCACCGCCAAGAGCGGGGAGGAAGTCACCCGCCTTTCCTGGACCGTTTTTCACAGCCAGGGATGTCCAGGGTGAATCAGCGGGTGTATTTATATCTTATCGGGGCGGGTCAAATAATAGATATGACCGGCACTCAGCAGGCCGTTAAGGATGATGTCCAACCAGCCCAAAATGTTGAAGACTCCCATCCATTGGCTGACAGCAAAAATCACAAATCCCAACCCAAAACAGATCGCCAGGCTGATGGAAACCATTTTGCGGATGACCAGCTCTTGGGCATCCCGCGCATACCAGGCCAAAACCGCCAGGGCGAGATATGTTGCTCCAAAAGATCTCGCCAGCACTGCTCCCCCCTCCGTCAGGGCGGCATTATAGAGGGAAAGGACCCAAAAGGGAAACAGGAGCACGATGGAGCCGGAGAGGACAAGGACAGCACAACTGATCAACACGAGCCTTTTGTATTTCATATTAACCTCTTTCTCGTCAAGCGAATCACCAACGTACAACCAAGATACCTAGTGAACAGGATAGAGACATGGTCCCCGTATTTCCAATCAAATGAACATGGACATCAATGACCCTCCAACCCCGGGTTCATTTGCAGAAAGGAAAGTCCTTGATAACCTTTCCCTTATTATTTTAACCAATGAATCGCCCATCCTTTGGCAAATTTTTAAAATTTGGTACCAGGACCATCCCCTCAAAAATCCGCGTTCACGATCCATTTCACTGGCAAATCTCAACAATTCAAGTAAAATCACACTGGAGGAGTGATGAGATCAAACCTATATCCAAAACGACAGGAATCCTTACAGCGCGCCTTGGAGGAAGAAGGGCTGGACGCGCTTGTTCTAAACCCAGGGCCAGATTTATCATATTTGACCGGTCTGGATTTCCATCTCATGGAACGCCCTGTGTTGGGTATTTTTATGCCACATAAGGAGCCTTTCTTCGTCCTTCCCGAGTTGGAAGCCGGGCGGTTGAAGGGTCTCCCCTTTCCAAACCAATCATTTCCCTACAGCGAGGATCGATCCACTCGGTCTCACGCATTCCGATCCGCAACTCAAAAAGCGAATTTAGAAAAGGGGCGGATTGGCGTCATCCCCCGTCACTTGCGCGTACTGGAGCTTCGCTATCTGGAAGAAGCGACCATCTCTACGGATTTCGTCGACGGTCAAAGGGCGATGAGCGCTCTGCGGATCATCAAAGACGAAAATGAGATCGAGGCTATGCAGGATGCAGCAGAGATCGCCCAGCGCGCTTTCCTCGCCACCAGAAAGAGGATCAAGCCCGGCATCACCGAAAAGGAATTGGCGTCCACTCTGGTCTCTGAACTCCTAAACAACGGTTCAGAGCCGGACCTGCCCTTCTTCCCCATCGTTTCCTTCGGGGCGAACAGCGCGAATCCCCACGCCACTCCCACGGACCTGCCCTTAGAGGATAACCAAATCCTGTTGATCGATTGGGGAGCCACCGTAGACGGATATCATTCCGATATCACCCGCACCTTCAAAATTGGGGAGGTAGAAGAAGAATTCTTGCAAATAGCAAATTTGGTTAAATCCGCCAACCAAACCGGGAGAGAGGCAGTCAAACCGGGACGCCTTTGTTCAGAGGTTGATTTCCAAACCCGTGAAGTCATCGAGGAAGGTGGGTATGGAGATTATTTCATCCACCGCACGGGGCACGGATTGGGAATGGAAGCGCATGAGGAACCGTATATCGCTGCAGATGATCATACTTCACTGGAACCCGGGATGACATTCACCATCGAACCCGGGATCTATCTTCCGGGGAGAGGTGGGGTGCGGATTGAAGACAACATCCTGGTAACCGAGGGAGGGTCTCGCTGCTTGACCGATCTTCCCCGAGACCTCTCAACCCTCTAAGAAGGAACCTTCCATCAACCTCCTTATGACAATGACCTCTTTGGAGTAGGAGTACCCTTTTTAATGAGGAGCAGGAGTTTGCCAACCTGGTCGGATCAAATAAACAACAATCAAGGAAGGCGTTCATGATCGTCCCCTCAGCTACCCCATTTTATTATCCAGGTGGACCCACAGGGTGTCTTTTGATCCATGGGTTCACCGGTTCACCCAAAGAAATGGAACCTTTGGGTGAATATCTTTCCAAACTGGGGTACACAATCTTAGGGATCCGCCTTTTCGCTCATGCCACCTCCCAAGAAGACATGAACCGGGCCCGATGGGAGGATTGGGTCGCTTCCGTGGAGGACGGTTGGTACCTCCTCCAAGGAACGGTGGATGAAATTTTCCTGATCGGGCTCTCCATGGGGGGCGTGTTAGCGCTTTATCAATCCGCCCATCTACCTGTCGCTGGGACGGTCACACTTTCCACACCCTACCAAATCATCCAGGACCCCAGAATCCCTTTCCTCAAGTACTTCTGGAGGTTCTTGCCCTTCGTCTCCAAAGGAGAATCCGATTGGCAGGATCCTGTCCAGACCGAGGAGCATTTCTCCTATGACAAGTATCCTACCCGGGCGGTCTATGAACTAAGCAAACTTCTTGAAGAGATGCAGGAGATGCTCCCGCAAATCCAAGTGCCCATCTTATTAATGCACTCTAAAGACGATTTGACCGTCCCTCCCGAAAATATGGTCCAGCTCTATGAACATCTCGGCACCCCAAACGGTCAAAAAGACATGGTGTATGTTGAAGAAAGCGGGCATGTCTTGACCAGAGACCGGAAAAAGGAAGTCGTATTTGAACATGTCAGCCAATTCATTAAAAAGGTTTCATCATCTTCCCATTAAGCCGGAGGGCTACTTCATCCAATTCGCATTCACTTCCCTCCCCAACTGAAGTGTCAAAAAGGCAATCATGGATATTTTCTACCAGCTCTCTTTATACATCTCAATTTGGTTTCAAGGATTAGGAGATTGGCTCTACCCATTGATGAAGGGCATCACTTTCCTGGGCAATGAAGAATTTTATTTGCTGATCATGCCGGCCCTTTATTGGTGTGTGGATAAAGCCTTAGGGATTCGGATCGGGATCCTGCTCCTGGTCAGCGGAGGGACGAACTTCCTGCTCAAGCTCTTATTTCACAGCCCGCGCCCGCATTGGGTTTCCATCAAGGTGAAAAACCTCATCTCCGCGGTAGATTTTGGGTTTCCCTCCGGCCATGCCCAAAACGCGTCCAGCTTATGGGGGTACATCGCGCTTGAAATCAAACGAAAATGGTTGCGGGTATCTGTGATCCTGATCATTTTCCTGATCGGATTGTCCCGAATCGTCCTCGGGGTCCATTTCCTCCATGATGTCCTCGGGGGGTGGATGATAGGGATCATCCTTCTCATCCTGTTCTTGCTTCTGGAGTCACCCGTTTCATCCTGGTTTTCGAAACAACCTTTTCGAAAACAAATCCTGGTCAGTTTCTTGAGCTCCCTGTTATTGATCCTCCTCGCCTTACTGCTTGCCAGTCCGGTCATGGGCCATCAAATCCCTCCCGAATGGATTCAAAATACCCAAGGAGAACTCGATCCCTATAACCTGGAAGGGATCCTCACCATCAGCGGCGTCTTGTTCGGTCTCCTGTCAGGCGTGGTCATTTTAGAGACCTACGGCGGTTTTGCCACAAAAGGCACATTGGGACAACGGACCGTACGATTTCTCATCGGGGCATCCGGGGTATTACTCATCTGGTGGGGATTAGATCAGCTGTTCCCCAAAGAAGGGTTCTCCCTTGCGCTGACTTTACGCTATTTCCGCTACCTGCTGGTCGGATTGTGGATCTCACTCGGTGCGCCATGGCTCTTCATCCGGCTTAACCTCGCTCAAAAAGAGAATCAACCCAAATAAGGAATCCCACCACTCCAAGGCTTAAATAATCAAGCCCCTGCGCAAAAGTCAGGGGCTTGTTCAGAACAGGTGTTGATCGTCTTAAAGATCACTCATCCTCTTCTTGCGCTTCCTGGATGACCTCATTCGCGAGATGAGCCGGAAGCTGTTGATAGTGCGAGAATTCCATCTCAAAGATCCCCCGCCCGCCGGTCATGGATCGCAAATCGGTCGTGTAACGCTGCATTTCAGCCAAAGGCACCTGCGCAGAGACAACAGACCGGGCTCCACTCGTGTCCATGCCTTGCACACGGGCGCGACGCGTATTGAGATCTCCCAAGATGTCCCCCATGTTTTCTTCCGGAACCGTCACTTTCGCATTCATGATCGGTTCCAGGAGAGCGGGTCCCGCCTCCTTCATCGCCATCTTAAATACCTGTTTGGCACAGATTTCAAATGCCACCGGCTTCGAGTCAACGGGATGTTCTTTGCCATCCACCACTGCCACTCTGACGTTAACCACCGGGTATCCAGCCAACACACCATCTTCCATCACCGTCTTGACCCCCTTCTCAATGGCCGGCATATAATTTCTGGAGATCGCACCGCCGAAAACCTCGTTCAAGAACTCGAATTCCTCCTCCTTAAGGGGTTCCACACGCATTTCAATCTCAGCGAATTGTCCAGCCCCACCTGATTGTTTCTTATGTCGATACCTGGCTTTCCCGGTTTTGGTGATCGTTTCCTGGTATGGCACTTTGGGAACATCGATCTCCAATTCCGTCTGGAAAAGGGTTTTTGCTTTGCGAATGGCCACATCGATGTGTTGGTCTCCCATCCCCTCAAGGATGGTTTCTTTTGTCGTCGTGTCTTGATGCCAAGAAAGGGTCATATCCTCTTCGCTTAATCGGGTTAACGTGGGGCTGAGTTTAGCGGAATCCGCCTGTGTGGTCGGACTCACCGCCACCCGATAAGGAGCGTTGGGATATTCAGGCACAGGCAGGGTAAGCGGATGTTCTTTCTCCCCTAAGGTGTGCCCGGTAGAGGTCACATTCAACTTAGGAACAGCGGCGATATCTCCGGCATGAACGGTGGGGACATCCACATGGTCATTTCCGCGCATGATCGCGATGCTCCCTAAACGCTCTTCTTCACCCTCATTGTGGTTCCACACCCTGCTATCCGCATTGATCACGCCAGAATAAACACGGAAATAGGTCATTTTCCCAACATAGGGATCCGCGGTCGTCTTCCAGACATAGGCTGCCAAGGGGCCGGCATCGGAAGCCGGTAATTCCTCTTCTCCCTGCGGACCTTGCGCCACTTCGGGATCCGCCTCTTCAGGCGAGGGTAAAAGGTTGATGATGGCTTCCAAGAAGGGCGCCAGACCAATTTGCGAAGTGGCGGAAGTTACCAGGACAGGCACGAAACTCCCCGCCTGAATTCCCTCTTTAAGGCCATCTAACACCTCTTGTTCAGTGAGTTCTTCGCCCTCCAAGTACTTCATCAACAATTCATCGTTCCCTTCCGCGGCGGCTTCAATGGCTTCCATCCCCGCCGTTTCGACTTCCTCAAGGTACTCATCCGGGATCTCCGCAACCTCTTTCCCCGCACCTTTCAGGGCTTTCCTGGTCAGAAGGTCAAAGACACCTTTGAAATCCCCTTTCTCTCCCCAAGGCAGTTGCAGGGGGATCAGACGCTGGTCGGAGATCTCCCGCATGGAATCTAACGCCTTCTGGAAATTCGCATTATCCCGGTCCATCATATTGATGACAACAATGCGCGGGAGTTCAAATTTGTCGGCATATGACCAGGCTAGCTCCGTGCCCACCTCTGCGCCAGCGACCGCATCCACCGGTATGACAACCGCTTCCACAACGCGCATAGCGGAGATCATCTCACCCACAAAATCCGTATATCCTGGGGTATCGAGGATATTGACTTTATGATCTTCATATTCGACAGGGATAACAGATGTGGAAATCGAGATCTCCCTCCGCTTTTCTTCATCCTGGTAATCGGAGACGGTGGTCCCTTTATTGATTTCCCCCATTCTCGTTATCGCGCCTGTGAAATACAAAAGCGCTTCAGAAAGCATTGTTTTCCCAGATCCGCTGTGAGAAGCAAAGGCAATATTACGTAGATTTTTCGTCGGGTATTCTTTCATGGATATGAACCTTCCTAGAGAAAATTGATCAGGCCCCTATGTTATGATTAGTGAGTGGTCCCAAAATTATGAATATAAACCTTTCGATGATTACAGCCTAACGATTTTATGACATGATGGCTTCCTTGTCAAAGTACTTATGATACGAAGATGCAGCCCGCCTGTAATAACATGGATCATCCTTCTCAAGATGCACACGGCTCATGACCCAGGAAGCAAGTCATCACCTCCAATTATCATTGCCTCATCATGCATACTCAGAAAACCATAAAAATCAAAAATATTATATCCTCCTGTTCTCACATTCAAGATGAAATCCAGCGGTGCATTTCGCAAGTACCCCTGGAAGGGGAAATGATTCTCCCCGATCAACCTGCCTTTTTGAAGATATTCGAATCCATCCGTAAGACAGCAGACTATATCGCACAAAAACTCGATCATCAGGGGGGCACAGCTGCTGATTTGCCGGTCCGTTCGCGGAGGGCATACCAGTGGTTAACCTTCCTTATGGACCCTGACCACTTCCAAACGCATGTACAAACGCTGCGACGGTTATCTGAGATTGAGGATCAATTCCCTCCCCCAGTTCGCTATCCCGGCAAAAATATAACCTTCAACCTCTTTCTGATCGGCCCTCTATACCGCATTCACAGGCAAGTAAGGACGATGCGGATCACAGCCCATGAAAGTTTCATTGCCGCCCAACCTCAAGTGCTGCGATCCCTCATCCAGGTTGCCCTCCAGTACGATGAGAAAAAGGCTAAAGAAGCCATTCGCAAATTCACTAACAGCGCCCCTTATCTCGAGATGAGAGAGAGGATGGAATATATCGCCATTCCCCGGCGGGCGACCACAAAGGGAACACACAAAGACCTACTGCCCGTTTTTCATCAGGTGAACCAAACATACTTCAATGGCTCCCTTCCCCAACCCCATCTTGTTTGGAGTGAACGGTTGACTTATCGTAAATTTGGCCATTATCAATATGAAACAGACACGATCCTGATCAGCCGCAGCCTGGATGATCCCCAGCTGCCTGACTGCACCCTTGCCTATGTGATGTACCACGAGCTACTGCATAAAGAACTGGGATATAAACAAATCAACGGCCGGATATATTCCCATACCCAGGCCTTCCGCGAAAAAGAAAAGATGTTCAAGGAGTATAAAAAAGCCCAATTCATCCTTGAACATCTCTCTCGACAGCTCTCTTGAGGGTTCCGAGTCCTCTATCCTACCCCCAAAATGGACCTTACAAAGGTACTCATCTCCTGGGCCTCCGCTGATCACCCTCAGTGGGAAACGTTAATCCCCTTGGGATTCTTCGTGTTGCCGGATGAGTTCCCTTCTCAACAACTTACCTACGTGGGTCTTGGGTAATTCATCTCTGAATTCAACCTCCGTGGGTACCTTATATTTCGCCAGGCTTTTCCGACACCAATCTTTGATCTCTTCCTTCTCCAGTGATTCCCCCGGATTAAGGACAATCCAGGCTTTGACGGATTCTCCACGGTAAGGATCCTGAACCCCCCCCACGGCGGCTTCCTTGATCGCTGGGTGATCCTGGAGGACTTCCTCCACTTCCCGGGGCCAAACCTGGAACCCGCCGGGTTTGATAACCTCTTTCTTACGATCCACGATGTAGAAATACCCATCTTCATCCATCCGGGCGATATCGCCGGTATACAACCAGCCCTCTCGTAAAGCGTTCCTAGTTTCGGTGGGCATGTTATGGTATCCCTTAAATACTTGGGGTCCCTTGATGGTCAATTCACCAATTTCACCGGGGGGCAAGACGGTCTCTTCATCGTCGAGGTCAACAATGCGGGCATCTACGTCTGGGAAAGGCAACCCGATCGAACCGGTCCTATTCTCGCCCAGAAGCGGATTACAATGGGTAGCTGTGGGGGCTTCTGAAAGCCCGTAGCCTTCAAAGACGATCCCGCCTGTCAAGGCTTCAAAGGTCTCTTTCGTCTCCCGCATGAGGGGGGCTGACCCGGATATGCAGGCTTTGATGGAAGACAGATCGTACTTCCCTGCGACGACATCAGGGAAATTATTGATGGCATTGTAAAGGGTGGGCACACCCGGAAAAATGGTGGCTTCATACTTCTCTAAATTCGTGACCGTATCTTCGATATCCCTGGCATCCGGAACCATGACTAGGGCAGCCCCACAGGCTAACCCGAAATTCATGCCGGCTACCATACCGTAAACATGATAGAGGGGAATTGCCATCAAAACGACTTCTTCCCCATCCACAGCTGATGTAATCCAACTCCGGGTCTGGAGCGTGTTCGCCACCAGGTTGCGGTGCGAAGCGACAGCAGCTTTCGGTGTTCCGGTGGTCCCTCCGCTGTATTGGAAGATCGCTGGATCTTCAGGGCCAACTTGAATATCCGGACGGTCGGAAGCTTGAAAATCCTCCAACAGATCCGGCAACCAGATATCGTTGTCCCCCAATTCAACCCTGAATCCGCTTTTTTTCTCTTTGAAAAGGGTGAACAAAAGGGATGTCAGCGGTGGAAGCGTCTCTTTGATGTTGGTGACGATCAATTGCTTGAGACCCGTTTTAGGCTGTACATTCTTGACCCGGTTGTAGAAGTTGCTCATCACGATCATCAACTCCATCCCCGAATCATTGGCTTGATGCTCGATTTCCCGCTCACTGTACATCGGGTTGGTAGCGACCACCACGCCTCCAGCCTTCAGCACTCCAAAATATGCCATCACAAATTGTGGTGTATTGGGAATGAGGATCCCTACTCGATCCCCCTTGCCGATCCCCAAATGGGCTAACCCAGCTGCCAATCGATCTGTAAGTTCATCCATTTCCTCGTAGGTGATTTTCGCCCCCTTAAAAATCGTGCAGGGATGATCTGGGTACTCTCGAGCTGATTTCTCGAGGAAATGAAAAAGAGGTACTTCCGGATACTGGATGCTCTTCGGTACACCATTATCGTACCATTCATACCAAGGCCGATTCTCCATCGCAAGCCTCCTCCCCAGCTGGGATCAACTATTTGATTTGTATTCAGTATAGCAAATTTCTGCTAAGAATTGGTGAATCTCCCTCTCAATTTCCCGAAAAATCCCCTCCGAAACCGAAAACCAGATGATCTCAGGGTCATCTTTTTGAAACCAATTGGCCTGCTTTCTAACATAGGAATGGGAGCGACTCTTCATTTGCCGGATGGCTTCGTCCAAGGTGATTACCCCTTGAAGATAATGGACGATTTGCCGATACCCAATTGCTGACATAGGGGGAAGGTCGGGAGAGTACCCTTTCTTCAACAAAGTCTTCACCTCTTCAATAAAACCGGCCTCAAGCATGGCATGAATGCGAGCATCAATCCGCTGGTACAATTCCTCCCTCGGCCGAGTTAAACCAAGTTTCAAAACGTGATAAGGAGTGTGTCCTTTCCCTTTCTGCTCCGAAAACTTCTCCCCGGAAAGGAAAATCACTTCCAGAGCGCGAATCATGCGTCGTAAATTCGGTCCGTCGATTTTTTCCGCAGCTTCCGGATCAAGGACTTCCAACCGTTTTCGCATCCCCCCGACCCCAATTTCATCCGCCCAACTGCGGAGCGCATCCCTCACCCTGGCATTCGGTCTGACGCTGGGGATGCGCCATCCCTCAACAAGCGCTTCAATATACTGGCCGGTGCCGCCCACCAAAAATGGCAATTTTCCACGCTGATGAATATCCCGGATGGCTTTTTTCGCTTCTCGGAGGTAAATGGCCAGGTTCCACACCTGATCCGGATCGGTGACATCGATCAAGTGGTGGGGAACTCGCTCCCGCTCCTCCGGAGAAGGCTTCGCCGTTCCGATGTCCATTCCGCGGTAAAACAAGCGCGAATCAGCGGAGACGATCTCCCCTTGAAAACGTTCAGCCAATTCAATGGAAACCTCAGTTTTCCCTACCGCAGTAGGCCCGAGAATGACGATTAATGGGATGTGTTTGTTCACCTTGTCATTCATGAAAAAACATCTTTAAAGTGGTAAATTTGTGGTTTTCCCTGGGAAGGGATGCGTTCCACAGCGATGACATCCACCTGCCAATGGTCACCCCGCTGGGGATGTTCCTGCAAGTAGGCAGCCGCAGCAGATGTCAGATGTTCTCTCTTTCTGCGATCGACAGCTTGTTCAGGGCGCCCAAAGCGGGTGGAGGACCTGGTTTTCACTTCAATGAAAATCGTCACCTCACTCCCTCGATCTGCATCCTCAGCGATGATGTCTATCTCCCCATACCGAGAGCGCACATTCCTGTCTAGGATTTTATACCCCTTCTTCTTCAGGTAATGTGCTGCCAGCTCTTCCCCCCACTCCCCTAACCTCTTTCGTTCCTCAGTCATCAGTGTGACATCCTCAACAAAAAGGTTATCTTAGTATAATGTAGTCTAACATACAGCTGAGGGAGGTCGTCTATATTCTACAAGCGCATCCTTCGCTGCCAAGGTAGAATGAAGCCATGTCCATAAGAAACCAGCAGCTGCCAAACCTAAATAACCTCAGTGTTTTGGTAGCCATGATTCTCCTGGCATATGCCCTGACACATTTCGTGAGCCTCCCCGCGTTAGAACTCGAAATCCGCTTTGTGGGCATTTATCTGCCCGTACACTTGAACTTCACTTTAATCGTCTCCCTGCTTGTCGCAGGGTTAGTCGCTTCCGGCACCGCTTGGTTGCTCCGCGAACATCCAGATGTCGATCTCGAGCAGCAAACCGTAGAACATTGGCTACTGCCCGGATTGACGGCCTTGGTGCTCATGTTGGTCATCGAGCAGATTCCATTCAGCGCAGTGTGGTGGGTGGCTGCCGCATTCTCTGGCCTCCTCTTAATGCTCGTCCTTATGGCTGAATACATCACTGTCGACCCTGACAACGACTACTACCCTTTTGCTGAGATTGGGATCACTACCCTATCCATGGCCTTGTTCCTCATCCTGGCCATCGCCCTCCATGCGGAAGAAGTCCGTTTATTCTTCCGCGTTCCTCTACTCAGCGTCACAGCCGGACTCGTCTTCCTGCGCATTCTCCATTTAAGGTTCGAAGGCGAATGGGTTATCCTCCCAGCATTGGTCACCATGTTATGGATGGGTGAGTTGTCAGCCGGGTTGCATTATTGGCCGATGAGTTCCATCTCTTTCGGCATTGCCTTACTAGGTCCGCTGTATGCTATGATTGAAATTGGAGAAAGACACAGCAAAGCGGAATCGACAACCACCTTTCGACTGCTTCTTTTCCCGGGATTTCTGGTCCTTCTTTCCTGGCTGGTCGCCTACTTTTTATAATATCCGTTCCACTTTTCTACCTTACGTGTTAATAGAATTGAGACCATTCACTGCGTCTTTCCAAGGAGAAAGCAGATATGAGTATTTGGGGTTGGTTTGGTATGTTCGCCTTCAGTTACCTCATGGGGTCCATACCCTGTGGTTACCTTCTGGTTAAAGCAGCCACAGGGAAAGATGTCCGCCAGATTGAAAGCGGTCGAACCGGGGGAACCAATACTATGCGTGCTACCAATTTCCAGTTAGGGCTGTTGACCTCCATTTTAGACATCCTGAAAAGCGCCTGCACCGTTTGGATAGCAAAGGCATTTGCTCCTGACCAATTCTGGCTACATGTCTTGGCGCCAACCTTTGCCATCCTCGGCCATAATTATTCCATATACCTCATCGAAAAGGATGAGAAAGGGAACCTGAAAATGGGGGGAGGGGCAGGTGGGGCTCCTGCTACTGGCGGTGCGATCGGTCTCTGGTGGCCCAGTACGTTTATCCTCATCCCTCTTGGGGCGATGATCGTCTTTGGGGTCGGGTATGCGTCGATTGCCACCATGTCCTTGCCGATCCTGGCTTCCCTTACTTTCGCATATCGAGCCTACCGATTCGGTTCTCCCTGGGAATACATCCTCTTTGGGTTTGCAGCGGAGATCCTCATCGTTTGGGCGCTGAGACCCAATATCCAACGGTTGCGGCAGGGTACAGAGAGAGTCGTCGGCTGGCGGGCAAAGAAAAAGAGACAACCTCAAAAAGAAAAACCCCATAACGAAGACGGGGTTTCAGGGACCTGATTCAGAGATCAAGTTGGTTTCGTACGGTCAGGTTGAATGAGGTTCAGTAATACATAGATTCATCAAATTCTTTAGGTTCCTCACCGAACCTCTCCACATAAAGATGGCCTAAATTCTGCTGGTGAACCTCTTCTGCCAATCCATCCAAGAGGATCCGGCTTTTTCCACAAGACTCCACATCATTCTCTTTTAAGACATCTCCCGGATACTCATTTTCTGATGCCTCCTGGACGATTTCTTCAATGCGATCCAAATACGCGATCCGGTCTTTGATGCCGCTGTCAATCTCTCCCCGTAAGATGACGTCACCATGACCCTGAACGACATTCTCCAAAGTTAATTTCCTGATTTTTTGGAGCGACTCGCGCATGACCTGGATATCGCCATCTACGATATGGGGAACAGGCATCCATACATCTCCGGCGAAGAGGACTTCATCTTCTACAATGTAAACGCCCATTCCATCCTGGCTGTGTCCTGGAAGTCTGATAAATCGCATTGTTTTCTCATCCACAATCAGCTCTAATTCCCCGTTCTCCACCGTCAAATGGGGTAAGACGATTTGCGTTTGCCGAAAAATAGAATCCTCTTCCCAGGCATCTTTAAGGGAAGGGACACCATACTCCTCTAGAAACTTTCTGCAGAGTTCATGACCGAGTACCAAAGCTCCGGGGAAATAACAATTCCCCCAACTATGGTCTGCGTGGTAATGCGTATCAATGACATATCTGACTTTTCTTTCTAATTCGTCTTCAATGAACTCACGGATAGCTAACGTTTCATCGGGGAAAGCAAGGGTATCAATGACCACTGCCCACTCCTGGCCGATCACAGCCCCGGCATTTACTTGCGCATAAAGATCACTTTGGAATGTGTACACATTATCTGCTACCCTCTCTCGATGAATCATGTCCCGTTTTCCTTTTTTCAGACCACAGCGGTAACCCAATAAAACCCGAAGATAACCTTAATAAACAGACAAAGCAAAGAATAGCACAAAGCAAGGTTGAAAGTCAAGAAATTTTAAGATTGGAAGCCAAACCCCTAAGATCTTTCCCTACCGGCAACCGACAGGCTCTGTTGGAAACCGGAGATTCCATTTTTACACAAGATCCCGGTAGAGAATGGATTGCCCTGTAATGACTATGCGAAATTTATTACGGTCGGGCCGTGGTCATCCCCAAGTTGACGAACACAGGGTTCCTGTGTATAATCCATGACAACTGAATACTTGCATTCCGAGAGGAGTACGCGGTTCGCAACCTGGACAGAGAAGGCTGGCCATGGGCTGCAAGCCAGCTACGGGGACAAACGCGGAAAGTCGCTCGGTTCGATTGTCGAAGAAATTTGGTCTCCCAAAAAGTAGAACGACACGGGTACGCCCGATATCGCGTCACCCTGATCCCGTTTGGCGTCAGGAAGGAAGTGCGTGAGTCAATCATTGACCACGAAGAAAGGTGGTACCGCGCTAAGGAGTTTCCTTTTCGTCCTTTGAGATGAAAAGGATTTTTTTATATCGGTTTGAGGAGGGTACACATATGCGTCGATTCATTCTTATGATCAGCTTGCTGGTGATCTTTTGTTCGGGGTGCAATATCTCCCCCATAACTCCCACCGGAGAGGAAACTCCCCCTCCCCCTTCGGCTACCTATACACCAAAACAGGATCTGCGCCCGACCAATACCCCCACCTCCCTGCCTCCCTCACCGACTACCCCTCCACCGACCCAGCCAACGGAAACCTCCACCCCTGCCCCAGCTCAAGCACCCCTCCCTTCACTCACCAAGGGATTGGAAGTGACGATCACCAGGGTGCGCATGATCACTACCTCAAAGGGGTGGGCTATTGGGCACCAGGGAACCAGCCATGACCATATCCTTTATACCCGGGACGGCGGGAGAACCTGGCTGGACAGAACCCCACCGACAACCATCCAGCAAAATGGAGACCAAAAGATCCAGGCAAAGGGCTTTTTCTTAGACGAAAACCAGGCCTGGGTGAAATATGCAATCCAGGCGCCTCCTCCACCGCTGGCTCCCCAATTCGTGTGGCGAACGACAGATGCGGGTCAGACCTGGCAGGCCAGCTCGTCCTTACCGCTCACCGGGAAGGAGATGTATTTTATCCCTACCGCACTCCACTTCATTGACTCAAACCGGGGCTGGCTGTTGGTGAACGTGGATTCGGGCATGAATCACGAGTACAGCAATCTATATACCACTCAGGACGGAGGGGCTTCTTGGGACCGGATTCTTGACCCTACGGGAAGCGGATTACAAATCGCTCAAAACACGGATATGCTGTTTGCGAACGAAAACGTAGGCTGGGTGACAAAGGACGCCCCGGTTGTAGCCAAAGGACCCTTTATCGAGAAGACCACGGATGGCGGATACTCGTGGAATACCCTCTTCCTGCCCTCCCCTGAAAACCTGGATTTTGAGGATCCGGATCTATACTGCCGCACGTACAGCCTGGCTTTCACGTCAAAACAAACTAAACTCCTCCTCCTGTCTTGCAAAGACTCAAAAAACGAGCAGGCATACCAGTATGTCTACGCCACCAGCGATGGAGGAGAAAACTGGCGTTACAGTGAACTTCCTTCCCCAGTATTTGAGCTGGACTTCATTGATTATCAAACAGGATACGCACTGGGAAAAGACATCTACAAAACGAGTAACGGCGGCGAGGATTGGCAGAAGATCAAGACCGTGTACTGGGAAGGCCAATTCAGCTTTGTCGATGAGGAAAACGGCTGGGCGGTCGCCCGTAAAGAAGGCCAGATTGGTTTCGTCTATACCCAAAATGGCACTCAGGTATTCCAGTTGCTCAACCCCGAAATTGCGCCATAAGGGGATCCAGAGTTTTCCCGCTAAATCACAGTAAACGGAGAAGACCATGCTTCCAAAAACCTATGATTTTGAATCTACAGAAGGACGAATCTACAAGATGTGGGAAGAGAACGGCTACTTCAAACCCTTCAACGATCCCACAAAAGAGGGATTCGACCCGGAGATCGAAAACTACGTCATTTCCATTCCCCCACCTAATATCACCGGAAAACTTCACCTTGGTCATGTGTTGTTTGTAGCCCTGCAAGATATGATGATCCGCTACCACCGCATGAAAGGCTATTCCACTTTATGGGTGCCGGGGACCGATCATGCGGGGATCGCCACTCAATTACAGGTTGAGAAACAACTCCAAAAAGAAGGGACCAGCCGTAAAGAAATAGGTCGAGAGAAATTTTTAAAGCGGACCTGGCAATGGAAAGAGGAACACAGCGGTTTGATCACCGAACAGATCCGGCGTCTCGGAGCGTCCTGCGACTGGGATCGAGAACGATTCACATTGGATGAAGGCCTTTCCAACGCAGTCCGCGAAGCCTTTGTCCACCTTTACGAAAAAGGATTGATTTACCGGGGGCCAAGGTTGATCAATTGGTCACCCGCTTTGCAAACCGCGGTTTCCGACCTGGAGGTGGAACACGAGGAAGAAAAAGGGAAACTGTATTACTTCAAATACCGCATTGCAGGCACAGATGATGAGTATATCCCGGTGGCGACCACGCGTCCGGAGACCATTCTGGGGGATGCCGCAGTCGCCGTGCATCCCGAGGATGAACGCTTCCAAAAATATGTCGGTGAGACAGCGTTGGTCCCCATCCTGGACCGGGAGATCCCCGTCATTGCCGACGATTACGTGGACCTCGAGTTTGGCACAGGCGCGCTGAAAATCACTCCCGGCCACGATCCCAACGACTATGAGATCGGCATGCAGCACGGTCTTGAAGTCTATTCCATGCTCGACAAAGAAGGCAAAGTGACCGAAGTGGGAGGACCTTATCAAGGTCAGGACCGTTTTGAAGCCCGCGAGAACCTTTGGGAGGATATGCAAGAGGAAGGGTTGGTGCTCAAGGAAGAACCTTATGTGCACCAGATTCCTCGCGCCCAACGGGGTGGGGAGATCATCGAACCCATGGTCTCCACCCAGTGGTTCGTGGACGTCAAACCCCTGGCTGAAAAAGCCCTTGCTGCGGTAAAAAACGGGGATATTGAAATCATCCCCGAGCGTTTTGAGAAAGTGTATTACAACTGGATGGAGAACATCCATGATTGGTGCATCAGCCGCCAATTGTGGTGGGGGCATCGCATCCCCGTCTGGTACTGCGACGACTGCGGAGAACGCACCGTAATGCGCGAAGACACCTCGGTCTGCGAACACTGTGGAAGCGAACATATCCATCAGGATCCCGACGTGTTGGACACCTGGTTTTCCTCCGGATTATGGCCTTTCTCTACTTTGGGTTGGCCTGAAGAGACCCCGGATTACAAATACTTCTACCCCACGACCATGATGGAAACCGCGTATGACATCCTCTTCTTCTGGGTGGCAAGGATGATCATGCTGGGCTTGGAATTGACCGGAAAAAAGCCCTTTTCAACCGTGTACCTTCACGGCCTGGTGATGGATAAAAACGGTCAAAAGATGAGTAAGACCAAGGGCAACGTTATCGATCCCCTTGAAGTCATTGATGAGATGGGAACAGATGCCCTGCGTTTCACCATGCTTGTCGGATCCACCCCAGGAAACAACATGAATATCAGCTTGAAAAAGGTAGAAGCGAACCGCAACTTCGCCAACAAGGTCTGGAATGCGGGGCGATTCGTGCTCAGCACGATGCAGGATATCCCACCAGGACCTGTGTCCGATCCCCAATGGACCTTGGCGGACTCCTGGATCTGGGCCCGCCTGCAGGATCTGATTCGGGATGTGGAGCGGTTATTTGAAAGTCACCAGTACGGCGTGGCCGGCAGACAAATCTACGATTTCTTCTGGGGAGAATACGCGGACTGGTATCTGGAAATCGCCAAAGAACAGATCGCCCAGGGTGGAGATCAAGCGTATTACACCGTTGAAACCCTGGTCCGGGTTTTGGATCAATCCCTGCGGTTGCTGCATCCCTTCACGCCGTATGTCACAGAGGAGTTATGGCAGCACCTCAAAGACGCCGCGCTTAATTCCCCCCTCCAGAAACGATTGGAGGAATGGGAAGACGCGTTGATCATCGCCTCCTGGCCTGAGACCCGGCCCGAGGAGGGATGGGAAGAGGAGACCGTCGAGAATTTCACACTAATCCAGGAGATCGTGAAGACGATCCGCAATGTGCGCGCTGAGAAAAACGTCCAGGATGGACGGCTTATCCCCGCCATCTTCGCCACCGCTGAACACTCGGAAATGCTGGAAGGACAAAAATCGGTTTTGGCCGTGTTGGCTCAACTCGATCAAAGCAAGATCGCGACCTATGAAAACCTGGCCCAAAAACCAGAAGGCCATGTCGCTTTGGTCGCTGGACCGGTGGAGATTTATTTGCCGCTGGCAGATCTGGTTGATCCTCAGGAGGAACGTAAACGTTTAATCGGTGAACTGGAGGAGGCGGAGGGACAAATCCAGCGCCTGGAAGATCTGCTGGCTGGGCCTTTTTCCGAGAAAGCCCCCCAGGAAATCGTGGACAAAGAGCGGGATAAACTCCAAGATTACAGGGAGAAGGCAAAAACGATCCAGGAACAGATCGAGATGTTGAAGAAGACATAATCACATACGGCCTGTGAATAATCATCACATTCAATCATGTAGTGGAGTGGACAATGGCTATCGAAAAATTACCAGTCGAAGAAATAGAGAAGAGATTAGAGGAGTTAAATAAGGGCTTGTCTGAAGCCTGGACCGTCGAAAATTATAAGTTGAAAAAGGATTTTGAGTTCTCCGACTTTATCACCGCTTTTGGATTCATGACTCAGGTGGCCATCAGCGCGGAGAAGATGAACCATCACCCTGAATGGCTTAATGTGTATAACCGGGTGGAAGTCAATTTATCTACCCATGAAGCGGGTGGGATCACGGAAAGAGATTTTAAATTAGCGCACAAAATGGAGGAATTCAAATCCTAAGAAAAGGATAGGTAACGATCCACATCGGAGCCCAGTGGATTCCTCGCTGGGCTTTGTTTAATGTCATTTTTATCGATTCCTGGCACCCTATGAACCCCTGTCAGACGTAGATTGCATAGGCGGTCAACAGTAAAAATAGAAAGGATGGAAAATGAGCAAACATTGGGAGCAGACTTGGGAGTATTTGCGCTCTGAAGAGGGGGAAGATTTGATCTTGTTTCAATCACGATTTGACATTTACACGAATCTTCGGAATGATCAGGTGGTCAAAGCCGTTGTCCTGGAAGCTCCGGAATGGGTGAATGTCGTCGCTGTGACCCCGCAAAAGAAAGTGGTTATCGTTCAGCAATACCGCTTCGGCACTCAAAACGTGACTTCCGAAATCCCGGCAGGGATCGTGGAAGCCCATGAAACCCCAGGCCAGGCGGCAGTCCGCGAACTCAAAGAAGAAACTGGGTATACTTCAGGAGATTGGGGTTCAATGGGATATGTAGAACCCAATCCCGCCTTCTTCAATAATAAATGCCACCTCTGGCTGGCGAAAGACGCCACCAGAACACAACGTCCGCAGCTAGATGCAGGGGAAAACATACACGCTCTGGAAATGAGCGCCCGGGAATTGAAAAAGGAAATCAAAGAGGGTAGACTGCGGCACTCGTTGGCTTTGGTAGCGCTGGCCCGCCTGTTTGACATTTGGGAATTCTCAAGTGACGGGGACCTATAATTGTTCCCAATTTCTAGATAAAAAAAACGGGAAAAAACACTTCAAGCGATCTTTCTTGAAGAAGGGAATGCTATACCGTATCCCCCATCAACAACTTAACCTAATGTTCATGTTCTGAAGTCAGTATAGGGAAATCCCTTCTTATGCCGGCATACAGCACGTCATACCCATTAAACCCCCTCGATGAAATGGAAAACAAGAGAAATGGCAGGGATGTTCTCTGGAAAACTGAGCCGGATCTTTAGATATGGACGGTCTTTACTTCCTCGCCTTCCTGGCAGCATTTGCATTCTGCAACTGAAGCACCATTAAGGACACACGTACACCCATCACGATCCGGATGATGGCAAATATATGTCACATAGAGTTCACCACGGCTCTGGGAATAGAACTCACTCAATTCCACATATTGGCAGACATCTTTGATTGGGAAAGACAACCTGGACATGGGAGACTCCTCAACCTACCCGGCAACGATTAAAAATCACTTCTCACATTGTGCATTATATCACGATCTCCGGGAAAAAATATGGGTTGCCAGTCCCAAATACGCCTCTGCCGCCTCAGCCACTGTCTCCGACAGGGTGGGATGAGGATGAATGGTCAGCGCCAGATCCTCCGCGACTGCACCCATTTCAATCGCAAAAGCGCCTTCTGCGATCAAGTCCTCCGCCCCCCGGCCTGCGACCCCCATCCCCAATAAACGGTCCGTATCCGCGTCAAAAATCAGCTTCGTAACCCCTTCGCGAGCATCCATCGTCGTGGCCCGTCCCGACGCAGTCCAAGGAAAGCGCCCTACTTTGACGTTATAGCCAAGCTGACCCGCTTCATCTTCCATCAAACCACAATAAGCAATCTGGGGATCCGTATAAATCACAGCTGGTATGGCCCTGACATCAAACGCGGCAGATTCTCCAGCGACCACTTCCGCAGCGACTTTGCCTTCGAACATCGCTTTGTGGGCCAGCATGGGATCACCGGCCACATCCCCTACGGCGAAAATCAGAGGGTCATTTGTGCGGCGTTGTTCATCGACCTGCACGAACCCCTTTTCATCGACTTCTACATCCGTATTTTCCAACCCAATGTCCTCGGAATTTGGCCTCCGTCCTACAGCCACCAAAACGCGATCGAACTCCAGCTCTTTCTCCCCCATCTCGCCCTCCAGATTGACAAAGACCCCTTGATCCGTCTCTTCCAGAGAGGTGACAGTGGTATTGAGATAAAGGGCATCAAAGAGCTTATTCACCCGCCTTTCGAGGTATTTGGCCAGGGCACGATCTACACCCGGCAAGATCTCATCCAGCATCTCCACCATCGTCACCTGGCTGCCCAGGGCAGCATAGGTAGTGCCCATCTCCAATCCAATATAACCTGCGCCGACAACCAGCAACCTCTCCGGGATCTCCGGCAGCTCCAAAGCATCCGCGGAGTTCATGATCCGCTCGTGATCCTCAAAATTCACCCCCGGTAGGGAGATGGGCTTTGAGCCGCTGGCCAGGATCGCATGTTCAAACTTGACGTGGGCGATATCCGACGTGCCTTGGATGCGCACTTGATTTGAGGACTCAAACACAGCACGGCCCTCAATTAATTGCACATCCCGCATGCTGGCTAAACTTTCCACGCCGGAAACCAGGCGATCGACCACGCTTTCTTTATGCGCCCGCAGTTTATCAAGCTCGATGCCAAAGTCGCTAAACAAGATCCCCCAATCCCGGGCTTTGATCCCGTTTTCAATGATATGCGCGGTGTCAAGGAGGGCTTTTGTGGGGATGCATCCCCGTCTTAAACAAACCCCGCCCAATCTGTTCTCTTCGTTAATCAAAGCGACGTCAAATCCCAGATCCGCCGCTCGAAAAGCCGCTGTATATCCGCCCGGTCCGCCCCCAATCACAGCTACTTCGATCTCTAATGTTTGCTCGCCCATTACCATATCACTTCGCTCCCTACCCTTTCCCTTTTGCGTCTCTGAACCCCGCCCCGACCTACATCATGAGCAGCAAATTCGCTGGGTTTTGCAACGCTTGCTTGACCACATTCATAAACCGCGCTGCATCCGCGCCATCCACCACCCGGTGGTCAAAGGCCATCATCAAAGGCAAGATAAATTTCGTTTCCGTGATGAACTCACCCTCTTCATTTTTGTGGACGACGGGCTTCCACTGCGCCCGAGCCATCCCCAGGATAGCCACCTCAGGGAAGTTGATGATCGGGAAGAATCCTGTTCCTCCCAAAACACCGATGTTGGTGATGGAGAAGGTCCCTCCCTGCAGTTCATCCAAGGTGGCCTCCCCTTCCCGGGTCCGCTGCGCTAATTCATACAGTTCAATGGAAAGTTGAGTGATGCTCTTCTTATCCACATCCCTGATCACCGGGACAAGTAGTCCTCGATCCGTATCCACAGCCACGCCAATGTGATAATAATGTTTGAGGATGATCTCTTCCGATTCAGGATCTATACTGGCATTGAAACGAGGGTGTTTTTTTAACGCCACAATCACCGCTTTCATAGCAAAAACGGTGGGGGTGAGTTTCCCTCCCAGTTCTTCTATTTCCGCTTTATGCTCCTTCCGGAAACGCTCCAACTCCGTGATGTCCACTTCATCCTGATGATTCACATGGGGTACTTGGGACCAAGATAGGGCCATTTGCCTTGCTGTGGCGCGACGCACCGAGCGCAGAGGAACGCGTTCTACCTCGCCCCAACGGGTAAAGTCGGGCAAAGTGGGCACCCGCCCCGCGGGAATAAACTCCGGTACTCCTTCCGTGGGAAGGCGCTCTTCACGAGCTGTGGGCGCTCGTTCTCCTTCCGGTCGTTCCGCGAAAGCCCGGATATCTTCCGAAGTCACCCGCCCTGCATCCCCGGTCGGTGGGACTTGACTCAAATCAACCCCTAATTCCCGGGCCAAGCGACGGGTGGCTGGAGATGCGGGAACCGGTTTGCCCCGTTCTCTTTCAGGTTGGACCGGGGCTTTGACTTCCTCCTTCTCCGCAGCCTCAACCGCTTCAGGAGGTGCCTTTTCTTCCTCAACTTCCTCCTCCACGGGCCCTTCTTCCTCCTTGCCGCTGAAGACCATGATCACATCGCCTGTGTTGACGATCTGGCCGACTTCCACTTCAATACTCGTAATTTCCGCCGTGTAAGGAGAGGGGATCTCCACCGCCGCTTTGTCTGTCTCGGCAACCAGTATGCTGTCCCCCTCTTCTACCTCATCGCCAGCCGAAACCAGGATCTCGATGATCTCCGCTTCATGAATTCCTTCCCCTAAATCGGGTAATTTAAAACTGCGCGCCATATTTCACCTCATCTTCTTTCCGCGGTTATTATCCTGCATTGCCTCGTTATCTACACGCCGAGCACTTCTCTTGCCCCTCGCACCACACGATCCGCCCCTGGCAAATAGGCATTTTCATACGCAAAGAGAGGCACGACTATATCATATCCGGTTACTCGTTTGATGGGCGCTTCCAGATACCAGAAGGAATTCTCCACCAAGCGGGCCATCAATTCAGCCCCAGGCCCGAAACTGCGTGCCGCCTCATGGACGATGACCGCCCGGCCCGTTTTGCGAACGGACTCCGAAAATGTCTCGTCATCCAGAGGGGATATCGTCAAGATATCGATCACTTCTGAGTCCACGCCATCTTCCTCTTCGAGAATGTCTGCCGCCTTCAAGGTGGGACGCATCATCGACCCATAAGAAATCATAGTCAGATCACTTCCCTCCCGGACAATTTGGGCTTTGCCAATGGGGAGGGTTTCTTCCTCTTCCGGGACCTCTTCGCGAAAAGCCCTATAGGACACTTTGGGCTCGAAAAACACAACTGGATCTTCGTCTCGGATGGCACTCACCAAGAGGGAACGCGCATTGCGGGGTGTAGAGGGGATGACCATCTTCAAACCAGGGGTATGGGCATAATAGGCTTCCCTGCTTTCCGAGTGGTGCTCTAAAGCTCTCACCCCTCCGCTGTAGGGGGTGCGCAGGACCATGGGGACCGTGTAACTTCCCCGCGAACGCCAGCGCATACGGGCTGCGTGGGATTCCATCTGGTGAAAGGCAAGATAAGAAAACCCGGAGAATTGGATTTCCGCCACCGGCCTCAAACCGAAGACCCCCATGCCTACAGACATGCCAATGATGCCCGATTCCGCAAGGGGCGTATCCATCACCCGCTCTTCGCCATATTTATCGATCAACCCATCAGTGACCCGGAAGACGCCGCCGTCCACGCCCACATCTTCACCGAGCAGGATGACGCGATCATCCTTTTCCATCTCTTGTTCTAACGCCAGATTCAAAGCCTGCACCATCGTCAGCTTAGCCATCCCCTACCTCCTTCAATTCCGCCCGTAATTCCTCTCGCTGTTCCTCTAAATGTGGAGGCATCTCAGCATAGATGTGATCAAACATGGTCAGCTCTTCATCTTCCAACGCTTTCATCCTGCTTTCCGCTGCATCGACGGCCTCTTGAATTTGTGCTTTCACTTCCTCTTCTAAAACTTCGATGTCTTCATCAGTCAACAAACCTTTCCCCTTCAAATAGTTTTCGAAGCGGGGGATTGGGTCCCGCTTTCGCCATTCTTCCACTTCCTCTTCATCCCGGTATTTGGTGGGGTCATCTGCGGTCGTATGGACCGAGAGTCGATAAGTGACGCACTCGATGAAAGTGGGACCACCCCCTTCACGGGCCCGCTGGACCGCTTCTTGGGCAGCAGCATACACAGCCAAAATATCATTACCATCCACCTGCAAACCAGGAATTCCATACGCGACCGCTTTTTGGGCGATGGTTTCTGCATTGGTCTGCTTTCTGCGAGGGACAGATATTGCCCATTGGTTGTTCTGACAAACAAAAATGGTCGGGGTTTGAAAGACCCCAGCCATATTCAACGCCTCATGAAAGTCTCCCTCAGAGGTGGCGCCATCACCGAAAAAGGCGACCGCTACATCATCTTTCTTGCGGTACTTGATCCCATAGCCAATCCCTACTGCATGGAGAGGCTGCGTTCCCACCGGAACAGCTACAGGCAAATCCTTGCTCCCCTCCGGGAATTCATTCCCTTGGTAGAACCCACCATAAACGAGAAGGATGTTTTCCATCGGCGTTCCCCGCCACAAAGAAGCACCCATTTCCCGAAAGGAGGGGATCATCCAATCTGATTCCCGTAAAGCTGCCACAATTCCCAACTGGGAAGCTTCCTGTCCTTTGATGGGAGCGAAGGTTCCGATTCGCCCCATTCTTTGCAACTTGAGCATCCGTTCATCAAACCGGCGGCTCAACAACATTGTCCGATGGAGGTCCAATAAAAGGTCTTCCGACAGTTCCGGTTCAAGGTTCTCATCAAGATTTCCATCCTCATTGAGGATGGATAAATATTCTATATTTTCAGGGAGATCCACCCTTTTTCTCGGCATTAATTCTTCTCCTTTACCATCTTAAAAAATTATAAAAGTACAAATCCATGCCAACCCATTTTAACATATATTCCAGGTGGGATCAGGCCCGCCAATTTAAAAGAAGGTTAAAATGCAGGTGGGGCCAAAACGACCTTCAGGAGCTCTCTCCGGACCAAAATCAGAGGTGGAATTTCCGGGCTTTCTGATAAATAAACCCGCTGTATCATCCAAGAAACCATAACCTGCAAGATATCGTGTGGAGCCCTCTTGATGACTTAATCCATTCACCGGCCTTTCAACCTAACCTCTGGGATCTGAAACGGTTTCCGCAGAATCAGGTCCGTTTACTCCGCTTCATCCGCTGGATCCCCGTTCCCATCTTCATCATCTATGCCCAACAAATCCAGGACCTCCTCCCCTGGGATTTCCTCCACTTCGAGCAATCGCTCTACGACTTTTTCCAGGCCTTCTCGATGATCCTGCAAAGTATCTTTGGCCCGCGTGAAGGCCTCATTGAGAATGGCTTTAACCTCTTCATCCACCTCTCTCGCCGTACTCTCGCTGTAATCTCGTCGTTTGGCGATCTCCTCCCCTAAAAACACCTGTTCTTCTCCTCCTCCCCCGAGGGCAATATTTTTGAACTGATCACTCATCCCCCAATCGAGGACCATTTTGCGGACTAATTTTTTGGCTTGTTTAAGATCGTTTTCTGCTCCACTCGTCGCGGTGTCAAAACCCAGTTCCTCCGCAGCGCGCCCCCCCATCATCACCGCCAATCTATCCAACATATATTCTTTGTGATAGAGATAGCGGTCCTTCTCCGGCAACTGCTGGGTGACCCCCATGGCTTTTCCGCGGGGGACGATGGTCACTTTGTGTATGGGATCCGCGTGAGGTAGGACCGCCGCCACGACAGCATGACCCGCTTCATGGTAAGCCAAGAAACGGCACTCCTCATCCGTGAGCGCCAAGCTCTCCCGCTTCAACCCCATCAAGACCTTGTCTCGAGCTTCCTCTATGTCCTCCCGCTCAATCTCGTCTTTATTTTTTCTCGCCGCTAAAAGCGCGGCTTCATTGAGGACGTTCTCCAGGTCAGCACCGCTAAACCCCGGGGTGCCGCGGGCGATTTTCTCCAAATCGACATCTTCGGCAAGCGGCTTGTCTTTCGAGTGGATCTCAAGGATGGCTTTCCGGTCCTTCATGGTGGGCATATTCACCGTGATCCGGCGGTCAAAGCGCCCAGGACGTAAAAGGGCCGGATCCAAAATATCGGGGCGGTTCGTGGCGCCCATGACGATCACATTGGTGTTGGGTTCAAAACCGTCTAACTCGGCCAGCAACTGGTTGAGGGTTTGCTCCCGTTCGTCATGCCCCCCACCTAACCCAGCCCCCCGGCGGCGGCCGATGGAATCCAACTCATCAATGAAGACAATGCTGGGGGAAGCTTTTTTCGCTTGCTCAAACAAATCCCGCACACGAGAAGCGCCAACGCCGACAAACATCTCCATAAAATCAGATCCGGTGATGTTGAAAAAGGGGACATCTGCCTCCCCGGCCACCGCTCTGGCTAAAAGCGTTTTTCCCGTCCCCGGTGGACCCACCAGCAATACCCCAAGAGGGATTTCTCCACCCAGCCGCTCAAATTTCATGGGGTTCTTGAGAAAGGCGATGACCTCCTGCAGTTCGCGCTTTGCGCCCCGGCAACCGGCTACATCATCAAATGTGGTCCGCTGATCATCCCGCTGGTATCGCTTCGCTCCGCTTTGCCGCATGTTAAAAATCGCTTGGCCCTGCCCCTGCATGCGCTGGAAAATCATATACCCGATGCCAATTAGAAAAATAAAGGGAAGGACATTGATTAGTATCGACCACCAGCTGATATCCGATTGAGGTTCGACCGTGACGTCAACCTCATGCTCATGAAGCAAAGGCATTAATCCCTCATCGCCAACTTTCGGGACGTAAGTGATGAACTTGGTGATTTTTCCGGATTCCCTTTCCTCACCGCTGGGTTGGATGGAAACAGGAGATTCCATCTCCCCCGTGATCTTCTCCCCAGAAATCGTCACCGAGGCTACGTTACCCGTTCGCACCTGGTCCACAAACCTGCTGTAACTGATTTCCTCGCCGTTGTCCCTTAACAACGTCCACACCCAGGGGACCGTAATGATCAGAAACAAGATCACAAGCATGCGAAGGTTAACACTAATCCCCCTCCTTGGTTTTTCTGATTCTGGCTTTTCGTCATTATCTTGGGGTTTATTTGTTGGAAACATATATTTAAGAGTTTTCTCCCTTCAATAAAAAATGAGGTATTAAATCAATAATCTGATAATCATCATATCACAGCGAATTTTCAGACCATTGACAGTATATGGGAAAGAAAGGGCTTCCGATAGGTTTGTCGGTGGGAAATTATACAACGTTTATATTTTAGGATTTCAAGATTTCAGCACCAGCCTATTATGAGCGAAAAGATTCACACAGATGGCGGGTATCCACCAGCAAAACCCTCAAAATAAAGGGGGTAACTCAGCTAGGAAATAGAACCCGGTAAAACCGCTGCACTGCTCTTCCTTAAGGACAACCTCACCCTCTCATGAAGGTGAGGTAAAACATACAGCGTTTGCATTGTCTATTTCGACCCCATTCCCCCACAAACCTCCCTCAAGCAGCGCCGGTGGAGGATAGGTGGCAGTGGCTCATGAGTTGGTTCTGGGCTTTGCGGATGATTTCCTTTGCCAGCATTTTGATATCCTCCCGGTGGCGGAAATCCTCTATTGTCAGAGGAGGGCTGAAGGACAGCTCCGGATTGAGCAGTATTTCCCCAGGAGAGAGCATTTGGCGGATCCCCTGGAAGAATTCCGCGATTCTCTGTTTGTCCTGCCTGTTGCGGCGGAATATCGTTAACGGGTGTTTGGTGAAGAAGGGTGCTAAGATCCCGCTGACGATGGTGATCGCCAACTTCGTTTCAGGGACTTTCCTGAGAAATAAGCCCAGACTGGAGGACCAATTTTCTATTTCCTCAACAGCGCCGGGCATATGAGCAGGGTCAGGATCGATCCTGCCTCGGGCGAACACCAGCAGGGCACCTCCCTCCCTCAGATGACGAATGGCGGACCGGACCACGGTCATCCGGATATGGGAGTCTGGGGCTGAAAAAATCGTATGCTCGCGGACATGGGGTAATTTTTTCAGAAACGGGATGCTTGACGTGATGATTTTCAGATCACTTCGAGGGATACTGGCGGCGATGACCAGGGAGTCATACGCGCCAGGGTGGTTGGAGGCGATCAAGAGCGGACCCTGGGATGGAATCGTTTCTGCTCCAAACACATTGACATCCTTGACAAAATTGGGAAGGATCCAACGAGCTGCTTCCCGGAAATCTTGCTCGACGATGATCTGGTCAAATCTTGAAGCGATCGTTGAGAAACGGTGAAATGGTTTTCGAACCAAAGGTGAAAAAGTGTTCCTCACCCACCCATCTGGCGAGAAACCCAAGGCCATGAATAATTCCTTGATCAACTCTTCGGTCAAATCATCAACTCTACTTTCCTCTTCCATATCCAACTCCCCTCGAAGAAACCCAGACCCATTTAACCTATCTATTTCCATTATACATCCTAATAGAACAAGCTCACTCAGACAATTCCCTTCTGACCTTTTTAACCTCCTATGAATCATCCCCATATTGACGATTATTCGTTACAATGAGAAAAACGTACTCAGTAATAGGAAAGGAATAAAGAATGACTATAAGAAGAGAACTTGGATTTCCAAAAAGAATCGCCCTTATCGCTCATGATCATAAGAAAGATGACCTGCTGGAATGGGCAGAATATAACCGGGCTGTATTAAGTAAACACGAATTATATGCTACCGGTACGACAGGGTATGTGCTGGAGGAATTGTTGGATCTAGATATCCACCGCATGCAGAGTGGTCCTTTGGGCGGGGATCTCCAAATTGGCGCGAAAATCGCTACCGGTGAAATCGACATCCTGATTTTTTTCTGGGATCCTTTAGAAGCTCAGCCCCATGATCCTGACATCAAAGCCCTGCTCCGCCTTTCTGTGGTTTGGAATATCCCCGTAGCGATGAACCGGACCTCAGCGGACTTCATTTTCTCCTCCCCCCTCATGGAAAGCGAATATGAGCATATTGCCCCAGATTACCAGGATTATAAAAAACGCATGTCAAAACAACTTCGGAAATTAACCGGGGATTGAAGACTTTTCCCACCTGCCATTCTGGGGGAGCAAAAACCGTTTCTTCGAATGAAAAGGGGATTCAGTCAGCCACATGTCAGAACATTCCCTTCCTGTGATTGACCTTTCCAGATGGTTTTGATTCCCCTCTTCACACTTGCGCCAAGGCAACCCCCGCCTCTTGTAAGAAACTGCGAGACAGGTCATCTGGATAAGCATTGTCATAGACGATGCGCACGATGCCTGCGTTGATGATCATTTTCGCACACAGGAAACAGGGCTGGTGGGTGACGTAGATGCTTGCCCCTGCTGTTGAGACACCGTGGAGCGCAGCCTGGATAATCGCGTTTTGTTCTGCATGAAGAGTGCGGATACAGTGGCCATTCTCCATTAAACATCCCACTTCAGTACAGTGAGGTAGTCCACTGGGGCTTCCATTGTACCCCGTGGTGATAATCCGTTTGTTTTTAACAATCACAGCGCCCACCTGCGCTCGTTCACAGGTACTGCGGTTAGCCACTTCATGGGCAATGCCCATGAAATACTCATCCCAGCTGGGTCTGGATTTTTTCACTTCCCGCGTTTTGCTCTTCATTTTGACTTATCCTCTGCGACATAAAACCCCATTTCACCCACCATCACATGCCGGAAATGCTCCGCCAAATTTTCATCGGCATGGGGAAAGGGTTTTTTCCTTTCTGACTCATCCCGAGAACCCAAACCCCTGCTGTCTGCTGTTGGCAATGAATGCCATGTGATCACCCAAGTCTGAGCCAATCACTTGTCCTTCTCCACCTGAAGCTGCTTAGGATCAACACTCGCTGTAACCGCAAGCGTAACATTTCCGGCAGCCTTCTTCGTTGACCAAGGCCGCTTGTCCACATTCGGGGCACAAATCGCCGATTTTGAACTGGATGTTCGATGTCTTGGGCGAGGTGGTTTCCACAGGCATGTCCCCACTCACTCCACCTGTGTTTTCCAAATACTCCCGCAGCGCTTGGGCGACACCGTCCGGCAGGGACCGGACACGATTCGCGCCAAATCCAAGGGGACGACGCCCACCAATACCGGAATATTGGCGAATGACTTCATCTAACCGTTCCCGGGGTGGGATGGGTGAGGACATCCGCAGAATGTAAGATAATGAACGTCCAATGGCTTCAGAGACAGCGGCGGTGTCCGACCCCGCTTTTGCTGTGTTGACAAAGACTTCAAAAGGTTGCCCATCCCCATTCTCATTGATGGTCACAAATGTTTTTCCTAACGGGGTTTGGATGCTGTATGTATACCCCTCCAGGTGGCGAGGGCGAGGTTTCTTCGACTCCTGCCATGTCGCCCGGTATTTCCCTTCTGAGACTCGCTTTTGATCCTCCCCTGAAACCTCTCCTGCAGTGGCTTTTGTCTCCAGGACCACCTTTTCACGAGATCCCGTCACATACACCGTGATCCCTTTACACTTCAACTCCCAGGCAAGTTTGTACGCTTGAGCCACATCCATCGGTGTGGCAAAGGCCGGGAAGTTGATCGTTTTTGATATGCTGTTGTCCACAAATGCTTGCAACGCAGCCTGCATACGGACATGCTCTTCTGCGGGAATATCTGAGGAAACCACAAAGATCTCTTTCAGATCTTCTGGAACCTCATCGATCTCTTGACAGCTTCCTTCTTCCAGGATCTGATTGATGATTTCCTCTTTCGTTCCCTTGTCTATTCCCGCCCGATCAAGGGCTTGTTCAAAAAGCGGGCTGGTGTAAGTCAGATTAAGGTCTTCCCCGCTTTCCGTGACATGGCGGGTATATGCCAACGCATACACAGGCTCGCATCCATACCCCTCACAACCGGCGACCGTAGCAATAGTTCCGGTCGGGGCAACTGTGGTTTGAGCCGCGTTCCGGATGCCATGTTCCTGAATACCCTTGGTGATATCATCCCACTTTAAAGGGGGACGATCCCAATCGTTTTCATAGGGAAAAAGGGGTTGAGGAGGAGACCACCGTAACCGTTCCGGATCGTATATGCTGTCCTTAATCCCGGGGAAAGGTCCGCGCTCCTTCGCCAAAGAGATGCTTGTCTTCATGGCATGGTAGCGGATGAACTCCATTATTTGAGCAGCGAACTCCTGTCCTTCGTTCGACCCATACCGCACGCCTGCCCGGTACATGAGATCAGCCAAGCCCATAATGCCCAAACCGATGCGGCGGGCTTCATTTGCCGCTTGTTCCAACTCAGGAATAGCGGGTACATACGCATTGGCATCCACGACATCATCCAAGAATCGAGTCGACAACTCCACACTCTTGCGAAGTTTATCCCAGTCCGGATTTCCATCCTCACTCACATGCTGACTGAGGTTGATGGACCCGAGACAACAATTCTCATAAGGCGCTAAAAACTGTTCCCCACAAGGATTGGTCGCCTCCAAGGTGTATTTTAGAGGTATGGGATTGTCTTCATTCGCGGTATCCAGAAACAACATACCGGGCTCGCCATTATGATGAGCTTGATGGACGATCTTATCGAATAAATCCCGGGCTCGAACGCGCTTATGGACGATGATGGGGATCCCTGCTTCCCGGGCCTCATCGATCGTGCCATTAAACTGCCGATATTGGGGATCTTTCACATCAGGGAACCGCAGCTCCCAATCCTCGTCATCAAGGACCGCCTCCATGAATTCATCGGTGATACCTACAGAGATGTTAAAGTTGGTGATGGCCGTTTCATCCGTTTTACAGGTGATGAAATCTTCAATATCGGGGTGATCCACCCGGAGTACAGCCATATTCGCCCCTCTTCTCGTCCCCCCTTGGGCGATCTCTCCAAAGGCTTTATCATATACTTTCAAAAAGCCGACCGGACCTGTGGCATGTCCGGAAGAAGCTTTAATCAAGGAATTCTTGGGTCTCAACCGCGAAAAAGAAAAGCCATTACCTCCCCCAGTTTGCTGGATGAGGGCCGCATTCCGCAATGTTTGAAAAATGCCGTCATCCCAGCGTCCCATATCATCACTGATCGGGAGCACAAAACATGCTGCTAATTGACCTAATGGCGTCCCCGCTCCAGTAAAAGTTGGGGAATTGGGTAAGAAGCGTTTTGAAGCGATCAAGTCATAATAACGCTCCGCTACCGGGAGCACATCTTTTTGATTCCCTCCCTCCACTTTCGCAACATGGAAAGCCACCCTCCAAAATGTCTCTTCCACTGTCTCTACTGGCTGACCGCTTTCCCCCTTTCTCAAATACCTCCGTTTGAATACCTTTAATGCATTTTCTGATAATTGAACCTGACGCGCTTTCTCCGGGATTGCAGGAGTTGGTTTCAACCCAACATTTTGGCTTTGCATCTTCACATCCGTCACCGCGATCAACTCCTTTAAGCTGAAAGTGAACTCCGTTTGGATTATTTCTTTGATCCTTAACTCAACCTTTAATTACCCCCACATGTATGGGTTAAGGCAATCATAGACCTTATATCTGGTTAAGTGTGGGTATTCTAGCATACCCAATCTCATATATCAAGCCGTCCAGAAACGAATCAACCTTAACATTTTCACAGGCTCATTTTCTGACGTAGATTTGGAAATAATAGAGGTTGTTTGGGGAGAAGGTCCACTTGTGGGCTGTTTATTAAACGCCCCAGCAAGGACCATCCCCATAGTAAAGATTGTCGTCGAACCAACCACAAGGGATGTCTTGCCCAGTCGATATCGGACTATTTATTGAGAGGTTCAAACCCTTCCCCCATCACCCCCTTGGCTGGGACGAGAACGACAAAGGCGTCAGGATCGATTTCTTTGACCACTGCCTTCAACGGCGAGATCTCTGTTACCGTCAGGGCACACATAAGTACAGCGTGTTCATCCCCCGTGTACATGCCGGTGGCATCTAGCTTCGTCACCCCCCTATTCATCCTTTCCAAAATACTTTCGGCGATCTGATGCGGGTGATCCGTAATGATATACATCAGCAGCTGCTTGCGTCCCCCCTCTGGGCGAAACCAAGCCAACAATCCTTCCTCTTCATTGTCCGAAGGGATCTTTTCCTCTTTTTTGATATCCTCCATAGGAGGAAGGACTTCTCCTGACGCTTCCTGCAAAGGTCTGGTGAATATGCCAATCAACATCAAGATTGCCAAGAGAATGCCAAGCACCAGAAATATATAATTCCCGGGCAGGTCAAAACGGCGGCTTTGGCTGAAAGCAATAGAAATTGTCGCTCCGGTGGTGACCTCAGCCCAGGGTATGGTAAACCTCGTCCGGGTAGGGATTTGACCTATATTTCCAATCCAATTCACGGGTAAAGCGCTTTGATCTTATAATGAGAGCACAAATATCCCAGTCAGGGAAGGAAATCAAGAATACCACTCCCGGATGTTAAAATAACCGAACCAAACACAAATTGAGGATTTTATGTTAGAGAATGTCGAATTGCATACTCTTGATCTCAACTTTCAAGGGAAGGGTAAAACAATCGCCTCCTACCTTATTCCCCATTCAAAAGGTGGGATCCTCGTTGAGTGTGGACCGGGGTCCACACAAAAAACGCTTCAAGCGGAGTGTGACCAACTTGGGTTTTCCATTGGAGACATCAGCGATGTGCTTCTCACCCACATTCACTTAGACCATGCCGGTGCGGCGGGTTGGTTGGCCCGACAAGGGGCACAAATCCACGTCCACCATGTTGGAGCTCCCCATATGATGGATCCGGGAAAATTGCTCTCCAGCGCGAAACGGATTTACGGAGATCAAATGGATCCCTTATGGGGTGAATTTTTACCGGTGCCAGAGGAGAGGATTTCTATCCTTCATGATGGTGATGAGATCGCGATCGGTGATCACCTTTTTCAGGTCGTCGACACTCCCGGTCACGCCTATCATCATATGGCTTATATCTGGGAAGAATTCTGCTTCAGTGGAGACATCGGAGGGGTTCGCATCCACACCCCGGGGCCAAAACACCTCCGCATTCCCATGCCACCCCCCAGCTTGCACCTAGGAAAATGGAAAGAGTCCATTGAAAAACTGCGAGCCAGGCGGTTTTCCAAGATCGCGTGCACACACTTTGGCATTTACAACGATGTCGATTGGCATTTAGAAGCTGTTTTGGAGGAAATCAACGCTGTTGAATCCTGGATTCAGGAGACATTGTCCCAGGATGTGTCCCTTGAAAAACTACGAGAGTCGTTCAGCAATTGGGCAAGGGAGCGGTCATTATCTAGGGGGATGGAAGAAGAATGGCTGGAATATTACGAACAAGCCAACCCGTCTGCCATGTCAGCAGATGGGATACTTCGCTATTGGAAAACAGAACTCCAAGATGATGGATGACCCCCTCCCACCCCCTCTGATTAACGCCATGCGGGAAGCCAGTCAAATTGTCGCCCTCACCGGAGCTGGGATTTCAGCTGAAAGCGGCATCCCTACTTTTCGAGAAGCGCAAACAGGGATGTGGGCCAAGTATGATCCCCAGGAGTTGGCAACCCCCCGAGCATTTAAAAAACATCCCCGGACTGTGCTCCTGTGGTACGAGTGGAGGAAATCCTTAATCCTAGACTCGGAACCCAACCCTGGTCACCGCGCGTTAGCTTCCCTTGAAAACCACGCTCAGCGAAAGGGTCAGGGGTTCACTTTGATCACCCAAAACGTGGATAATCTTCACCAACAGGCCGGAAACGAAGAGGTCATTGAACTTCACGGAAATATCTTCCGGTCAAAATGCGCCCGCTGCCAGCGGCAGCCTTCAAGGCAGCTGCCGGAAATAACGAAAGGGGGCGAATTGCCCCGCTGTCCATCCTGTGGGGGTATCTACCGTCCAGATGTGGTTTGGTTCGGAGAGGGTTTGCCAAGGGAGCCGCTGCAGCGAGCATATGAGAACTCAAGCACTTGTGATCTTTTCCTTTCCATTGGGACATCCGCTGTGGTTCAACCTGCTGCATCTCTCCCCGTCATAGCCGTCGAAAACGGGGCGACACTGGTTGAAATCAACCCAAATCCCACCCCCCTCACTTCTCAAGCGGATTATGTCATCAATCAAAGCGCAGGGAAGGCGCTGCCTGCCATTCTGAATGAGATCACAAAACCATCAAGGTAATCATAAGGGGGACAATCAGTTTATGTCCGTTTCTTCACCACGTTAACGCTTTATGATCTTCCTTTCCTGAGATCAGTGTGCAACTTAATATCCCTTTCCACGTATACGTTAATGAAAACCAGATAATCAATACCATATCATGAAAAAGTAGAGATCTGAGGAGGATCCAATCATGAATTCAGAACACAAGGTAGTCTTGCTTATCGTCTCACTTATCTTTGTCTTTGGTGTGGGCTTTGGCCTGGTTGGCACTGCCAAAGCAGTCGAGTTCGATGACGATGGTACCGTTTCTTCAGACGAAGTCATCGATGATGACCTTTTTATCACCAGCGATACGGTGGAAATTAACGGAACGGTCAAGGGCGACGTTTTCGCTGCGGGGGGTCTTGTGAAAGTGAACGGGACCATCGAGGGCAGTTTGGCTGCAGGCGCTCAAACCATCATCATCGACGGGAATGTCATGGGCAGCGTGTATGCGGGCGCCAGTACATTCACACTCGACGACGGAGCCGTTGTCGATCGCAACGTGTTTTACGGTGGTTTCAACCTGACGACAGAACAGGGGTCGCACATCGGGAGGGACCTCTTGGTTGGTGCCTATCAAGCTTTACTATCCGGTCAAATAGAGCGTGATGTCCGGGCTGGCGTGGGCGCCTTGGAGATCAACGGCAGCGTTGGAAGAGATGTGTACGCTGATGTAGGCAGCCCGGAAGACAGTCAACAGACGGTTTTCTTCGGCGGCCCTCCCGGAGTGGATACCGTTGTCCCCACGGGGATCCGGATTTCAGAAGGGGCGGAGATTGGAGGGGAGGTAATCTATAAAAGTTCACAAAATCAGCAGGATGCCATCCAGGTCAGCCCCCCAGGAGGGATTGACTTCCAATATGTCCCAAGAGCTGCGGACAGGGAGACAGCCAAGGAAGTTGGTGTCGCCACCATTGTCGGGTCATGGTTTGTGAAACGTTTGCGCGTTTTCATCACCCTTTTAGTCCTCGGAACGCTTGTGATCTGGCAGCTGCCCGCTTTGCTCAAGAAAGTGAGTGACACCGCAGAAAGAAAAATTGGCAGCTCGATCGGTTGGGGACTTATGACCTTGATCGTGGTTTATGCGGGTGCGTTCATCATCGCCGGGTTGATCATCGCCGGTGGGGTGTTCTTCGGGGTCATCACCCTCGGCGGACTATCCAAATCGATCTTCGCGGTTGGTTTTTCCAGCCTTGGACTGGCTCTGGCGATATTTGGCTTGCTTGTCTCTTACGTAAGCAAACTTGTCGTTTCTTTCCTGGCCGGAAAACTCATTCTCGGAAGAGTCGCTCCCAAGTACACGGAACAGCTGGCTTGGCCGATGATCTTAGGCATTTTGATCTACGTAATCCTCAGAGCCATCCCCATCTTGGGTTGGTTGATCGGCGCTTTCGTCACCTTGATCGGTATTGGCGCCATGTGGCTCACGTACCGAGATCGACAACTCAAACCGGCGGGTGAAACAACCTGAGATCAAGAGAGGTATCCAAAAAACCTGGTTCAGCAGACTGAACCAGGTTTTTCTATTTATCTGATCATTCCCCCACAATTTGGATGACAAGTTCCCGACTTCGAGACCGATTATCAAAATCGAGAAAGATGATCTGCTGCCACGTCCCTAAGGTCAGTTTTTTGCTAACAAAAGGTACCGTAAAAGACGCTTTCATCAAAGCCGCCCGAGCATGACTGTGCCCATTCCCATCTCCCCACTTAGCATTATGCGCGTACTCCCGGTCAGGCGGCAGGATCTCATCAAACAATCTTCGTAAATCCTTCAGACATCCCGTTTCGTATTCCACGGTGGAGATTGCGCTTGTGGATGAGGGCGTGAACACGGTCACGATCCCATCATTCACTCCTGAATCTTGAACCTCTTTTTGAACCTGGTCGGTAATATTTAGGATGTCCGCATGACCTTGCGTTTGAAATGAAATGGATCGGGTCTCGACAGGCATAGATCCTCCTTATTAATCGACTATCTACAAATGTTTCGGCGTCATTCGTCTAAACCTCCCTCCTCCCATCCTAGCATGGTGACAGGGAAAAGGGATAATCTACCAAACCCCCAAACCCATTATTCTCTTAATCCCAGAAGGCATGCCTGGTCAAGCCACTTCAAGGTAGCGGGAAACTTCCCAATCCGTGACTCGCGTACGATACTCTTCCACTTCCGACCATTTTGCCCTTCGGAAGACGCCACAAATCGTCGGTCCTAAAGCATCCTGGATAACTTGATCCCTCTCGAATTCTTGCATGGCATCGGCCAGAGACCCGGGCAAGGATCCAATTCCCTTCTCATCCCGCTCTTTTTTACTGAGCTCGTAAATATTTATCCTGTTTAATGGTGGAGGACATTGGTAGCCCTGTTCAATCCCATCCAAACCCGCTGCCAGCATGGCTGCAAACGCCAGGTAAGGATTTGCGGATGGATCA
The DNA here is from genome assembly GCA_964481465.1 of uncultured Anaerolineales bacterium. Lineage (GTDB taxonomy): Bacteria > Chloroflexota > Anaerolineae > Anaerolineales > UBA11858 > B10-G9. The sequence goes on from CAYZTL010000004.1 coordinate 134,302, forward strand.
GGACAACGTAATTCCAAGCGGACGGAATTTTTCCTCCCAGGGGTGACCCGGGGTAAGCGGACAAGAGCGGAGCGGTTGATCTGAGCCCAACCGATGTAGACAGGGGCTTCGTAGCCCGGAACCAGGCGTTTATAAGAATTCGCGGTAGGGGCGATGACGGCCGACATACCTCGAGCGTGCTTCAATTGCCCCGCCAAGAACTGGTAAGCCATTGGGGAAAGGAGGTTTTCATCATTCGGATTGAAAAAGAGATTTTCCCGGTTCTCATTGAATATAGATTGATGCGTGTGCATCCCAGATCCATTGACGCCAAAGATGGGTTTGGGCATGAAGGATGCGATCAGGTCATATTTCGCAGCGATCGCTTTTACGGTGTACTTCATGGTGATCACATTATCCGCTGCGCTGAGCGCATCCGCATAGCGGAAGTCAATCTCATGCTGCCCTCGGGCTACCTCATGATGACCCATTTCCACTTCCAATCCCATCGTATTTAACGCATGCATCAACTCAGTTCGGACTAACGTGGCTTGGTCCCGGGCAGAGAAGTCAAAATATCCTCCCACATCATAGGGCACAGGATGGATTTCTTCGACACCGTTGCGTTTGAACAGGAAAAATTCAGGCTCGGGTCCGACATTATAGGTCCATCCTTTCTGTTCACAACGCTTCAATATGTTCCTCAATGTCCCCCTGGGGTCCCCTTGAAACGGCTTGCCATCCGGCATATAAATATCGCAAAAAACCCGCGCTCTCTTCAATTCATCAGGACTCCAAGGCAAGACCACATATGTCGACGGGTCTAATACGAGACGCATATCGCTTTCCTGAATGCGAGCGAATCCCTCTACGGATGAACCGTCAAACCAGACGCCATCTTCTAAAGCAGCAGGAAGCCGTTCGGGGGTGATATCTACACTCTTCACAGCGCCTGTGACATCCGTGAACTGCAGGGAAATGAACTTCACATCGTCCTCTTTCACCCTGTTAATCATTTCTTTATTATCCATCCGTCCTCCTGAACTAGATATAAAGGGATAATGCCTACTATTGATGGGGGCATAATCCGCTTGTTAAAGGAAAAAAGCACGCCGGGGCGTGCCATACGGAAAATTCATTAAACGTTACGACATGCCCTTCCCTTAAACCCTCAACCTGAGGGAATCGGAATCTCCCCGTTTGCCACTGGAAGAAATTTTGATATGCCAGTCACCTGGCATGTTTGTATCTCTTCCTCTTTGCCCGGAAGGAAAGACAAGCCCATGGCGGGGCTTAGAGGCATCCGCTGATCGATTCGATTTTCGCTGTTTGCAATAAACAGGTTAGCACTTCCCTCGCAGGAAGAAACCTCCACCTCGTCACCTCACCTTTGGGGATGAGGTTCAGCCGCTATCGTTCCTTCAATCTAGCTTGTTAAGTTCCTGAGCGTGATTGTAGCAAGAGCTGAGAACACTGTCAAGCGAGGGAAACAGCTTTACACGATGAGTAGGAAAAGTTATAATTCCCCTTGCTTGTGGGGGTGGTTGAGTCCCGGTGGACTCCCCGGTCTTCAAAACCGGTGGCGGGTCGTAATGCGAGCCGCGGTGGGTTCGACTCCCATCCACTCCCGCCAACTCTTTATCGGTGTAAATCAATTGTAAAGGATATCATGGATAACCAAAGACAAGGATCAATGAAACCGGAAGACGATGGACAGATTATGGAGGATGAAGTCCTCACCCGGATCACCCAAAGGGTGATGGACATCGAACAAACTTTATGGGGGACATCGAAAGATAAACACCTGGTGCGTTATCAGGGTAGATTGGTTAAACCTTCTTCAGAAGCATATGATCAATTATCTCAGACTTTGGAATCATACCAGATAACACCCATTTTCCGGGAAGAGAATGGGAAACACGCCATTTACTTGAAACGCGGCTTGTTTAAAGGGAAAGGGAGAAAGGCCTGGATCAATATCCTCCTCTTCATCGCCACTTTCCTCAGCATGGTTTTTGCTGGTTTGATCACCAATTACTCCGGGCCAGCGACGACCAACATCAGGGTGGTCTTAAGCCATCTAACGCTCGAAATCAAGTCCGCTCTCGCCTTCACGTTCAGTTTATTAGGGATCCTCACAGCCCATGAATTTGGTCACTATTTCATGGCTCGACATCATAAAACGAACGTCACTTTGCCTTATTTCATCCCTTTCCCTTTCAGTCCATTTGGAACATTAGGTGCTTTCATCAGTTTACAAGAACCGCCTAAAAACAAACGCTCTTTGCTGGATATTGGGATTGCCGGACCATTGGCCGGGTTAGTCATCGCCATACCCGTCTTGATCTATGGTCTTTCTCTCTCACCTGTTGAACCTCTCCCCCAACCCCTGCCCAGGGGTGAATTTTTCTTTGAGGGCAATTCCATTCTCTACCTTCTCCTCAAATACATCGTCCATGGTCAATGGCTCCCTGACCCCGCGAGTTTCCAAGGCTTGCATCCCATTTGGTACTGGGTCCGTTACTTTTTTACCGGCCTCCCTCTCCCCAAAGGGGGAGTGGATGTGTCCATCCATCCCGTCGCCTGGGCAGGCTGGGCTGGGCTGTTGGTCACCGCGCTCAATTTGCTTCCCGCGGGGCAGCTTGATGGAGGTCACTTGATCTACGGGCTTTTAGGTGATAAAGCTAAGAAACTTTGGCCATTTATCCTCGGGGTATTATTCATTTTAGGATTTTTCTGGTCAGGCTGGTGGTTATGGGCCTTTTTAATCTTGATCTTCGGCCGCGCCCAAGCTGAACCCCTCGACCAAATCACAAAGCTTGATCCAAAAAGAAAACTCTTAGCTCGTTTTGGCTTGATCATTTTCATTTTGGTATTCACCCCCGTCCCCTTAGTAAGCGTCTGAGCACTTATGGAAAACATACCCACTTTTTGCATATACCACAATGACCTGGATGGACGCGCTTCTGCGGCCATCGTCCGCCGCAAAATGGAAGACCGGATTAAATTCTACGGCATGAGTTATGGGGATCAAACACCCTGGTCGGAGATAGAGGAAGCGGAGCAGGTCATCATCGTCGATTTCTCCCTCCCAAAAGAGGACATGAACAGAATTCACGAGGAGAAGAAATTAATTTGGATCGATCATCATAAAACCGCTTTGGATGAATTCGGACATCACGCCCTGGCCTGGGATGGAGCGAGGGATACTTCCGAAGCGGCCTGTGTCCTAACCTGGCGCTATTTCTATCCCCAAGAAGAGGTCCCTAAAGCCATCATCCTCATCGGGGATCGGGACATTTGGCGTTGGGAAGAAAAAGATACCGGACCTTTTAACGAAGGCCTGCGGCAAAGGGACACCCATCCAGAAAACGAGTCCCTTTGGAAACCTCTCCTGGATAATGACCTCAATCTCGTCCAAGAGATCATCCAGGAAGGCGAATTGTTATTAGATGCTCGTTTGCGCGAGATCAAGCGGGACGTCAATTCTTACGGATATCCGGTCATATTTGAAGATTGCCGGACCCTGGCCATCAACCAACGCGGCAATGGGGATTTGGGAGCAAGAATCCGTGAATTGGGATATGAAATTGGCTACTGTTATATCGATAACTTGATCGAGGGTGAATTGAGGACTTTCGTCAGCCTTTACTCGGATCAAGTGGATGTATCCCAAATCGCGCGTAAATTTGGTGGAGGGGGACATCCTGGTGCGGCCGGATTCCATTTTAAGCGCAGGCAAACGCCGTTTCCCCCCGGGGCTTCCGTTCAGATTCTGGAAGAAGAATAAATAATTGAGTGCCCTTAAGCCAGGGAAATAAAAAACTCCCCATCTCGGGAGTTTTCTTTAATGGCACACTTCTTTAAGGGACGATGCTCGAGTTGTTATTCAGAATCCGAAGTTGCGGGTTCAGGTGAATCTGTCTTTTTCTCTTCCTTAACCTCTTCTTTATGACGGGGCGTCTCTACCCCCGAGGGGGACCGATGGTCTGTAGAATAAAATCCTGATCCTTTAAAAACGATCCCCACCGGTAAATAGACTTTTCGCAGTGTATCCGTCCCGCACTCCGGACACGTCGTCAAGGGATCATCGCTAAATTTTTGACGACGATCAAATTGAACACCGCAATTTTCACACCGATAGGTATAAATAGGCATCCTGTAGCCCCATATTTCAGAGTGATATCCGTAATAAACCACCCAGCATTATAGTCCTTAAAACCCAGAATAGCAAGTGAAGTGGCGATTCTTATATATTTCTTGCGAAAAAAAACAGGGTGGGATCACCAGCAATGGGCAAGAACCCTCTCCGATTTGACAACTTTAACCCTCTTTGGACAAGGAAAGGCTGGTGGAGGTGAAAACCACCCCAAGGGATCACTCAATGGGAATCGGTGGTGTAGGACTTGGCCCTGGTGTGGGAGTGGGGGTAGGTGTGAGGGTCGGTGTAGGCGTCAATGTGGTCGTGGAGGTAGGAGTGGGTGAAGGGGTCAATCGAACCCATGCTTTAGCAAGCCAATCTTCCGGTATAATCTGTGCTGGAAGAACCACTATCCGCTGCCAATCAGCATAAGCAGCTGAGGTTTGCCCTAATTTCTCATATGTGAGGGCTCTCCAATAATAGACAGCAGCATATTCTTGGTTCCCATCCGAAACTTCTTCAGCTGCATTAAGCTTGCTGAGGGCGGATTCGAGATTATTGGTTTGATAATAGGCTTTTCCCAGGGAAAGATTGGCCTGGTAATCATCGGGATTTTCATCCCAAAACCACTCCAAATCCCGGATCGCTTTTTCCATTATCCCCAGTTCATAATTGATCAGACCGCGATAGAGATACGCTTCAACATATGTTGGATCCCTATCCAATCCTGCATTGATGAACTCCAACGCCTTCTCAAAGCCCTCACCCGATTTGAAATAAGCCTTCCCTGCCGCAAAATAAAACCGGGCCGGTTTATCCTCTGCATGGGTTCCATATTTCTCAAGCATGGACAAAGCTGCTTTCGGATCTCCCAAAGCCAGATATATCCTTCCCATCGTCAAGTAAGTGGGCACGTAATTAATATCAGCTTCTAAAGCGATATCTCCATCTTTATATGCTTTTTGTGGTTGATTGAGGGCCAGATAAGCTTGCGCCCGATATAAATGGGCTAAATGTGAATGGGGTAAGTATTTCACCGCTTGATGAGCGTCTGCCAAAGCGCCTTCGGGATCGCCGTGATTTAATTTATATTTCGCTCGCTGAATGTAAGCCTGCCCAAAGTGATCATCAAAGGCAATGGCTTTATCAAGATCCTCCATCACATCCGCGTCAGGATCGATCACCAAATCAATCAACGCTTTTCCCAAGTATGGCGGCGCAAAAGAAAGATCCCTTTTTAATGCTAGATCATAGTATTCTATCGCCTCGCCATACTGCCCCAGCAATCGATGCGCCTCCCCGACAAGATAAAGGATATCCGGTGTATTTAATTGTTCCTCAGTTAATTTCAAATACGTGAGCATGGATTGGAAATCCCCCCGCTCATACGCCTTCATCCCCTCTTGATATGACCCGTACCGGGGGTGAGGGGTATTCACATAAATCGGCGTTGGCGTATACGTGGATTTAAGGACACGCCCAATGGGAGATTGATCGCCCGGTGTTGGAGTTGGGGTGCCTTTTCCCGCAGCCAGCAAATCCAAGGTGGGTGTCCAAGTATGAGGGGTGATGGTTAACCTCGGTGAAAAGATAGAACCTGTGCTGGGGAAGAAGATCGCTGAGAGCACCAATCCCAAAATAACTACCCCTACCGCCGCGTAGGTTAACCAGCGTTGAGATCCAATTGGGGAGGTTTTGACCTTCTCTCGTTCGGTGAGATCCTCCAATTCTTCCACCCAATTCCGCCTGCGAGGTGGGACCGGCTGTACCCCTTCAGGCTCAAGTTCCCCGAGCATGATCAACCCCCTCTTGGCTGCTTCGTTGCCGGGATCTAAATCCCACACCCTTTTCAAGCAGTAAATCCGCTCTCTGTCCGTCTCAGCGACTGCACTCATCCAAAGCCAATACTCCGGATGGTACTTATCCGTCTTTAACACCTGGGTGAGCACCTCTCTGGCTTTGAAATGATTCCCTTTTTCCAAAGCTTTTCTCACCTTTCGCAATGTTTTATCTTCAGACATAGAACACCTTGGTTCATGCTCAGGGCAGCATAATCAGAGTGTAGCACAGGGAAAAGAGGGGCACAAGAGCGTGTATAATCCCTGTTATGAAACCCCAACTCCTTCTCACCCTCTTACTCGGATTCACCCTTCTTACCTGCGCAAGTTGCTCTTCTTCCGATTCCCCAACCCCTCCCCAACCCACCGCCACAAGGGAACCTCTTCCCTCTGAAACCCTCCCTCCATCTTCCCCCACACCAACCGTGACACCCATCGTTACCAGCACGCAGAAGCCGTTACTGCCCACCCCCACTCCGTATATATATACTGTCAAAGAAGGAGATACCCTCTATGGAATCGCCAGCCGTTTTGATACGACAATCGATGAAATCGTCGCCGCCAATCCTGAGTTGACTTCCAACGTCCTTTCCATCGGCGCACAGCTGGTCATACCGGCCGGTGAGGGCGGGTTGATCCCCGACTTACCCACCCCGACGCCCGTCCCCATATCAATCTCCAAACCCATCTGCTACCCGACAAGGGAAAGCGGACTGTGGTGTTTTATATCCGCTTTGAATGATCAAAACACCATCCTGGAAAACGTTTCCGCCATCCTCAACCTTCACAAACCTTCGGGGGAGATCGCAGCCAGTGAAATCGCTATCCCTCCCATTAACCTCCTCCAAAAAGGCAGCCAAATACCGCTTTCAGCCTATTTCCCCCCTCCCCTCCCGGATACGTACCAAGTTTTCGCATCCCTCCTCACTGCTCTTCCCAGTGATTCGGAGATCAAGCCTTTAACACTTCAAAACGAAGAAATATCCTTTCATGAAGACCATCGTCAAGCCCTGGTGACGGGTCAGATTGATTTAGAAAATGCAGACCAAACGACATTCAAACAGATTTGGGTAGTCGCGATTGCCTTTGATGATGCTGGCCAGGTGGTCGGGATGAGGAAATGGGTCCGTAAACAGGACCTTTCGCCTGAGTTAGAGGTTATCCCCTTCGAATTTTATGTCTACAGCCTTGGCCCTCCCATTGCGGAGGTTAACCTCTTGACTGAGCACTATTAAAGCAAATCGGGGCTGTCTGAAAAGCCCGATTTTTCAGATAGCCCCCCACCTGGGAAACAAATCTTGCCTGATGGAAGTCTTTTTTCCCCACTTGGAACATAATTTTGGTTGATTCTTATCGATTGCCCCCACTACCATGACTTTTGGTCCAGCCCTGTGTTCTTAGCGAAGAAAACCGATTAGGGATTTCCCCAAATCAAGAAACTATCCCGTTTGCACATCATTTCCCCTTCCTCGTTGGTGAAACAAACCTGATAGGGGATCGTGGATCCGTTTTTGGCTGTGATGGGATCCATTCTGAAGAACGAACACCCGCCTTCATCTGTAGGAGACGCTTGATAGAAAATAACGCCATTTTGGGGTGTCCCCACCTTCAATTCCGCGTTAAGACCTTCGAGAGGTAAATCTCCTTTATGGATACATGCCCCTATCTCTTGGGATTCAGAGGACGGGATCTGGGGCTTCAGCTCCCAAACATCTAAGGTGACATTTCTCTCATCATTGCTAACCGGCGTATTGGTTGGTTGTGCTCTTTCAGGTTGGGATTCATTCCCCCAGATCAAAAAACTATCCCGCTTGCAGCGCTCTGACTCATTGATCCCCAAGAAACAAACCTGATAATCTACAGTGGTCCCGTTTTTCGCCTGGATGGCATCTAACTTGAAAAAGGAACAACCCCCATCATCCGTAACGGGCAGCTGGTAGGTCTTGATGTTTTCTTGAGGGACCATGACGTTCAACTCAACCTGGATACCTTTTATTGGCGTGTCACCTTCATGAACACAAGCGCCAATTTGTTGATTCTCCGAAGAGGATATTTGGGGTGACTGCTCCCAAACATCGAGGACGAAATTCCTGGTCTCCTTCACTTCTGATTCTTGGTTTGGTAATCCTTGATAAACTTTTTCTTTATATTTTTGCCCTAAGGGAACCAAGCTTATTCTTTTGCCTTCTTCTCCGGCGCTGTCATAGCGCAAGCAATAGTTTTCAAAGCACTGCCGGAAGACCCCATTTCTAATTTCATGGAGCTGCGTGATGGGTTCGCCTGACAACTCAAACCCAGAATACTTACTGACAAAATCAACGAAGTAGGACGGGATGTAATACCCTTTTCCGCTCTCTTGTTCTCGGAAATACATATCCGTCTTGGTAGCCTTCTTCTCCAAAGGATCTTTTTCAATCCCTATGATCTCGGCGACTGGCCGCAGAGACACCCCCAGAGCGCTGTCGGGATCTTCATGGATCACCACATTGCTGAAGATCTGCTCAAGATGCCCGTCTTCTGCCCGGTACGCTTCCGTGAGTGAACTGCCTGTGAAGGTCGAACCCAACCTGGAAACCACATCCTCAAATGGGGATCCGGCGAGTGACGGAGAAGACCGAACGAGAGCTGCATTTTCAAGCGTGGGATATTGGGAACACTCCCCAGCACATTTCCACAATCCATAAGGAAGCAGCCGCACTACCCCGGGCGGGTCATCCTCAAAACGGAAAAAGCCCATGTTCTCAAAATACTGTTCAATAATCCCTTTCTCAGGGTTCTTTCTTGCACGTGTCAAGGGCATCCCTACCCACCTCGCCCCGCCCAGCTTTTCATACAGTTTCGCAAATTCCATGGGGACGATATACCCGTTGACATATTTCACATTGGGATTTTCAGGGTCAGCATTGGGTAAATCGGAAAAGCCAGCCTCCAATCCAACCGGCTCAAGATAGTAGCGGGGTGAGGAATCGGGATCATAGACCATCACCGCGGCTTCAAAGTATTGTTTCTCGATATTCGTTCCCGCCACAAACTTTTTATTCGAGATAGGTTGTCCGAGGACTTCATCCCCCTTTAACTGCTGATAGAGATCTTTAAATCGGGGATCCACCACATAATACGTGGCTTGCTGTGCCTTTTCCAGAGAACAAGCGGCGAAGGAGATGATAATAATGGATAGGCAAACCGCGTTTAAGAGTCTCTGCAACATCCCATTTCCTGTGCGGAATCTAATTTGGACGTTCAAAGAAGAATACCTTGACTTCCATTCATTCTAAACGATAACTTATCTATCCGCAACACTTTCCGAATATTTTCATGGGGGTGATTTGCCCCTTGAATGTGTTTTTCCAAAGCATTACCGGGGTTTTTTTCTATATTTTCTATTTTTAACTCAATTTAATTGATCCCTTTCTACCACTTATTCAAAATGACCCAAAAAACCTCACCGGATAAGGGAGGATTATCAGTTTTATTAGGTGTATAATGGACCCTGAAAGTTATGCACTAATTCGTATAATTTTCCTAGCTGGATTTCAAGATGGCCAGGATGAAAAGCACCCTCGTAGGACGGAAAAGCAAGGAGAATGTATATGTTAGATGTCAAAGCGTACCTCTCAACTCATCGATTGTTGGCGAAATATACATATGAGAGAAAACCCGTTAAGCATGGATATGCCAACCGGACCCTGCACATTGATTTATCAGAAAACAGGATCACTGAACAGCCCGTCACGCAGGAAATGAAGGATCTCTTTACAGGGGGGCGAGGATATGGTCTCAAGCTATTATGGGACGCGATCCGAGATGACACAAAATGGGATGACCCGGAAAATGCCCTCATTTTCGCCAATGGGCCCTTGTGCGGAACGACCGCGTATCCCGGGATGGGGAAAAGCACAGTGGTTACCTTATCCCCTTTGACAGAATCCGTGATCGACAGCAATGGGGGCGGTTTTTTTGCACCTTACTTGAAGTTTTCAGGGTTTGACGCTTTGGAGATCACAGGCAAAGCGGCCGAGGATGTGCTCATTATCATCAATGGAGACACCGGCGAAGTGCGCGTAGAAGCAGCTCCCAAAGAAGCGCTTAACACTTATCCCCTTGCCGGTTTGTTGACAGAGATGTATGCAGAGGATGAGCGGGATAGGAGATACATCTCGGTGGTCACCTCCGGAGAAGCAGCGAAGCATATCCGCTACGCAGGATTAAATTTGAGTTTCTACGATCCCAAACGGAAAGAGGTGAGGGTCAAACAAGCTGCGCGTGGCGGATCAGGTCGAGTGTTCAGAGACAAGGGGATCAAAGGGATCGTCGTCCGCTACAGCAGCATGCGCGGGGATAGCAACCATCCAGCGAAACCTGAGCTGATCAAAAAGGCCGGTCGTCGAATCAACAAGGAAATTTCCGAGTTAGACCCCCAACAAAATAACATGCGGGAGATTGGAACGGCCCATCTTGTGGAAATCATGGACCATTTCGACCTCCTTCCCGTCCATAATTTCCGGTACGGCGCCCATCCTGGCCATGAAGGGATTGACTCCACTACATGGCAGGAAGCCTTTACCCAAGATAAGCGCATGGACAGCTGTTGGCTGGGTTGCACGCTGGCTTGTTCCCATGGCGTGGATGATTTTCCCCTTCAAACCGGCCCCCATGCCGGCGAATTGGTCCTTGTGGATGGGCCTGAGTATGAAAACGCTGCTGGACTGGGTGCAAATCTGGGCGTTTTCGACCCTCATGCTGTGCTGGAGATGAACTTCTACTGTGACACGTACGGCGTGGATACCATCTCTTTTGCGAACTCTGTGGCTTTTGCCATGGAGTGCTATGCGGAGGGAATATTAAACGAGGGTAGAACCGGTGGATTAAAGCTTGAGTGGGGAAACGCGGAAGCCGCCCTTGAACTCCTGCACCAGATGGCTAAAGGAGAAGGGTTCGGCGTCATTGTCGGACAGGGCGTGCGTTACATGAAAGGTTATTTCGCTGAGCAATTTGGAGGGGATCCGGACTTTTTGCAGGACATCGGCATGGAAGTCAAAGGCTTGGAGATTTCGGAATATATGACCAAAGAATCCCTCGCCCAGCAAGGCGGTTATGGGATGGCTTTGAAAGGTGGCCAGCACGACGAAGCCTGGTTGATCTTCATGGATCAAGTGGATAACCAGATTCCCACCTTTGATGACAAAGCGGAAGCGCTGCATTACTTCCCCATGTGGCGCACCTGGTTCAGCCTCCATGGGCTGTGTAAACTCCCCTGGAATGATATCAAACCCGCGGATAACGCAGAAAGGGAAGAACCGGAGAAGATCCCCGAACATGTCGAGAATTACACCTGGGTGTATGAAGGGGTGACCGGACAGGCGGTAACGCCGGATGACCTCATCACCCAGTCTGAACGGGTGTATAACTTCCAGCGGGTATTCAACCTGCGGGTGGGTTTTGGAACGCGCGAACATGATTATCCCCCTTACCGGGCAGTCGGTCCGGTGACGGAAAAGGAATATGAGAGCCGCGCAGAACGTTACGACAATCAATTGCGGGAATTGATGGAGGAAGATATCGAACCCTTTTCTACACGAGAAAAAATCAGCCAACTGCGGAGATATCGTGAAGAGCAGTACGACAAACTCTTAGACGCGGTTTACGAACGGCGCGGGTGGACGGAGAACGGGATCCCCACATTGGAGAAGTTGGAGGATTTAGGAATCGACTTGGCAGACGTCATCCGAGTGATTGAAGAAAACAGCTAACCCGCATCCCCTTTCTGAAAGAAGAAGACTCCTGGTCATAATTCCACCAGGAGTCTTTTATTTGAAATGCGCTTTGGTCAATCCTCTTGCTGATCATCCTCCATCTCACCGAGATATTTTTTCTTCCACTCATATAATCGGTTGATGGCTTCAATGGGGGAAAGTTCGTTGAGATCCAGTGAATCAAGTTCTTCGAGGAGAGGATTAGTGTCCGGGAACAATGCCATTTGTTTGGGTGCCTCCGGGTCAATTTTCACCGCCTTACCGGAGGATTCCTCCAATTTCCCCATGATCTCCTCCGCCCGCTGCACGACAGAACCAGGCATACCGGCTAACTGCGCGACATGAATGCCGTAGGATTTATCCGCTCCTCCCGGGACGATGTTATACAAAAATACCACCTCCCCATCCGCTTCACTTACTGTGACATTGTAGTTGCGCACCCCTGGCAGCAGCTCCGACAACTGGGTCAATTCATGGTAATGGGTAGCAAAAAGCGTTTTAGCCCTTTTCTCGGGATGATTATGGATGTATTCCACCACCGCCCAGGCGATGGACACGCCGTCATAGGTGCTCGTCCCGCGTCCAATTTCATCCAGAATCAACAGGCTGCGGGGTGTAGCATGGTTCAGAATGTTCGCGGTTTCTACCATCTCCACCATAAATGTGGATTGGCCGGCGAATATTTCATCCTGGGCGCCAATCCGGGTGAAAATACGATCAATCAGGCCAAGTTTCGCCGAATCCGCAGGCACAAAGCTTCCCATTTGGGCGAGAAGAGCGATCAAAGCCACCTGCCGTAAAAAGGTCGACTTTCCTGACATATTCGGGCCAGTTAGAATCCGGATTCTTTCACCCTCTTCAAATGTTGTGTCGTTGGGAACGAACCGTTTGCCCACCAACGTTTGCTCCACAACGGGATGACGGCCGTTCCGGATATCCAAGACATCTTCCTCCACTACCTCAGGTTTCACATAACCGTTATTGGCAGCCGTTTCCGCTAAAGCACTCAAAACGTCAAGGCGGGATAGTACCCGGGCTGTCCCCAGGATCTGGTCTGCGTAATTACTCACCCTCTCACAAACCTCATAGAACAACTTCCGCTCCACCTCCCGGATTTGTTCCTCCGCGTTAAGCACTTTCGTCTCATATTCCTTTAATTCAGGAGTGACATATCGTTCCGCATTTACCAGGGTCTGTTTCCGGGTGTACTCCTCCGGGACGCGGTCGGTCTTGGCTTTCGTGACCTCGATGTAATAGCCGTAAACCTTATTATGACCAACTTTTAAGGTGTCGATCCCCGTGCGTTCCTGTTCGACCGATTCAAGATTAGCGATCCAATCTCGAGCATGCTTGGTATTATCTAAGATATCATCCAATTCCTGTGAGTACCCTTTCTGGATGATGCCCATATGCCCCACGACCGCTGGAGGATCTTTTTGAATGGCAGATTCCAGCAGCTGGAGGGCCTCATGGCACAAAGAGAACTCAGCCATAATTTCAGCGATGTGGGTCTCAGAGATCCCCTCTTCCGGGAACAATTCCTCAATGTCAGGCAGCATGTGTAGCGTGTCCCGGATGCCTACCAGATCCCGCGGTTGAGGGGACCCTCCAAGGACGCGGTTGATCAAGCGTTCCAGGTCCTGTAAGGACTTCAATTCCTGACGGAGGGCAGCTCGCAGCACCCCATCATCATGAAAAAAGGCAACCCCATCATGCCGTTTTCGGATGGTATCCACGTCGAGGAGCGGTTTGCTGACCCACTGTCGCAGCAAACGTTTCCCCATCGGAGTTACCGTGCAATCCAGAACACCTAATAATGAACCTTCCGTCCCTCCAGTGCGGATGGTCTCTGTCAACTCCAAGTTGCGCCTGGTGGAGGCATCCAAGGTCATGAATTCATATAAGCTATAAGTGGTTAAGGAGGAAAGCAGCTGTAAGGATTCAGGCCTGGTTTCTTCCAGATATTGGACAACAGCCCCAGCCGCTCGGATAGCGAGGGGCTGACCCCTCACGCCAAAGCCATCCAAAGTAGCTACGTTAAATGTCTCCTGCAGGACGCTCTCACAACGGGCTTTTTCAAAGCGCCATGCGGGCCATGTCGTTGAGTGAGAGGGGAGGTCATCTTCTGGCACGGGCAAGGTTTCAGGGAGAAGAGTTTCCGCTGGGTGGAGTCGGAGAAGCTCAGCGCTGACAATTTCTCGGATGTGATCATCTTTTAGTTCCGTGACCGCAAATTCCCCGGTGGTGATATCGACATATGAAACACCGGCTCGATTCTCTTCGATGACGATACATGCCAAGTAATTATTCGCATCTCCGGGCAGCAGGGTTGGCTCCAGAATGGTCCCCGGAGTGACAACCCGAACGACTTCGCGCGGCATAAGACCGTTCACCGGATGATCACCCACCTGCTCGCAAATGGCGACATGATATCCCTGATCAATCAGACGCGAGAGATGGTTTTCGATCGCATGATGAGGGATGCCAGCCATGGGAACCCGGGTACCTTTCCCCACATTCCGGGAGGTGAGGACAATGTCCAGCTCCCGAGAGACGATTTCCGCATCCTCATCAAACGTCTCATAAAAATCGCCCAGTCGGAAGAACAACAGGGATTCTGGATATTCTTTCTTTATCTCTAAATATTGCTTTCGGATTGGGGTAACATTCTTTTTCGCCATGGTCACATTCTAAAATGAGTGCAGGAAAAGGACAAGGTAAAAGCGACATCTCCTCGCGATCCGTTCGTAGGAGATGCAGATGGGGATACATATTCACAAAGCATAGGCTGGTCGCTTCCCACTCTCATGCCTTTGAAGGTAGATCAGATGGATCGTTGTGAGTTATCTGAGAAATTCCTTGCCACAAAGAAATGGGTTAATGTATAATACAACAAGTTAAACAACACTAAAGACGACAAAAGGAGCTGGGTCATGTCAAGTGTTACCTATGACCATGTCACGAAACGTTTCGATGAAGTCGTGGCAGTGGACGATCTGGACTTATTTATCAAAGATAAGGAATTCCTTGTACTGGTAGGCCCCTCAGGATGTGGTAAATCAACCGCTCTACGCTGCCTTGCGGGCTTGGAAAACATCACCAAGGGAACGATAAAAATTGACGATGAAGTCGTCAACGATGTCGCCCCCAAGGACCGCGACATCGCCATGGTTTTCCAATCCTACGCCCTCTATCCCCACATGAGCGTGTACGATAACATGGCCTTTGGTTTGAAGCTTCGCAAATATGATAAAGAAGTCATCGATGAGCGTGTCCATAACGCTGCGGGCATATTGGGGATCACGGAGTTACTGGACCGCAAACCCCGCCAGCTCTCAGGCGGCCAACGCCAGCGAGTCGCCCTAGGAAGGGCAATCGTCCGCGACCCAAAGGTGTTTTTATTGGATGAGCCCCTTTCCAACCTGGATGCCAAACTGCGCGTTCAAACCCGAGCGGAGATCACCAAGCTCCATAAGCGCCTGGCGACGACATTCATATACGTTACCCACGACCAGGTCGAGGCCATGACCATGGCAGACCGGATCGCTGTTCTGAATCACGGTGAATTACAGCAGGTCGATACACCCCAGAAATTATATGACTACCCTGACAACCTTTTCGTCGCCGGCTTCATCGGCTCTCCGGCCATGAACTTCTTCAACGCCGTGCTCCGCAAAGAAGGGAATGACATCCTCGTAGATGCGGATGCCTTCAAGGTGAAAGTCCCCGAAGAACGCAAACCGGCTTTGGAGAGCCATATTGGCGATCCGGTTGTGTTTGGTTTACGACCTGAAGATATCCATGACCCAAATTACGCTCCCCCCCGGATCATCTCCCAAGAAGTCGAAGCCAAGGTGGATGTCACCGAATTGATGGGGAACGAGATCTTCCTGTATCTGATCAGCGGGGACCATGAGTATGTGGCCCGCGTTGACCCCAGAACGGAATTCGAAATGGGAGACATGGTGACCATGGCCTTTAACATGGACAACATGCATATTTTCGACAGAGAAACGGAAGAAGTGATCCGCTAGAAGAATGCCCTAAGATGAGTGATCCAGTCTCCTCGTTGGTCAACCTTGCCCGAGGAGACTGTTTTATGCAGGAGGAATGATGGCTTACCCCTATTTAAAACCCCTTTTAGAAAAGAATGACAGTAAAATAATCCTCCTCGTTTTGGACGGTTTAGGGGGAACGGGGAATACAGCTGAAGGCAAAACCGCCTTAGAAGCGGCCCAGAAGCCCAATCTAAACCGGCTGGCGAGGGAAGGGTGTTTAGGCCAAACCATCCCGGTTCGTCACGGGATCACCCCTGGCTCAGGACCCGCCCATCTCTCCCTGTTCGGTTATGAACCCCTGGAATACACCGTGGGGAGAGGGGCGTTATCCGCGGCGGGGATCAACGTCCCGGTCCAGATGGGGGACATCGCTGCCCGGGGCAATTTATGCTCCCTGGATACTGATGGGAACGTGACCGATCGGCGTGCTGGCCGGATTTCCCACCAGGACGCCGCACCCATCGTGGACATCCTCAACCAAGTGCAGATTCCAGATGTGAAAGTAGAAGTGCACCAGGTAAAAGAGTACCGGTTTGTGATCGTCATGCGGGGAGAGGGTCTCAGTCCAGAACTGAACGACACGGACCCCCAGGAAACGGGCGTTCTTCCCCTTCCCCTCAAAGCGCAGGATCCCAAAGCGGAACGGACAGCTGCTTACTTCAGAGCCTGGATGGAAAAGGCCTATGAAGCGTTAGAAGACCAACCCATTGCGAACGGCTTCCTGCTGCGGGGGTTCGCTACGGATCCCCAATTCCCCTCCTTTGAAGAGGCGTACCAACTCCAGGCAGCCTGCATCGCTGAATACCCAATGTATAAAGGGGTATCCCGCCTGGTCGGTATGGACATCATTGAGGATATAGGCAAAGGGATCGAAGGCGAATTCAAGGCGGTGAAACGGATCTGGGATGACTTCGATTTCTTCTTTGTACACATCAAGAAGACGGACAGCTACGGGGAAGATGGAAACCTCGCTGAAAAAGCAAAAGTCATCGAAAAAGTCGATCAAGCCCTGCCAATTTTACTTGACTTAAAACCGGATGTACTCATCGTCACCGGTGACCACAGCACACCCACTACACTGCGATCCCACTCCTGGCACCCGGTTCCTTTTTTGCTGTGGGCTCCAAAATCCCATCGACCGGACCTGGAGATTGAATTTGGCGAACGGGTTTGCGCCCGGGGCGGTTTAGGGACTTTTCACGCAGTGGAAACGATGTCCCTGGCGTTAGCTCATGCCGGTCGACTTGAAAAGTTCGGTGCCTGATTCAGAGAGGAAAATCCACAAGTTAACTCATCGCTCAGGACGCTCACACAGCGTCCTGAGCTTCTTATATTATTTTTCCCAAAAAAGAAGCTGAGCATATGCCAGGACAGCAATCGAGAGAAGGACGCAATCCCTTTACTCACTGTGGCCTGGATCTCTCCCCAAATAATAAAGCCACCAATAATCCGCTTCCCGCTGTCAAGGCCCCAAAGACGAGGAACGCATCCCGCCAGAACCGCATTGGAAAAAGGCGGATGAGGGTATCGGAATACCGAAATATCCAGGTCTCCCCTTCGAAAAATACCCTGTGAAAAACGACGAACAAAGTCTGAAAACCTACCACAGCCAAGAATGAGGTTCCGACTAAGAGAATGACTGATACCCATCCCCCGCGAGCGACCGATTTGCGTAATGAATTCCATCCGTCGGTTGCCCAAGCCCAGACCACGCCCAAAAAAAGGAAAGCGGCGCAGATATATCCCGCCCTGAATGCCCCTTTGACCACGCCCTTGACATCCTCCATATGCCGCAGCTCCCTGGCGTTGAAAAGCGCTGAGCCATCATCAAAGCGAAGGTCTCCCAAGTACTCAATACCTTCATCCTCGATCAGATATCGTCGTGCCCGCTGGGCATAATCCAATCTTTCAGGGGCTGAAAACCCATATCGATCAGGGGGAAAATGGGGCAGGTGGTATTCAAATTGTACAAATACCGGGGTGAGTAAGAGGCGGATGACACCAACGATGAGAAGGATGGGTATGGACAGGGTCACCAGGACCATGATAATTTTCTTCACCCACGCTTGCATTTCAACTCTCCGCAATCATTCCAAATCTTGTCCGGACATAATAAATTGTACGACCATGGAATTTGTTATCCACTCAATGGGCGCTTTGTCATCCGTGAAAACCTCCCCCTCTTCTGGAAGGGGTCGTATGTTGGAGAGCGCGATCTCTACTGCCCTTTGAACCATACCTGTCGATCCATATCTCTCCACTAATAACTGATAATTGCGGGAAAGGTTTTCTATTTGTGTGGGCTGTTTGGTGGCATAAATGATGGAATTAAATGAATTCGGGACATCGACAACATATACGGAGGGAAAGACGGTTTTAACCGTCGCCACCAGGCCAGCCAATAAACGTTGATCTCCCGGGGCGGTCCCCACATTAATGGTCACCACACCTTGAGGTGTGAGGTGTTCATAAACGATTCTGAAAAATTCCACTGTGGTCAGGTGCCAAGGAATGTAAGGTGGACGATAGGCATCCATGCTGATGACGGAATAGGTTTTTTCACTCGTGACCAAGCCCCAGCGCCCGTCTTTGGGTATGGGATTGAGATTAGCCTGGGTCATCCCGAAATAATCCTTCCCCACTCGGATGATCTCAGGGTCGATCTCAAAACCATCAATGGGGATGGGGCCAAACGCATGAGTAGCTTGCCGGGCTGTAGTCCCCCCAGCTAATCCAACGATAGCCATGCTTTCCACTTCCTGCGGATGAAAAGGTGGGGAATTGAAAAAAGGCGCAGCCAAGACTTGCATCCATGTCCCTTCATAAGCTATCTGATCCGGATGGTAAATAGAATGCACCCCCTGTCCTTCATTCAGTCGCAGATACCGGTAACCATTCTGCTCGATAACTTGGATATAGTTGTAAGAAGATTCCCTTTCATATACCTGGCCGGGCGTTTTCTTAATTGAACTTTGTCCCCAAACACCACCCAAAATGATGAGAACGAGCGGCATCCAACTCCACTTCAGGGCTCCCCGCCATCCCCTGTGTTTCCATAAGCCCCCTAGAGCCACACAAACCAAAAACAAAGAAAAGGCGACAAAAGTCAACCGGGTGCCGATGAGGGGAATGAGGACTAAATCCGGTGTGAAGGTCCCGATAAAGGACCCCAACGTGGAAATCGCGTAGATCTTCCCGGCGATATGTCCCGCCTTCCGGGAATCTCGCAAGGCAAGCCGGATGGCGAAAGGGGAAATTGTGCCTAAGAGGGTAATGGGGACGATAAACAAAACCAAAACCCCTGTGAAGGACCCCAGCAGGACGCCAACCTGGAGGTGGTCAAAGGCATAAGCCGCCTGGTATAAAACAGGACGAGAGATAAAGGGAACCAATCCGGCCGTAAACGCCCCCCAAGCGAGTATGCTGTAAAAGACATTGTAATCGGGCCGACGATCCGCCCACCTTCCCCCCAAGAAGTATCCGGCGGTGAGGTAGATGAGGATTAAACCGATGATGCTCGCCCACACCAGGTTGCTTGTGCCAAATACGCTGCCCAGAAGGCGGGAGGCAGCGAATTCGATAGCCAAGGTGGTCATACCCGAGGCGAAGACTGAAAAGTAGAGATACGCCCTCATGGAAAAACAGAATCCCCTTCACATTTTAAGGCTGGCGGTGCCCATTTATCGCCCACCCAGAAGGAAATTGATACCAATGGCTACCAAACCAGCGATCAACGTCCGCAATCCATAGCCCAATAGGCTTCGCTTGGATACTTTGCCCAAGAACATGCCCAGGCCGAAAAGGCTCAATAACGCCACACAGATTGCCAAGAAATAACTCAATACGGCATCATGGATGAGAGGATTGAGAAAGAGAGGGATGAGGACCACCAAAGCCGCTAAAAACGGGGCAAGCCCATCCACCACAGCGACGATGACAACCGCGAATCGGGAAGCCCTGCCGATCTTGGTATCGTTCTGATCGATCAAGGACACCTTTTCCAATTCCTTCATCTGCCGATCCCGTTCCGCTGCTTCCGTAAGGTAGGCACCCCACAATCCAGAAACCCCCATGGCGATGGAAGTAGCCACGCCGATCCGAATGGGAATGATCACATCCCGCACACCAGCCAGATAATTTCCTACCAGAACGCCAATGGTAGTTAATACACCATCGAAAGCGTTCATCGCAAAGTAGCGCCGGGCGATTTCTTCAATCCCCACCAAACGGTTATAAGATCGAAATTCATCTAACCAAGACTTCACATTCTCAACGATATCCGACATACAATATCTACCTAGTCCTGATGGGTAACGACATCCTCGATGATGCTCTTACCGGCAGCGACCTCATCGATGGAATGAATGGCGGCTCCGTTCTCTTCAATGAGTACCTCCAGCTCGGAAAAGTTTAAATTATTCCCCTCCACAGTTATCTTGGCGTTTTCAACGCGGTGGTCAACCTCATATATGGTGATATTGACCCCTTCCACCCCTTCAAGTTGAGCGACTTTTTGAACCATATCTACGATATTTGGTTCCAAGGGTTTTAATACATCAAGCACGATTCTGCGCAAATTTCCCATCATTTTCTCCTCAATATTTCTCCTTCTTTAATCGTGTTCCAAAAACTAAGATATTTGGTAATCCCTGAATGGTGCCTTTCCGAAATCCTATATATTTTATGGAACTTCCTGCATATTTTACCATCTTTCCATCTTGCGTCCTTGAAAACCTCCTTTCGACATTGATCTCAGGGGTAAGATGGGTAGGCAGGGATCAGATAAAACAGGCGAAAGTCATCAATCAGCCAGGATAAGGGAATGGAACTGGAAATGACTCCCTGAACAAAGCATAAGACTTGGATTCCAGTCATATTCACCCAACCTGGCCATGGAATACACCCTTAAACATCTACCCGCAAGCTGCAGAATCGATTATAATTTGTTACTGATGATCATATATAAACGGTTTATGTGCTATTTCATACCCAGATTGCCGGCTGCTGCTTTCAAGGCGGCTGCCAGGTTCACGCGTGCAGTCGCCTCAATAATAGAAGAGGAGCCGGGGATCCCTGATCGCTAACAGGGCTTTAAAGTTAAACCGAACCAACAAACCCGGGCTCTGACATTTGTCCGGGTTTTTATCTATCTGGAAACAAAAGGGCTTCAAGGTAAAATACCATGAATAACATTCCACATACTGGAAACGAAATCAGACAATCGTTCATTGACTTTTTTGAAGGCAAAGGGCACAAATTCGTCAAATCATCATCCTTGGTCCCCGGGGGGGACACCACCCTGCTGTTCACGAACGCAGGCATGGTGCAATTCAAGGACGTGTTTTTGGGTACAGATCAACGCGACTACAACAGAGCGGTAAACTCGCAAAAGTGCATGCGCGTGGCCGGGAAACATAATGACCTGGAAGATGTGGGGCGAGATGACAGCCACCACACCTTCTTTGAGATGCTGGGGAATTGGTCCTTCGGTGATTATTATAAACAAGAAGCCATCACCTGGGCCTGGGAGCTGCTGACAGAGGTTTGGGGATTATCCAAAAGCCGGCTATATACCACCGTATTCGAAGACGATTTAGGGGAAATCCCTACCGATGAAGACGCTGCGAGGTTTTGGAAAGAACAGCCTGGCTTCGATCAAACCCATGTTTTCTACCAGGGCAGAAAGGACAACTTTTGGGAAATGGGGGATACCGGGCCCTGCGGCCCATGTTCGGAAATTCACTTCGACCTCCATCCTGAAGGAGGACCGGTGACCGACACTGAGATCATCAACAGCGAACGGTTCGTTGAGATCTGGAACCTGGTCTTCATCCAATACAACCGCCTCAGCCCGGATCATCTGGAACCCTTACCGGAAACCCATGTTGATACAGGTATGGGATTTGAGCGCATCGTCGCTGTATTACAAGGCACTGGATCCAATTACAAAACGGACCTCTTCTTGCCTTTGTTGAAAGCCACCCAGGCATTGACAGGTGACAGCGATCAAGAGAGGGATCAAAACATAACCCCCTACCGGGTCATTGCGGACCACGCCCGGGCCGCAGCCTTTCTCATCGCCGATGGGGTTGTCCCTGGCAATATCGGCAGGAACTATGTATGCCGGATGATCATTCGCCGCGCCTTTCGCTTCGGCGGACATCTCGGTCTTCACCGCCCTTTTTTGGCGGAAATTGCCAAACCCGTCATCGATAATTACAGTGATGCTTATCCCGAACTGGCCCGGAATCGGAAAATCATCCTCAACACCATCACCCGGGAAGAGGAACAATTCCAAGAAACGCTCGAGAACGCCACCTACCGCCTGGAGGACATGTTGAGAGAACTGGAGGAGCAGGGAAAGCGCACCCTGCCCGGCGATCAAGCTGCTCACCTGTATACCACCTATGGAATGCCGCTGGAAATCACCCGCGATATCGCCCAAGAACGGGGTTTAGATGTCGATGAGAGCGGTTTCCAGGAAGCGATGGAGGAACACCGGATCGCTTCAGGGAAAGGAGGAACCATGGGCGACGTGGGAGGAAGAGAGGTTGAGCTATACCGTGATTTACTAAAAACCCTCCAGAAGAAGGGCAAGCTGGATTCCGAAGGGGTCCATTATGACCCCTACGATGACCTTGAACTCTCCGGCGAAGTCTTGGCCTTAATTCACAGCGATGAATTGGTCGAAGAAGCCCAACCAGGACAAGATATCAATGTCGTCGTGCCCGAAACGCCCTTTTACTTAGAAGCAGGTGGTCAGGTATCCGACACTGGCATCATTGAAGGTGATGATTGGCTGATCGAAATCAAGGACGTTTACCACCCGGCGGCTGGCATGATCGTTCACATCGGCGAGGTCCAGAAAGGGAATCCATCCGTGGGGGATGAAGCAGTGGTCAGCGTTGACGAACAGCGCCGCCGCGATATCATGCGCAACCATACCGGGACCCATCTCCTTCACGCCGCTCTGGACAAAGTGCTGGGTGAGCATGCCAGGCAAGCCGGATCCCTGGTCGCGCCGGACCGCTTGCGATTCGACTTCACCCACAGTCAATCCCTCACTCCCCAGGAACTAGAAGCCGTTGAAGAAGAGGTCAACCGCCGGATCCTGGAGAATCACCCCTTGCGAATCACCCATAAACCGCTTCAAGAAGCGATCGACGAGGGCGCTCGGGCTTTATTCGGAGAAAAATACGGGGAAGTGGTGCGCACGGTCAGAATGGGGGATTTCTCCTATGAGTTATGCGGAGGAACTCACTGCGAAAGCAGCGGGGATATCGGCATATTTTTAATCACAAGTGAAGGCAGTGCCGCCGCCAGCATCCGGCGGATCGAAGCGGTTACCGGCAGAAAGGCCTATCAACTCGTTCAGCAACGCTTCCGGGAACTCAAGAAAGCGGCTTCCTATCTCTCCACCAGCCCCGACCAGGTCGCTGAGCAAACGAAAGCTACCCTTGACGAACTCGAAAAAACGGAAGACGAAATGGAAAGGCTGCGAGAAGAATTAGCTCTCCGGGAACTCAATCAGGCCTTTGAACACACCCTGGACATCCAAGGCATAAACGTCCTCACTGTGACTTTGAAAGATGCGGATATGGAAGCGTTGAGGCACATGGCAGACCGCTTTCGCCAAAAATACCCGGAGAAAGGTGTGGCTGTCTTGGCGACAGTCATCGATCAATCCCCCCAAATGATCGCTACAGTCACCGAGGACCTCGTAAAACGTGGGATCAGGGCTGATGAGTTAGTGTCCTACGTGGCTGAACAGGTGGATGGGGGGGGCGGTGGGCGGCCAACGATGGCGCAGGCTGGCGGCAAACGGGCGGATAAGCTGGGTGCAGCTCTGGACAGCGTCCCCGCTTGGGTTGAGAAAAAAATCGGGTGACTCTTCCCATCTCCTGCTGGCGAATATATATTTACCCTTTGTGCTGAAGACGGGGAACACATCCCGCTGCGGTCTTTTTCCCCTCCTGGTTGAGGAGAGATCCCATTAACCCTTCCTCACTCCCTTTTCACAGAATTGATCTCGTCTGGTAAAATATCCCCCGTGAAAACCCAAATCATCCATCTCGAGAGCCACGATGACACCAATTCCGTAATAGATAAAATGGATTGGTCTCAAACGCCACGCGTGCTCCTGATTTGGCCTGAGAAAACAGACGTGCTCACCGATCATCTGGATTTGGTCATCCTCGAGCGCCACTGCACATCGTTGGGCAGTCAGCTGGCCTTGGTCAAGCCCCCACCAGGTGTTCGCTACAACGCTAAAAAAGCGGGCATCCCCGTTTTCGAGTCCAGAGAGGAAGCACAGACAAAACCGTGGCCTCGTTCCCAGCGGTTCTACAGGCGGCGATCTATACAGGAGAAAATCTCCGAACCCAGGGAGGTGGACCTTTCGGAGCGACCACAGACAGCGGAGCTGCTGGCGCTCCCCCATTGGGGACGGTTAGCCGCCTTTACCATTGGCGTCCTCGCGGTCCTTACCCTCGCTTTTTTACTCCTCCCCCGATCAGAAATCCATATCCCCATCCAAGATCAATGGACAGAAGTCACCATACCCGTCCGGGCCAGTCCCGATATTCAGGATATCTACGTCTCCGGCGCGATCCCTGCCCGAGAGATCTTCGTGAGTATAGAGAAAAGAGCCCAAGGAAAAGCCACAGGAAATTTAGCGATTCCAGATACGTACGCTTATGGGGAAGCCGTGTTCACGAACTTGACGAACCATGAAGTTGAACTTCCTCAAAATACAACCCTATCCACAGGCAGCCCTGATCCAATCCGCTATCAAACGTTATCTGCGGTTACCGTACCGGCGGGAATTGGAGAAGAGGTCCGAGTCAATATCAAAGCCAAGGAGCCTGGATCCGCGGGCAATCAAAATGCGGGGGCAGTTTCCGGGATAGGGGCAGATGTCGGAGCGGACTTGACCGTGACCAACCCTGACCCCATCCGGGGCGGGAAAGATATCTACATCGCCCTGCCTACAGATCGAGACCGGGAGAGATTAACCAACCGAGCGATGACGGAATTGGAAGAAACTGCCTTAGATCGGATCAGGCAAAAAATGGGACCCGGTGACATCTTGATAAGTGAAACCCCCATTATCAAAGAAATTGAAGAAAAAACTTTCATCCCCGAAGAAGGTGAACCCGGGGATAGGCTTGAACTCATCATCCGTGTGCAATTTTCAGGCTGGGTAGTAAAGGGGGATGACCTTAACAAACTGGCTGAAGAAGTCATGCACACGAGCCAAACATCAAGTCAGTATCAACCCATACCGGAGACCCTAACGTTCGCTTCAGATACAAAACTAACCGTGACTGAGAATAAAGAGGTGGAATGGAAACTCACGGTCAAATGGCAGCGAAAACCGAAATATGAAAAAAACCAAATCGTACGCCTTGTACTGGGTCAGACGCCGGAGCTAGCAAAACGAGAATTGACGAAAGAATACAATCTCACCAACCCCCCACAGATATCTACACGCCCTTCCTGGTGGCCGAGGCTGCCATTTCTGCCCTTCCGAATTGAAGTGAATTAACAAAGGATAATCGTGCGCTCATGTTTGCCCCATCTCGTGTACTGGCCATTGATCCTGGAGAAAAAAGGCTTGGATTGGCAATCAGCGACCCCACGGGCACCATCGCTAACCCGCTAACGGTTATTGAACATCAATCCAGGAAAGAGGATGCCCAAAAGATCATCGACATCGCTGAGAAAAACGAGGTCGCGAAAATCGTCGTTGGGCAACCATTAGATTGGGACGGTGCCCTTTCCAAGCAGGGGAAAAAGTCCTTCAAATTAGCAGCCTCCCTCCGGGAAAGAACACAAATCCCCGTTATCCTCTGGAATGAATATGGGAGCACTCAAGCTGCGCAAGAAGCCCAGATCGAAATGGGCTTATCGCGTAAAAAACGCGGGGAACCTATCGATCACCTGGCAGCCACACTTATCCTTCAATCTTACCTGGATGCCCTGGACAACGAGGGGGGAACCGGGGATGAGTAAGAAACGCAGATCAAGAGTGTTTGGGATCCTTTTCCTCCCCCTCATCGCTTTGACATTGTTGATCCTGTTCTTTTTTGGTGGCGTCATCAAAAGCATCCCCAAACGGGCAGAGGAGATCTTCGGGCCGCCTGACCCCAGCCTGAACGTGAGTAAATTGTATTATCAATCCATCATCTTGACCTGGAATGCTGAGGCAATAACCACGCCCACAAATCTGCAAGGGGGAATACATGAGTTCCACGTTGAACACGGGGATTCACCAGCGGCGATCATCCACCGGCTTCACGAGTTGGATTTGATCGACAATCCCCGGTTATTAAGGATATACATCATCTACGCGGGTATTGATAAAACAATCCAAGCCGGAGACTATGTCCTGAGCTCGGCCATGACGGAGATCGAAATCGCCCAGGCTTTGCAGGATCCAACCCCGGAACAAGTCTCTCTGACCATCTTCCCCGGATGGCGGGTCGAAGAAATCGCCGTCATCTTATCAGAATTGGGGATCGATATCTCATCTAAGGATTTCATCCGGGAAGTGAACAGGCGCGACAAAGAAGGGTATTTATTCCCCGACACATATCAAGTGGACCGAGATATATCCGCGGCGCGCTTAGTAGACAAACTAACCCGGGCCTTTGAAGAGAACTTCACATCTCAAATCAAAGAGGGAATGAGTCAACAAGGACTTACCCCAGCTGAGGGGGTGATCTTAGCCTCCATCGTGGAAAGAGAAGCGATGCTGGATCAAGAAATGCCGCTGATCGCCTCCGTGTTCTTGAACCGCCTTCGCTTGGGGATGGCCCTGGGCGCTGACCCGACCATCCAATACGCCTTAGGTTACAACGAATCCCAAAGTACCTGGTGGACCAATCCCCTCTCAACGGAAGATTTCCGGGTGGATTCGCCATACAACATGTACCGAAATAAGGGGTTGCCCCCTGGACCTATCTGCAACCCGAGTTTGGCTGCCATCCAGGCAGTGGCTTTTGCGGAGCCCACTCCCTACTACTACTTCAGCGCCACCTGTGATGGTTCAGGCAGGCACCACTTTTCGAAGACGTTCGAAGAGCACCAAGAGCATATCTGCCCCTGATCACCTCCTGCCCCAAGCACACAAGATGGTCATCCGCTAAGATTGGCTGGATTAACCCCCATCTTCTTTAAACTCCGTCTTTCCCAAATCCCGTTCCTCCCATGCGATCCGGGCGCTGGCCGCCACAAATATACTCCCGGTAACTAAGACCAGATGATTGTCTCCCGCGATCTGGAGGGCTTTCTCTAACGCATCCCCCACCTCTTTGACCACGATCGACTCACACGCATACTCCGCGGCTTCTTCCCGCATCAACTCGGCGTCCATGGCCCGCGGGTGAGTGGCCTGGGTGCAAATCAAGGTCTTCGTCCTAGGGAGCAATTCCGCAAACATACCTTGCAGATTTTTATCTTCTGAAATGCCAAAAACCAAGATCAAAGGCATTTCCGGGAAAAAGTGATCGACCGTCTCCCGCAACTTGGCAACCGCCGAGGGGTTGTGAGCGGCGTCGAAGATCACCGCTGGATCGCGGCGGGCGATCTCGAACCTCGCTGGCCAAACGGTGTTCACAAATCCATCCCGGACCTGACTTTCTGTGAGGGGCAATTCTCTTTCGGAGAGCGTCTTTAAAGTCGCATAAGCTGTCGCGGCATTTTCAATCTGGTACTTCCCTAAAAGGGGGATTTCCAGGCGCCTCCCCTCCTCTGCCAGCGTGTTTGGACTCCGGCCAATCAAAAAGGACTGCCTTTCCAGGTTCGCATCCAGGAACTGGTACACATAATCTTTGCCCACCTCAATTAATGGGGCATTTTGCTTCTCTGCTACCTCCCGGATGACCTCACTTGCACCATCCTGCTGCGGAGCGAGAACCACTGGGACGCCCGGCTTGATGATCCCCGCTTTTTCCCGGGCGATCTGGGGGAGGGTGTCTCCCAGAATGGAGGTATGGTCGAGGTAAAGGGCGGTGATCACGGAAATAAGCGGGGTGATGATATTCGTGGAATCCAGGCGTCCTCCCAGGCCGACCTCCACCACGGCGATATCCACTTTCTTTCGAGAAAAATAGAGAAACCCTAAGCCGGTGGTAATTTCAAATGTGGTCAGCTTTTGCACGGATTCGATGTCTGGTTTCAACTCCTCTGTTAAATCCACCAAATCTGAGCGGGGGATGGGCTGGTGATTGATTTGGATCCGCTCTTCATAATCCTTCAAATGGGGGGACGTAAATAAACCTACCCTGTATCCGGCTTCCCGCAAGGCATAGGAGCAAAATGCGCTTACCGAGCCCTTCCCTTTGCTGCCTGCAATGTGAACGCTTTGAAAATCCCCCTCCGGATTGCCAATACGGGCCATGAAGTCCCGCATGCGGTTCAAATCAAAATTCTCGGGTTTGAGATTATCCTGGTGTGTGCGGCTGAAATCGACAAAACTGTAGATATAATCGAGGGTGTCCTGGTATCTTTCTTGAAGTGATTTCATAGTGCTTGGATTGTAATCCCGGGAAGGCATCCATGCAACTGGGAATAGAAAATGACTGGACGTTTAGCGTGAAAATATTTGCCCTTGAATATTTTTTTTCACCTACAAACAACCCGGAATTCGTGTTTAAATTTAAGATTTTCGCCTTGCTAGGAACCTGATCTGGGTTTATGATATGCTTAAGATCGAGTCAGCAGACATAAGCTAACCACACCATATATAGAGGAGAGAATCTTATGAGAAAGTCAAGATACGCATTCTTGCTTGTGTCAATCCTCGTGATTGGCGCACTGGTTTTGGGAGCTTGCGCGCAAAAGACACCCGAACCGACAGCAGAGCCTATGGAGGAACCCACTGAAGAACCAGAACCAACAGCAGAGCCAACAGAAGCACCACCTGAGCTGGGTTCAGAAGAACGCCCCATTCAGGTCTATTTCGTCCCCTCCGCTGAAATGGCGGAAATCGTAGCAGGCGGTGAGGTCATGGCCAATGCGTTGGAGGAAGCGACTGGCCTAAAATTCGAAGTTTATGTACCGACCTCTTACGCTGCTGCGGTTGAGGGCATGTGTGCCGCACCGGAGGATGCTATGGGCTTCCCAGCAACCTTTGCTTACGTCGTAGCTAATGCCCGCTGCGGCGTGGATGCATCCTTCATCTCCGTCCGCTACGGCAGAGATGTATACTGGTCCCAATTCCTGGTTCAGCGCGACAGCGATATCGAAACGCTTCAGGACCTGGAAGGCAAAAAATGGGGCTACACGGATGCCACCTCCACTTCCGGCCACATCGTCCCCATGATCCTTCTCCAAGCAGAGGGTATCGAAGTTGCGGAAAAGGTCGCCACCGGTGGCCATTCGCAAGCAGCATTAGCTGTTTATAACGAGGAAGTTGACTTTTCCAACACTTACTTCAGCCCCCCAGTCAACTTGGAGGATAATGATTACTATTGGGAGTATGGTGATGATCCTGAACCCTACGCAGATATCGTCGATGAATGTTCCACCAACGAGGATGGAAACCTAATCTGTGGTGAATACCTCATCCTTGACGCTCGTAATACAGTGGTTGAGACAGCACCGGATGTGATGCAACAAGTACGAATTCTTACTCTCAGTGAATCAATCCCCAATGATGTGATGGCTTTTGGACCGGAGTTCCCTGCAGATCTTCGCGCCCAAATCGAAGAAGCCATGCTGGCATTCAAAGAAACCGATGCCTGGGAAGAATCTATCGGCGACTTCTACAGCTGGGATGACATCAAACCTGTAGATGACTCCCGATTTGACAGCCTTCGCGAGAAGATCGAAAAAGCTGGATTCGAAATGGACGAGGTCATTGGCTTCCTCGAAGAGTAAGGATCAAATATAACTAAGGCATGAAATAGGGCAGGGAGAAACCTCCCTGCCCTATTTTTAAAATGGAAAGATTAGGACAGTCCCATTATGCTAAAAATTGAAAATCTGACAAAAATATACCCACCAGATACAGTCGCCTTGAAGGATATCAGCTTTGAAGTCCCCGATGGGCAGTTCTTAGTCATCATCGGACTTAGTGGATCCGGAAAATCAACCTTGTTGCGCTGTATCAATCGTTTGGTGGAACCAACCAGCGGGCGTGTTCTTTGGGATGGCACAAATATCACCGCTGCTACTCAAGAAGAGTTGAAATTTATCCGCCGCAAGATCGGGATGATTTTCCAGCACTTCAACCTGGTCAAACGATCCAAAGTGATCACCAATGTCCTGGCAGGAAGGTTGGGGTATATCAACCCAGCCTGGAGCTTGATCAACCGCTTTTCCGCCAGTGATGTCGAAAAAGCCCTCCACAACTTAGAACGGGTGGGGATACCTGAGCAGGCTTACAAACGGGCGGACGAACTCAGCGGAGGTCAGCAGCAGCGGGTGGGCATCGCCAGGGCATTGATGCAAGATCCGGAATTGATGTTGGTTGACGAACCCGTTTCGGCCTTGGATCCCGCCACCTCCCATACCATCATGCGCCACTTCGAGGAGCTGAACGAAGAAGACGGCTTGACTATCGTCTGTAGTTTACACTTTCTGAGTCTAGCCCGAGCTTATGCCGACAGAATCATCGCCCTCAAAGGCGGAGGGATCGTTTTTGATGGCCCCCCCGTAGAAATAAACGACGAGCGCTTCAAAGAGATTTACGGTGAAGAAGCAGAAAAAGTGGAGATAAAATAGGATGAAAAAACGAACCAATCCTCTACTACGAACGTTAGGCTATATCGTTCTTGTTCTTTTTATCATCGTTGTCTATTCCTACGGTTGGAGGGTTACGGATATTGACCTCTCCGTTCCACAAGAAGAACGCCGACAAGCACAGGTCACCCGAGCCCTACGCGGATTGTTAAGCCCCGATATCTTCGAAAGAGATGAAGAGAGTCAATCAACCCAAACCGACATTTTCATCCCCTGTAGAGAGGATCTTCCCCCACAACCCTCTCCTCCTGCTGACAAACCCTATCTTGAAATATCTCCCATCTGCGGTCAACCCAAAGAGAAAATCAACATTGAAGGCTACAACTTACGCCCTTATACCGAAGGTATCGTGCGCATTATCAGTCCCGAAGGAAAGGACCGATCGATCGGAAAAATCAGGACGGACGGGGAGGGGCAGTTCAGCAACCAATTTAGAATCCCCTCTGTGAGTGATCAAGAAGAACCTTACAGGATCGAAACGGAAGTCAGCTGGCCCGTGGGTATGCCTCGCGCTAGTGATGCGTTGAAAACCACCTTCGAACGGATGGTGGAGACCGTATTTTTAGCGCTTATGGCCACCACCTTTGCTGTATTTATAGCCATACCCATCAGTTTCATCGCTGCCTTTAATTTAATGCGTCAAATGAAAACTTCCTTTGGGAGTTTTTTAGCATCCCTAATTCCCCTCCCCTTTGGTTGGTTATTCGGACAATGGGCTTTCAAACCGATCAATCAAGTAGCGCTTGATTTGGGTGACAAAATCTGGCCCGGCCTTCTGACTGTAATGGGCGTCCTTGCCATCCTGTATTTGATCTTCATAAGGCGGAGAAAAGTGGGAAAATATTTCGAATCCCCCTTTCTTTCCGGGCTGGTCAAATACGGCAGAATGATTCTGCTCTTGATATTCTTCCTGCTAATACTTGGAGTCATTTCTGGTTTGGGAACCCAATTAAGTGTGGCATTAGAAGGCTTCTTGGGAGGGCTGTTCAGCAACATCACCCAAAGTGTCGCTACCTTCCTCGGACTGCTCCTTCCAGTGATGGGAGGGGTAGCCGGGATCATCCTGGTCAGCTCATTGGTGAGTACTTTGCTGGATCCAATTATCAGACGAATTGAGAGCAAGATCTTGCATAAAATCATCGGCTTCGGGCTGGGTGCCATTGCCACAAGCATTCTCTTTTACCTGATTTATAACGGCATCTTTTCCTTCTACAATCCAGGCGAACCTGCCTACTTATCCCTCCAATTTGCCATCGCCGGAGCCGTTGCGGGTGGAGGGCTGGGGCTTGCCCTTGGGGCGGATTATCCTTTCCCGGTGGGTTTGATTGTCTACTATATCACCAGAACGACTCTCAACGCATTACGCTCCATCGAACCCCTGATCATGGCCATAGTCTTCGCAATTTGGGTTAGCATCGGGCCTTTCGCAGGTGTCTTGGCATTGACCTTACACTCAATCGCTGCCCTCGGTAAATTGTACTCCGAACAGGTGGAGAATATCAATGAAGGGCCGATGGAAGCGATCACTGCTACCGGCGCATCCCGTTTACAGGTGATCATTTATGGCGTGGTACCTCAGATCATACCCCCCTATCTAGCTTTCACCCTTTACCGCTGGGATATTAATGTCCGTATGTCAACCGTAATCGGATTTGTGGGGGGTGGAGGTATAGGTTTCATTCTCCAACAATGGATCAACCTCCTCCAATATCGAAAAGCCGGCGTCGCGGTCCTGGCCATCGCTATCGTTGTGGCAACTTTAGATTATGTCAGTGCTCAAGCAAGGGAAAAGATCACTTAGTAAAAACAGCGATCCAAGGATGATCTTTTAGAACTGAAACCAGGTTTTATATGAAGCCTGGTTTCTTCTTTAGAACATGGTACAATGCGCACGTGCATAAGAAAACACGAAATATGCTCCTAATAACGATATTTACTGTCCTAATTATTTCCCTGTTTCCAAAGATCCTCATGGATCAGTACAGCAAAAAACGGATTAAAACCTTGGAAACCATACCAGATTATAAAGTCGCCATCGTATTTGGGGCTGGACTGCAGAGCGACGGCTCCCCTTCTCCTGTGTTAAAAGACCGCGTCTCCACAGCAGCAAACCTTTACTTTGCAGACAAAGTGGAGAAGATCCTTATGAGTGGGGACAACCGGTATGTGAATTACAATGAACCGGCTGCTATGAAAACCTATGCCAGGCAATTGGGAGTACCCGAGGAGGATATCATCCTCGACTATGCTGGGCGCCGGACCTATGACACCTGTTACCGTGCGAAACACATCTTTAAAGTCCAAGAAGCGGTTTTAGTGACTCAAAAATTTCACCTCCCCAGAGCCATTTACACCTGCAACCATCTGGGTTTGCCAGCCCAAGGGGTTCCAGCAGACCAGAGAGCATATTATCCCGTGGATCATCGATTATGGAAAATGAGAGAATTCCCTGCTGCCCTGGTCGCCCTGATCCAGGTCCATGTCACCCACCCAGAACCTGTCCTTGGAGATCCCGAACCCATTTTCCCTGACCAGCAAACGACACAAAAACGACATCTCAACAAGTCAACCCGAGATTCTCTTCAGAAAAAGCGAGGTAAGTCATGAAACGCATCATCCCTCTTTTTCTAACGATCATTCTCATCCTAACCACCAGTGCCTGTGGGGTGGGGATCGACCTCCCCTTCAAAACAGAAATAAAAACCGGTCCTACGGTATCAGAATCCATCCAGATTTCCATGCCGGCAGGGGAATCCCCTGTTAATGTCACTTTATCCTTTGGGGCGGGAAAATTGATTGTCCTTCCCAACCCGGGCGATGACTTTATCTCCGGCACAGCCACCTATAATGTGGAGGATTTCAAACCGGAGATTACCAACCAGGATAACAATATCCTGATTAAACAGGGGAATCTGAAACTAAACGCTGTGCCAAAAATCAACCAAAAGATTAAAAACGAATGGAGCTTAGCCTTTTCAAGCTACCCCATGGATTTGACCATTAAGTCCGGAGCTTATACGGGTAAGTATGAATTTGGTGGGTTGGCCATCACGGATTTACATATTGCGGATGGAGCTTCCAATGTCAACCTCACTTTCTCAACGCCCAATCCAACCAAGATGCACGCCTTCCGCTACGAAACAGGTGCCTCTAACATCACCATGGAGAAATTAGGCAACGCGAACTTCCAAACCATGCTCTTTGAAAGCGGTGCTGGAAATTACCAGCTGGATTTTTCAGGCAGCCTCCGGCAAAATACCTCCATCTTCATTGAGACAGGTTTGAGCCGTTTGGTAATCATCGTCCCTCAAGATGCCCCTGCTGTGGCCCAATTTGAAGGTCCCCTATCCAAAGTAACTGCAAAAGGAAATTGGGAACAGGTGGGAGACGAGTACCTCCAGGAAGGTCAGGGTCCATCCCTCCAATTCACCATTGAGACTAACGCAGGAACGGTAACCCTGCAAAACCCCTAACCTCCCCTGCTCTTGAGGTGAAAAACAACCAGCCTACGCGAGAACAACTATCGCATTCCAAAAACGAAAACATCGCATATTGGTAATTGACAAGGGTTGAA
Organism: uncultured Anaerolineales bacterium; assembly: GCA_964481465.1. GTDB lineage: Bacteria > Chloroflexota > Anaerolineae > Anaerolineales > UBA11858 > B10-G9. The sequence continues at coordinate 168,393 of CAYZTL010000004.1, forward strand.
ATCTCCATTAAACTACCTCTATATTGACTATACGAAGATGGAGGGCGAGATGGCTGACCAGACCACTGCACATATCACACCCCAAACCACCCTCTCCCCGGCGTTGAACGCCTGGGAGATCTATTTGAAAGACCAAGGCAGTTCTCCGCACACCGTGACCGCATTCTTGGGAGATTTGCGGCTGCTTTCCTCCTATTTGCCCCCCGACAAAACCCTGGGAGAAATCAGCCTGGTGGATCTCAACAATTTCCTGGACTGGATGGAACATGATCGCGGTGTGCCCTGCAGCCCAAAAACGCTGGCACGCAGAATTACCTCCCTGAAATCCTTCTTCCGCTGGCTCCATGAAGGAGGCGCCATCCCCTCCAACCCCGCTGAAAAAGTCGTCCAAAAATCCGTCAAAAGCCCCCTCCCTGAAGTGCTCTCCCCCGCTGAAGTCGATGCCATGCTCGAGACGGCAGATCAACTCAGGCACGGAGAAGACCCGGATCTGCGGTCCTACACCCTCTTCTCGCTCCTGCTCCATACCGGGATCAAGAAAGGGGAATGCCTTTCGCTCAGTCCCAATCACATCCATCTTGATGCCCCCCAGGGACCGCTGATTTTCATCCGCTATGCCAGCCCTCAGAACAGATACAAAGAACGCAAGATCCCCGTTCCGGAAAGCTGGGTGGATGCTTACCAGGAATATCGAAAGAAACATCAACTGACAGATACGCTGTTCCCTTGGTCCGCCCGCATGCTGGAGTACGTTTTGGAGGATTTGGGAAAAGAGGCCGGCTTACAGAAAAGGGTTTCCTTCTCCATGTGCCGCTGGACCTGCGCGTTAAATGATTGGCGCTCAAATATGGACCACAACCAGATTCGGCAAAAATTGGGGATCTCCGAGGTGCAGTGGCGGGAGGTCAGCCGGAAACTGCAGGTCCTCAACCGCAAAATCGATCAAGATCAAGAGGACGAAGAAGAACCGGCTGAGTAATCCCAAATCATGAAGGGGATCAATTGAAAAGCGCTTCTCACTCTTTTTTCAACGAAACGTGGATCACTTTCCCCGTCTTTTCCGTCACCCTCGCCGAATGGGCGATCTGACAGCCGGGTACCCACAGGATCTGACCATCAGCGCGGAGGATCGGCCACTTCTCGCGAGCGTCTTTGGGGATTTTCTCGTTAATCATCACGTCTGAAAGCTTCCATCTCCCCTCGTCCATTCCCAAAGGTGTAAATCGTTCCCCCGTTTTTCGACCTTCCAGGTGAAGTGGAAAATCAACCCGATCCCCATTCAACCACGCCTGGTAAGGATCCTGATTGTCCAGGATCTTCTCCCATTCACCTTCATCAAGCTCGGTAATGATCTGCAGTTTAAACACCCATCCTTTCCCCAGATCAACCTGACCCGGGGATGGGATGGATAACCGCTGCCCCTCTTCCAGTTGGGGGTAATCATCCAACGGGATCTCCACCTCCCAGGTCAGGAAATATATGGTCTTCTCTCTGAGCTTGATCTGAGTCTTACCGACAAGGTTATCTGTCCCCAACCTGGTAGGGTTTTCAATAAATGAACGGGCACGCTCAATATGCTCAAAATTGACCTGGTCGAGTTGGGGCCGAAGGTCCATCAACGTCCGCCGGATCAGCCGTCTTTGGTCACCTGTGCTTAATTCCCTTAAATCCTTTCTGGAAAACGCCCGATACCCAGGTCCTTTTTCCTGAAGGGTCTCTTCCCAGAGCTTGTGCGTCCTTTCCTCCAGGATGGCAAAATCCTCACTTAGGATATCCGCCAACTGCCAGATCTTCTCCCTAATGTTGGGATTATATTCTTCAAGGAGGGGGATCAATTGATGGCGGATCCGGTTTCTGCGATATTCCAATCTTTCGTTTGATGGGTCATAGACCGGGGATAGTTGATTTCGCTGACAATAGGCTTTGATCTCCTCATTCCAAACCGACAACAGGGGGCGCGCCAGGGGAATCGTTTCACTCCACTGATTGGGCAGGCTGTACGGGGACATCCCGGTCAATCCCTGGAATCCCGATCCCCGAATGATATTCATCAAAATCGTCTCCACCTGATCATCTGCGGTATGACCCACCGCGACAGCCTGGACATTTCGTCGGCTGGCCTCCGAAAACAAGAAGCGATACCGTAAGTCCCGGGCCGCTTCCTCAACAGAGAGGGAGAAATCCTCCGCAAAAGTCCCCACTTCGGCTTCCCCCAACAAGAAGGGTACATCCCAAGACTCCGCGCGTTTCCGAACAAATTCAGCCTCTTGATCTACCTCAGGACGAAGATGATGATTGAAATGGGCAGCAACGACAATGCAATTCTTCTTTAATAAACCATGAAGCAAACAAAGGCTATCCGGTCCTCCTGAAACCCCGACCAGGATTTCACGGTCTTTGTGTGGAAAGAGACGATCAATCGCTTCTAAAATCATCAGTCCAATTATAATCTATGGTATATTTTATAAATAGAAATCATGGATTTATCCACAGGACAGAATCATGACGCAAAAGATCTTAATCATCGATGACGATATTGATACCTTAAAACTTGTGGGTATCATGCTAGAACGAAAAGGGTTTGAGATCCTCGCTTCTACGAAAGGCGAAAAGGGGCTCCAGCTGGCTAAAAGCGAGCTGCCTGACCTGGTTCTCTTAGACATCATGATCCCGGATTTGGATGGATACCAAATCGCCCGGGAACTGCGTTCTACCCCGGAAACGGAATCCATCCCCATCATCATGTTCACCGCCAAAAGCCAGGTAGATGATAAAGTAGAAGGGTTAGAAGCGGGTGCGGATGCGTATATCACCAAACCAGCCCGTCCCCGGGAATTATTCGCTCAGGTGAGCTCCATCTTGAAGCGGGCACCTCAGCGGGCTGCGCAGCCACAAGTCACTTCGGAAGGGGATGGCATTTTAATCGGCGTAATTGGCGCCAAAGGGGGATTAGGGCTATCCACTTTAGCGACGAATTTGGCGATTGAGCTGCACGACCAGACGGAAAAAAATATCGTATTAACAGACTTTCGACCGGGTCAAGGGACGATAGGCCTTGAACTCGACATGACCAACACAGAAGGTTTTAAACGCCTTTTAGAAACGGATCGCGATGCCCTTCTTCCCTCGAAAGTCAAAGACAGTTTACTCATCCATCAATCAGGAGTAAAAACCCTTTTATCTTCATACCATCCCCTTGACGCATCCTACATTACGAAAGACAAACATTTCCTGACCATCGCGAAAAACTTAAAGAAGATCGCGGATTATGCCGTCATTGATTTAGGCCCCTCTCTCCCTCCTATTTCAAATCGAGTCCTTCCCGAATGTACGAAGATCATCATCTGTATCGAGCCCTCCCCAGACAACATCACACAAACAAAAGCGCTCATTGAAAACCTGATCAACGAAGGGATTGGGGAAGGTCGCTTCATAACGGTATTGATTAACCGCCAACGTTCAGGGGTGCAGCTCAGCTGGGAACAATCGGAGGATCTGTTCTCACGAAATATCGACCAAATCTTCACCCCAGTCCCCGAATTAGCTTATCAAGCCGCGCGCAATAAAATTCCTATGATTAAACGTTCTCCGGACAGCATGACGGGGGAACAATTCAAAGAATTAACCTCCAAAATCATAGAATAAAAATATGGAGAGCTCCATTCCAGAGATTAAAAGAAGGATCCAACGCGCAGCGCAAATCATGAAGATAAGGAACAACGGCGTGGCCTTAACGGGTGCTGGAATCTCAACGCCATCCGGGATCCCCGATTTTCGTTCCACGGGAAGCGGTTTATGGACCCGTTACCAACCCATGGAAGTGGCTTCTCTGACCGCCTTTCGATACCATCCCGAAAAGTTTTATCAGTGGCTGCGTCCCCTGGCAAATCAGATGTTTACTGCGGAACCCAACGAAGCCCATCTAGCCCTCGCAGAACTAGAAGCCCATAATCGGATCAACACGGTGATTACCCAAAACATCGACACTTTACATCAAAAAGCCGGGTCGGAAAACGTCTTGGAGGTTCATGGGACATTTGAAACCTTATCGTGCCTTGCATGTTACCGGCAAACCCACCTCACAGAAGAAATCGCCATCTCATTGATCCAGGAAGGGACAGTGCCACGGTGCCGGCACTGTGGTGCAGTACTGAAACCGGATGTGGTTTTATTCGAAGAACAGCTTCCCGCCCAAATCTGGAAGAAAGCGAAGATTTCCAGCCAGAAATGCGGGTTTATGCTTGTTCTCGGTTCCTCCTTGACAGTCACCCCGGTCTCCAGTCTGCCTTTAGAAGCTTTGGCTTCTGGAGCCGTCCTGATCATCATCAACCAATCCGAAACCTACTTGGACGATCGGGCGCAGGTTGTCATTCATGACGATGTGGCAAATATCTTACCCGCTATTACAAAAAAGGTCCTCTATGGATAATCAAGAAACGAAAAACGACCTCCTTAATCGCTACCAGCAATTGATCAATATTTCCCGCGAATTGGCATCTGAACTGGACTTAAACATCCTCTTGTCAAAAATCGTCAACGCAGCAGCTGACGTCTCTAATGCGGAGGAAGCTTCGATCCTGATGTATGACCCCATCAAAGAAGAATTATATTTCCAAGCCGCGACGAATTTGAACACCCAATTAAAACGGGGGATGAAAGTCCCCATCGAGAAGAGCATCGCTGGATGGATCGTCGAACACAAAGAACCCGTGATCGTGGACGATCCCCAATCTGACAGCCGCCATTTTGACCATATCGCGGAAATCACCAATATCCAAGTTCACTCGCTACTTGGCATACCCATGATCACGAAAAGGGAGATCATTGGCGTGTTAGAGGTCATCAATAAAAAGGATGGGAGATTTACGGAGGAAGACCAAAAGGTCCTTTTGGGGCTGGGAGGACAGGCTTCAGTCGCTATCGAGAATTCGCGGTTGTTCCAACAGTCAGATTTGATCGAGGAATTCGTTCATGAGTTACGGACTCCTTTATCCGCGCTAAGCGCCGCTACCCATTTGTTAAAAAACAAACGAGTTTCAGAGGACCAGAAGTTCAGAATGATCGAGATCCTGGACGAAGAGATCGATGCCCTTACAGACATGTCCACATCCTTCTTGGATCTCGCACGCCTGGAAACAGGCAGAAAGCAATACAACGTCCAAAATTTCAACTTCAGCGAGTTGCTCTTTGAGTGCCACGGCATCATGGAGAATGAAGCCAGGAAAAAGGGGTTGGCATTTAAACTTTCCCTCCCTGAAGACCTTCCCACGGTTCATGGAGATCGAAGCAAGCTTAAACAAGCGATCATCAATTTGCTCAATAACGCCATCAAATACAACAAAGAAGAAGGGGTGATCACCCTTTCCTGTCATGCTACGGAAGATGATTTGGTGATTACCGTCTCCGATACGGGCATCGGTATCCCAAGTGAAGATACCTCCCGGATCTTTGAGAAGTTTTACCGGGTTCCCGAACATAGAGAGAAAATTCCCGGAACGGGTTTAGGGCTTTCGGTTGTCAAGCAAATTATCAATGGTCACGGTGGCCGCATAGAAGTGGAAAGTGAAGTGGATGTAGGCACGACCTTCACGATTTACTTACCCCATCAATAAAGGCATCCGATTATCCAACTTCCCCAAGCAGAAATCACATAAACCAAAACCATTATCACCATCCCGCTTAGAAATCCAACCCCACCGGGCAGGGAAGACCATCGATGAGAAAATATTGGATTCATTCGGTTTTGCTTATTGTCATATTCATCCTGGCTGGACTTGCTTTTCAGCAGGGGGGCTTCCCATTCGTCTATGAAGGGATCGTTAAAGGTGCTTCATTACTCCTCCATGAAATCCCCCTTCTTGTGGCTGCGTTTTTGACCGCTGGATTCTTGCAAGCGTTGGTGAAAAAGGAGACCGTGGCCCGGTGGCTTGGAGAGGAATCCGGTTTCAAAGGGATCCTCCTCGCCTGTTTAGGGGGTGGCTTAATTCCAGGAGGGCCTTACGCATATTACCCGATCGCCAATGCGTTACTAAAATCCGGCGCCGGGATCGGAGTCTTGGTCGCATTCGTGACCGCGAAAAACTTGTGGTCTATCTCCCGGCTGCCTTTGGAAATTGCCATCTTAGGCTCCCAAGTGACCATCACACGATTTTTGATCACTTTTCTCATTCCCCCTGTGATGGGCGTCGTGGCGAAGAGGGTGTTCGGACATTTGATTGGTGAAATTCGTCAGGGTATCAGATAATGGATACAGCAACCATTGTCCTCTGGATCATCGCGGTCGCTTTTGGCGCATATGCCTGGCGAAGAAGGGACGGCAGCCTTAAAAAAGGTGGCGTGCTAGCCTGGAAAACCACCCGCCAAAACGCAGCCCTTCTGGTGATTGCCTTTTTTATCGTCGGATATATCGACCTTTTATCGCCTACCAAGTTGATCCAAACCTGGATTGGGCCTCAATCCGGTTGGAAAGGGATCTTCCTGGCGGAGGGATTGGGCATGCTTTTACCGGGAGGCCCTTATGTGGTTTTCCCGCTCATTGCCGTCCTCTACGAATCCGGCGCCAGCCTGAGCGCGGTCATTACCCTGGTCACAAGTTGGGCAACGCTCGCTTTCCTAACCGTTTCTTTTGAGCTCCCCTTCATGGGATGGCGGTTTACCCTCATTCGTTGGGGACTGGGTCTGTGCATCCCCCTCATCGCTGGGAGCGTGACGATGCTGATTACAGCATAGTTAACAAGCTTCAACGATCTTTTTGATCAAACCTGGACCCTGGTAGACCAGGCCTGTATACACCTGAACGAGACGAGCGCCAGCTTCCAGCTTCTCCAGAGCGTTTTCGGGGGACATGATCCCTCCTACCCCAATGATGGGCAACTCACCTGCCGTCCGGTAGGTAATCTTTCGGATCATATCTGTGCTCCATTCAGAAAGCGGTCTTCCACTCAAACCGCCTTCTTCACTGGCCTGTGGTGATCTGAGGTCTCCCCTTTTCACGGTAGTATTTGTGGCGATCACTCCCTCGACCCCGGCTCCCATAGTGGCTTCTAAGGCATCATCCAATTCCCGGTCCGACAAATCCGGTGCCAATTTGACCAGCACAGGGAGAGGTTTATCCAAATCCTGGACCAACCGGTCGCGTTCCCTCACCATGGCTTTCAACAACGTTTCCAACATGTCCCGAGCTTGCAAGCGACGCAAGCCTATCGTATTGGGAGAACTGACATTAACAGCAATGTAATCCGCGAGTCCGGCAAATCCTTGCAGCAAGCTCAAGTAATCCTTAGCTGCTTCCTGATTGGGGGTCTCTCTGTTCTTACCGATATTCACACCCAAGATCAAGTGATCCGGCTGCCACCCCTCCATTTGCTTTTTTACAAAGGCCATTCCTCGACCCGGGAATCCCATACGGTTGATCAAAGCCTGATCCCGGGGCAAGCGAAAGATCCTCGGTTTGGGATTTCCGGCTTGCGGGCGGGGTGTCACCGTGCCAATCTCAATATGGCCCATTCCCAGGGCAGATAAACCCCTAAACCCCAACCCATCCTTGTCGTAACCGGCTGCCAACCCAACCGGATTGGAGAATTCCAACCCAAAGGCTTTTACAGGTTTACTTTTGGTTCCATAAAAAGTGCCCAGAAACCGGACCAAAAAAGGGTACTTTGCCAATTCATGCATCAAACGAATCGCAGCATTATGGGCAGATTCCGGGTCAAGCTGGAAGAGGAGGGGGCGCAATAATGGGTACATGGGAAATCCGGCTTCCGTCACTGACCTTCCGCTTCTAAAAATGACCGCGCCTGGGTGATTTTCCTTTCACCCACCAAGCGGTTTCGCTCATAATAGGAAAGCAGTTTCGATAAAGTGAACACGGCATGCAAACGGTAACCGTGCCTCTTCAGGTTCTCTTGCCCTCCCGATTGGCGGTCAAGGAGGACAACGATATCATTTACCTCCAGGCCAACAGAGGAGAGTTTCTCAATCCCTTCCAATTTGCTCCCCCCCGTGGTGATCAAATCATCGATAACCACTGCCCGATCCCCCAAGGAGTATTCCCCCTCCACGCTTGCCTTAGTGCCGTACTCCTTCTCCTCTTTACGTGGATAAACCATGGGCCAATCCCCCAGCAAACTGATCGCAGTGGCAATGGGTAATGCGGCATACGGCAGGGCGGCCAGACAATCAAAGTCAAGCCCCTCCAAGAGGGGCAAGTAAGCGGATGCGACTTCCCTCAGCAACCGCGGCCTGCTGGAGAGGATGCGCAAATCGATATAGATGGGGGATACAAGGCCGGATTTGAGCGTGAATTCTCCAAATTTGACGCAGCCCGCCTGGAGGAGGGCGTTCGCCAGAGAGGCGAATGATTTATCCCTGCCAGTTTTCCGGTCAACGGGCTTCTCCTTCACCGTTTGGATTTCCTGCTGGATGGATTCTCTGATGGCTGATGCTGCCTTTCGAGGTTGGTCCGCCCGTGATATCCTGCGCGAGACCGGGACCAATAAGCCAGATCCGTCCTCGCGGATGCCCGCTCGCACCGCAGCCTGGAGATCCCCGCCTTGCGCGCCAACCCCCGGGGCTAAGATCCACAAATCCGGAGCCCGGGCCCGCACCGCTTGCAGGGAATCCACCTGAGTCGCCCCCACCACCAAACCCAGGTTTTCGGATCGGTGCCAGGATCCCGCTAATTCAGCCACATGTTCATACAGTAAAGAAACGCCCTCCCCTGGAAACTCCCTTTTCCCGGCGACTATCACATCCTGAAGGTCGCTCGCGCCAGGGTTGGACGTTTTACAAAGCAGGAAGACGCCTTTCTCGGGGTCCTCCAGAAAGGGCTCCACCGCGTCGCGCCCTAAATAGGGGTTTATGGTCACAGCGTCCGCGTCCAAAACCTCAAAGCAGGCTTTGACGTAGGCTCTGGCTGTGGAGGCGATGTCGCTTCGCTTGACGTCGAGGATGACCGGGATGTCATCCGGAATCTCCTCAATCACCTCTCGTAAAGCGGTCATCCCCTCTGGACCCAATGCTTCAAAAAAAGCGCTGTTTGGTTTGAAGGCAGCTGCCAAATCCGCTGTCCCCTCGACAATGCGCAGACAGAAGGCTTTCGCTGCCTTTCCCGTTTGCTCCGGAAGATCGGAAGGGTGGGGATCAAGCCCCACACAAAGGAGGGAATCAACCTCCTTTATCCTCTTCTCCAAACGCGAGAAAAAAGACATGGATTTATCCTTTTCCAAAGACCTAAGCTTTCCCAAGCACCATAGCGAGAAGCGCCATCCGCACGTACATGCCGTATTCCATCTGCCGGAAATACGCCGCCCGCGGATCGTGATCCAGCTCCATGCTGATCTCTCCTACCCGTGGCAGGGGATGCATGAGGGTCATCTCCTCTTTGGCAACCTGCAGCGTTTCCGGGGTGATGATATACGTTCCCTTCACCTTCTCATATTCTTCAGGATCCTCAAAGCGTTCTTTCTGGACCCGGGTGGCGTAGAGCACATCCGTGGTCGGAAGAGGTTCTTCCAGGGACGTAAATTCCTCCTGGGGAATCCCCTTCTGATCGAGCTCGTTGATAATCTCCGGGGGCATACGCAGGATCTCCGGGGAGACATAATTCAGGCGCACATCATAGAGGGAGAGCAAGCGAGAGAGGGAATGCACTGTTCGCCCATACTTGAGATCGCCCAGCATGGTGACCGTCAAGCCATTGACATCTCCCTGCTCCTCAATGATAGTGAACAAATCCAAGAGAGCTTGTGTAGGATGTTCCCCGATGCCGTCACCGCCGTTGATGATCGGCTTACTGGCGTATTTGGCTGCCAGCTCAGAAGCGCCGACTTCCGGGTGGCGCAAGACGATCACGTCTGAATAACATTCCAGGGAGCGAACGGTATCCGGCAGGGATTCCCCTTTGGCTACCGAAGAATACTTGACCTCGTTGATGGGGATGACGCTCCCTCCCAACCTTTCCATGGCAGCTGTGAAAGAGGACGCAGTCCTGGTGGAGGGTTCATAAAACAGATTGGCCAATATTTTCCCTTTCAAGAGATCAAACGTGCCAATCCTCTCCACCATGACCCGCATCTCATGAGCTACTTCAAAGACATAAGTCAAGTCTTCTTTTGTAAATTGTTTCACTGAGATGATATCTTTTCCATACCATGGTGCTGATTGTTGGTCTCCCAACGGTAGATGGGGACTAAATGTCTTGTTTCTTTCAGATAAAATCATAGCTCACTCCTTTGGGTGGTAAACGAACCGGACAACATTTTCATCCTTGATACTCAACTTTCGGACCAATGTTTTGACCAAATCCTCCACCAACCAAAACCTGGCCCTCGTGATACACTTCTTTCCCCCGCAATACAACCCGAGATACACCTCCCACTCCAGTCCAGCCTTCAAAAGGGGTCCAGCCGCTCTTCGAATGCTGGTCAGCAGCGCGAATTTCGTACTTCCTATCAAAATCGACCTCTACCCAGGTTTGCTCCTGTCCCGGAATGCCGAAAATTTCCTGGGGACGAGTATACATCCGGGAAACGATGTCTTCCAAAGATAGTCGACCTTCATGAACGGCATTCAGAAATAAGGGAAGGGCCGTTTCCAGTCCTGGGAAGCCGGGAGGTGGGCTTTCGCTCTCTTTTTCATTCAAGGTATGTGGGGCATGGTCTGTGGCAAAGCAATCGATGACATCTAAATGATCCCACAATGCCCGTTGATCCTCCTTGGAAGCCAAGCGCGGTCTAACCTCAGATTTACCCTTCCCTAGAGAAGGAACATCTTCTTTGGAGAGGAAAAGGTGGTGAGGTGTCACCTCACAGGTGACAGATAACCCCTTTTCTTTCGCTGACTTGATGAGAGTGATCTCCTCCTTCGTCGACACATGGCAAATATGAATGTGGCGATCATAGACAAAGGACAAATAGAGCAGCGCCGCTAACGTCTTCCCTTCAGCATGAGCGACGATAGGCCGGGAACGAGGCCAATGCTGGAAATGTTCCCTCCAGGCTGATGGGCCTTCCAATAGCAGTGGGCCATAGGTAGCATCTAAGTATAGCTTCAACCCGACAGATCGCTCCGCGATCTCCGGAAGGGTCTCAGCGTTTTCCATGCCCCCCCCCACATACAACCCATAATCACAGTGAGCTTTGGCTTTCGCAGCCGAGGTCGCTCTCCGCAACGACTCCTCATCGGTCAGGGGAGGCTGCGTATTGGGCATGGCCAGAACGCTGGTCACCCCGCCTGCCAAAGCCGCTTTGGTGCCGCTTTCAAAATCCTCTTTATGTAAAGCTCCGGGTTCTCGGAGGTGGACGTGGACATCGATCAAACCTGGTAGTTCCATAGACTCATCACCTGAGATATAAAAAAACTAGAGCGCTTATGCTCTAGTTTTCAAGACATAAAAAAATGGCCTCGGGAGCACTTGTGCTCCTGGGCCTCTTCCTTCTCGCGGTCGTCTTTTCCTCTTCTCCATACTACCCCTTAATTATGCATACCTTTGAAGGTTTGTCAAGAGGGTCGGATGATTCTGTCCTCAACTACGATCCGGCAATGAAAATGACTAGCGCGTGGAGTGAATATGGATCAAGTTTCCCGATCCGTTTCGCGGGGAATCCAGTTGGATAAGCGTTCTCTCAACTCCTCCTCTACGTGTAGGATATCCTTGAGGGCTTTCTCTTCGCTTTTCGCTTTCGCAGTGATCCGCACCTCCACAGAACCTTTATGAGCTGCCAAACCCACGGTGGGATTTTGGGAATATTCATACTCCTCAATGATGTCGTCGACTTTTGATTCGCCAATACCCACCACTTTGAAGCTTCTGGTCACGATGATCTTATCTAAAGAAAACTGGGAACGCAACCAGGGGATGATCTCCCTTTCCAATAACCACTCCATCTCGGGAGGAACGCCGGGGAGAGCAATGAGCACTCCCATTTCGTGTTCCACGATGAATGCGGGGGCAGTGCCCCGTTTATTCTCCAGAACGATCGCTCCTTTAGGGACATACGCCTGACGTTTGTTATTTTCCGTCACTTCTCTGTTGTATTCCATTAACCGGTTTTGAATATCTTCCCAAAGCTCCTCCCTGAAATCAAGTCTCACTTCAAGGGCTGAAGCCACTGCTTCTCGTGTGGGGTCATCCACTGTTGGGCCCAATCCTCCCGTTGTGATCACCACATCCGCGCGAGATAGGCTCTCCTGTATCACTTGTGCGATCCTGATCACATTATCCCCTACCGTCGTTGTGCGGTACATATCCACTCCCACCTGGCGAAGTGCCCGGGCGATCACCTGCGTATTCGTGTCGACGATTTCACCCAGCAGCAACTCCGTCCCAATGGTGATAATTTCAGCGGATGGCATATACGACCACCTGTCTCTCAATTGACCATGCACATCTAAGTTAAACTACCCCACTTATCAGATCCACCGGACATATAACCTGCGATAGAAGGCCTAGAAACTAGCGATATTGTATCATTTACGCAAGAAATAGTTCATTCTGAAAATATCGAAGCCCGGTAAGGATCCAAGCCACTCTCGCTCCATTAGGGAAAAGTGAACGCTTAACGTTATCCCTTAAATATAGGGGCTACATCAGCCATAACCTCCATGTAACGTATGTATTGCTGTAAAAATTTCTTGATATACTAAAAATGTATGATATACTTCTCACTCAAAGGAGATATTAATCATAAATTAACATCCCTAGAATTCATGAAGCTTTGATCAATAAATCACCTTATTAAGACGCTCCCATGTATTTGTATTAAAAACCGCTGTTATCGAAGATATTTATGAAGCACCCAAAGGGCAGTCCAAATTGGTTGTGGATTATATATTATCTATCGCGGTTTGTACCACAGGTAAAAAGTAGAAACGCCAAAAGGAGGTGATCATCGGGAGAAAATCATCAAAAGCAAATCTTGAATAAAAGATTCACATCGCACTAAGGAGGAAAACTCTATATGAAAAAGAAACTTTATATCCTACTCTCGGTACTATTATCCATAGGCTTGTTGCTCTCGGCCTGTGGACCAAAGGCAACCGAGGAACCCACTCCTATTCCAGAAGAAGAGGAAGAAAAGGCGGTTGAGCCTATAGAAGTCAAAATAGGCGCTCTGGTTCCGGACACCGGACCGCTGGCTGAATTTGGGGAAGGGTTCCATAAAGCTGGAGATCTGGCGGTGGAACAGTTGGCTGAAGCCGGGGTGAATGTCAACCTCGTCTACAGCGACACAGAAACCGCACCCATGCCCGGTGTGGACGCTGCCAATAACCTCATTGACGTCGAAAATGTCGTTGCCCTTATCGGCGCAGCCTCCAGTGGGGTCACCATGCCCATCGCTGAATCAGCTGCCATCCCCAAAGAGGTGCCCCAAATCTCTTACGCGTCCACAAACCCCTTGATGACCAACCTGCCGGCTGACGAGGGTAAAGACTTCTTGTTCCGGACCTGCCCCTCGGACGCCTTACAGGGGGTTGTGCTCGCGCAACTCGCCATTGATGAGGGCTATGAGACAGCTTCTGTGCTGTGGGTAAACAACACCTACGGCGAAGGGTTGATGGAACAATTCAAGACCTCCTTCGAACACCGGGATGGCGAAGTCACCGCTGATATTCCCCATGCGGAAGAAACGGCTCCCACCTATGTCACCGAGCTTGAGCAAGTCATGGAAGGGGATCCGGATGTGATGGTCGCTTTGGCTTATCCCGGGCAGGCGACAATCTACCTGAAGGAATTCTTCGAGGCCGGATATGATGAAACCACAGATCTGCTCTTCGTGGACGGTACGAAATCCATCGATCTCCCCACTGAGGTCGGCGCGGATCTGCTGGCCGGGTACAAAGGCACCGCCCCTGGTTCCGTAGGCGGCGAACCGCTGGAAATCTTCAACGCTGACTATAAAGCGAAATACGGGGAGGTACCCCCTCTGCCCTTCATGACCAACTTCTATGATGCGGTTGTGGTTGCTGCATTAGCAGCCGTAAAGGCGGAAGCGGACGGCGTGGAGATTAATCCCATCAACCTCCGGGACCGCTTGCGAGGCGTTGCCAATCCTCCCGGCGAAATCGTTACACCCGGTGTGGAAGGCTTGACTAGGGCAGTTGAGCTCATCCTTGATGGACAGGATGTCAACTACGAGGGTGCAGCCGGCTCTGTAGATTTCAACGAGAAAGGAGACGTAGTTACCCCCATTGAGGTCTGGCAGTACATCGCAGAAGATCCTTTCATTGAGACCATCCGCACAGTCGAGGATATCCCTTTGAAATAAACATCCCTGACCAGGTGCATAAAAGCCGGCCGGTGGAACCCGGCCGGCTTTTTTTATACTCCCGAAGGGAGAACCTCAGCATAGAAACGTGCCCCCTGAGGGCAGGGGGGTGAATTTCTTAACATCCCATGGTCCAGAAAGGCTCAAACTAGAATCTGGACACCCTCCGCTCCTCGCCAATGATCCCTTTCGGTCTCAACATCAAAACGCCGATCAACAACAGGCCGATTATTATATAGCGGATGAAAGGCGCGCGTCCTGCAAAGGCAGGTGGGACGATCTTGCCAATGAAGGTCTTACTCCAAGACCAGAAAGCCCAGACTACAAAACTGCCCACGATAGCCCCTTTGTTGTTTCCTGTCCCTCCTAAGGTGAGCATCGTCCAGATGATAAAGGTCCCGAAAGTGGGCGAAAAAAGTCCTGGCTGGACGGAAGCTCGATAGTGAGCATATAACGATCCGCCGATCCCCATCACCACCGCACCTACCACCAAAGACTGCATCTCAAAGGAGAAGACGTTTTTTCCATCCGCGCTGGCCATCACGTTATCCTCCCTGATCGCGCGGAGCACGCGCCCCCAAGGGGAACGGATCCCGCGTTCGAGGGCCAGGTATATCAAAACGACAAACACAACAACGATGACCAGATAGACGTAGTTGTAATACCGGGGAGAAACCAAATCATGCAGCGGCTGCGGTAAACCCACCAGGCCTTCGGATCCGTTTGCCAGCCAGGGTTCATTGAGAAAAAAAAGGCGGATGGTTTCCGCTATGCCCAACGTGGAAATAGCCAGGTAACTATCCCGGAGCCTCAGGGTCAGCAAACCCAACAGGGCAGCGATCAATCCTGAGAAAACAGCAGCCCCCAGCACACCCACAAGGAACGGCATATTTAAACCGATCGCTTGATCTACATAATCCGCTGATGGGCCGGTGGGCAAGGGAGAGACGATCAGCGCGGAAGTATACGCGCCAATGGCGAAAAATCCAGCAATCCCAAAGTTCAGCAAGCCGGTATACCCCCACTGCACGTTCAATCCCATGCTGAAAATGGCATAAATGCCAGCAATGATAGAAAACGAGACAAGGTAACTGAGCAATCCGCTGAGTTCCATGTTACTCTCCTTCTTTTCCAAAGATACCACTCGGCCGGAAAATCAAGGTCAGGACCATGATCATGAAGGCCACGGCCGGTTTATAAGTCGGGATCAGCCACTTAGTGGAAACCTGCTGCGCCAGCCCAATCACCAACCCTCCCAAAGCTGCGCCTGTAATGCTGCCTTGTCCTCCTAGTATGATCGCCGCAAATAACGGCAGGAGGAAGGTCCAGCCCATTTCCGGTTTGAGTTGGGTTTCGATCCCATACAACGTACCAGCCAAAGCGATTAATGTTCCCGAGATGGCCCAAGCCAGGACAATCATCCTATCGGTATTGATCCCGGCAACCCTCGCCAACTCCGGATTGTCCGCGATGGCTCGCAACGCCTTTCCAGCCTTCGCCCGGGTGATGAACAAATACGTAAACAGCACAGCCAACCAGGCGACGATGATGATAAAGATCTCATCCGTCCTCATCCGCAGCCCAAAGAGCTTCACCATTGGTCGAACGCCCGAAGCGTAAAAATGATAGTCGGGTCCCCAAATGACATACACGACACCACGCAGCGCCCAGGCCACACCAACTGCTGCGATGAAACGGGTGATGGATGTCGCTCCCATCTTTCGTAACGGCTTATACACCGCTCGATCAACAGCGATGGCTACCGCAATAGACACCAGAATGGAAGGGATAAACGCGACCAATACGGCCCAACTGAAGGAAAATGGGCCCACTTTCCCCTGCAAAAAGGCCACATCCGCAAGCAGTGAAGCCCCAAACAAAGTCACATACGCCCCTATCGTCATCTGGTCGCCATGGGCACTGTTGAATAGATCCGTTAGACCCCAAATTAACGTCAAACCGATCCCCCCCAAGACGATGATGCTGCCAAGGACGATACCCCAAATAATTAATTGGATCATGGCTACCTCCCAAGATACAAGCGACCGATCTCTTCGTCGCTGGCGATTTCCTCTGTACTGCCTTCCGCTTTGATCTCGCCACCAGCAAGGATATAAACCCGATCAGAATGTTTCAAGGCTTTGGCTGCATTTTGTTCCACGAGAAATACAGTCACCCCTTGCTCATTCAACATATCAACGCGTTCGAATATCGCATCAACTAGAAAGGGGGCTAAACCAGTGGAAATTTCATCCATCAGGAGAAGCTCGGGTTTCAACATCAACGCTCTTCCGATGGCTAACATTTGCCTCATCCCCCCACTTAACTCGCCGGCCCTGCTTTTCCTGCGGTCGGCAATATCCGGAAAAAGCTCATAAATTTCTTCCGCGCGGGACTGCCAATTTTCATCCTCAATGAAAGAGCCCATTTGCAGGTTTTCATGAACCGTTAAACTCGGGAATATATTATATTCTTGAGGGATGTAACCCAGACCCATACGAACGAGCTTTTCAGGCTCAAGATTATTGATCTCCTCCCCCTTATAATACACTTTCCCATCCCAAGGGTTGACAATGCCGAAGATCGACCTGAACAAGGTCGTCTTCCCAGCCCCGTTGGGCCCCAGCACGGAGACGATCTCGCCCTTTTCAACCTTCATCGAAAACCCGTGCAGGACCTCCATGCTGCCGTATCCAGAGACGATATATTCTACTCTCAACATATCCATAACATCTCTCCTCCCAGGTGCATTCCAAACATGATCACTATATTTAGAGGGCGGTCTCAAACGTTTCCTCGGATCCTAAATACACTTCGAGCACTCGTGCATCCGCACTCACCTTTTCCGGAGGCCCCTCCATCAGCTTTCGTCCTCTATCCATGACGATAATCGGATCACAGATGCTCATCACGAAATCCATCTCATGCCCGATGAGGAAAACCGTGATGCCCTTCTCTTCAACCAATTTTTTGATCTCCCTCGCTAACTCCACCCTTTCTGCAGGATTGACACCTGCACCCGGTTCATCAAAGAGGATCATCTCCGGATCTGCCATCATTACCCGGGCAAGCTCCAACATTCGTTTCTGTCCGCCCGACAAGTTCCCCGCATACTCATCTTTCAAATCAATGAGACCCGTCTTCTCAAGGGCTTCCAGCGCCCTCTGCTTATTTTCCTTTTCCTGTTCACGGACACGCTGAGGGAGAAACCAGGTTTTGATCAGATTTTCACCGTCCTGATCAGGTGGGACGAGCATGAGGTTTTCCAGCACAGTCATGAGTTTGAGCTCCCTGCTGATCTGGAACGTCCGGCACAGCCCCCGATGAAAAGTTTCATGAAGAGAGAGGTGATCGATCCTTTCCCCTTTAAAATAGATTTCCCCTTTGTCGGGTCGATATAAACCTGAAATGACATTGAACAACGTCGTCTTACCAGCCCCATTGGGCCCAATCAAACCCGTGATCCGGTTTGGTGCGACATCAATGGAAATGCCATCCACCGCTTTGATGCCCCCAAAATGTTTTTTGACGTTTCTCACCTTCAATAGGGAAGAATTGGATTGTTCGCTCACCATACCTCCTCCTTGGATCTCGTTATCCTCCCCCAACAAACACAGGAGATGACTCCAAGATCATTCATATCACTACCCTGACCGCACTCATCCGGTTTTGTTCTTCAGTAAATCATGCCCTGTTCCACCGATTAATGACTGCCAATACCTCAACGCCAGCAAGGGACAATGAACTACATCTAACTGTTAATGCTGAAAGGAATAAAATTGATCATCGCTTCTCATCTGAAAGAAGGGTAGGATGGCGAGGTCCTTCTTCTCAAGTTGTTCCCTGTCCATATCGAATTGATGGAAACTTGCAGAAAAGGATATTCGACCAAGGAAGGTAGTGAAAGCGGTTGATAAACTGCACATGGAAATCCGCGGATGCTAGAACATTAAAGAGATATTAAAGCCATCCTTTGAGTGAGAAGTATAACATACATTTCATTTCTATCAAGAAGGTAGGATCAATTTACCTCGAATTTCCTTTTAGGATGACCGAAACGAATTCATAAGGTCAGCAATACTTTCATTACATCCGGTTGATTCGCGTCTTGAAATGCCTGCAGGCCTTCAGATAAGGGGAGTGTGTGGCTGATTAATATCGTTGGATCGACAAGGTGACCCTCCATCAATCGCAAAGCAGGTTCAAAAGGACCGCACCGGGAGCCAATCAAGGAGATCTCATCGACGACCAGAGCGGAAGCGTCAAAATCCAGGTTACCTGCATAAGTGCTCTTTAAAATGAGCTTTCCTCGGGGACGAACCGCCTGCCGGGCTGCTTGGAACCCGCCCGACGCACCTGTGGCATCCACGACCACGTCCGCCACCCCACGGGGGATCTCCTCTTCTGTGAGGGTGGCAATCCCCCTCTCCTCTAGTCGCTCCCTTTGATGATCATGCCTTATCACGACTTTCAAATCACACCCTGTTAGATACAGGACCTGAGAGATCAATTGTCCCAACCGCCCTGCGCCCACTACGACGACATGGTCCGTGGGTTTGATGTGGGTTTGATCGACGATCTCCACTGCAGCTGCTAAGGGTTCAACGAAGACCGCTTTTCGATCAGGTATGGACTCGGGGACAAACAATAGATTCCGGACAGGAAGGGTGAAAAATTCCGCGAAGACGCCATTCCGACCGCTGATGCCGAGGGTATTGCGGTTCAAGCAATGCCGGGGTCTGCCCTGCAGGCAGTGAAAACACTCGCCACACACAGCATTGATCTCCCCAACCACCCGTTTCCCCTCCATCTCGGGAGCTGAGGGAGCTTCCACCACCTCACCCACAAATTCATGCCCCAACACCCCGGTATAGGGGTAATAGCCCCTGACAAGCTCCAAATCCGTGCCGCAAATCCCGGCCAACCGGGTTTGGATCAGCACTTCGTCTTCCTCGGGTATCGGCTCCGGTATATCCTCCCTGAACGACAGCGTTTGATCCTCTAACCATATACCGTACATACTTCCTCCTCGTTTGGGACAGGATTTACGAGGGACGTTTGATTCCACTTGCCGGAAGGGTAAATCCCCCATCTGCCAAGATCACTTGTCCGCGGATCATCTCCGCGTCAGGGCTACATAGGAAAGCCACGATTTTGGCTATATCCTCCGGGGTAGGAATCCTCCCCGCAGGCGTCTGTTGGGCGATCTCCTCCAGAATATCTTTATCTTGCATAGTATTGAAATGCTGCAGGGCTTCTGTCTCCACAATGCCGGGAGACACAGCATTGACGATGATCTTCATGGGCGCAAACTCCACAGCCAAATAGCGGGTAAGAGCTTCCACCGCCGCTTTGCTGGCACCCACTACTGCGTACTCCGGCAAAACGCGAAATGACCCCGGACTGGATATGCTGACAATGGCACCACCCCCGCGCTCTTCCATGATAGGGGCTGCTTTTTGGGCTAAGAACAACAAAGCCCGGGCGTTGATATCCATGGTCCAGTTCCACCCTTTCGGCCGCTGTTCCATGATGGGCCGGTTATAACCAGAACCAGCGTTGCTGATCAAGAAATCAATGCCGCCAAAAACCTTTTTCGTTTCCGCAATCAACCTCTCCAAGTCCTCCAAATCACCCACATTGGCTTTCACCACATGAGCTCTGACCCCCAAGGCTTCGATCTCCCGAGCTGTCCTCTCGGCAGGATCGCGGTTGCGGAAAAAGTTGACCACGACATCGGTGCCTAAACGAGCCAGATGTTTGGCGATCGCCCTGCCAATGCCTCTCCCTGACCCCGTGACTAACGCAACCTTCCCTTGATAAGGGTTCTTACTTTTCATGAGCACTCCTCAACCGTTTATCCCAGTAACATGTTTAGATTTTAACGGCAAGGCCAGGAAATCGCCAGTAAAACAAGTGGAGTAGCTCAACGGTTTTAACTTCACTTGATGAGGTCAAGGACATAAATACCACTAGCTTCCCGCATCTCACCCCAGGAGATACAGTCCTTAAGCATTGAAGCTGACCGGTTCTCATCCCCAGGAACTCGCCTGGCTGCCCATTACCCCAAGGGTGTAATATTACAACACCTACAATGTGACATATGTCACTCACCTGGGATTATCAACAATCAACGTATGCACATATGTGAATAGGTTCATATGAAAAACTCTCCCCTGCCCCATGAAATCATTGAACTGCATGCCAAGCTCTGTTCAGCCCTTTCTGATCCACGGCGAATCATGCTCCTGTATGCCATCTCAGAGAAACCCCGGAATGTGACCAGTCTAGCGGAAGAAGTAAACATCAGCCAACCCGCCGCATCCCGACATTTAAGTATTCTCGATCAACAGGGGCTGGTGAATGCAAACCGGGAAGGCCCCAGCGTGATTTACAAGATAACAGATGAACGCCTTATTCACGCTTTAGACCTTCTGCTTGAGGTGCTTTACGACCGCATAGCTCATCGAGCTGAACTATATCAAAAACAGGATACGCTTATTGAGCAGGAATCAAGATGAAATCAAAAAATTCTTGGGTAATTGGACTGGGAATCACCCTCCTGATCATTGCCATCCCCATCGTTTTAGTTCTCTCACCGTGGGACCTTAAATCCACACAGGATCCCTGGAAAAATGTCCCCCTTGATATCCCCCACACGGACCACACAGAGATCATCCAGGGCCCATTTGAAACAGGGTCGGACGTCACAGAGTCTTGCCTGGAATGCCATCCAGAAGCTGCCCAAGAAGTGATGGAAACCACCCATTGGACCTGGGAAAGCCAACCATACCAACTCCCAAACAGAGAAGGCCCGGTCACCGTGGGAAAAAAGAATGCCATCAACAATTTTTGTATTGGCATTCAAGGAAACTGGCCCGGATGTACCTCCTGTCATGCGGGATATGGCTGGGAAGATGCAAATTACGATTTCTCCCAAGAAGAAAATGTGGATTGTCTGGTCTGTCATGATAACACAGGGACATACGTCAAAGGAACTGCAGGATACCCGGCAGAAGGGGTAGATTTACTCGAAGTCGCCCAAAGCGTGGCAGAACCAACCCGAGAAAATTGCGGGAGCTGTCACTTCAAAGGGGGTGGGGGAAACGCAGTTAAACATGGAGACCTCGATGAGACTCTTTACTTTCCTCCCTCAAACGTAGATGTGCATATGGGAGAACATGACTTCCTGTGCACGGACTGCCATAAAACGGAAGAACACAACATCAAAGGGCGCTCAATCTCTGTCAGCCTGAGTGACGAAAATCAAGTATACTGCACAGACTGTCACTCGGAAAACCTTCACGAGGATTCCCGGATTAACTCCCACATAGAGACCGTGGCCTGCCAGAGCTGCCACATCCCTGTCGCGGCAACCCGGGATGCCACCAAGATGTATTGGGATTGGTCCACAGCAGGAAGTGACGAGATTGAAGAGAGCCTTCACACCTATTTGAAAATCAAAGGCAGTTTTGTCTACGAAGGCAATTTCACCCCTACCTATACCTGGTATAACGGCAAAGTGGAAGACCGCTACCTTTTAGGCGATAAGATTGATCCTGATCAACGGACACCGATCAATATGCCAGCCGGAAGCATTGAGGATCCCACCGCAAAGGTATTCCCTTTCAAAGTTCACATAGCAAATCAACCTTTCGACACCGTTCACAACATTTTGCTGCAGCCAAAAACGGTTGGCGAAGGGGGATTTTGGACTGAATTCGATTGGGATAAAGCCTTACGCCTGGGATCCGATATTGTGGGTTTGGACTACAGCGGCGAGTATGGGTTTACTGAAACCGAGATGTACTGGCCCACCACACACATGGTCAAGCCAGCAGAGAATGCCCTGACCTGTGATCAATGCCATGGCCCCGATGGGCGTATGGACTGGGAAAGCTTGGGTTATTATGGAGATCCCATCAATTGGGGAGGTCGATTTAAGTCCAACAATTATCAACCCTAAAGGAATCCTATAATCATGAATTTTCATCTGAGACAATCTGTGCGTTCCCACTGGAAAATCCTTATCAGGAAGAGTACTGCAGTGGAAAGAAACCAGCCCAAGATGATGAGTTGAGATATGAGTTTAAAGCCGCTCTGGGGTCAAATTGCCCAGCCGCGTATCCCGACCATAATGAATATGAGCTCGATTATGAACCAAAAATCGAATTGGAGTTGAAGCGCGCTCCTGTAGGTGGAGGCTGCGGTTAGGAGAGAGTATGATACCTGAACCTAACAAAGCCTTCCTAGAACCATCTAGAGGGACTTTGTCATCTCAGAATGAGTTCCTTATCCTTCCAGCAACGAATCGATCTCATCTCGTATGGAACTCAAATCTTCCAAACCTAAATAAACGATCGCGTACCGGATATACGCCACCAGGTCTAACTCCTTTAAACGGTCAATGACCAAGTCCCCCACGACCCGGGATGAAACTTCCACCTCTTCCATAGCCTGCAAATCTGATTCTACATCGCCCACCAAACGCTCAATGTCCGCCGCGGAGACAGGCCGCTTATCACAACTAATCTGTACTCCCCGCTTTAATTTATCCCGGTTAAACTCCTCCCGTGTGCCGTCTTGTTTGACAACCAGCGGCGTATCCAAAATCGCTCGCTCATACGTGCTAAAGCGCTGCTCGCAATCCAAACACACCCGTCGACGTCGGGTACCTCCCCGTTTGTCATGAGAAGTATCCAAAACACGGGAATCATCACTCCGGCAGTAGGGACATTTCATCGGCGGACCTCTTTTTCCATTCACCAGTTCTTATTGTCTACACAATGACACAGCCCATTTTAACATAGAACGTGGTTCCTCTCTAGGGAGATGATCTTGAACACATTATTATGGAAAGGGAGAATAACCGAATCACGGAAAGTTGATCAGGATCCTTTTCAATTAACGCATGTTCTCCCGCTACTTTTGGTAGCAGGAGAACATGGTCAGACACAGTCAGCCCAAACTAGGAGGAGGCTAGTTCAAGCTAGACCCACACCACACTTTCCAATAGGAGGAGGGATTGGAAAGGGATGTTTTCACACAACACCAAACAACGAGGAGTGTTGTCCCGTGTTTATTTATTTCGCGTTCGTTTGCGTAAAAAGGTCGGAATATCAAGATCCTCCGTTTTGAATGTTCGAGGTTGAAATTCCTTCCCATCATTTTCATCACCATCCTTATTTGCCGTAGATCCCGCGGGGCTGCGGTGGAACGAACGCTCCATAATGTTGCGCGGCATACCGGTCCGCTCAAAGCCCGTGGCGATGACAGTGATCCGGAATTTATCATTCATATCCGGATCGATCACGGCGCCAAAGATCAAATTGACTTCAGGATGCGCGGTTTCTTTGATAATGGCTGCAGCTTGATTTACCTCATAGAGGGAGAGATCAGGTCCGCCCGTGACGTTGAACAAAATGCCGCGCGCGCCGTCAATGGTGATATCCAACAGATCGCTGGACATCGCCTGTTCAGCCGCTTCCCGAGCTCGTTCTTCCCCAGAAGACTCACCCACCGCCATCAACGCTGCACCACCTTCTGACATGATGGAACGCACGTCGGCAAAATCCAGGTTAATCAATCCGGGGATGGTGATCAATTCAGAGATCCCCTGGATGCCCTGGCGGAGCACATCATCCGCGACGCTGAAGGCTTCCTGCAGGCTGGCCCGTTTGTTGACGATCTGCAGCAGACGGTCATTGGGGATGACGATCAGGGTATCCACCTGCTCTTTGAGCTGGGAAATGCCTTCTTCCGCGGTTTGGACCCGTTTCGTTCCTTCGAATGTGAAAGGTCGGGTGACGACGCCGATAGTCAAGGCGCCAATTTCTCGCGCCGCTTGGGCGACGATGGGGGAAGCCCCTGTGCCCGTCCCGCCGCCAATCCCAGCGGCGATGAAGACCATGTCAGCGCCCTTGAGTGTGGAATATAACTCCTTCGCGGATTCCTCTGCGGCCTTACGGCCGATTTCCGGATCTCCGCCGGAACCCAATCCTCGAGTGAGTTTATCCCCAATCCGCACTTGTGTGGACGCTTTGGACCGCAGCAAGGCCTGGGCATCGGTATTCACAGCGACAAATTCCACACCCTGAAGGCCCGTTTCGATCATCCTGTCGACAGCATTGCATCCCCCCCCACCCACGCCGACAACCTTAATTCTGGCAAATGATTCATTCTCTTTGATAGGTTTCATCGTATCCTCCTCGTATCTGATATTGATGCTTGTTGTGTGATTTTCACTCAAACCTCTCTGTCAAACATAGCTAAGGGAGCAAACGCCGGAGCCAACTGGCCACTTTTGACCAATCCACCCCGCCTTCTCGCATTTGCTTCCGGTAGTTATTTTTCTCGTAAGAAACCGTGTTCATGAGCACGGTCCACTCCAATAATCCCACGCTGGTGGAATATGCCGGATCGTGAAGCTGATCCGTCATCCCCAACAAACCCTCCGGTTGGGCTACCCGGACAGGGAATTCGAAGATGTCCCGGGCCAAATGGTTAATCCCGGGCAACGCACTTGTCCCTCCCGTCAAGACCATGCCGGCGGGAAGCAAGCCGTCATATCCGGATCGCTTGATCTCCCGCAGTACGTAACCGAACATCTCCTCCACCCGGGCTTCAATGATCATCGCTAAATTCTGCCGGCTGAACTCCGCCCGTTGTTCGTCCCCAAAAGGCCGAATGTGAAAGACTTCATCGGGATCCACCTCTGACTGCAAAGCATGACCGTGCCCCAATTTCACCTGTTCCGCTTGCTCCAGTGGCAGCCGCAGCCCGTGGGCGATATCCGAGGTGATATGATTCCCGCCTACCGCCATGACCATGGTATGCCAGACATCGCCGTTGATGTAGATCGCCAAATCCGTGGTCCCTCCCCCGATATCGCAGACGACCACACCCATCTCCCGCTCCGTTTCCGTGAGCACTGCTTCTGCGGAGGCCAAGGGGTTGAGCACGAATGCTTCCACTTTCGCGCCGGCCGCATTGACACACTGTTCCAAGTTATCCAGGGATGTCGACGCCGCGGTGATGATATGCGCCTCCACTTCCAAACGGTAGCCGTGCATGCCGATCGGTTTATGGATCCCATCCTGCCCGTCTACCGTAAACCCTCGCTGGATGACATGCACAATATCCCGGTTATGGGGAATGGCGACTGCCTTGGCGGCATCCAGGGCCCGGAACACATCGTTTTGATCGACCACCCCGCCGGTGACCCCGGTCGCTCCATGGCTGTTCACCGAGGAAACATGCGAGCCAGCCAGGCTGACTTGGACGGAAGTGATCTCCAATCCTGACGTCCGTTCGGCTTTGTCGATGGACCGGGCAATGGCTTTGGTTGCCTCTTGGATATCCACAACCACACCCTTCCTCATCCCCCGGGAAGGTTCTATGCCCACGCCCAGGATGCGGAATTTACCCTCCGCCTCCACCCGAGCGACCAGGGTGCAGATCTTCGTTGTGCCAACATCTATACCGACAATGATCGGTGCTTCCATGGTGATTATCGTCCCATTCGAAAATAAGGAGCATTGAGATATTCGACGCTAATGAAAGAGGGTTGGATCCCTTTTTGATTCAAGAGATCGACAATGCTCTGATAAACCAACATCTTCCGTTCCATATCTTTAGGATCCAGGCCAAAATAAACCTTCCATCCCCGATTATCCTTCCACCCCAATCCGTGCTCCGGGTCATAAACCATCTCTACATCTTTGGGTGCATGTCCAGCTAAGTTGGTAATCGCCTTGACAAGCCTGGGATCCAAAAACTGATCGGTTTGGGTCGAAGGTAATAAGGGAGATTGGATGTGGATTAAATCAACCCCTTCCCCATGGGGATCAAATCCAACGCCATCTTTATCGACCCAACGGACATGCCCTTCCCAATTCCAGGCAATGACCGGATCCCTTTCCTCAACAATCACACGCACATTTGCAGGCCACTCTACCTGGACATCAACGCTGGAAAATCCTGAATATGTGTTTTCTAAATCCTTTTCCAACTGGTCCGGGTGAATGGCAAACACCGGATTTCCCACCGCATTGATCGCCCGGGAGATCTCCTGGGGTGCAAAGCGCTTCACACCCTGCACATCCACCGATCCGACTTCAAAAAACGGCCCATCCCAAAGCAGGACCATGGCGATCAACAAGGCTACGCTCAAAACTCCGGAAAACAACCTCCAGTAATTACGGATCGCAGGAACCGCAGGTAACTGAATTTCCGCACCGGGCGAAGCGAGGGAAACGTCATAACGTCGACGGGGATGTTGTCGCTCGTCCATGGCTGCAGCGTTCAAGCCGAGATTGTTGCGGGACAGGACAGGAGGTGTCTGGCGGTGAGACTCCTGTGACCTCCGCAGGGACGAAGCATGCCTTCTTGACGAAGACTCTCCGCTTCGTTTCATTCGTATTCTTTCTCTCCCTTCTCTTTCCTGATCAGCCATATGACTCGCTTCTTCACTCCCGTTCATAATGCCAGACCGTACGGTCTCTCTCTTTACGTCTTTCCAAGGCTAAGGAAATTAATTCATCAATTAAAGCCGGGTAATCCAACCCGCTTGCATCCCAAAGCTTGGGATACATACTGATTGGCGTAAATCCTGGAATCGTGTTCAACTCATTTAGATATATTCGATCCGTCTGCTTGTCCAGCAGGAAATCCACCCGCGCCATCCCGGCTCCATCGATGGCTTTGAACGCCCGCAGCGCGAGTTCCTGAAACCGTTCGGTTTGCTGCTCGGACAATGGCGCCGGGATCAACAACTCAGAACTGTCATCGTGATACTTCGCTTCATAGGAGTAAAATTCCGCAGTAGGCCTGATTTCGCCGGGGATGGACACCCGGGGGTTCTCATTCCCCAGCACACTCAGCTCAATCTCCCGGGCATCAATGCCCTCTTCGACCAATAAACGGCGGTCATAACGAGAGGCATCCTTGAGAGCCTGAGCCAATTCCGCCCGGCCTTTGCATTTGTGCACACCCACAGAAGAGCCCATATTGGCCGGTTTGACAAACAGCGGATAAGCGGACAGCGCCTCTGCCTGATCCAATACCCGCTCCGCATCCTCCTCGAAGGCGCTCCGCAGCAAGATGCGGTACGGGACCACAGGGATATTTCGGGCGCGCATCACATCCTTGAACAAACCTTTATCCATGCCCACAGAGGAGGCGAGCACTCCCGCTCCCACATATGCCAAGTCCGCGAGTTCAAATAAGCCTTGCATGGTCCCATCCTCGCCAAAGGTCCCATGCAATACAGGTATGATCACATCTAAACCGGTAAGGATCTCCAGGACCTCTTTTCCATCCCTTTCCTGCAAGGTATATAGCTGTGATCGTCCAGGCATGGGGAGAAGCGTCGCTTTGGTCAACGTCTGGGATGACCCTTCGGAAAGGGCGCCCAACACATCTCCGCCAGTCAACCAATCTCCCTCTTTGGTGATCCCTATTTGGGTGATGTGGTATTTCTCCGGATCCAAGGCTTCCAACACGGAACGTGCGGAAAGCAAGGAAATCTCATATTCCCCGGATCGCCCCCCAAACAACACACCCAGCCTTAGCGTTTCACCCATACCTTTCCTTTCCTCACCATTCGCCAATCAACTCAATCTCTAACTCCAAATGGACATCAAATTTCTCCGCCACAATTTGCTGGGCAGCTTTTATCAAAGAATACACATCCACCGCCTGGGCATTTCCGCGGTTGATGAAAAAATTGGCATGCACAGGGCTGATTTCCACATCCCCTCGCCGGGTGCCCTTCAAGCCTGCCTGGTCAATCAATCGACCCGCATAATCGCCAAGCGGATTCTTGAACATGCTCCCAATCGATGATCCCGAGGGTTGTGTGTTCCGCCGCCGCTTCGTTATCTCGCTCATGGTCTGTTTCACATCTTGCGGGGTGCTGCGCTCGAGGATGAATTCAGCCGCCAAGACCACCGCTTCCACTTCATTCCGTTTAATCAAACTGGAGCGGTAAGCGTAGCCAAAATCCTCTGCAGACCACTGAGCACGATGAATATTGTGGTCATTATGATGCAAGATTTCTGCCACGTGCAAATCCCTCGCGATGTCGCTCCCAAAAGCACCCGCGTTATTCACCACGGCCCCACCCACCGTACCGGGGATGCCCTCTGCCCACTCCAGTCCCGACCAACCCCGATTGGCGGCCCTGCGGGATAGATTACCCAACCCCGCTCCAGACTCAGCCCAAATTAGGGGGTCTTCCCCTTCTTCGTCCCGGAAAACGACCTCTTTTGCCCGGTTGAGGATCACCAACTCGCGGATCCCGGCGTCACTGACCAAGACATTGGACCCCCCACCCAGCAGGATGTAGGGGATATCCTCCGTCCAGCATAATCGGACTGCCTTATCCAAATCCTCCAGGGAAGTCACTGTAAGCAGTAAATCCGCCTTCCCGCCCACCTGCATGGAGGTGTATTTGGCAACCGGCGCATCGCGTTCCAAGGCGTCTCCAAAACTGGAACGTAAAATTTGAATTTGAGCGCCAGAAAGCATAGGACCGTTCATTTCACCGTCTCTCTATAAGTTCTCAATGCGCTTCACGACCCGGTTGATCAAACCCTCGGTGACCAGCGGAGAACGCTTGGTATAAGCATTCAATTCTAATTCCAGATCCTCATCTTCATGGACCACCCAATGCAGGGTCTGAGGAGGTTCAACACCCACATCAACGGTCGATTCTTGCCTCTTTTCATAACGATAGGGTTTCATGATTCGTTACCTCTCTTTTTTACTTTGCCAGACAACGTCTTTGCCAACTGGGCGCTTAAATCGATCGCGTCCCCAGCCGAGAGAATCAACACCACATCTTCAGGAGCCAACTTTGGCACCAGGTAGCTTTCCACTTCATCAAATGTAGATTGGAGGACGACATCCGGGTGATCGATGGCCTGGACGACATCCGAGATCGAAAATTCAGGCGGCCGCTCCTCACGCGATGGGTAGACTTTGGTAACGATCACATGATCTGCCCCATCAAACGCGTCAGTAAACCCGTCCAACAAGGCCATGGTTCGTGAGAATGTGTGCGGCTGCCAGATCACCCATAGTTCACCTTCGGGATATCGATCCTCTGCCGTCTCAATGGTGGTTTTAATCTGGGTGGGATGGTGAGCGTAATCATCGATGATCACCACCCCCGAGAATTCCCCGCGGACCTCAAACCGCCTCCCACTGCCCTTGAAGGCAGCCAAGGCGTCGATCGCTTCTTCCAGGGATAGACCCAACCGATCCACAACGGCAAGGGCAGCCAGGGCGTTGAGCACATTATGCTCTCCTGGGATTCCCAAATGTACATCTTCAATCAGCTCCACACCAAGATCCCCGATATAAAAATCAAACTGATAACTTCCATCTTCCTGGCACTGTAGATTTCTAGCCATGTAATTGAAGTTCGGATCCTGAAAACCGTAAAAGAATACCTCTTGGTCCATCGTCGCCTCATGCCGCAAGGCAACAGTTGCGGGATTTTCAGCGCAGAGGATCATCGCTCCCTGGTCGGTCACATTTCCCACGAAATCCCGAAAAGCCTGTTTGAAATCCTCCGGGGTTGGGAAGTAATCCGGGTGGTCATACTCAATATTGGTAACCACGGCGATTTCCGGGTGCAGTCCCAAGAACATCTCATCATATTCATCGGCTTCGATGACAAACAAAGGGCTTTTCCCGGACCGGGCGTTGGTGGAGAGGTTATTCACCACTCCCCCAACGATGAAGGATGGATCTTGATCAAGCTCCATCAAAATCCAAGCCAGCATGGCCGTGGTGGTCGTCTTTCCATGGCTCCCCGCGACAGCCACAACCCTGTCATCCCGGGTCAATTGTCCCAGGAATTCTGAACGCTTCATCACTGGGATTCCCGCATGCAGTGCAGCCTGGACTTCGACATTTTCTTCCGGCACGGCGGAAGAACGGACGACAACATCTGCTCCCTCCACTTGTTCCGCCTGGTGGCCAGTGTACACTACCGCACCATCTTGATCTAAGGACTCCGCCAGGGGCGAGTAGTTGAGATCCGAACCCGTGACCCGGTACCCCCGCTCGAGTAAAACGCGAGCGATGGCTGAGAGTCCAGTCCCACCAATACCGATCAAATGCACGTGTTCCATCAGATAAACACCACCAGGACAAACATGAATGAAATCACCACAGCGACGAATAAACCAATTTGGTTGCTGGCGAAGACAGGGGGAAAATAGTTCAAAGCCCGCAAAGCGGCTTCCCCCATCGGGTCACCAGGCTTTGGCGCGGTAATATACGGCGCAAAGGGGTAGAGGGCAGCGTTCATGTACCACCACAATGTTCCGACGATGAAATATCCGCTGATAAGACCGAGGATGAGGCCAAAGAGCACATCCTGAACCTTTTCCCGGCGTGCTTTTTCCTGCAGCGTGGCCAAACGAGGTGTTTGATAGCCAAAGAAAGCCAAGACGCCCACAATTGCGGCCCGAATCCAAAATTGGGTTTGCAGCTCTTCCTGGATTAACGGAGGAAGGTTGGTGAATCCCGTGTGGGCATCCAGGTTTTCAACCCTCGCCAATACTTCCCGGAACGATTGCACATAGGACGTGAAATGCTCCAAAACGTAAATCAAAAATAAAGCCAAAATGATGCTGAAAATGACTAATAATTCCTTCGCCCACCCACGCATAGCGCCGATCAACCCAAACAGGATCAGGAAGAGCCAAAAGGCATACATGATGGATATCATTCTCGATCTCCTTTTTTCCTTCCTACTTCTATCAACAACTGACCGATAGTCTCAGCAGCATGTGGGCGGGCTAATTCACCCATTTTCGCCCTCATTTCCTGTCTTCGTTGATCATCCACCAAGAGCACGCGAACGCTAGGCAGCAGTTCCTCTGGCAGCCTCTCGTCGTCGATGACAACAGCAGCCCCACGGTCGGCCAGGTAGGCTGCATTGACCTTTTGATAGCGCCAGGCATGCGGATAAGGCACCAAAATCGCCGGCAACTTGAAGGCGGGAAACTCCCCCAATATGGACGCCCCGGCCCGCGATAGGGCCAGATCAGCTGCGGTAAGCGCAGCGCCCATGCGCTCGTGGAGGTAAGGGTAAGCCCGGTAGCGCTCCTGAAAATGCGGGGGGAGATCCTTCCGCGCTTCCTCGACCACATCCCAGTCCAGGTGGCCAGAGATATGGATGATTTGCACGTCTTCCAGCAGCGCGGGCAGACAACCCATGAGGGCTTGATTGATAGACCTGGCCCCTTTGGACCCTCCAAAAACCAAGAGAACCGGCTCTTGAGGGGATAATTCCAAGGCTTGGAAGGCGTCTTCCCGGTTCCACCCTTTGAGATCCGAGCGAACAGGGTACCCGGAGACTTCAACCCTTTTCCGGTCAGAAAAATATCCTATCGAATCCTCGGTGGTGACGGCGATGGCATCCGCGAAGCGGGCCAGGGTTTTTAAAGCCAATCCCGGTTCAATATCCGGCACATAAAGCACGCTGGGGACCGAGCAACCCGCCAAAGCGACAGGGGCTGCCACATATCCGCCCGTAAACAGCATGGCTTGGGGCTTGAACCCGCGCAGGATCTCCCTGGCTTCAAAAAACCCTTTGACCAGCTGGGCCATATTGCTGGGCAGGGATGTTAATCCCACCCCATGCAGACCTGCTGCATGAACGTTTTGAAATCGAATGCCTTTTCTTTGCACGATTTCCTTCTCCATACCGCCGACCCCACCTACCCACAAAATATCTTCCAAAGCGATCTTGGGTTTAATGTCTTCTCTGAGTGACTGGAGAACGGCCATGGCTGGGTATACGCCTCCGCCCGTCCCGCCCGCGCAAATCAACAACCGCACCTAGAGACCTCCGTTCTTGTTTTTTCCTCTCCACTTCTGCATACCGGCCTACGCCCAAGATTAAACCCACGGCAGACATGGTAACCACGAGATTGGATCCTCCCAAACTGACAAAGGGGAGTGGATTGCCAGCCACCGGCAGTAAACCGATGATCACCGCGATATTCACAAAGGCTTCGAAGACGATCCAAAACGTCAAACCAGCCGCCATCAACGAACCCAGGCCATCTGCAGCTTTTCTGGAAATTACCATCCCCCGCCATAAGAACAAACCAAATAACAACACCAGACAGCTGGCACCGAAGACGCCCAGCTCTTCCCCCACCACAGCGAAGATGCTGTCCGTGTGAGGGACGGGCAAGAGCACCAGTTTGGCAACTCCACGCCCCAGTCCCACGCCAAACCAACCTCCGTTGATGAAGGCGGTAAACGACTTCTCAATTTGCTCCGACCCGATCGTATTGACATCTTTGAGACCAACCCAGAAATCGACGATCCGCTGGCTTACTTCCGGTTTTCGGTAAGCCACAATCGCTGCACCCAAACCTCCGGAACCGATCAATAAGATCAGGATCTGGAGGAAGGATCCTCCGGCCATGAAAAAGAGCAGCAAGCCTAAAAAGAACACCGTCACCGACGCACTCACGTCCGTCTGGATGGCGATTAACCCTCCCACTACCCCCAAGATACTCCCCAAGGGAATGAGCCCAAAGCCCACTTGCTTGATCTTCTCTCCTTTCGAATTCAGCCACACGGCCAGATAAATGACGATGACCAGTTTCGCTAACTCGGAGGGTTGGACGGATTTCCCGCCAAATAAACTTCGCGCGCTTCCTTTCCCGACGAAGAGGACGATCGTGAGCATCAAAATGGCAATGATAATGGCGATCACCGCGAACCGATTTCGATCCCAACGATGGTAATCCATGAAGTACAGGATGGTCGCAGATACAAGGCCGATCGCGAGCCAGACCAACTGGCGGATAAAGAAACGATTCACATCCTTAAACGCTCTCCATGAGACATCCCAACTGGCGGAGTAGAGCATGAGCAAACCGAAAACCACCAACGCTGCCACGATGAGCAGCAAAGGGATATCGATGGCAATATCCTTGACCGTATTTGATCCGCCCCTCAATTCAGTTCGTTCACCCATTGTTTAAAACACTCTCCGCGCTCAGCAAAATCCTCAAATTCATCAAAACTCGTGCCCCCGGGCGAGAGTAAAACCACATCTCCGGGCTGGACGACCTCCGCTGCTGCTTGAACGGCATCCTTTAACGTCTCACAGCGCGTAATGGGGAAGTCGTGGTATCCGGAGAGGACATCCTGCAACGCCCTTTCAATCACGCCAACTGCTTCGCCAAATAAGATCAAATGGCGGACTTGAACCTCCACAAACCGGGCAAAATCCTCCCAGGGCAAATCTTTGTCCTGTCCTCCGGCCAAAAGCACCAAGGGCGCGGAAAAAGACTGCATGGCCGCAATGACCCGTTCCGGTGCGGTGGCGATGGAGTCGTTATACCAATCCGCCCCTCCCCAGCTGCGGACAAATTCCAAGCGGTGTTCCACTCCCTGAAATCCTCTCACACCCGCAGCCATCGCCCCTGGTTCGATCCCTACCCCGTGAGCCAAAGCGCAGGCAGCCAGGACATTGGCAAGGTTATGATCGCCGCGCAGCTGGATTTCGCTGACTGGAAACAAATCCCGATGCGCCCCTTCTTCCCACCAAGCGATCATACTTCCTCTGATATACGTTCCCACCTGATCCTGTTCCGGAGGGTGAAAACCAAAACTAATCAAACTGCCGGGCACGATGTCTCTCAATTGCCACGATCCGGGATCGTCTCTGTTTAATACCGCGATATCCTCATCGGTTTGATAGGCCACGATCCGCGCTTTCGCTGCCGTGTAGGCTTCCATGGTCCCGTGGCGGTCAAGGTGGTTGGGCGTGATATTCAAAACAGCAGCTACTTGGGGGCTAATGGACATCAATTCCAATTGGAAACTCGAGAATTCCACCACAGCGAAATCTTCCGCTGAGATCTCTTCCACTACATCAATCAGCGGATTGCCAATATTTCCGCCTACCCAAGTGCGGTCCGGTCCAACCTGCTCCTGAACCATACGCCCTAAAAGCACTGTGGTCGTGGTTTTTCCCGCGGAACCGGTAACGCCGATCACGGGACAGGGTACATCTTCCAAGAAAATCTGGGAATCGTTGGTCAGGGGAATCCCGCGCCGCTGGGCCTTTTCAACCAGGGGA
This sequence comes from uncultured Anaerolineales bacterium, assembly GCA_964481465.1. Lineage (GTDB taxonomy): Bacteria > Chloroflexota > Anaerolineae > Anaerolineales > UBA11858 > B10-G9. Next base: position 202,785 of record CAYZTL010000004.1, read on the forward strand.
ATAGTCAAGGGGACGCCACCGGAGAGGGCCAGGACATCGGCATCATCCAACAACGTTATAGGATGGCCGCCAAGGACCCATTCCACATCAATATCGGCTAATTCTTCACGCACCTCTTCCATCTCTTCCCACTCTTTCTGATCGGTCAGAGTCACCCGCGCTCCTTTTTTAGACAAGTAACGCGCAAGGGCCGTTCCTTGCCGGGCGGCTCCCACAATAACCACATGCTGGCCCGTCCACTCATTCATATTCATACCAATGACAACGCCACACCAATCAACGCAGCTACCAGGCTGATCAGCCAAAATCGCTGCACGATCTGATTTTCGCTCCAACCGGAGAGCTCAAAATGGTGATGGAGGGGCGCCATTTTGAACACCCGCTTCCCGCCAGCCAACTGGAAGAACGCAACCTGGATGATATCGCTCAGCGTTTCACTGACGGGAATGATAGCGATGATGGGCAGGACCGCCCACTGCCCGGTCATTAAAGCCACCACGGCTAAGGTGGCGCCTAAGGCTAATGAGCCGGTGTCACCCATGAACAACTCCGCAGGATGGACGTTGAACCATAAAAAACCAAATAACGCGCCGACGATGATGAAACAAAATCGGGCTAAATAAATTTGCCCTTGAATCAAAGCGATGCCGCCATACGCTGAAAACGCTGTCGCGGAGATCAACCCCGCCAAACCGTCTAAACCATCAGTGATGTTCACAGCATTGGAACTCCCCACGATGATGAAAATCGCGATCGGATAATAAAACAAACCCAGGTTGACTTCAAAATCCAACCCCGGCAGGAAAAGATGGGGCACATCCAGCAAGTTCCTCAAAACAAATACGGTTCCTGTGGCAATGATCACCTGGATGACAAATTTCGTCACAGCGCTCAAGCCCAATCCAGACCTTCTGCCCCGCAAACTGGACCAATCATCAACGGAGCCCAGCAAAGCGAAAAGGATGAGGACGATCAAGGGCACCATCACGGAATTGCCGAAAATCGAGAAACCGCTCATGATGGATACCACGTTAAAAAGCACCGTCAACAGAGCCACTGGAAAGAGGATCAACACACCACCCATGGTGGGTGTCCCCAATTTGGAGAAATGCCGCTCCGGTCCATCGATTCGGATTCTCTCGCCTATCTTCAAGCGGCGCAGGATCCGCAGCAGCGGCTCACCCCAAATCACGGTAAGCAAAAAGCTGAAGCCGGAGAGAGCCAAAGCCATCGAGGTCTGAGTCACGGCGAGACCTCCAACGCAGCGACGATTCGATCCATACGCATCCCGCGTGATCCTTTGACCAATACCACATCTCCGTCCTGCAAGGCTTCCTCCAAATAGAGGATCGCGGCCTCGCTGTCCTCTAATACCGTGATCCGCCCTTCCGGGAGTCCCGCTCTGGCCGCAGCCCTGGCAATCATCTCCGCCAGGGAACCAACTGTAACTAATTCGTCCACCACTTCTGCAGCCCGGATGCCGACTTTCTCATGTCCTCTTTCCTCATAGGGACCCAGTTCGAGCATATCCCCTAAAACGGCAACTTTTCTTCCACTCATCTCATCCAGCAAATTGAGGGCAGCCAGCATCGACTGCGGTGCGGCGTTGTAGGTATCGTCCAACAGCAACGCCCCGCTTTCCGCCTTGACTGCGACCAAACGCAACTGCATATGGCCAGTACGTAAGCCATTGATGATCTCCTGCCATGAGAGGCCCTCTACCAATCCTACAGCAGCTGCGCGCAGCGCAGTATGAACGGAATGCCGGCCGATCAAGGGAACCCGGAGGTGAAGGGTTTCCCCGCGATAATGGAGCCGGAATCGGATTCCATCTAGCCCCAGCCCTTCCACGTTGTCCGCCCACAAATCCGCCTCTGAATCCAACCCGTAATAAAAAATCCGGGCGTCTGTCTTTCCTGCCATGTCCCGGACCAAAGGATCATCGTAATTGAGGATCGCAACGCCTTCCGGCGCGGCCGGTAAAGCTTCCACCAACTCCGCCTTCCCCTTTGCAATTTGATCGATCGAACCCGCCCTTTCCGCGTGGACGGTGCCGATATTGGTAATCACGCCCACAGAGGGTTTGGCGATCTCGCACAGGAACTTGATCTCCCCGGGTACGTAAAATCCCATCTCCAACACCGCTCGGTCGTGACCGTGGCTCATGCGCCAAATTGTCATCGGCAGGCCAATCTCGTTATTCAAATTTCCGGGATTTTTCAAAGTCCTATGCCGCTGTTTCAACACCGAGGTAACGAGCTCTTTGGTGGTCGATTTTCCAACGCTCCCCGTAATCCCAATGGCGCGCACGTTGATCTTCCGCCGCCAAAAGCGGGCTACCTCCTGCAGCGCCTGGATGGAATCCTCCACCCAAATACAAAAAGGCGTTTCCACAGGCTCGGATAAGGTCAGGTCCCGGCCCGGGCGGATGTCGATGACTCGAAAATGATCCGGCACCTGATGTTGGATGAAGGCAAAACTCGCCCCGTTTTTAAAAGCATCGTCTAGATAATCATGCCCATCCTCGCTTTCCCCAGGGACCGCGATGAACATGGCACCGGGGATCATCTTGCGGGAATCAACGTTTACATCCGATATCACATGATCCACCCAAGATGGGGAGGTGCCTGTAAGGGCTTCAAAGACAATGTCCAACGTAATCATCTCATATCAATCCACAACACTACTCCGAACCGCGTCCGGGGGGATACCCAGATGATTGACCAACTTCTCAACCACCCTCCGGAAGACAGGCGCCGCTACCTCCGAACCCCAAATGGACGTCGATGGCTTGTGCAGCCAAACATAGACGATGAATTTGGGGTCATCCGTGGGCCCCCAACCCACGAAGGAGGCGTCTGTCAAATCACTGATATAACCCAAATCCTTTACATAAATCTCCGCTGTCCCTGTTTTTCCTGCCAAACTATACCCAGGCACAAGCGCCAAAGATGATTCCTCTACTAACGTTTCCGCCAACATGTTCGTCATCGTCCGCGCTGTCTCCGCAGTAATGGGATGGCCAACCACCGTCCTGGGCGGTTCATACTGGTACCCTTCATCGACGATCGAACTGATGATCCGGGGCGCGACCATCTCACCATCATTGGCGATGGCCGAAATCGCCTTCACCATCTGCACAGGAGTGATTTCGATCCCCTGACCAAATGCGTTCGTACCCAACTCCGAGCGGGTGTACTCTGGGCTGAGATGATTCTTGACAGCGCCAGGCACCTCACCGGCCAATTCTATGCCCGTCAGTTGGCCAAAACCAAAATCCTGAAAATATGAATAAAACCGCTCCGATTCCAACTGCTTCGCCACCCAAACCAGACAGACATTCAGGGAGTGCTGCATACACGTGGTCATGGTCTGAGGCCCCCAGGCTGCATCATTCCAGTTCCGAATGGTCACGCCGCCGATCTCAATCTTGCCTTTATCCAAAAACTTCGTATTCGGTTTAACCTCTCCGGCATCGATCGCTGCCGCCATGGTGAGCACCTTGACCACTGAACCCGGTTCGTAAGATTTAATGGCGTAATTGAAGACATTCTCCGTGTTATAGATAATGTCCTTGTACTCTTCCTTCCAATACTGACTGACATCCGCTCGCGGAGAGGAAGCCATTGCCAGGATATCTCCCGTTTCGGGATGCATGACCACAACTGTACCTGCCTGGGATTTCGTCTTTTTCACAGCAGAATCCAGGATCTCTTCCACATCCGCCTGCAGGACACTGTCAATGGTCAGGATGATGTTCGCCCCATGATCAGGATCCGGAGCTTGGTCCGCTTTGTGGGGGTCCCATAAAGCCCACAATGTGCGGTCATTTCCAAAAAGGGAACTATCATATTTCCCTTCCACACCCAGATGTCCTCTTTTCTCATCTCGGCGGACGAAACCAAGCACGTTGGATGCCAAGGATCCTTCCGGATAACCGCGCGTCAGATGGGGTCGACAGCTTACAATGGGAACCAGGGAACAATCCACAATGTCGGTCTCACTCCTACTCGGTTCCCCTTCCGCCACTTCCTCTTCTTCGGAGACGCTTTCGGGAACCTCGCCAAGCCAAGTCTGCACATAGTCCAAGAATTGAACCAACTCCTCCGAGGAAGCGTACTGATCCACGGTAATCGTCCGGGCAGGTGGACGCTGTTCTTGATCTAGCTGTTGCAGCAAGTACTCGTTTTCAATCTCAAAGATCGATATCGCGTTCTCCGCAAGTTCTTGGGGATTGCCATCGTATTCACCGTCCTCAATGGAATCAAAATGAATATCCACAGCGTAAATCGTCTTGTTTCCCGCCAGGAGATGGCCATTTCGATCCAAGATCAACCCTCGCCGTGAAGCGGCTTTCTCCCACTGGCCCATCTTGCCTGTCACCGGCAGGTTCTGGACATCCACTGTGATTTGGATGCGCACCATTTGAGCGAGGATGGTCAAGCCAACCAGGGTGAAAATGGAAGCTATGAACGTGTAACGCCAGTTATACCGAATTTTCACAGCTACAATTCCTCAAAAGGTCTCAGGATCATACTCAGCTGTTCTTGAATCCATTCCAACAGCGTCAAATGATATTCTCTGCGGCTGATATTGATTTCCGCGGAATGTTTCGTCTTGGAAATGCTGAGTTCTCTTTCGTAGCGCTGCTCAAACCCGGGGACCTCCACATAAAATGTCTCCCCGGGAAAAGGCGCCCGGAAGCCCATCTCGCGGGCCCGTTCTTCCAGGATCTTTATTTGCTTCGATCTGGCAATGTGGTCGCGAAGATTGACATTTTTATACTCCAAGGTATCTATTTCATTCTTCGCTTCCTGGAGTTGACGGCCCATGCCAATCACGCGCGCAGAAATGATCAAGTGTGAAATGAGCAGCACACCCAAGACGACCAGACCCAAGAAAAAACTTCCTAGAATTTGGAGCTTTTTCCGCCGCGGTGAATTTGAATAAGCTTGAATCAACGAATCTTTCATCATGAATAACGGAATTTCGTGTCATTAAAATGGGTAATGTACCTTCTAGGAATTAATTTGCAAGCCTTATGCCACAAAGGCTTACAATTTTTCGGCTACACGCAACTTGGCGCTTCGAGAACGGGGGTTCTCTTCCCTCTCTTTTTCGCTGGGCCGGATGGGCCGCCGCGAGATCTCTTTCAGCTGTGCTTGATGATCACACCGACAAACAGGCAGTTGAGGGGGGCAAATGCAATCTTGGCTCTCTCGGCGAAAGAATGTTTTCACAATCCGGTCTTCAAGGGAGTGAAAGGCAATCACCGCCAACCGCCCTCCTGAGTTCAATGAATCCAGCGCTGTGGGCAATGCGTTTTTGAGATTTTCAAGCTCATTGTTGACAGCGATGCGCAGCGCCTGGAAAGTCCGTGTTGCGGGATGAATGCTGTCTGGCTTCGTTCCGATAACCCTTGCAATCAACAATGCGAGTTCTTGCGTGGTTTCAAGAGGGCGGTTCGCGACAATCGCGTCCGCGATCTTCCGGGAGTTCCGTTCTTCGCCGTAACGGTAGATTAAATTCGCTAACTCCTCGCGAGGTAGGTTATTGACCAAATCTGCTGCGGTGACCTGCTGGGATGGATCGTAGCGCATGTCCAACGGGCCCGCGTGGCGAAAGGAAAAACCTCGCTCCGGTTGATCCAGCTGGAGGGAAGAGAGCCCCAAATCCAGGAGGATACCATCCACGGTATTCCAATCTAAATTGTTAAGGTGCGAACGCAACGCGGTATACGAACTACGGATCAGGATCACTCGATCCCCAAATTCCATTAATCCTTTGCGGGCTACCTTTAATGCTTGAGGGTCAAGATCCAACCCTAACAATTTACCGTCGGGTGAACTTGCTTTCAAGATACCGTATGCGTGACCGCCCGTGCCCACCGTCCCATCCACATAAAAACCTTGGGAAGTGGGTTGTAAAGCGTGTATAATTTCTTGGTAAAGAACAGGTGTATGGAGCATGGAATGCCAGCCCTAAACGTCTAACGCTGCAAAACGCTTGGCATTGGCATCCGCATCTTGGAGGATGAGGTTCTGTTTCTCCCAGGCCTCCGGTGACCATATTTCAATCGACTCGCCAACCCCGACGATGATGGCCTCGGATTCTAAATCCGCCACATCCCGTAAATACTTTGGAATCAGAATCCGTCCGTTATTGTCCAAGTCCACTTTTTGGGCAGATGAGAAGATTAACCTGCGAAGTTGTCGCGCTGTCGGATCCGTTGAACTCATCTGCGTCACACGCGAATAAATGGCTTGAAATGTCTCTTCAGGCAGCATACGCAAATTCTGGTCAAATCCTTGGGTCAGGTAAATACTTCCCTGGATTTCATCCCGGAAGCGGGCGGGAACGATCAATCTCCCCTTGCTATCGAGCGAGTGAGCGTATTGTCCCAAGAACATCTGTTCTAATTCCGCCTTAAATACGGATCGCCGGCTGCCCGGCGAACCACAACTAACCACTTTTTCCCACAACTTACCCACAGTATATATGAATATTTCCCATTTTGCAAGCAGAGAACCACTTAATTGGGGACTTTTTACCTTAAAAATTATGTTAAGTTTCGGCCTTTCTGACCTCCAATCTCCTCAAAAGAGGGGAAAAGCCGCGCCTGGATCGCCTTTCCCCTCCGAAAAAACCGCCGGAAGACCACAATCTCCCCCTATGTATAGTAAAGCCAAGCCTTCATCTTGGCGACAACTCAGACAGGTTGAAAGGTTTCCCATGCTCTCTCCACATCTGCAAATTCTGCATGCGGAGGATAAAGATCAACTATAATGGACATCATGAGTGAAGAAAACCACAGCTATCCTCCAGCCCAATGGCGCCTGCTCCACACCCCCCCGGCTAAAGGGGCTTGGAATATGGCGGTAGATACCGCCATTTTAGAAGCCATCGGTGAGGGATCCGTGCCCCCTACCCTTCGCTTCTACGGTTGGCAGCCCCCTTGTATCTCTCTGGGTTATGCCCAACCAATCGCCGATATCGACACCACTCAGCTGCAAGAAAACGGCTGGGATCTCGTTCGCCGTCCTACGGGAGGGAAAGCGATCCTGCATGCCGATGAATTAACCTACGCCGTCATCGGTCCTAAAGAGGAACCCAGACTGCAGGGAGGGGTATTGGAAAGTTACCAGCGCCTATCTATGGGTTTGCTTTTCGGGTTGGAGAGGCTTGGCCTTCCCGTCCAGGTGGTCACTGATCCCCGAGGTGCATCTGATGAGGATCAAGCCATCTGTTTTCAGATTCCTTCTGATTTTGAAATTACCATCCAGGGAAAGAAACTGATTGGCAGCGCCCAAGCGCGGAAGAAGGAGGGGGTTTTGCAACACGGTACGCTTCCCCTCCACGGCGACTTGACACGGATCACCCGGGTATTGCCTTTTGAAAATGAAGAGGCCAGAAAACAGGCTGGAGAACGCCTGCTGGAAAAGGCAGTCAATGTGGCGATGATCAGCGATGACCCCGTCTCTTGGGAGAAGGCGGCCCAATCCCTGACCGAGGGTTTCGAAAAAGCCTTGTACATCGAATTCAAAGAGGGAGAACTCACGCCGTCAGAGCTGAAACGGGCGGAGGAATTACTGGTGGAAACCTACCAAAACCCCTCCTGGACCTATCGCAGATAACGGAGAATATGAGAATTGGACTGTTGACCATTCACCTCAGGATCCCAGGTTGTGCTTCTTTGAAAGAGAAAAGAAGCCAGATCAAACCTCTGTTAACTCGGCTTCACCGCGAATTCAACATTTCCGCCGCTGAAATCGATTATCAAGATCAGTGGCAAAACGCCATGATCGGCTGCACCTTGGTCAGCAATGACGTTAAATACATCGAACGCAAGCTTCGGAAGGTGGTCGCCTGGATAGAAAAACACCACCCTCACTTGTTTATCGTAGAAGAATATATTGAATTGATTTAAGGAGACAGAATGGACCTGAAAATAAAAGATAAAAAAGCGTTCCTTGGCGGATCAAGCCAGGGTTTGGGATATGCAGCTGCCCGGGCATTGGCGAAAGAAGGGTGCAAGGTGGCGATCAACGGGCGAACGGAATTAAAATTAAAGGAAGCTGCCCAAACCTTAGCTGAAGAAACAGGTGTGGATGTATTTCCCATCCCGGGCGATGTCGCAGACCCGAAATTAGCCAAGCAAATCATCCAACATGCGGCTGAAAAATTAGGGGGACTGGATTTATTATTCACCAACGCCGGCGGCCCTCCCGCTGGAAAATTCACCTCTTTTGATGAGGAAACCTGGCAGCGAGCCATTGAGCTTTCTTTCATGAGTCATGTTCGTCTGATCAAAGCCGCCCTCCCCTTCCTCAAGGAATCCCCCATCGCCAGCGTCCTCACCGTGACCTCCTACTCAGTCAAGCAGCCCATCCCCAATTTGGTCCTCTCCAACAGCATACGCTCTGCGACCATCGGTTTGACCAAAACCCTGGCCTTGGAATTGGGTGGGGAAAGTATACGCTTTAATTCCATCCTTCCAGGATGGACGAAGACGGACCGGGTCATCGAATTGATGAGCCATAGGGCGGAACAAAAAGGGACCACGATGGAGGAAGAAATCCGCAAACAAGCTGAGGACAGCGCATTGGGCCGGATGGGGACGCCGGAGGAATTTGGAAACGTGGCCGCGTTTTTACTCTCCCCCGCAGCCAGCTACATCACCGGAACGATGCTGCCTGTGGAAGGTGGATTGTATAAAGGCACTTTCTGAGGTTAACCTCTCCTTTTATCCATTAATTGGTAAGTCGGCTCATCCAAAGAGCCGACTTCTTGTCTACATGCTGTTCATATTCTCGTTTTCGTTACTGCAACCGTAAAACGGTTTTCCCCTCCGCCCACAAATCATCCAAGCGATAGTACGCTCTCCGTTCTGGAGAAAAGATGTGCAGGACCAAATCCCCGTAATCCGCAACCATCCACCCATAGCGGGGTTCCCCTTCCAATCGGGGATCGATGCCGTATTCTTTTTTAACCTCTTCCGTGACGGATCTGATTAAAGCCCTCACTAACCGTATGCTGTTCCCGGAACAAATCACAAAAAAATCTGCAATGACTGATAATTCTTTGATTTCAAGTAAATGAATGTCCTGCGCTTGTTTCTCGTCTAAAATGTCAACAATAAAACGGGCAAACTCTAATGTATCCAGAACGTACCTTCCTTTCTAAACCAGATTAACGTTATCGTTTTGGGTATTATACAACGACCTGCCCATCTTCCTCAGCGAGAGAAGCGGTATATAGCCGGGTATACACCGCCCCGTCAGGCTGAAGGTCACTTCGATAAATATGGACATCTTCGACCCGAGTGACGCCAATAAAACCTACTTGAAAATCGTGCAATACTTTGCCGACTTTTCTCACTTCCCGGGAGGAAGCTTTTCTTGATACCCGGCCCAAGGTGAGATGGGGGGTGAAATCATATTTGTCGTATTCATATCCCAACCGCGCCACACCGTCTTCAATGCCGCGCCGCAAAGCATGGAGTTCCTCAGGGGCTTCTACCCCAACCCAGATCACCCGGGGATGGCGTATCTTCGGGAAGGCACCCACACCCCCAATCCCAATTTCCATGGTATGCCTTTTGTTCACTTCGGAGGAAAGGATCTTTTTCACCATTTCCAAATTCTCTCTTGAGACATCACCCAGAAATTTTAACGTGAGATGGATTTTCTCCGGGTCAACCCATCGCACCGGTGTTTGGGGCAGCCTTTCCTTTAACTGCTCTTCCACCTGCCCCAAAGCTTCCTGTACACCAGGGGGGATGTCCACAGCGATAAATGAACGAAAAACTTCCTCTGCAATCATGCTTTCTCACTTCCTAAGTGTGTAGAGGTTAACGAATAGGAATTCACATTTTGTATAAATCAAGATGGAGTTCAGGGTTTACCCATGTCATTGACCAATCAGGGTTTCCAACACTCCTAAACCATGCTCAATACCTTGGTGAATCGAAACGAATCAAGAACTGAAAGTTAAAATACCAACCCCCTCTTATCCCAGGGGCCTTTCTATGGCAGCGATAAAGATCCGCAATTGTCCCTTCCCAGGATATTAACTTTCTCATTCACCAAATATTGTACTATAAATAAGTCGTTCTCTCAAAAAAATCAACACCGTCCCTCAAGGGCATTCCTCTCTTCTGGTCCCTCTCCTTCCGGTCCCCGTTCCAACAACCGTCGATAATCCGCTGGCGTGTCCACGTCAAGCTTGATCCCGGCATCATCCCAAGGAATGTATATCGGCGTGTAGCTGTCGAAGAGTGCACGACCCCCTACATCCCCCTCCAGCTTGGTCAGCTGTGGAAACAGATCGCGGTCGAAAAGCACGGGGTTTGCCCGTTGGCCTTCCACCCGGGTGGCGATGATCGGGGCATGGGTTTCCGCATGGATCTCCCTTAGAGCACGCACCAGAGCAGCTGGGATCTGGGGTTGGTCGGCCAGCAGAAAAACGGCTCCGCCTACACGAGGGGGAAGAGCTTTCACCCCTGCCCGCACAGAAGTGCTTTGCCCTGATTCCCAAGCCGGGTTGTGAATAGGCTGTACACTTAAATCCGCTACCGCCTTCTCGACCTCGCTCCCCTCCGCGCCTGTGACCAAGATCACCGGGTCCAGACCCGCTGCCAGGGCCGTCTTCGTCACATGATGAACCAAAGGCTCTCCTCGCCAAGGCAGCAGCTGCTTGGACTCTCCATATCGCTCTGATCCACCAGCCGCTAAAACAACACCCGCCACGGGTTCATGCACAGCGAGCACTTTTCCATCTGCACCTAAGGAAGCGATCCCTACCGCCTGGTACGCCTCTAATAAATCCCCTATCAGTGGCTTCAACCCGGCTGTCGATCCCAGGGTATCCGCCTGGTTGAGGAGAAGTATCTTCCGGGCCTGGGGAGGGATGTTCTTCAGACCGCCTTGAGAGGAGAGCAAAACCCGTTTCAAGTGCTGGATTTGGATGAGTTCTCCCGCTGGGAGCCCAGCGATCTCCCCGAACAATTGGGGGCGGTGGACAGAGTCCTCTCTCAATGGCTTCCCCAGCCCCGACAACCCCGCCAAGACGATCACCGTATTCACAAAAGCAGGGATGGGGGGCTCGTGATCCGCCGGGGCTTTCAGCGGCAGCCGGCGGGCGCCGTCCGCTTCGATCAACAAGGGCAATTGATGTTCTTTGGCAGCTTTGCGAAGCGCTTCCAGCACCGTTTCCGTCACCCCCTGTACTCTTTTTTCCCCATCAATCATAGATCCGGTATAGAGCAGGGTTTGACCTCTGTATCCCTCCCTCAAAGAAGGGATCTCCCTTCCAGTATGGACTTGAAAATGCCGGTCAGCGAGCGCCAGCTGCTCGACCGCCAGATGGGTGGTCGTGGTCGCTAAAACGGTGCACGCATATTCCCCTGCAAGCTGAAAGAACGCCGTGGTCTTTCCCCCCGCCCCGACCAAAGCGATATGAGAAGAGCGTCTTAACCGTAGGCCGTATTTTAATTCCATAATAAAGGGCGCAGTTCTCGTCGAGACAGGATGGCTTCCAGGACCGCTCCACCTAAAGAACGGGCTTTATCCGATACGATCCGGCTGTAACTGGGATCGCCGCGGGGGTCCACATCGCCGATCTTCACGCCCTTTTTCACCTTCGTCCCCTCCCGCAGCAACCCCCGCAGCGCGCCAAGGAAAGGAGATTTGACCATCATGCCAGCCACTTCAGCGATGATCTGGCCCTCCTCAAGCAGGTCACCGATCTCCGCGTGGGTTTGCAGAAATCCTTCGGCGGGAGAACGGAGCACCCTCTCTGAGCGATACCCCATGACCTCGCCGGGGAGCCCGGTGTCCGCTTCCGGCGCGCCCTGCCAGTATACGCGCCCTAAATTATGCCCCCGGTTGGTCTCGATTGCCGCATGGCAGTTCAGGCCGGCGTCAAATCCGGGTCCCAAGCCGATCACTAGCGGGGCGATCTCTTTCCCGACTTCCGGCGGTCGTTTCCTCATCCGCGCATCCACCACCACCTGGGGGTTCAACGCAGAAAGGAAAGCCAGATCCGGATCCACCAGGACCGGGATCATCCCCCTCTCTAAAATGGAAGGCACAGCATCCGGGTGATCGACCCGTCGTGCCGTCACGCCTTCCACCGTCCATTCCCCTTCAGGAACCGCTTCCGCAAAAGACACCAGACGCCGGACGGTGAGCGGCTGGGGGAGCTCGGTGATCACTATGCACAATCCTGAGCGGTGTAAGCGGAGGGCGATCCCGCTGGCCAGATCCCCTCCACCCCGGATGAGTGTCAGCATTTGTGTTCCCTTTATAATCATTGTAACCGCTTTCTTCACCTCCGATTTTAACACGGCTTTGCGAAGCAAAGCATAAAAACCTGCGCAGTGTATTCCCTTTAGCTTGCAGACCCAAATATCATACATCCTGACTTCAAATATAGTCATCCAAAGTTGGTAAGATTACCCTGGGTCAGGACATCTAACAGGTGAATAACACAGTTTTTAAGGGAGGTCCCATGCAGCTTAGCGGTTTACACCATGTCACGGCGGTCACGGCTGACGTAAAAAGTAATCTAGAATTCTATACCCAAGTTTTGGGACTGCGGTTGGTTAAGAAAACGGTCAATCAAGATGACACCTCCGCCTATCACCTATTTTATGCGGATAAATTGGGGACCCCGGGAACCGACATCACCTTCTTCGATTGGCCCCACATCGGCCCTAACCAGCGGGGGACGAAGAGCATCACAGGTACGGCGTTTCGCGTCTCCGGCGCGGGTACACTTGATTTTTGGGCAAAACGGTTGGCTGATGAAGGGGCGCAGGAAATTCGATCAGCCTCATTTTACAGTCGCGACTTGATCGCTTTTCAAGATCCCGAAGGCCAGCAGTTGTACCTGGTGGATGACAAAGGGGCTCCCATTGAAGGGGAGATCTGGAGCCGTCCGGATATCCCTGACCCCTACGCTTTGCGGGGCTTTTACAGCGTGGTCCTCTCCATGCCGGCGAAAAGCACCCTGGCGAAAACCCTGGAAAACCCCCTTCATTTCGAAGAAGTGGATGAAACAACCTGGATGGACGGTAAAACCCCTGTCACGATCTACCGCACCCAGGATGGTAGCGGACCGGGATCCGAGGTCTGGCTGCTGGAAGAACCGCATGCGCCGCACGCGAAACTGGGCGCGGGTGGTGTGCATCATGTCGCTTTTCGAGTCAAAGACCGAGACGCCCAGGAAGCATGGCGGTCTCAGCTCATCCAATCCGGGTTACATGTGACCAAGATCATCGACCGCTTCTGGTTCACATCCATTTACTTCCGGGTCTCGCCGGGCATTCTCTTTGAGATCGCCACCGAGGGACCCGGGTTTGCCATCGATGAAGAACCGGAATCCTTGGGTGAGAAATTGGTCCTACCCCCCTTCCTGGAATCCCGGCGCGAAGCCATTGAAGGGAAACTGAAACCGATCGGGGAGTGAGGTATTCAGTACGAAACACCCTCCCATAAACCTATATGAAATGGACAGGGCTCCCCACAGATTAAAAACCACCCGTCCTCATCCGAGGGACGACACGTTTATAATGCAGATAACTCATCTTATATCCTTTTAATACCTCCCCCACCTATTCATAATATAATCCAATGTGCTTTACTGCCCTCCCAAGGCTTCAGATGGGGTATCCTCAGCATCCTGCTGCCCATAACAAGCCCATCTGGTTACCCGAGCTTATGGGTATGGTTCGTTACCAAAATGAAGAGGAGCCGATTGTCATGGATGTATTGAAACGCCTTTTAAAAAATGTGCGCCCTTATTGGAAAACGCTGATCGTTGTCAGTGTTTTGCTTTTATTTAAAACCGGCTTATCCTTACTTCCCCCGCTTATTCAAAAGCAGGTCATCGACCAGGTCATCGGAGAGGGCAATCTGGATCGCTTGGTTGGTTTGATCGTTATATTAATCGCCGTCCATGCCTCGACCCGGATCGTTGATTTTGGCGATCTCTATTTACGCCATGTGATCGGAGAGAAGTTCATATTCGACTTGCGGGTCCGTCTCTACCACCACCTGCAACAGCTTTCGCTGTCCTTTTTTGAAAGTTCCTCGACGGGGGAGCTCATGTCCCGGGCCACCAACGATGTCAATGTCATGGAGAGATTCATCACCCACGGCGTGGCACTCACTCTGGCGGATTTGCTCCGTTTGGTGGGGGCATCCATCGTGCTCCTGGTCCTCGATTGGAAGCTGGCCCTGGTGATGCTCACACCCTTACCCCTCTTGGCCGGGGGTCTGTGGGTTTTCAATCACCGCGCCCGGCCTATCTACCGCCGGGTACGGGACCGGCTGGGGGACATCAACGCCAGCCTGCAGGACAAGTTGACGGGGATCCGCGTGGTGAAAGCCTTCGAACAGGAAGAGGAGGAGCTGAGGAGCTTTCGCCAGGTCAGCCAGGATTACTTGCAGGAACGCGTCCATGCTATTCGCACTTGGTCCCTGTTTTTTCCGGCCTTTCGTTTCATCTCCGCCCTGGGGGGCGCGCTTGTGCTGGGTTTTGGCGCTCGTCTGGTCATTAACGGCCGGCTTACCCTGGGCACGTTGGTGGCGTTCCTGTCCTACATCATCTCCTTCTATGAACCCCTCAGGCGCCTGACGGAAGTGGATAACACCCTCCAGCAAGCCATCGCCGCCGGGGAACGCATTTTTGAATTACTGGACAGAAAGTCTAATATCCAAGAGGCTCCCGATGCCATTGTCCTGGATGAGATTAAAGGGGAAGTGGTCTTTGATCAAGTCCATTTTCGCTACGCGGACGAAGAAAAAGGAACCGGTGCTGAGGACCAGAATGTCCTCCATGACATCTCCTTTCGCATGGAACCGGGCCAGGCGGTCGCCCTGGTGGGGCCCAGTGGGGCGGGGAAGACCAGCATTGCTAATCTGATATGCAGGTTTTACGATCCGGATCGGGGGCGGGTGTTGGTGGACGGCCATGACCTCCGCGATGTGGAAGTGAAATCCCTCCGCAAAAACATAGCGGTCGTCCTCCAGGACACGTTTTTATTCAACACCACGGTACGGGAAAACCTTATTTACGGCAACCCAGAGGCCAGCGAGGAAGAGATGATTGAGGCAGCCAAGGCAGCCTACATCCACGACTTCATCCAGGGATTACCGGAGGGCTATGAGACCGAGATCGGCGAGCGCGGAGTGAAATTGAGCGGCGGGCAAAAGCAAAGGTTATCGCTGGCACGGGCTATTCTGGCTGATCCGCGCATCCTCATCCTCGATGAAGCGACCTCTTCCGTGGATGCTGAAGCGGAATATCTTATCCAGCAGGCTTTGGAGGAAGTCATGAAAGGCCGCACGGCGCTGGTGATCGCCCACCGCTTGAGCACCATCAGGGATGCGGATAAGATCATCGCTCTAGAAGAAGGTCATATCCGTGAAGTGGGTAGCCATCGAGATTTGCTGGCCCAGGATGGATTGTACAGCAAGCTTTACCAAAGGCAGCTGGAGCTGGTGGGAGATGACGAGGGACAGCGAGAATAATCATTTGTAGCATGATTGATAAGTATCCTCCATCTGAAGATAGGATCAGGTGTTAATGTGATGAAAAGGTTTTATCGGTTTGTGGCGGTTATTCTTCTGGTTTTTACTGCGGGGTGCAGCACATTATTCATACCCCCATCCGGGAACCCTGACCTGCAACCCTCTCCGCCGCCAGCAGGGACGATTTCTACAACAGCAACCAGGACCCCGACTCACACACCCACCACCTCAACGGTTCCCTCTCCCACGCCTACGGAGACAGTTGTCCCCACCGAAACAGACCTGCCTACCTCAACAGAGACAGAGATCCCCTTTGCATTCGGGGAAGATCTGACCATCCAGTATCTGCGCGATTTGGAGATCGTGGGCAGCGAGATCACCTTTGAGGAAACACTTCCCCGAAATAACAAATACCATCGCCATATCGTCAGTTACCTTTCTGAGGGGTTTAAAATATACGGCCTGTTGACCATCCCTTTGGGCGATCCTCCACAAGGGGGCCATAAAGCGATTGTCTTCAATCACGGGTACATCCCACCCACCGAATACCAGACCACAGAACGCTATGAAGCCTATGTGGATTACCTGGCCAGCAGCGGTTTTGTGGTCTTCAAGATCGATTACCGGGGTCATGGACGATCGGAGGGGCAGCCAACTGGATCCTATTTCTCGCCCGGCTATACCATTGATGCCATATCCGCCCTCAAGAGTTTACAAAAACTTGATTTCGTCGATCCCCAGGGGATTGGGATGTGGGGGCACAGCATGGCTGGCAACCTGGTGCTTCGAGCGATGTTGATTGAACCGGAGATCCAGGCTGGGGTGATCTGGTCTGGAGCGGTGTACAGTTATGACGATTTCGTCAAATACGGGATCAGCGACAATACATACAGACCGCCACCCACGCCGGAAGACCCGGAGTCCTCAAATTCGATGCAGCGGTCACGCCAGATCTTCGAAACCTACGGTCGACCCGACTCCGGTGTTGAATTCTGGAAGGCTGTATCCCTCACGGAACATATTGAATACCTCAACAGCCCTCTCCAGATCCACCACGCGGAGGACGACCAGGTGGTCAGCATTCTTTACTCGCTGGATTTGGTTCGAGCCTTACAAGAACACGACAAGGCGTACGAATTCCACACCTACGAAGGTGGAGGGCACAACCTTGCATCACCATATTTTGACCAGGCCATACTGCGAACCATAGCCTTCTTCCAAGACAAACTTTGAAAACGCTCAGCCATTTTACCTACAAGGGGGACATAAAATGACCTCGGGGTGACTTAATGGAAATATCACCAACCTCCGATGTTTGAATTTTTACTCCGTTACCTTGTAGGTAAATTACAGGACTGCGACAGTGGCCATCAAAGATCACATGACCAGTCTCAATGCGATCATTGTTTCCATTTACCGGGTAAATTTCCTTATTTCTGAAACAGGAAATTCAGGTAGAATAAAGACATTCGGGTGTTTTATAAGGAGATGACATGCCAGAACAAAGCCTAACTGAGCAAGTGAAGAATGACATTCAAAACCTGCAATATTCCTTGCGTGATTTACAGACATCCGTGCGCCTGTCTGGGATTCGGGATCAAGTGGAGGATCTTGGGACCTTGGTCCATGGCATGGATCGGCGGATTGCGTCTTTGCGCGGACGCGGGTATGCTTTTGAGAAAGACCTGGAAGAGAAGGCAGCAGATTTTGAGAAAGAATGGGGCCGGATCGCGCCCGACCTTCAGGAACAAACCGAAAAAGAAGCGGACGCTTTAACGCGATCTTTGCGTCCTCTGGAGAGACAAATCTCCCAACTGGCGGGAGAGAGGGGGCATCCAAAAACCCTGCAGACTCGGGTGAACCAGCTCAAACCGAAGCTGGAATCGTTAGAAAACCGGGTTGAGGCAGCGGAAAGGAGCATCCAAGGGATGTTTGACCAGTTCAGCAGCGATGTCCAAAAAGTATTCCACCACCTGGATGAACTGGATTGGATGCTGACGGAACTCAGCGAAGCGAGTTTCAATCTGCTGGCGACCGAATCGGGGATCATGGCTGTAAAGGCGGTGTGGGCGAAAAGCGGGAAACAGCGCAAAGAGGATCCGGAAGGCGTTCTGTATCTAACGGACCAGCGCCTAATATTTGAGCAGAAGGAAAAGGTTACCACCAAAAAGGTCCTTTTTGTGCCCACGGAGAAAGAATTGGTCCAAGAGCTGCTCTGGGATGTTCCTCTGGCGCTGATTGAGGATACGAAATCTCGCAAAGAGGGTTTCTTGAATAAAGATGATTACCTTGAGGTGCGCTTTGGAAGCGGTGCACCCTTTAACGCAGTGCATTTACATATTTGGCAGCGAGGCGACGAATGGACGTCTCTAATCAACCGCGCCAAAGCCAAGGAATTTGACGCCACGCGGGCAATCCCCATAGATAAGGAAGCAGCGGAAAAAGTTAAAGAAGCACCCACCAAATGCCCCAACTGCGGCGGTAAGATCCATCAAGTTGTGCTGCGAGGGATGGAAAACATAACCTGTCAGTATTGTGGGTCTGTGATCCGTTTATAAGTTTCAGCCCCATCGGGTGATATGTAGGTGTTGAAGAAACCCAGGTAGGTTGGGGCTTTCTTATATCCAAACAATCCCTGTTTAGATTAAATTAGCAAAAGAGAATGGGCGTTTGTCCCATTCTTGGGTAAGCAACATGGAATGTTGAAAAAAATAGAGATTGGGTTTTTTCCCCAATCTCTCAAGCCAGACCTTTGGTTTGGTCAGTGGGCGGTATTGGACTCGAACCAACGACCTCCTCCTTGTAAGGGAGGCGCTCTCACCAGCTGAGCTAACCGCCCCAGCACCCGCATTATAACCCGCAGGGATCGTTTTTGGTAGGGGATACGATTCACCACGATTAAACCTAACTTCCGTTCCAATCTAACACAGCCCACCCAGATGTGATACACTTTCTGCGTACACTCTCGTGGAAGGAGGTCTTTATGCGCATCCTCCGCTACCAAATCGGAGACAGTGAACCCCAATTCGGATGGCTTTTAGATGATAAAGTAGGACCCATCCTGGGCAATCCCTTTGAATCCTTTCAACGCGAAGAAGCAGATATTCCCCTAGAAGATGTCCGGCTTCTGCCCCCCACCCTGCCCAGCAAAGTCATCTGCGTGGCCCGCAACTACGCTGCCCACGCCGCTGAACATGACGCTGAGGTCCCGGAAGTGCCCGTTCTGTTTTTCAAACCGCCCTCCGCGGTGATCGGCCCCGGGGATGAAATCGTCATTCCGCCCCAAGCTTCCCGTGTGGAAGAGGAAGCGGAACTGGTCGTGGTCATCGGGATAAAAGGGCGTTGGATCTCCGCGGAGGAAGCCCAGGAGCATATTTTGGGCTATACAATCGGCAATGACGTCACGGAGCGTGACTTTCAACGCCAGGATTTGCTCTGGACCCGGGCTAAAGGCTTTGACACCTTCGCACCCCTTGGTCCCTGGATCGAAACCAACTTCAACCCTGCGGACGCTATGATCTCCTGCCATGTCAACGGGGACCTACGTCAGATGGCTTCCACCCGGGATATGGTTTTCACCGTCGAACAGTTGATCGCCTTCGCTTCATCGTTCATGACCCTCTACCCCGGCGATGTCATCCTCACCGGTACTCCGGAAGGCGTATCCCCCCTCAAAGCGGGCGACCTTGTGGAAATGTCCATCGATGGTATCGGAACCCTGCAAAACCAGGTCGTCCAATCAGACCAATAGGTACTTATGTCTCTTGACATTCGATCTGGCATCCAAGCCGCCCTGATCATCCTCGGCATCACCTTCCTGCTCAGCTTCATCAGCGGGATCCGCGCCATCCTTTCCGGTCGGGAAGTGAAGTTTTTCCGCATGCGGCGCAGGAAAATCATGCGCGGCTGGCGCTTGATCCTCACGGCGATTTTCTCCGTCATCTTGGGTGTGTTGCTCTATTTGTACGGCGAACCGGTGGCTTACCGCTTCATCACCCCCTCACCCACTCCAACGATCACACCGACCATCACTCTCACCCCTTCCATTACCCTCACCCCCTCCATCACCCTGACGCCGACCATCACCTTAACCCCAGCTGAATCCCCTACGCCCTTCATCCCCCCGGATGTGGAGGACGAATTCGAAGGCCGATTAACCCCTCCCGCTGAAGCCGCCTTCAGCCCTTTGACTTTCTCTAACCAGGGGGTGGATGATGAATATAACCCCATCAATCCGGATACCGTCTTCAGCAACCCGGTGGGTCACATGTACGGCGTCTTCAGTTATGCAAAAATGGAGGACAAGGTGCAGTGGACCGCGGTCTGGTATCGGAACGGGGACCCAGTGTATTACGAAACCCTCCCTTGGGACGGCGGCAGCGGCGGATATGGATACACAGACTGGGATCCGAATGCCGAAGCATGGCAGCCGGGGGAATACATGGTCGTGCTCTTCCTGGGCTGGGAGTGGCAGGTCTCCGGCACATTCACGGTGGAAGGGGAACCCCCCACCTCCACACCCACCCCCTCCCCCACAGCTACGGAAACGCCCACGGATACGGCGACCGCCACCGACACGCCGCCACCTGCGCTGAACGTGGGGTTGGAGATC